>NZ_JBIWKP010000001.1:466577-602298 GCF_044765725.1 Streptomyces sp. NPDC102406 | reverse complement strand
CTCAGGGGCGCGGGGAACTGCGCGCCCAACCCCCACCGAGGCGGCGGCCGGGCAAGACCCTCGGCCCCGCGGCGAGATGGCCGCACAAAGCGGGGCGGCTGCGGGGGCGCGGTGGGCGCCCGCGAGTACGAGGACGCACGCAGGGCGCATCCCAGGGAAGCGAGAGATGCCGCACGCAGGGCGCATCCCAGGGGCGCGGGGAACTGCGCGCCCAACCCCCACCGAAGCGGCGGCCGGGCAAGACCCTCGGCCCCGCGGCGAGATGGCCGCACAAAGCGGGGCGGCCCACGATCCGCGCCCCCGAACCCCGACCCGCCCCCGCGCGGCTAGCGCAACGCGTCGGCGACCTCCCGAGCCGCGTCCATCACCCGAGGCCCCACCCGCTCGGGCACCGCGTCGGCGAGCATCACCACCCCCACGCTGCCCTCCAGCCCGCTCACCCCGAGCAGGGGCGCCGCCGCACCACTCGCCCCCGCCTCCAGCTCGCCGTGCGTCAACGTGTACCCGGGCTCCGGCAGCACCCCCCGCCGCGAAGCGAGAATGGCGCGCCCCGCGGCCCCCTTGTCGAGGGGATGCCGGAACCCCGTCCGGTACGCCACGTGGTAATCCGTCCAGGTCGGCTCGACGACGGCCACGGCCAGCGCCTCCGAACCGTCCACCAGCGTCAGATGCGCCGTCGCCCCGATGTCCTCGGCCAGCGACCGCAGCGCGGGCAGCGCCGCCTCACGCACCAGCGGATGCACCTGCCGGCCGAGCCGCAGCACCCCGAGCCCGACCCGGGCGCGGCCACCCAGGTCACGGCGTACAAGGGCGTGCTGCTCCAGCGTGGCGAGCAGTCGGTAGACGACGGTGCGGTTGACGCCGAGCTTGTTGGACAGCTCGGTCACGGTCAGCCCGTGATCGGTGTCGGCGAGCAGTTTGAGGACGCGCAGTCCCCGGTCGAGCGTCTGGGAGGTCTCCGCGGTCACGACGCCCACTCCTTAGTGGTGAGGGTCGGCGGTCTCCTACGCGGCGGTTGTCGCCGCCTGTCCCTTGGGCGACGCGCGTCAGAGCCGCCGGTCGGTGATCAGGCGCTGGGCTGCATACGGCTGCATACGACTGTCTTCATGCGTACCGGCTGCGCTCCGCGGCGGCGCTGCCACGGGGCGTGTGCGTTGCCGGGAATGTAGCGAGGTCGTCCCGCTGAGCGGAAGACTCCGTCCAGAATCCGGTCAGCCCGGGGCCTGAGTTATAGCCGATTGCCCCCACTTGATCCCCATGTCACTTCATGCGGGTGGCCCACTCCTGCACCTTGGCGATGCGCTGCCGCAACTGCCCCGCGGTCGCCTCGGCGCTCGGCGGCCCGCCGCACACGCGCCGCAGTTCGGTGTGGAGGACACCGTGCGGCTTGCCGCTCTGATGGACGTACGCGCCGACGAGGGTGTTGAGCTGCTTGCGCAGTTCCATCATCTCCTTGTGGGAGACGACGGGCCGCCGCTCGGCGGGCAGTTCGAGCAGATCGGCCTCGGTGTCCGGCTTCTTGCGGCTGTGGGCGATCTGCCGGGCCTGCCGCTTCTGGAGCAGCAACTGCACCTGGTCGGGTTCGAGCAGCCCGGGGATCCCGAGGTAGTCCTGCTCCTCCTCGCTCCCCGGATGGGCCTGCATACCGAACTCGGCGCCGTCGTAGAGGACCCGGTCGAAGACGGCCTCGGACTCCAGCGCCTCGAACGAGAACTGCTCCTGCTCCCCGGTGTCCTCGTCCTGCTCCTTGTTGGCCTCCTCCATCTCCTTCTCGGACTCGGCGTAGGGGTCCTCCTCCCCGTCCTTCTTCGGCTTGTCGAGTACGTGGTCGCGCTCGACCTCCATCTCGTTGGCGAAGCCGAGCAGGTCGGGGACGGTGGGCAGGAAGACGGACGCGGTCTCGCCACGCCGCCTGGACCGCACGAAACGCCCGACGGCCTGCGCGAAGAACAGCGGCGTCGAGATGGTCGTGGCGTACACGCCGACCGCGAGCCGCGGCACGTCGACGCCCTCGGACACCATGCGGACGGCGACCATCCACCGGTCCTCGCTCGCCGCGAAGTCGTCGATCCGCTTCGAGGCGCCGGCGTCGTCGGAGAGCACGAGGGTCGCTCTGGAACCGGTGATCTCCCGGATCAGCTTGGCGTAGGCGCGCGCCGACTCCTGGTCGGAGGCGATGACGAGGGCGCCCGCGTCCGGGATGCCCTTCCTGACCTCGGTGAGCCGGGCGTCGGCGGCGCGCAGCACGCTCGGCATCCACTCGCCGCGCGGATCCAGGGCGGTGCGCCAGGCCTGGCTGACGGCGTCCTTGGTCATGGGTTCGCCGAGCCGCGCGGCGATCTCGTCACCGGCCTTGGTCCGCCACCGCATGTTGCCGCTGTAGGAGAGGAAGATGACGGGCCGCACGACGCCATCGCCGAGCGCGCTCCCGTACCCGTACGTGTAGTCGGCGGAGGACCGCCGGATCCCGTCGTTCCCCTCCTCGTACTGCACGAAGGGGATCGGGTTGGTGTCGGAGCGGAACGGCGTACCGGTCAGGGCGAGCCGCCGGGTCGCCGGCTCGAACGCCTCCAGGCACGCCTCACCCCACGACTTGCTGTCACCGGCGTGGTGGATCTCGTCGAGGATCACGAGGGTCTTGCGCTGCTCGCAGCGGTTGCGGTGCAGCATGGGCCGCACACCGACACCGGCGTACGTCACGGCGACGCCCTGGTACTCCTTGCTGAGCGGACCCGCGCTGTACTCGGGGTCCAGCTTGATCCCTATGCGCGCGGCCGCCTCCGCCCACTGCTTCTTCAGGTGCTCGGTCGGCGCGACCACGGTCACCTGCTGCACGACATGGTGGTGCAGCAGCCACGACGCGAGGGTCAGTGCGAAGGTCGTCTTTCCGGCCCCCGGCGTCGCGACCGCGAGGAAGTCGCGGGGCTGCTCCTGGATGTACTTCTCCATCGCCCCCTGCTGCCAGGCACGCAGCTTGTTCGCGGTGCCCCAGGGGGCGCGGCCGGGAAACGCGGGCGACAGGTGGTGGGACGAGGAGCTGGTGGCGGCGGTGGTAGTCACGGTCTCCGATTTACTTGAGGCTGGACGGCACGGCTACGTATGACAACCGGGCCACCCTACCGGTGACGGCGTTGACGAAGACGGCGGACGAGGCCGGGCGGGCGGCGGTTGGGACGCGCGTCACAGATCAACTGGCGCGTCCTCACCGGGAGTCGCGACGACATCACCGGTCCGGACCGCCGACTCACCTGGCCCCCGGCCCACGGGACTCACGGCTGCTCCCGCAACCGCGTGGCCACCCACGCCCCGGCCAGCGCGACGCCCGCCATCGGCAGGAACACGGCGACGAAGGCGGCCGGGTGCGAGCCGCCCAGGCCGTCGGCGGCCCCGTGCCCCACCGCTCCCCCGCCCAGCGCGGCGAAGGCCGCACCGCCGGCGGCGAGCAGGACGACGTTGGACAGTCCGTCGGAGATCTGGAGGGCGGCGGAGTTCGCCCCGGCCTCCTCGGGCGCGGAGAGCTGGAGGAGGAGCACGCTGGTCGAGGAGATGACGAGCCCCATCCCCAGACACCCGAACCCCCACGCGACGGCCACCGTCCACACCGGCACGACCTCGATGAGCACGCTCGGGGCGGCCGCGACGGCGGCGGCGACCAGCACCATGCCCCCGACGACGAGCCGCTCCCGGTACGGCTCGAACCGGGGCCGCGACTGCATCCAGGACCCGAGCGCCCAGGTGGCACCGCCCCCGGCCAGCGAGAACCCGGCGAGCGTCGGCGACAGCCCCCGCTGTGTGACCAGCATCAGCGGCACGAACGACTCGGCCGCGATGAACGACCCCGCGGCGACCCCGCGCAGCAGCACCACCGACGGCAACCCGCGCGCGGCCCGGTAGGTACCGCGGGGCAGCAGTCCGAGGACGGCCGGCACGAGCAGTGCGGCGCCGACGACACCGGGCAGCAGGGCGAGGGGCCGCAGGTCTTGGGCGGCGTACTGCAACAGTCCCGCACCGGCCGAGATCCCGAACGCGAGCCGGATCCGGCGCCGGTCGAAGGCCCCGCCACCGGCGCCCTCGACCGGTCCCCCGGCGCGCCGCCGGATCTGCGGCAGCGCGACGCCGAGCGGCAGCAGCACGAGTACGGGGATGCCCAGGAACACCCACCGCCACCCCAGGTGCTCGGTGACGGCCCCGGCCGCGAGCGGCCCGACGATCGACGGCACGACCCAGCTCGCCGCGAACGCCGCCATGATCGCGGGCCGCAACCGCTCCGGATAGGCCCGGCTGACGACGACGTAGAGGGCCACGATGACGAGCCCTCCACCGAGCCCCTGGACGGCCCGCCCGGCGACGAACGACCACATGCTCCCCGCGGTCCCGGCGACGAGCAGCCCCGCGGCGAACGCGCCGATCCCCACCGCCAGCGCCCCGAGCGGCCCGCGCCGGTCGGCCCACTGCCCGGCGAGCACCATGCCGAAGAGGCTGGTGGTGAAGTACCCGGAGAAGGCGAAGGCGTACAGCGACACCCCGTCCAACTCCCGCGCGGCGACCGGCATGGCGGTCCCCACGGCGGTCGCCTCGAAGGCGATGAGCAGGACGACGGTGACGATGCCGATGCTCAGCGCGCGATAGGTCCGCCCCAGCACCCCCTCGATCTCGGTGATCGCCTCAAGCCCCGGCCCAGGAGCGACCCCCGGCCCCACCCCAACGTCCCTGTCATCCTCGAGTGCCGCCATACGGATCAGAGTAAGGGGCATGGAACTCCCTGACCCCTGTCGAACGACGGGGGCCTTCCTGGTCCCTTCGCCCTACGTCCCCGGGCGGGCAACCCCTGATCGTGAACGGCGTATGGCAGTCGCGTTGCGGGACCGCCCGAACCCTTGAGGGGCCCCGCACGGCGCCCTACGGTCGTACTCACAAGAACGAAAGCTTGGCCGTGTGCCCGAGTGGTTTAGGGATTCGCCTGCAAAGCGAAGCACACCGGTTCGATTCCGGTCACGGCCTCTGGCAGCCCAACGGCGCTGGGCTGCACGTTCACGAAGGGGTGCCCCGCCACGGCGGAGCACCCCTTCGGCGCATCCTCGGTAGTCGGCCGAACTCAGCGATCGAATCCAGGCCAATTGGGCTTGGTCACGGAAGGAACCGAGTTCGGAAGATTGGTGTCGTTCTTGCAACCCGCCTTTTTCGCGACGTCTCGGGCCACCTGGAGCACGGCGTCCAGGCCTACCTTCCGTGCTTCGAGCGCAGACAGGCCACTGCCCTTCATCGGCCGCGCCAGCACATCAACCTTGATGTATTTGTCACGCTTCATGTAGGCGGGCGCATCCGCGGGGAAGTCGGGAACGCACTCGAAAAACACCACTTGTGACGCCCTCAGGTAGTACGCGAGCACTCCGGCGTCCCACCGGGTCCTGGACTCGTTCCCTTGCGCGTCGGACGTGGGCAGCTCGTTCGTCGGAAGTGCGTCGTCGTTCCACACCACGTCGACATCCAGAACGGTGTCCACCGACCCTGCGGTCTGCGCCTCGTACTGGCAGTGGCTCGGATAGTGGTCCTTCACCACCCGGAATTCATCCTGTTCGTGCAGAAGCTTGTCCCCAGGACCGAGGAGCTTCTGCAACGTGGCCCCGTCCGGCGCTCCGTCCCAGCACGGCTTGGTGGGGGCCTTCAGCGCACTGTCCTCGCCTCCGTCGGATCGGGACAGCCACACGTAGAGGCCCGCTCCGACGAGCGCCAAAACCACCACCACGCAGAGCGCTTTCGCTCTGCCGGACATCTTTCCGACGCTCATGTCTTCCCTGCTCGGTGTCGTGAGTGCGCCACAGCGCTTCGGCAACTACAACTGGGCCATGTTCATTTCGGCGGGTTGCGCTGGTAATGGTCCTTCGCCTCGCGCTGAAGTTCCTTACCGTGATCGAAGCCCTCGCCGGTCTGCTGACTCACGTCCCGACGCATATCGGTCGGATCGACGCCGTCCGGGGTTCCCGCGACCATCAACCCGTTCGCTGACTGGTCAAGGGCGTTCTGGCGGGCGTTGAAGGAGGACTCGCCCGCCGTGTGGGCCGTCTCGGCGGACGTGTTCCGCTCCGCGCCCTCGACCATTTCACCCACGACCACCTCGGTGACGCCGTTGATGACCTCACCGGCGATCGGGACGCGCTCGGTCGCCAGCCCGACCGTGGACCCGAACGCGGTGTTGAACATGTCAGCGCGCTTCTGCAGGGCTTCGTTGTAGTCCTTGTCGCTCTGCTGCCCGCCCGTCACGATCTCGTCGTGCCGTGCGCCGGAGAGGAGGCCCTCCACCGTGCCCGTGTTGTAGGCGATGTGCTTCAGGTTCTCGGCTGGTGTTCCCGCGTACTTCTCCGGGTGGGCGTTGACATCGTGCATCAGGCCGGCCGAGTAGTTCTCGGCTCCCATGGTGGCCTCCGCGTAGCCGTCCGGGTTTCTGGCGACCGTGTCGAGGAACTCGGCGGTGGCGAGCGGGTCGGTGAACTTGGTCGGGCTGCCGTACAGATCGTTGAAGCCGTTGGACTGGCTCAGAGTCGAATTCACCTCCGGCATGTACTCGCCAGCCATGCGTCCGAGACTGTCACCCATGGTGTCGTCGGCCAACTTGGGGTCCTTGGCGACGGCGTTGACGACCTGTTCCATGAGGTCGTGCTGCTGCTCCGTGTGCTCCGGGTGCTTGCCCACATCACCGTGGTCGTACGGAAGCCCGGTCGTCGCGGCCTCGAGCGCGTGCCCGAGCGCGTCCTTCCCGTAGATCGTGGGCTCTTTGGCGGCCATGGGAGAGGTCATGTCCGGAATCCACTGCCGGGCGCCCTCGCCCTTGCCGTCCGCCCCCATGCCCATCAAGTAGTCGAGGTTGGACATCTGCTTGCCCGACCCCGCCACATCGGCATGGAAGAAAGCGGTCGCCGCGTCCGGGTTGTGCCCGTACGCCTCCAGCACGCCCGTGATCGGATCCCAGCCACGGCCGCCGCCCTTGTCGGCGTTGAGACCGAATCCCTCCATGCCCGCATATCGGCCATCGGGGCGGCCCCAGGCGCCGCCTTCCCGCTCGTACGCGATCATGTCGTTGGCGACCTTGTCCAGAAAGCCCTTCTGGTATTCGCCGTGCCGCAGCAGTGTGCCGAGCACCTGATATCCCTTGGGTACCATCTGATTGCCCTGCATCTGCAGGTCGAGATCGCTGCGCCCGACGCGCATGAGCTCGTCGGTCCACGCGCTCCCGAGACCGGGCGTGGCCGTGGCGAGCGCCGTGCCCATGCTGTCCTGGATACTCCTGGCCAGGCGCAGTTGCTCACCGCCTTCCGCCGTTCCGTCGAGTGACAGCTGGGCCTGGAAGCGCAACGATCCCTCCGGCCCCAGACCTCGGTACAGGTCCGTCGCGAACTCTTTGTCGTCGGCGTTGTACTTGACGAGCGTCTGCAGTTCCCGCAGTTCCTCCGTGGAGAGTTCCTTGCCCTCCTTATAGAGCTGCAGGCTCTTCTTGGCCAGTTCCTCGGCCCGCTGCTCCTGAGCGTCGTCGAGCGACTTGTAGTTCTCGTGGCCGAAGTTGAATTCGTCGTTGCCATGACTCTTGCTCAGGGCACGACTCACCGAGTCGTCGATCTCCCGAGCCTGTCCGATGATGTCGGCAATGCGATCGGCGAGTGCCTGTGCGGTGTCGAGTTCACCTTGCGTGTGCTTGTCGTCGGAGGTCCGGTCGTGCGGGTAGAAGACATGCACCTTCCCGCCCCCCACGTCACTCACGCGCAGGCCGAGGCCCTCCGCTTCCGAGTGGATCGCCGTGTTCAGCTTCTTCTGCAGATTTACCAGCTCTGTGCATGCATCATCGAGAACTTGATAGATGCTCGAGGCTTCGGCATGGGCGTCGGCGAACTCCTTGGCCGTCTTCCTGATGAACTCTCGCGTCACATCAGAATTGACACCGGCCCATTGAGCGCCCTCAGCTTTTGCGAGCAGACCATCCTTTGCACGGCTCGACAGGACCTTGAGGTCATCGACGATCTTCTTCCAGTCCGCAACTGACGTCTTTAATTTGCCGAGATTCACTTCGGACAAATTCGTCATAGTAATGCTGGACACAACAGCCCCCGCTACTTGAAGTACTTGTCGATTTCCGAGACCGACCTGCCGGAGCCACCCCTGCTGCGGATCTCCGCCTGGATCTGTGCGTCATCGTTCGCATGCGTCTTCTTCGAGAAGTCCAGGTGGTTCGAGATCAGGGCACACGCGTCCAGCAGCGTCTTCACCTGACTCGTCCACATTTCGACCGTCGAGGAAAGCCCGTGCCCCATGGCGAAGCTCGAGCTGGTGAGCTCGGTCGCGGCTTGCATCGTGGAGCCGGATCCGTGCTTGTCCATTCCCATGCCGGCTACGTCCGCCTGCTTGCGCAGGTCACCATGGAGCCCGAAAGCCTCATGTCCGATGGCGCCCAGTTCGTCGTCGTATACGACCAAATCACCTCCACCGCCGCCCCCGGCAGCAGGCGCGGAGTTCAGCCGCATATCAGCTGGAGCCCGGTCAGCCGCCTTGCTCTTGAGCTGCTCCCACTCTTCCCAGACCATGCGGTCCTCCCCGTTGTATGAATGCGGAACCAATCACACTGCATGTGAACCTAGTCTTTTCGTCTGCCCGGCCGCAAGGACGACAAAATCTTCGTCGGGAGCCCCCGCACTCGCGACCTGCAAGGATTCCTCACCCATCATCTGCTGCAGGGGAGCAATCTCGGCGGCACCGATTGCATCGTCAACCCGTCGGCAAGTCGGTGCGGGCATAGCCGCCCTTATCACCAGTAAATGCCCCCAACGGGAGAGAAAGAGTTATACCGGTCACCATCTGCCGATGAACCGAGCAGATCTCATTAAGACGCTCGCGTTCTTCCCCACCCGATGCGGGTTTCCTATGAGCAGCCGGGTGCTCCGGGAACACGAGGCCAACCGCCTGCATCGGGGACCTATGGCTGCTTCGAGTCGTGGCCGGTCTGCTGTGCGTCGTACGGCTGTTGCTGGGGGACCGCGGGATAGGACTGCTGTCCGGCGTACGGCGACTGTTCCGAATACGAATAAGGCCCCCCGACGGGTCGAGCGGGCGATGCCGTGTCCCGGCGTCGGTTCTTGACGGCGATGGCTACAACGACCCCGAGTACGACAACAACGCCCGCGCCGGTGCCAATCCACAGCAAGCTATTGCTGCCACTGTCCGTCGAATCCGGTGACGCGGCTGGTTTCGCTCCGGCCGTCGACTCGGCTCTCGCGCCCTTCGAGGCATCGGCCGGGGGCGTGGCAGCCGCCGGGTAGTCAGGGAGCGGGTACTTGGCTGCCGGGCCCGGGTCTCCGGGGGTTTTCAGGGCGACGCGGGGACGGACGATCCCGTAGCCGATCGAGTCATTGCGTTCCGTTCCGTCGATCGGGCCGCCGATGGTGTTGCGCATGACCCGGAGGACCTGATTGTTGGTCCAGTCCGGGTGCATGGACCAGATGAGGGCAGCACTGGCGGAAGCGAGGGCCGCCGCATCGCTCGTGCCCTCCGTCTTACAGAGTCCTGTCTTGCCTCCGCAGGCATGCACCATGTCCACTCCGGGTGCCGCCACATCCACCTGCGGCCCGTGGGTCGAGAACTCGGCCCGGTGAAGGTCTCTGCCGATGGCTCCGACGGCGACAACGCCCGGGGTCGCAGCGGGAAAACCGACCTTGTTCCCCTCGTCGCCGTCGTTTCCCGCTGCGGCGAAGATCAACGCCCCATGCTGCAAGGCGTAGTCGACGGCGCTTGTGAACTTCGGGAAATCGTCCGCGTCTCCAGTGATGCCCTGGGAGACGTTGATGATCCGGGCACCGTGGTCGGCCGCGTATCGGATGGCCGTTGAGACCGCGTCCTCGAATTTCGCGTCCGCCTCGAACCTACTGCCCGACTTCTGTGTGTCAGGCAGTCGGATGGGCAGTACCTTCGCACCCGGAGCCAGCCCATAGGCCCCGTTGCCCCCGCCGTAGGCGCCGGTTCCGACGATCAAGCCGGCCATTCCCGTGCCGTGTCCGTCCCAGTCGGTCGTCTCATCGCCGGACTCAGCGGGAGCGAGGTCCTTCCCCGGGAGAATCCGGCCCTTCAGGTCTGGGTTCGAATCATCCACACCAGTGTCGATGAGGGCGACCGTGATCCCCTCGCCGGTACTCGTCCTCCACATGTTCTCGGCTTGCATGGCATCGAGAAACCACTGTTGGGAGCGCGTCGTATCGGCATGAGCCGAGCCGGCAGCCGTGCCCACCAACAGCACGCCGAGAAGTGCCGTGGCCGCCGCGCCGCGGCGTCGTGCGCTGGTGGTGAGCATTTTCTACCTCTCGTTGTTCTTCGTCTCGTCGTCGACAACGGACGGCACATTCCGGCGAGCGTCAGGCTGCCAGGTCGGCAAACGGCCCGTACCGCCCCTGGCGCCAGCCTGACCGGCAGCCGGGCCATTCTGGCCCGGCACCATCTGACCACCATGTACTCCTGGGGCGACGGACCGCCCCGGAGTCCCCGAGGTCGGGGGCAGGGACCGCCCTGCGCCTCCAGTGACCGGTGAAGTCCCCCACGGCCCGCCGGCCCTGTCGTCCCCGGTACGCGGCCCGTGAAAAGGGGTGCCGTGCCGCCTCTCCCGAATGTCGGTGGCACAACGCCAGGAGGCGTCACGATGTTGGTTGTACCGCCCTTTGGAGCATCCGGAGAGACGCCTGGCGAGGGGGTAGGACGGGAAGTGACAGGGAGGGTACCGACAGAGTCGATATCCAATGTGCGCAGGAGCTTGTGGAACTGTCGGATTCTCAGGCAGCGGCGTCACGGCGGTCGGTACGGGTGCCGCGCCCGTCGGTCCTGCCACCTCGGACGTCAACAGCGAAAGGGCACCCCGATTCCGTCTACTCCGAGGGTGTTCCGTCGTACTCGCCAGCCAAGCATCGGCCCCACCCCCTCCTCGACGCCCCTCAGCAGACGCGCGGTGGACCACCAAAGTCCGTCAACACAGGACCAACCTTGCCCCCCTGCCTTCCCTCCTCATCGAACTAGCAGCGAAACCCACGTTTACGTCCGCGATTCGACGAAGGGCGTACCTGTGCGGTTGCCTGCTGACACGCCGCTCCTGGCAGGGGTATTGCTAGCTTGTCCGGAGCTAGGGCATCGGAGAGTCACGCCAGCGAGCGGGCGCACGGGGACACACGGGGGAAGGTACTCACCCATGGCATGGGACGAATGGGAGCAGCTCAAGACGGACGCCGCGGAGCGGCAGTCAACGCAGATGAGGCTCAACCAAGTTGACGGCGGCGGGGGCGCCTCCCCTCCGCTCCCTGGCAAAACGGGTGACCTCACGGTCAAGGATGCTGATCTGACCAAGATCGGAAGTCACGCGAAGACCCTCTACGACGGCTTGTGGGACAAGGCCCGAGTCGCCGACTCCAGCAGTAGCAAAGCCGCAGGCAACCTCTTGGGCCAGGGCTTCTCACTGGGTTCGGGTCTACAGCACGTGGCGGACCGGTGGGAAGAACAGTTGAAGTCCCTCATGGATGCCTGCGCCCACGTCTCGAACCACATGCAGGTGACGAAGAAGGTGCACGAGGGGGACGAGCACTACATCCAGCGCCAGATGAGCAGCATCGACGCCCTCGACCAAGGCTTCGACGAACGCGTCGGCGAGCCCGGCAAGCCGAACCCCGCGTACTACGGGAAGCCGGACGAGAAGAAGGACAGCTGATGAACTTCGACGATCTCCTCGGCGCCGACTTCAAGCTGCTCGACGACGCTGTCGAGGACTGGGGCACCCTCGTCACCAACTTGGCCACGCTCAAGAAGCAGGCCGAAGACGGACTGCACAAGGCTGCCAACAAAGCCGACTGGACCGGCATGAACTCCCAGGTGACCAAGGAATTCATCGGCAAGACCGCCGGGGAGTTCAGTGATGCCCACACCCAGGCCAAGACCATTCACAGCATCCTCGACGACACCCGGGGTGAGTTGAAGGGTTACCAGAAACAACTGACGGAGGCCGTGAGTCGCGGTCGCCAGAAGAACATCAAGGTCATCGGCTATGAGGGCGGCTTCACCGTCACCACAGACATCCCGCCGGAGGCCCGCACCCACGCGGACCAGGACAACTCGGACGACATCAACGCGCTGCGCGACGACATCCAGAAGATCCTGCGAGATGCGGACGAGAGTGACAGCTCCGCGAGCAAGGTCCTCAAGGCCCTCGCCGACCAGGCCGAGATGGGCTCCTCTGATGCGAGCTACAAGAGCCGGGATGACGCGGCTACGGCCATCAAGGAAGCCGAGGCTCTGGCCAAGATCGCCAAGAAGAACCCTGAGGACCTCACGGTCAAGGACTTCGACCGCATCAACGCCGGGCTGAAGAAGTACAAGAACGACGACCTCTTCTCGGAACGGTTCGCCACCACACTCGGCCCGCAGAAGACCATGGAGTTCTGGGCCGGCATCAACAACCCCGGCATGGCCTGGGACATTGGGCACGACCGCCGCGACCAACTCGACGACCTGCAGCGCAACCTGGGCATGACCCTGGCCAACGCCTCCCAGAGCGACTCGACCGCGATGGACGACTGGCGGCGCAACGTCATCAACATGGGCGACAAGCCCATCTACGGTGACAAGGGCGGCCCCATGGGTTTCCAGGTCATGAGCAACCTGATGCGAACCGGCGACTACGACGACCAGTTCATGAAGGACTACGGCACCAAGCTCATGGAGAAGGAGCGCAAGCTCACGGGCAACGGCGCAAACCCGAACTCGGCTTGGCAGCACATGGGAACGGACCAGATCCTCAACCGCATCGGCGAGGACAGCGGGAGCGATCCCTTCACCGGGTATCTGAAGGGCCTGTCGAACAGCCCCGATGCCGCTACAGATTTCTTCAACCAGGAGTTCGTGTCCAAGAACGACCCCGACAACCCGTTCGAGCACGATACGGACGGCGACGGGAAAATGGGCAAGAAGACGCTGTCCAACTTCGACTACCTTTTCGAAGAGCGCGACTGGCCCAGGGAGACCGACTTCCACGGCGATGAAATCAACACCGGTAAGAACAACATGGCGTTGGCCCTCGAAGCCGCCACTACGGGGCACCCTGCCGGCGAGTACCCAACACTGGACACTCCTGCACACAATTCCGGGCAGGCCAAGCTCGTGGAAAGCATCTTCTCTTCCGTTTCAGAGAATCCTGAACGCTTGAGCAAGAACGGCTACATGTCGGACAGTATGGGGCAAATCGCCGCCGAATACATGCCGGATATTCACCGCGGCCTACATGCCGGCTCCGGCAGAGAAGAGGAGCTTTTCCCCAATGCGGGCAGTACTGCAAGCCTGCGCGAAAAAGACATCACCAGGTTCCTCTATACGGTTGGGCGCAACCCTGAGGGGTATGCCGCAGTGAACCTAGGGCAAGCCAGCTATACCAGCCATCTGATGCAGTACCACTTCCAGCACCCGGAGGCGTACGCCGCCGACTCCCACTTCCCGCCTGAGCAGTCCCTGCAACAGGCCGCTGGTCACATCTCCCGGACAGCCGGCAACATCGAAGGACTGATCGGCGGAGGACGCGCATTCGAGGGTGAGCTAGAAGGCGGTGCAAAGGATGCCGAATACAACGCGGCCATCAAGGGCGCATCGACCTGGGGCGGAAGTCTGGTCGGGATTGGTGTCGGCTTGGGCACTGCACCGATCGGCGGCCCTGGCGCCGTCGTGGCAGGAGGGTTGGCCGGAACAGCCACGAGTGAGATCATCAGCTCAATCACCGATGGGTCCATGAAAGACACTTCCGAGGATGTCATCTACAGCAACGGCGAGCACATCGAGGGCACCAGGGATTCTGCTTTCGCCATGGTCGAAGAAGCGACAAAGAAGGCGGGAGAGAATTCAGGTCACAAATATCCCTTGATCGAAGCCTCAGTGGCCGAGCACGCAAAGACAGGATTCGACGACGCCGGTCAGAACGTGCACAGTTATCTTGACGGCGAAGGCAAAGCCAAGGAACTCGACACGGAAGATTAGGCCTTGAAACTGACCCGTCCGAAGATCCTGGCCGTCGCAGGAGTCACCATTGTCATCATCGTTGCGGCGCTCGCATACGTGTTTAAATGGCCCCCCTTCAAGGAGGAAGGCGAGATCAAAGCGGCTGATGTATGCGCGTCTCTAGGCCACCCGAAACACGCAACTGACACACTGCGCAAACTACTGCCCGAGAGGTCCTCGTACAATTTCGACGACACCGGCAGCGGGGGCGTCGACGAGTCGGGTCTCAGCTATAGATCATCCTGCATGGTCACGGGGGGAAGTGAGGCGATTCTACTCAGGACACAAACGGAATCAATGCCCTACGAGTCAGCGGAGGATTGGCTGAAGTGGGTGAGGACAAAGGCGCTGAACGAGAGTTCCACCCGGGCGTTCACCCGATTTCCCGCAGGCGACGAGGCTGCCGCTTCCAAAAACTTCGCAGCCATCTTCATCCCCTGTGTCGCCAAGAAGGACGAGCAGCGCCCGCAATACAACATCAGCCTCACTGTTGAACTCGGCCGTCCGGGCGATTCCGCAACACGTGCAGGCCTCATCGATCTGGCTCGAAGCGCAGCCTCTTATGCTCATGAGAAGGCTGGGTGCGCCATCCCTCTCAAGAGCTCGGGTACCTGATCTTGCGCACAGCGCCGCATCAGCCGACCGACCTTTACGGCGCCTGGCGGCCGTACGGGTCGGTTGGTTCTCCGCAGCGGGGGCTGTACGGGGTTCCGCCACCGCCCGGCTTGTCGGCCGTCAGGTGACGGTCACACCTTCGCCCTACTGGTCTGCCACCTACCCTCGGACCACGACAGGACGGTAGCGGTCATGCGCCGCCAGAAGTTGAGGGTGCCCGACGGGTATGAGCGCTGGCGCCTTTCGTTCTGCGGCCGAGTTCAGGAACCGCGGTAAGGGTTGGCAGGGGTGCTGCCCGGCGCTGCCGGACCGTACGGCTGCTGGTCAGTGAACTGCTGCCCACTGTGCGGCTGTTGCGCACCATACGGGGTACCGGGTCGGTGTGCTCCCGGGTACTGCATCGGCGCACCCGGCGGTGGAAGTTGCTGGTCGTCGCGGCGGCGGCGCCGGGCCACAGCGAACGCGGCTCCGGCGCCGATCACCACGACGGCAGCAACGCCCACACCGATCCACAGCCCGCTGTTGCTGTCTTCCGGCTTCGCGGCGCTCTCAGCGCCGCGGTCGTCGTCCGAGGCCTGGGCGCCGGCCGCCTTCGAGGCTTCGGCGGGCGGTGTCTTGGTCTGCGCCGGGAAGTCCGGCATCGGGAACTTGTCGGCCGGGCCCGGGTCGCCCGGGTTGGTCAGGGCGATGCGCGGGCGGACAATTCCGTAGCCGATGCCGTCGTTGCGCTTCGCTCCGTCCGTGGGGCCGCCGATCGTGTTGAGCATGACCCGGAGGACCTGGTTGTTCGTCCAGTCCGGGTGCTTGGACCAGATCAGGGCCGCGCTCGCGGATGCCATAGCGGTGGCGTCGCTGCTGCCGTGCGTTTCACAGAGCCCGGTGCCGCCGCCACAGGCGTGCACCATCTTGTCTCCCGGAGCCGCCATGTCCACCTGCGCACCGTGCTGCGATTCCGGCGTCTTACGCAGCTCCTTGCCCACCGCCCCTACGCCCACCACGCCCGGGGTGCCCGCGGGGTACTGGATCCCGTTGTCCCCGTCACCGGTGTTCCCGACAGCGGCGAAGACGAGGGAACCCTTGTCGAGCGCGTACTCGACCGCGTCAGCCAGCAGCGGCGATTCGTCTTCGACGCCCTGCGAGACGTTGATGACCTTGGCTCCGTTGTCAGCCGCGTAGCGAATGCCGGTCGACGTGGCCTTGATGAATGCGGCGTCGGCCGCCGCACCGTTGTTCGCTTTCTCCCCGTCAGGAAGCCGAATCGGCAGAATTTTCGCTCCTGGTGCGAGCCCGTAGGCCCCCTTACCACCGCCATAGGCCCCGGTTCCGGCGATCAGACCCGCCATGCCTGTTCCATGGCTGTCGTAATCCGTGTGCTCGTCACCCGCCAGTCCTGTGGCCAGGTCCTTGCCTGGCAGGACGCGCCCTTTGAGATCCGGGTTGCGCGGATCGACTCCTGTGTCGATGACGGCCACGGTGACGCCCTCGCCCGTACTCGTTTTCCACATGCTCTCGGCGCGCATGACATCCAAGAACCACTGCTCGGAACGGGTCGACTCGGCCTGCGCCGGCGCTGCGGCAGCGCCCGCCAACAACAGGCCGAGACATGCCGATGCTGCCGCGCCGCGGCGTGTGCGACGGGTATTGGTGGCGGGCATGCGTTACCTCTCGCTGTTCTCGGGGTCGTCAACGGCCGGTGGACATTACGCCGCTCGCCCGTTCGCGCACCTGACGCCCTCGCCCCCGGGAAAGACGAGGCAACGGCCTGCAGCAGCCGCCTTGTGGGCGATTCGAGTCATGGCCGGTTTGCTGTCCGGCGTACGGCATCTGTTCCGCATACCGACAAGGCCCCACGACGGGTCGAGCGGGCGATGCTGAGTCCAGCCGTTTCCTTCGAGGCATCGGCCGGTGATGTAGCGCCCGGTAGTCAGGAAGCGGGCACTCGATTGCCGGGCCCGGATCATTCTGCGGCCGGTCGCCTCAGGGGCCGGGGTAGAGGTCGTCCGACCTGCTGTCCGGCACCGACGGGCCATAGAGCTGCTGGCTGGTGAACTGCTGGTTTCCGTATGGCTGCTGCCCCCCGTACGGTGCATCGGGCTGACGTCCGGCATAGGGCTGCTGCATCGGTGCGCCCGGCGGCGGGAGCTGCTGGTCGCCGCGGCGGCGACGCTTGGCCAGGCCGAACCCGGCTCCGGCGCCGATCATCACGACAGCGGCGACGCCCACACCGATCCCCAGCCCGGTATTGCTGTCATCTGCCTTCGTGGTCTCCTCCGCAGCCCGGTCGCCGCCCGGGGCCGCAGCTTGGTCCGAGGCCTCGGCGCCGTCGCCCTTCGCGGAGTCGGCGGACGGTGTCCTGGCCGTCACTGGGTAGTCCGGCATCGGGAACTTGTCTGCCGGGCCCGGGTCGCCCGGGTTGGTCAGAGCGATGCGGGGGCGGACGGCGCCGTAGCCGATGTAGTCGCTGCGCTTGTCGTTGTCGTCCGTGACGCCGCCGATGGTGTTGAGGATGACCCGGAGCAACTGGTTGTTGGTCCATTCCGGGTGCTTGGACCAGATCAGGGCCGCGCTCGCCGAGGCCAGGGCCGTGGCATCGCTGGTGCCGTGGCTCTTGCAGTAGCCGGTTTTGCCGCCGCAGGCGTGGACGATGTCCTTGCCCGGCGCCGCAATGTCGACCTGCGGCCCGAATTCGGACTCACTCGTGCGGCGCCCGTTCTTGTCGATGGCTGCTACGCCAACGACGCCGGGGGGCGCCGCGGGGTACTGGACCAGGTTGGTCGTATCGCCGTCATTACCCACACCAGCAAAGATCAAAGACCCTTTTTGCAGCGCGTACTTCACGGCGGCCGTCAACTGCGACGTGCCCTCCGGGGCCGCTTGGGAGATGTTGATGACCTTCGCGTCGTGGTCGGCTGCGAACCTGATGCCCTTCGCCATGGCCGCGAACAACTGCGCGTCCGCCGAAGCCTGATTGTTGGCCTTCTCCGCATTGGGCAAGCGGATCGGGAGCACCTTCGCGCCCGGGGCGAGGCCGTAAGCTCCCTGGCCGCCGTTGCCCGCGCCGGTTCCCGCGATCATGCCGGCGATGCCGGTGCCATGGCCGTCGTAGTCCGTGTGCTCGTCACCGCCGAGCCCTGTGGACAGGTCCGCTCCAGGCAGTACCTGCCCCGACAGGTCCGGGTGACTAGCTTTGACACCGGTGTCGATCACAGCGACCGTGACACCCTTGCCCGTACTCGTCCTCCACATCTGGTCTGCCTTCATGGCATCCAGGTGCCACTGCTGAGCGCGGAACGAGTCGGCGTACGCGGGTCCCACGGCCGCCGTGCCCACCAACAGCAGGCCGATAGCTGCCGAGGTTGCCGCACCGAGGGTGCTGCGGCGGATGCTGTTGGTTGGCATGGGCATGGGTTACCTCTCGCCGTTCTTGGTCTCGTCCGCTACGACGGGAGGCATGTCGCGGTGTGCGTCCGGCCGCCATGTCGCTTCGTCCTCGGTCACGTGGTCCGGGCGCTCGCTTGCCGTCCTCTTTGCGCTTGCCCGGTCGCGAGCCGGTGGGGGCCGCCCCGCCGCGACCCGCCGCCCCTGAGCCGCGTTCCTCGCCAGCTGCGCCGGGCGCCCCCGCGCCACGGACCAGTCCGGATCCGCCTTGGCTGAATGACCGGGCATCGGCTCGCCGCTGTTGGCTCGGCCTGCCGCCGACGACTCCCTTGTCACCTGTCGCACCGGCGGCGATCCGCCCGGACGCGGCCCCGCGCGGTGTGGACCCCGTCGAGGTCGGTCTACCGCTGATCCCGCCCGGGGCCGGACTCGACGGGCCGCGGGCGCCGGACGTACCGCGCGTAGTGCCCGTCCCCTCGGCTCCCATCACGGTGCCACGCGGCACCCCGGTCCCGGCCTTCCCGTAGTCGGCTGCGGACGCCCTCCCGTGACCCCGCTCTGGGAAGGGTCGACCCGGCTCCCGTTGTCTTAGAGACATCGGCAGGTGATGTGGCCGCCGGGTAGTCAGGGAGCGGGCACTTGGCTGCCGGGCCCGGATCGTTCTGCGGCCGGCCGCCTCAGGGGCCAGGGTAGGGGTCGTCGGACCTGCTGTCCGGCGCCGACGGCCCGTAGAACTGCTGACCGTTGAACTGCTGACTCCCGTACGGTTGTTGGCCCCCGTACGGAGCACCGGGCTGATGTCCGGCATAGGACTGCTGCAGCGGCCCACCCGGCGGTGGAAGTTGCTGGTCGTCGCGGCGACGACGACGGGCCACACCGAACGCGACTCCGGCGCCGATCACCACGACGGCAGCAGCGCCCACCCCGATCCACAGCCCGCTGTTGCTGTCCTCTGGCTTCGCGGCGCTCTCAGCGCCCTGGTCATCGTCCGAGGCCGGCGCACCGGCGCCCTTCGAGGCTTCGGCGGACGGTGTCCTGGCGTCCGCCGGGAAGTCCGACATCGGGAACTTGTCGGCCGGGCCGGGGTCGCCCGGGTCGGTCAGCGCGATGCGCGGGCGGACAGCTCCGAAACCGACGTAGTCGCTGCGCTTGCCTCCGGCGCTCCTGTCGCTACCGATCGTATTGAGCATGACCTTGAGAACTTGGTTGTTGGTCCAATCCGGATGCTTGGACCAGATCAGAGCGGCGCTTGCGGAGGCAATGGCGGTGGCGTCACTGGTTCCGTGCGTCTCGCAATAACCCGTCTTGCCACCACACGCATGGATAATCTCCATACCAGGCGCCGCCAGGTCGACCTGTGAACCATGCTGCGACTCGCCCGTCTGGCGGCCCTTCCTGTCGATGGCCGCTACTCCCACCACTCCCGGGGTGGCCGCGGGGTACTCGGCCTGATTGGCTCCGTTCCCTGTGTTGCCTACGGCCGCGAAGATCAACGATCCGTGCTTCAAGGCGTAATCGACGGCGGAGGTCAGTTCCGTGGCGCCCCCGGCCGCTCCCTGTGAGATGTTGATGACCTTGGCGCCATGGTCCGCCGAGTACCTGATGCCCTCCGCCGTGGCACGGAAGAACGCCGCATTCGACTCGGCCGCGTTCGCCGCCTTCTTGCCGTCGGGCAGGCGGACCGGCAGCACTTTCGCCCCGGGGGCCAGTCCGTACGCTCCCTGGCCGCCGTTGCCGGCGCCGGTTCCGGCGATGATCCCGGCCATGCCCGTGCCATGACTGTCGTAATCCGTGTGCTCGTCGCCGGACTCCGCGGGCGCCAGATCCTTGCCCGGCAGCACTTGGCCCTGCAAATCAGGGTGCTTCGCGTCGACACCGCTGTCGAGCACGGCCACGGTGACGCCCTTGCCCGTGCTGGTCTGCCACATCTGGTCGGCTTTCATGGCGTCCAAATACCACTGGTGAGAGCGAACCGACTCCGCGTGCGCAGGTGTCGCTGCCACGGTGCCCACCAGGAGCACACCGAGGACTGCCGAGGCTGCCGTGCCAAGGCGTCTACGGCTGATGTTGCTGGTGGGAAGCATGGGCTACCTCTCGTCGGTCTTCGGATCGTCAGCGACAACGCGAGGCACGTTACGACGTGCGTCCGGCTGCCACGTGGTCTCGTCTTCGGTGACGTAGTCGGGTCGTCGGCTCTGCTCTTCCTCGTCGCGCTTCCCGGGGCGGGCGCTGGAGGGCGCCGGGCCGCCCCGCCCTGCCGTACCCCCGTTACCCCGGTCATCGACCGAGCCAGCGGACCCGCGTACCAACCCCGAACCACCCTCGCTGAAGGACCGGGTGTTCGCACGCTGTTGTTGGGGGCGGCCCCCGACAATGCCGCCCTTCTGTCCGGTGGTTCCGGGGGTCGAACGGCCGGTGGCAGCACCACGCGGATCGGCGCCGAACACGCCGGGCTTACTTCCGGCCGACCGCTGTCCACCGGCTCCCTGGGCCGGACCACGGCCTCCGGTGCTCCCCCGCGCGCTGTTCGCTCCTTCATTGCCCATGACGGTGCCGCGCGGCATCCCCTTGCCGGGCTTGTCCGTCGTCGGCTGCGCGCGGCCACCCGTGACACCGCTCTGAGCGGGTCCGCGTCCCATCGATGAGCCTCCCGGCCCGCGCGTGCCCGTTGCCCCTTGCGCCGACGGCGCATTGGTGGTCGGGCGGCCGAACACACTGGGCGTCGACGGGCCGGAGCGCCCGTTCGTGCCACCTGGAGAGGTCGGCGTCGCCCGGCTGCCGGACGACGTGCTCTGGCCGCGAGCGCTCGGCGGAGTGCCGCCTGTGATGCCGTAGGCGGGTGGGACCGGCACTTGGCCCATGGGTTGGCTCCCGCCAGGCCCGGGCGTGCCCGAAACGCTCGGCGGAGTCGGTGCGGTCTGTGTTTGTGGACGTACGTCGACCGAGTCGACATCCATCCGTGCCCGCTCCTCCGAAACGACCGGGGCCGATGTGCCCGTGTGCTCGACGACCGGGGCCGATGTGCCCGTGTGCTCGACGACCGGGCTTCGGGTTTCGACGCTGCCCTGAGAACCTCCCGTTCCGCTGTGCACCGCCTCTCGGGTAGTCGCATGCCCGGGCACGACACTGGTGGACGAAGCGGCGCCTGTTCCACCTCCCCCGCCGACAGCGAAGTCCTTGCTGCCCCCATCGCGGGCATGAGCTGCGGGATCCTGGATCGCTAGTGGCGGCGGCGGGAACTTACGCGGCTTGGACGACTGCATCTGCGTCTTGGACAGCGAGTAAGCCTGCCCGAGCTTCTCCAGCTCGTCCGCCGTCTGCTGCCGGACGGCCATGTTCTTCGACAGGACGTCTTGCGCGTCGGGGTCGTTGTGGGCCGACTTCGCCGCGTCGATGTTGGCGTCCACGCCCTTGTCACGCGGGACCGATGTCTTGGCCCGCCCAATAGCCTGGGCCGCCTGCCCCAACCAGTGCGCCTGGTGCTCACTGTACTCACTCAGCGACAGGGTGGACTTGGCGAGATCAGCGGCCCAGGTACGGAAGGAATCCGCGCTCTTGCCCTTCCACTTCACCCACTGCGGGCGAATCTGGAGCTCCTCCGCAATGCTGTTGATCTCCTTGGCCGCGGCAGCGAGCCGGTCTGCCGCGCCTTGGACCGATTCGGCGTCCGCGGCATCGAGCCACGCCAGCATCTGTTCGTGCGTCATACCGTCGAACGGGGTCTTCTTGCCCTTGCCGGCCATCAAAAGCTCGCCTCCTTCGTGCCGCTGTCAGGCTTCGCATCGGGGCCACCCGAGTCGCCGGGCCTACTGCCCGCAGTCGACTTCTCGCCCTCCACGGCAGGCGACGGAGGCACGTAGTCGCCCCCGTAGTGCTGCCGCGTCTCGGCGTTGATGGCCGCCATACGGTCGCGAATATCCGAGTCGATGTTCTCGAAGCCCTTGTGCGACGCCAGCACCGCGAAGCCCATGGATTCGATCGAACCGGAGAGGATTTCCGAGAGGTTCTCCAACTCCCGGATCACCGTGCTGTACTCGCCGTACAGGTCGTCCGCCTCGTACCAGCCCTTGTCTCCCCCACCGAACTTCTGCCGCGTGAGCTGCCCCTCGCTCACCTTCTTGGGGCCTGCAGGCGACCCCTTCAGGTCCTTGATCAACTGATCCACCCGCTGCTGGAACTTCGTGAACGACTCCAGCTCCGTGACGATGTCCGCCGCCGCGCCCTTCGCGGCCTCCACCACGTTGAACGCCCAGCCACCCAGGCTCCCTGATCCGCCGCCTTTGTCGTCCGCCATCGCGTGACTCCCTCCCCGTTCCCCCGTGAGCATGCCTTTACAGAAAGTAGGCTGAGTGACAACTTTAGCCACCCGCTCCGACAGTTCACAGGCGCCTCAGTGCAGAGGCGATTCACATCACGTCACAGGTCGACACGGTTCGGTCGCAGCTCCGAGGCTCGTCTGCCCGCGAGGTGAGCGGGAGTGCGAGGTCGCCCGAACCGGGGGCCTCGTCGGAGTCGTTGACGCAGGCGACAGGAAAAATGGCGACGGGAAAAACGGGGGATTACGCGTGACCGTCATGGCGTACATGTTGCTGGCCGCTGCCGTGGTGTTCGGTGTGCTCGGCGCGGTGAACCAGGAGTGGCTTCGGGAGCGGTTTCCCGGTGGGCGGGGGCCGTCCGCCGGAGCTTCCTCGGGCTGGCGGCGGGTGTTGTTCCTGGTCATCGCCGTGGTCGCCGCCTATCAGGGATACAAGGGGCTCCGGCTCGTGGACGAGACGTCCTGGAGCGCCGACGAACTCCGGCAGTCCGTGCGGCAGGCCGCCGCCGCGTTGGAGGAGGAGACGCACCTCGACGATCCCTACGAGGACTATTCGTCGCTGATCAGGGATGAAGTGGTCGAAGCGGGTGAGGGGCTGGGGCCTGCCTTCCGTGTGGACGTCGAAGCGGTCGGCAGGAGTTCCTACCATGTGACGGCCACCGGCGCCGGGGACGGCTACTGCATGCACCTCTCGCAGTCCGAGGACGAGGAGGGCGGCTTCATGGTGCCCGGCGCCGGCGATCAGGGGCCGACCCGCGTTCCCGAGTACACGCTTTCCGCCCGAGTCGGCCAGGGCGCGTGCTGAGAGCGCGGCGCGGGCGATCGCAGCGCGGGGGATCGCGGCGGGGCGTCCCGACTAGGCCGCAATTCAGCTAGTTGCCTCCTGCGGCGCCCCGGTGCCGGTCGTCGGCGGGTCCGTCACCACCGCCGCCTGCGGCCTGATCGGGAGGCGGTTGATCGGGCGGCCCGTTGCCGCGCGGACCGCCGAGGCGATCGCCGCCGGGGACGCGACCACCGGGACCGCGCTGGCCGCCTTGGCGCCGAAGGGGGCCACCACGTCGCGTTCCTCGACCAGTTTCACGATGCGGATGTCCGGCGCGTCCAGCGCTGTGGGCAGGGCGTAGCCGGTGAGGTCGGGGCGGCGGACGACGCCCTGCGGGGTGCGCAGGTTCTCCGTGAGGGCCGCTCCGACGCCCTGGGTGACCCCGGCCTCGATCCGCGCCGCGAGCTGTCCTGGGTTGAGGATGCGGCCGACGTCCTGGGCCACCGCCAGTTCGACGACGCGGACGGAGCCGATCTCGATGTCGACGTCCACGACCGCGCGGATCGCGCAGAAGGCCAGGCCGACGAAGGCGTCCCCCTGGCCACTCGCGTCCAGGGGCTCCGTCGGGTGGGGGCGGCACTGGGCCGTCGCCCACAGCTCCTTGCCGTCCATGGCCTCTTCGACCGTCGTGGAGAGGACACCGTCGTACGAGGTGATCTTGCCGTCGGCGATCTGGAGCAGCTCCGTGGACATGCCGAACTTGTGGGCCAGCGGCTGGAGGAGCTGCGTGCGGACCATCTTCGCGGCGCGTTCGACCGCTCCGCCGGATACCCAGGTGTGGCGGCCACGGCAGCCGGGGCCCGCCGGCGGCTGGTCGGTGTCGACCGGGGCGACGTGCACCTCGTCGATGCCCAGCGTCTCCTGGACGATCTGCCGGGCGAGGGTGGTGAAGCCCTGGCCCGTCTCGACCGCCGCGCAGATGACCGTGGCCACGCCGTCGTGCACCTTGACCGTGGCCGTCGAGACCTCGTCCGCGCCCTCCGCGCCCAGCATGTGCACCATGCCGATGCCGTAGCCGACGCCGCGGCGCACGGCGCCGGGCTCGCCCGCGCCCTCGGGTCCTCCGGGCAGCAGCCAGTCCTCCTCCGGGGTGTCCTTGGGGAGGGTGGGGAGCGGGTAGTGCCGTACGGCGTCGAGGAGTTCGGCGACGGGGGCGGGGCAGGTGACCGTCTGGCCGGTGGGGAGTACGTCGCCGGTCGCGAGGACGTTGCGCATCCGCAGTTCCGCCGGGTCGACGCCCACCTTCTTCGCCAGCTTGTCCATCTGCGCCTCGTAGGCCGCGCAGACCTGGAGGGCGCCCTCGCCCCGTACGTGGCCGGAGGGCGGGTTGTTGGTGCGTACCGCCCAGCCCTCGATGGAGGCGTGCGGGACGACGTACGGGCCGCAGGCGAAGGCGACGGCCGCCGCGAGCGCGTCCGACGACGTGTCCGCGTAGGCGCCCGAGTCGAGGAGGATCTGCGCCTCGACCTTCACCAGCCTGCCGTCCGCGTCCGCGTGGTGGCGGTAGCGCAGGAGCGTCGGGTGGCGGTGCGGATGACCCAGGAAGGATTCCTCACGGGTCGCCGTCAGCTTGACCGGGCAGCCGGTGTGCAGTGCCAGCAGGCCGAGGGGCAGGTGGAAGCTCTGGTCCTCGCGGTCCGCGGTCGCGCCGGGGACGCCGGTGACCACGACCTTCACCCGGTCGGGTTCGAGGCCGTAGCGGGCCGCCGCGGCGTCGCGGTCGCCGTGCGGGTCGGTCGAGGCGATGTAGAGCTCCACGCCGCCGTCGGGGCGGGGCACGGCGAGGCCCGCTTCCGCGCCGATGGGGGCCGGGTCCTGGCGGCCGATGCGGTAGAGGCCGTCGACGATCACCTCGCCCGTCGCCTCCAGGTCGCCGTGGCGCAGGGGGATGTGGCGGATCAGGTTGCCGTCGGGGTGCAGGGGCTCGGCGGCGAACGCCTTCTCCGGGTCCGTGACGGGTTCGAGGATCTCGTACTCGACGATGATCGCCGCGGCTGCCATGCGCGCGGTGTCCGGGTGGTCGGCGGCCACCGCCGCGAGGGGTTCGCCGTGGTGGCGTACGACGTCGGAGGCGAACACCGGGCGGTCGGCCGTGCGGTGGCCGGACAGCGGGCCGCCGGGGACGTCCTCGTGCGTGACGACCGCGCGGACGCCGGGCATCTCGCGCGCGTGGGTGGTGTCGATGGAGACCACGCGTGCGTGCGCGTGCGGGGAGCGCAGGATCGCCGCCCACAGGAGCCCTTCGGCCCACAGGTCGGCGGCGTAGGGGAAGGTGCCTTCGGCCTTGGCGCGCGCCTCCACCGAGGGCAGGGTCGTGCCGAGTCCGTGCGGGATCTCTTCCGTAGCGGGGGTCGCGGGGGCCATGGGGGCCTCCGTCGTCGTCTCGTTGGTCACGCTCGGCCTCCGTCCCGAGTGTCCCGGCTGTCCTGGGCGTTCCGGACATCCCCGATGTCCTGACCCTCGTGGCCGGTGTAACCGTCGTGGCCCGCCTGGCCGGTGTGACCGTCGTGGCCGTCGCGGATGTCCTCGCTGGAGGACGGGCCCGCCTGGTGCGGGATGCGCGCTCCGCCCTCGGGGGGCGTGCCCGTCGTCTCGCCCTGCTGGGTCGGATCCACCGTCTCCACCGCCTCCGCCGACGAGCGGCGTTCGTCGGCGACCTGGCGCACCGCGTCGAGCACGCCCCGGTAACCGGAGCAGCGGCACAGATTGCCGCACAGCGCCTGGCGCGTCTCCAGGTCGGTGGGGTTCGGGTTGCCTTCGAGCAGGTCGTGGACGGTCATCGCCATGCCGGGGACGCAGAAGCCGCACTGGACCGCGCCGCAGGCCGCCAGCGCGCGCTGCACGTCGGAGCCGTGGCCGTCGGCGGCGAGGCCCTCCACGGTGCGGACCTCGCTGCCCGCGGTGGTCGCCGCGGGCACCAGGCAGGAGGCCACGAGGCGGCCGTCGACCTGGACGTTGCACGCGCCGCACTCGCCCTGCGAGCAGCCGTCCTTGGCGCCGGCGAGGCCGAGGCGCTCGCGCAGTACATACAGCAGTGACTCGCCGATCCAGGCGTCGGTTACGGGGCGGTCGGTGCCGTTGACCCGCAGGACGTAGCTGGCCATCGGGTGGTCGTCGTGGAGCGGGACGGGGGTGGTGGAGGCGGAACTCTCGCTCCCCGGCGCGCCCTCGCTTTCCGGCGCGCCCTCGTCCTGCGGTCCACCCTCGTCCTGCGGACGGTCCTCGTGCTGCGGGCGGTCCTCGTGGTGCGGGCGGTCCTCGTGCTGCGGCCGGTCTTCGCCCTGCGGGCGGTCCTCGCCCTGCGGTCCGGCGTTCTCCTGCGCTCCGTCCTCGTTCTCCCGCGGTCCGTCCTCGTTCTCCGGTTCCCTCTCGGGCGTCGTCGCCTGCTCGGGCTCCGCGATCGGTTCGGGCTCGGGCTCGGGCGCGGGTTCCGTCGCGCGCTCCGGTGCCACGTCCTCATCCGTCGCGGCGGGCCCGGTCTCGGGCACCACCTCGACCGGTACAGGCGCGGGCACGGGCTCCGGTTCCGGTTCGGCCACCGGCACCGGCGCCGGTTCCGTCACGCCCGTCTGCGCCCACGGTTCCGACGCCCAGGGCGCCGCCGCTCCCCCGGGCAGCGTCGCGGGCGGTGTGCGGTCACCCCACTGCGCGGCAAGGGACGACGTCGTGTACTCCCCCGATTCCTCGGGGAGTTCGCCGCCCGCGACCGGGATCGACCACTGGCCGGTCTCCCCCGGCGCCGCGTACGGCTGCTCGGCGTGCGGGTGCGGTTCCGGCTCGTGGTGCGCCGGGGGCCAGTTGACCTGCGGCGGCCCGGACTGCTGCTGTTCCGCGGAGACGATCGGGAAGCCCTCGGCGCCCCCGTCGCCCGTGAGGTCCGCCGGCAGCATCCACACGCCGGTCGCCGCCGGGTCGGTCGCGGCGGTGCCCGAGGCCGGGCTCACCGTTATCTGCGGCGGTACGTACCCGTGGCCGGGCGCGGCGAGCGGCGCGTCCGGGAAACTGTCGGGGGGCAGGTGCACGAAGGCCGTGGCGTCGGAGTCGTAGTCGCCCTGGGGCAGCGGCCGCCAGCCGTCCGCGTCCGGTGCGGCGCCCGAATCGGGTCCGTTGTACTCGTTCGTCACGACAGCGCCCTCCCAAGTGCACGTCGGGCCAGGGCGGCGACGGTGCGCCGCAGATGCAGTACGGCGGGCGGCAGTGGCTCCTGCGTGCCGTCCGGGGCGGGGGCGTGGTCGGGGATGCAGGCCGCGGCGACGTACTCGCCGAACGCCTGCACGGCCTCGGGCACGAGCGCGCCGCGGTCACCGTCCCAGTCGATGAGCGAGGCCACCCACTGCTCGGCCTCCAGGGGGCGCAGCGGCATCGGCGCGATGGCTCCGACGGCGCAGCGCACGGTGCGGCGGGCGGGGTCCATCACGAGGGCCACGGAGGCGGTGGCGCGGCCGGGTCCCGTGCGGCCGGTCGCCTTGAGGAACACCTGCGGCGCGTGCAGCAGCGGTACGCGTACGAAGCCGATGAGTTCGCCCGGGCGCAGCATCTCCATGCCGGCCAGCAGGTGCGAGACGGGCACCTCGCGGCGTGCGCCCTGCGGCCCGGCGATGATCAGGGTGGCTTCGAGGGCGGCGAGGACGGGCAGCGCGTCGTTGGTCGGGGCGGCCGAGGCGATGTTGCCGCCGAGCGTGCCGGCGTTGCGGATCTGGGGCGGGCCCGCCGCGCGCGCGGAGGCGGCGAGGGCCGGGATGAGGGCGGCGAAGTCGGGGCGGCCGATGCGGGCGTGGGTGAGGCCCGCGCCGAGCAGCGCGTGGCCGTCCTGGTACTGCCAGCCGCGGATCTCGCTGATGCGGTTCAGGCCGACGAGGGCGGCGGGGCGCAGTTGACCCGCGTTGACCTGGGCCATGAGGTCGGTGCCTCCGGCCACGGGCACGGCGGCGGGCATGGCCGCGAGCGCCGCGACCGCCTCGTCCAGCGAACTCGGAAGTACCGCGGCCTGTGTCGCCTGCGGTGCGTGCGTGGTCAAACCGGCTGCCCCTTCCCGATGCCCGGCCGCGCGCCCGGCGGCCACGGTGGTGCTCACGTGGGCTGTGCCGCTCGCGTGACCGCCGTTCCCGCCGTTACGCCTGTTCCGCCGTACGGTACGTGCTGACAGGCCGGACGTGGCAACTCTGGCACATCTTCCCCGGCACCCGGAGAGGGGGTCCGGTAGGAGGCATTCGCCCCTTCCACCTGGGAGATGACCGATTTGGCAGGCCATCGCCCGTGAGGGCTGATTGACCCTCTTCGGTGACGTATGGGGCGGTGGGCGGGGCCCCCGTCGCCGGGGGCGTTCCCTCACACGTTCGGGGGCGCCCCTTCGATCGGGCGTCCGAGCACTCCGGGTCGACGCTGCCGGGGCAACGGTCCGTCCGGCCTGCGGTAGTCGACGCCCAGGGCGTCAAGTCGGCGGTAGTGGGTGGTCATTCGGCGCTCGAAGTCGGCGTAGTCGCGATCGGCGGGTGCGGGAAGGGCGCTCCAGGCCACTTCGCTGAAGGCGGACAGGCGCGGGAACGCCTGGTAGTCGACGCGTTGCTGGTTCTCCATCACCTCGGTCCACAGGTTGGCCTGGGTGCCGAGGACGTGGCGCGCCTCCTCCTCGGTGAGTTGCGGCGGCACGGGTTCGAAGCGGTAGACGTCCTCCAGGGTGCGGACGAAGCCGATGGGGACCGGTTCGTCGTCGCCGGGTGCCTGCCGGTGGTCCAGGTAGACCTGCTGCTCCGGGCACATGACGACGTCGTGGCCCGCCCTGGCGGCGGTGATGCCGCCCTGGTAGCCGCGCCAGGAGGAGACGGCGGCGCCGGGCGCGAGGCCGCCTTCGAGGATCTCGTCCCAGCCGATGAGCCGCCGGCCGCGTGCGCTCAGCCAGGTGTCGAAGTGCCGGATGAACCAGGACTGGAGCTCGTCCTCGTCCTTGAGGCCCAGTTCCCTGATGCGGGCCTGGGCGGTCGGCGACTGCCGCCACTGGTCCTTGGGGCATTCGTCGCCGCCCACGTGGATGAAGGTCGAGGGGAAGAGGTCGAGCAGTTCCTCGAAGACGCCCTCGTAGAAGCGGAGGGTGGTGTCGGTGGGGGCGAGTACGTTCGGATTGACGCCCCAGGTGTCCCAGACGGGGAGGGAGGACGTGTCGATGACATCGGAGTTGCCGAGTTCCGGGTATGCGGCGATGGCGGCCTGCGAGTGGCCCGGCAGGTCGATCTCGGGGACGACCGTGATGTGGCGGGCGGCGGCGTAGGCGACGATCTCGCGGATGTCGTCCTGGGTGTAGTAGCCGCCGTGCGGCTTGTCCTCCCACAGGGGTGAGGCGCGGTGGCCGAATTTCGTCCGGGCGCGCCACGATCCGGTCTCGGTCAGCCTGGGGTGGCGGGTGATCTCGACGCGCCAGCCCTGGTCGTCGGTGAGGTGGAAGTGGAAGACGTTGAGCTTGTGGGCGGCGAGCAGGTCGAGGTGGCGCAGGACGCCGTCCTTCGGCATGAAGTGCCGGGCGACATCGAGCATGGTGCCGCGCCAGGGGAAGCGCGGGCTGTCCTCGACGGTGACGTGCGGGACGGCCCACTGCCGTCCCGGGGTGAGCGGTGCCTTGCGGAAGGCGTCGGGGCCGAGGAGTTGACGCAGCGTCTGGGCGCCCCAGAAGACACCGGCCGCAGCGCCGCCCTCGATGCTGACGCCGGTGCCGGTGACGCGCAGCCGGTAGCCCTCCGGCGCCAGGGCCGGGTCGAGGGTCAGGCGTACGGTGCCGCCCTCGTCCTGCGGTGGCAGGTCCAGGCCGGTGGCCGGGCCGAGCGTGGCCCGCAGCCACTGTGCGGTGGTTTCGGTGCCCTGCCCCGCCGTGATGCCGGTGCCGCTGTCGAACACGTAGGTGCCGTCGCCGTCCCGGGTCAGTCGGTGGGGCGCCGGGATGAGATCCAAGGGTGCGTCAGACACTTCAGTCCTTAACCGCGCCGCCGAGCCCGGAGACCAGGCGGCGCTGTACGAGTACGAAGAAGACCAGTACCGGAAGGGTCATCACGGTCGACGCCGCCATGATTCCGCCCCAGTCGTTCTCGTCGGGTTTGAAGAAGACGAGCAGAGCCATCGGCAGCGTCGAGTGGGACGTGTCGCTGATGATGAATGATTTCGCGAACAGGAAGTCGTTCCAGGTGGAGATGAAGGAGAAGACGCTCGTCGCCACGAGTCCTGGCAGGACGAGCGGGAAGAGGATCTGCCACAGGAAGCGGGAGCGGCTCGCGCCGTCGAGATACGCGGCTTCCTCCAGCGCCTCGGGTACGGCTTTCACGAAGCCGCGCAGCATCCAGATCGCGAACGGCAGGGAAAAGGCCAGATGCGGCAGGATCAGCGAGCCGAGGGTGTTGAGCTGCCCGAAGTCCCGCATGAGGAAGAACAGCGGGATGGTGAGGGCTTCCACGGGCACCATCTGCGCGACGAGGAACATGATGAGCAGCGTCGTGCGGAACTTGAAGCGGAACCGTGTCACGGCGGTCGCCGCGAGGAAGGCGACGAGCGCCGAGAGGACGACGACCGTTCCGGCCACGATGAGGCTGTTGAGGAAGTACCGGCCGAAATCCTGCTGTTGGAACACACGGCGGAAAGAGTCGAGCGACGGGGAAAGCGTCCAGGGGCGCGGCTCGGTCGATTCGATCTCGCCCGCCGGTTTGAAGGCGCTGAGCACCATCCAGTAGAGGGGAAAGGCGACCGCGAGGGCGATCAGAAGTGTGGACACCTCGGCGGCGAGCCGCCAGGGTCGGCGGATGCGCGTCGCGCGCAGGGCTCGTATGCCGGAAAGGCCCGTGGCGCTCATGTCTCCCTGCCTTCTCTGCGCATCAGCCGCAGGTAGACGAGTGTGACGGCGAGCAGGATGACGAGCATCACGACGCCGATCGCCGAGCCGAGGCTGTACTCGCTGCCCGCGAAGGCTTTTTGGTAGGCGTAGACGTTCAGGACGAGGTTCTGTCCCGCGATGCCGCCGCCGTTCGTCATGACGTAGATCTGGGTGAAGACCTTGAAGTCCCAGATGATCGACTGGATGGTGACGACGACGAGGATCGGCCGGAGCATCGGTGCCGTGACCGAGCGCCAGGTCCGCCACTGCGAGGCGCCGTCCAGTGCCGCCGCCTCCAGCACCTCGCCCGGGATCGCGCGGATGCCCGCGTACACGGTGACCATCACGAACGGGAAGGAGCACCACACCACTTCGAGCAGGACGAGGGCGAAGGCGCTGTACCGCCCGTACGTCCAGGAGTGGTCGCCGAGCCCGAGCACCTTGTTGACCGGGCCGAAGTCGGGGTCGAAGAGGAACACCCAGACGGTGGACCCGGTGATCGCGGGGGTGGCCCAGGCGCCGAGCGCGGCCAGCATCAGCGCGAGGCGGGGCACGGCCCGCACGCGCGTGAGGAGCACGGCGAGCGCGCAGCCCACCAGGAGGGTGCTGACGACGCAGGCCGCCGCGAAGAGCACGGTGGCGGACAGCACCTGCCAGAACTGGCTGTCGGAGAAGAGGCGCTGGTAGTTGCCGAGCCCCTGGAAGGTGGTCGGTTCGCCGCCGCTGACCTGGGCCTGGGTGTACTCCAGGAAGGAGATCAGGCCGAGTTGGTAGATCGGGTAGACGAGCAGGCCGCCGAGGAGGACGAGGGCGGGGGCGAGGTACAGCCAGGGGGCCGCTCCCCCGCTCCGGGCCCGTACGGAGCTCACCCGGCGGACCCGAACGCGTCGTTCATCTTCTTCGCCGCGTCACCGGAGGCCGTCTTGACGTCCTTGCGGCCGCTGACGACCTCCTGGAACATCGTCGGCAGGACGAGCGAGGCGTCGATCTTCGCCCAGGCGGGCGATGCGGGCACGAACTTGGCTCCGGCGCCGAGCGTCTTCACGAAGGGCGCGACGAACGGCTCGCGCTCGGCGACCTCGGCGCGGACGTCGGTGTAGGTCGGCAGGAAGCCCATCCCCGAGAAGAGGGCGCGCTGTGCGTCCTTCCCGGCGAGCCGCTTCATGAGGTCCACGGCCAGCGTCCGGTGGGACGTGCTCTTGAGGACGCCGATGTTGTTGCCCCCGGCGAACGCGGGCGCGATCTCCCCCGCCTTGACGCCCGGCAGCGGTACGACGCCGTACTTTCCCTTGACCTTGCCGTCCTCCATGGCCTGGTGGCTGAAGTCGCCGCCGATCGCCATGGCGGCCTTGCCGGAGGCGAAGGCGGTGACGGTGTCGTTGCCGCCCATGCCGGCGCACTTGGCGGCGGGACAGTTCGCGTCGCCGAACAGGGAGGTGTACGCCTTGATGCCCTTGCGCGCGGCGGGGCTGTCGAGGGTGGAGACGTACGAGTCGCCCTTCTTCTCGGCGAGTTCGCCGCCGTTGGCCCAGAGGAAGGGCATGGCGCCGTAGGTGTACGCGCCGCCGACGGCCAGCCCGTACAGCTCGGGCCGCGCCTTGTGGATCCTCCTGGCGGTGGCGGCGAGTTCGTCCTGGGTCCTGGGGACGGCGATGCCGAGGTCCTTGAAGACGTCGGTCCGGTAGTAGAGGGCGCGTACGCCGACGAAGTAGGGGGCGCCGTAGATCTTCCCGTCGACGGTCACGGACTCCTTGGCGGTCGGGTCGGTGTCCTTGGCGTCGGCCCACTGTCCGAACTCGGCGGTCACGTCGGCGAGTCCGCCGTCCTTCACGTATCCGGCGGTGTCGGTGTTGCCGTACTCGATGACGTCGGGCGCGCTCTCGGGGTCGTTGAACGCGGCCTTGATCTTCTCGGCGCGGGTGTCGACGGGGATGTAGTCGACCTGGACCTCGGCGCCCTTGTGCGCCTTCTCGAAGGCGTCGATGGCGGTGTCGACGGCCTTCTTCTTGGGCGCGTTGTTGACCTCCTGGAAGAGCCAGACGCGCAGGGTGCCGCTTCGTTCGTCCTTGGCGGAGCCACTGTTGTCGGAGGTGCCGGGGGCGCAGCCGGTGGCGGCGAGGACAAGGGCCGTGAGGGGCAGGACCGTTCGTGCGGAGAGTCGCACAGGGAGCTTCATCGGAAACGCCTCCGAAGTGTCGTTGCAACATACGCAATGGTTGTTTCGCTGTGCACAACAGGAGGGAGGCTAGAAGGACTGGACCAGTGAGCGCAATGGGTCACGAGGGACGGAAGGAACGGAGGGAACCCGAGGTGTGGACACGCAAAGGCCCCCGGCGTGCGTCACCGCACACCGGGGGCCTCGCGAAGCGAACGCGGAAAGCGGGGTGCCTGCCCTACTTGCCGCCGTCCTTGCCGTTGTCCTTGTCGCCACCGGCGCCCATGGACTCGTAGATCTCCTTGCACATGGGACAGACGGGATACTTCTTCGGGTCGCGGCCCGGTACCCACACCTTGCCGCAGAGCGCGACGACCGGCGTGCCGTCCAGAGCGCTCGCCATGATCTTGTCCTTCTGGACATAGTGGGCGAAGCGCTCGTGATCGCCGTCGCCGTGCGACGTCTGCGGCGTCGGCTCTACGAGGGTCCCCGTACCTGTCCCGCGCTCGGGCTCAAGAGTGCTCATAGGAGCCAAGGGTACTGAAGGCCGCCCCCTGGGCGAAGCGGTGCCGGGGCCCTCAGTTGAGCGAGGGATCGTCCGGGTACGTCGCCACCATCGCCAGCTCGCCGCGCTGCCGGCGCAGCACCGCCCGCCACAGCCCCTCGGGGTGCGTGGCGGACACGTCCCCGGGCTCCGACTCGACGACGTACCAGGCGCCCTCGGTCAGCTCGTTCTCCAGTTGGCCCGGGCCCCAGCCGGCGTATCCGGCGAAGATGCGCAGCGAGCCGAGCGCCGCCGCCAGCAGCTCGGGCGGCGCCTCCAGGTCGACGAGGCCGATCGCGCCGTGCACCCGGCGCCAGCCCAGCGGGCCGTCCTCGCCGGGGATGACGGCGACGCCGAGCGCCGAGTCGAGGGAGACCGGGCCGCCCTGGAAGACGACGCCCGGCTCACCCGCCAGCTCGCCCCAGCCCTCCAGGATCTCGCCGACGTCCACCGGGGTCGGCCGGTTGAGGACGACGCCGAGGGAGCCCTCCTCGTCGTGGTCGAGGAGAAGCACCACCGCGCGGGCGAAGTTCGGGTCGGCGAGGGCGGGTGTGGCCACGAGCAGCCGCCCTGTGAGCGAGGACACCTCGGTCATGCCAGACATGATCCCGCACATTGCCCGCGCGGGGGGAGACAAGCGCGAGAACCGGAAGAACGCAGCTCAGGGCGGATCGAAGCACGAAGGGAGCGGACGCATGGTTCCACAACGCGCCTGTCACCCCATGTGCCACGTTCGTGACGGTTCGTGTTGTAGCGAAGTCATGACGGTCCCGGGCCTCCTCCGGCTTACGGAACAGGGGGACCGGGCCTTTACCCTTGTCCCTTGGTCCCTGCCCCCCTCTTCGGAACGCGAGATCCATGACCGTCACCGGCATTGACGACGTACTGCTTGTCCACGGCGGAACCCCGCTGGAGGGCGAGATCCGTGTCCGCGGCGCCAAGAACCTGGTGCCCAAGGCCATGGTGGCCGCGCTGCTCGGCAGCGCTCCGAGCCGGCTGCGCAATGTCCCGGACATCCGTGACGTCCGGGTCGTACGCGGCCTGCTCCAGTTGCACGGCGTGACGGTCCGCCCCGGTGAGGAGCCGGGCGAGCTGGTGATGGACCCCTCGCACGTGGAGTCGGCGAACGTCGCGGACATCGACGCCCACGCGGGCTCCTCGCGCATCCCGATCCTGCTCTGCGGCCCGCTCCTGCACCGCCTCGGGCACGCGTTCATCCCGGGCCTCGGCGGCTGCGACATCGGCGGCCGGCCGATCGACTTCCACTTCGAGGTGCTCCGCCAGTTCGGCGCGACCATCGAGAAGCGCGAGGACGGCCAGTACCTGGAGGCCCCGCAGCGCCTGCGCGGCACCAAGATCCGGCTGCCCTACCCGTCCGTCGGCGCCACCGAGCAGGTGCTGCTGACCGCCGTGCTCGCCGAGGGCGTCACGGAGCTCTCGAACGCGGCCGTGGAGCCGGAGATCGAGGACCTGATCTGCGTCCTGCAGAAAATGGGCGCGATCATCGCGATGGACACCGACCGCACCATCCGTGTCACCGGTGTCGACAAGCTCGGCGGCTACACGCACCGCGCGCTCTCCGACCGCCTGGAGGCGGCGTCCTGGGCCTCGGCCGCGCTCGCCACCGAGGGCAACATCTATGTGCGCGGCGCCCAGCAGCGTTCGATGATGACGTTCCTCAACACGTACCGGAAGGTCGGCGGCGCCTTCGAGATCGACGACGAGGGCATCCGCTTCTGGCACCCCGGCGGCCAGTTGAAGTCGATCGCGCTGGAGACGGACGTCCACCCCGGCTTCCAGACAGACTGGCAGCAGCCGCTCGTCGTCGCGCTCACGCAGGCCACGGGCCTGTCCATCGTCCACGAGACGGTGTACGAGTCGCGCCTCGGCTTCACCTCCGCGCTGAACCAGATGGGCGCGCACATCCAGCTCTACCGCGAATGCCTCGGCAGCTCCGACTGCCGTTTCGGCCAGCGCAACTTCCTGCACTCCGCGGTCGTTTCGGGCCCGACCAAGCTGGAGGGCGCCGACCTGGTCATCCCCGACCTGCGCGGCGGCTTCTCGTACCTGATCGCGGCGCTCGCCGCGCAGGGCACGTCCCGGGTGCACGGCATCGACCTGATCAACCGCGGCTACGAGAACTTCATGGACAAGCTCATCGAGCTCGGCGCCAAGGTCGAACTCCCGGGCAAGGCGCTCGGCTAGCCGCCGCGTTCCCCGGCTCTACGGCGATGGGGCCCACCCGGATCTTCCGGGTGGGCCCCATCGCCGTTCCGGCGGCTCAGAGGGTGCTCTGAGGGCTCTCGCGGCCGTCTGCGGGTGGTTCGTGGCTGGTCGCGCAGTTCCCCGCGCCCCTGAGATGCGCACTGCGTGCGCCATCTCATGGGGCTGCGGCGAAGCCGCATGCTCCAGGGGCGCGGGGAACTGCGCGATCAGCCACGACGGCGTCGCACTCGGCGACGAGACGTCAGCCCGGCAGACGCCGCCCCGCGAACGCCCGCGGGCGGCCACCCGGAACCCCGGATGGCCGCCCGCCGAAAAGGCCGAAGGCTACTTGCCCTTGGCGGCTTCCTTGAGCTTCGAGCCCGCGGAGACCTTCACGCTGTAACCGGCCGGGATGTCGATCGGCTCGCCGGTCTGCGGGTTACGAGCGGTGCGAGCGGCACGGTGGGTGCGCTCGAAGGTCAGGAAGCCGGGGATGGTGACCTTCTCGTCGCCCTTGGCAACGATCTCGCCGACGGTCTCGGCGAACGCGGCCAGCACGGCGTCGGCGTCCTTGCGAGTCACCTCGGCGCGGTCGGCCAGCGCGGCCACCAGCTCACTGCGGTTCATGTTTGTACTCCCGTGTTCTTCTTGCCGTTGAGGCGTGCCATACGGCTGGGCCGCATGTTGGGCAACAGCGAAGCCGATGCTGCCAGGGTCTCGGTCAGGCCCAGTACCCGGGGTCCGTTGTCCGGACCCTCGCGCCCGTGGGGGCGCCCCCTGGACGCAGTCCTTGGGGAAGCATCCTGCCCCCACCAGCGGCGGTAAAGCCAATCCGGCACCCGTCGGGGTCACACGGAGAGGCTCACCACCAGGGGCCGGGGCGGGTCCCGGGGCCTGCTTCCCGGCCACCCTAGAGGGCCCGGAGGGACCCCACGTTCCGCGACGCGCCGGGCCTCAGGCCGTCGTGGCGCCCGTCACAACGGTCCCGGCGGCCTTCGCGGCATCGCGCACGGCACCGGCGACGGCACCCGCGACCTTGTCGTTGAAGACGCTCGGAATGATGTAGTTCGGGTTGAGTTCGTCCTCGCTCACCACGTCGGCCAGGGCCGTGGCGGCGGCCAGCATCATCTCCGTGTTGACCGTACGCGACTGGGCGTCGAGCAGGCCGCGGAAGACGCCGGGGAAGACCAGGACGTTGTTGATCTGGTTGGGGAAGTCGGAGCGGCCCGTGGCCACGACCGCCGCCGTCTGACGGGCGATCGCCGGGTCGACCTCGGGGTCCGGGTTCGCGAGCGCGAACACGATGGCGCCCTCGGCCATGGCCGCGACGTCGTCGCCGTTCAGCACGTTGGGCGCGGAGACGCCGATGAAGACGTCCGCGTCGACGACCGCTTCCTTGAGCGTGCCGGTCAGACCCTCCGGGTTGGTGTTGTCGGCGATCCAGCGCAGCGGCGAGTCGCTGTCGGCGTCCTTCAGGTCCTCGCGGTCGGCGTGCACGACGCCGTGGATGTCGGCGACCACCGCGTTCTTCACGCCCGCGGCGAGGAGCAGCTTGAGGATGGCGGTGCCGGCGGCGCCCGCACCGGACATGACGACGCGGATGTCGCCCATGCCCTTGCCCGCCACGCGCAGCGCGTTGGTGAGGGCGGCGAGGACGACGATCGCGGTGCCGTGCTGGTCGTCGTGGAAGACGGGGATGTCCAGGGCCTCGCGCAGGCGGGCCTCGATCTCGAAGCAGCGCGGCGCGGAGATGTCCTCCAGGTTGATGCCCGCGAAGCCGGGAGCGATCGCCTTGACGATCTCGACGATGGCGTCGGTGTCCTGGGTGTCCAGGCAGATCGGCCAGGCGTCGATGTCGGCGAAGCGCTTGAAGAGGGCGGCCTTGCCCTCCATGACGGGCATGGCGGCCATCGGGCCGATGTTGCCGAGGCCGAGCACCGCGGAGCCGTCCGTCACGACCGCGACGGTGTTGCGCTTGATGGTCAGGCGCCGGGCGTCCTCGGGGTTCTCGGCGATCGCCATGCAGACGCGGGCCACGCCCGGCGTGTAGACCATGGAGAGGTCGTCACGGTTGCGGATGGGGTGCTTGGACTGCATCTCGATCTTGCCGCCGAGGTGCATCAGGAACGTTCGGTCGGAGACCTTCCCGAGCGTGACGCCCTCGATGCCGCGCAGCTCCTCGACGATCTCGTCCGCGTGGGACGTGGAGCTGGCCGCGATCGTGACGTCGATCCGGAGCTTCTCGTGGCCGGAAGCGGTGACGTCGAGGCCGGTCACCGAGCCGCCGGAGGACTCCACGGCGGTGGTGAGCTGCGAGACAGCCGTACCGCTCGCGGGCACCTCCAACCGGACCGTCATCGAGTAGGAGACGCTGGGCGCCGTTGCCATGGCCGACTTCCTCTGCTTTCACCGTGTAGCTGTTGCCGTCCGATGGTCGCACCTACCGCCGAGTACGTGGTAGCCGCATCGGATTGTGAACGTTACGTTCACCGCGCTTTTGGAAACTTGTTTCCACCATACGAGAAGTCGCGGGGAACAGGAAGGGCTGCCCGGAAACGAGAAGAGGCCCACGTCACTGGGTGACGTGAGCCTCTCTCTCCGTTCATGACACCGGCCCGCCATGCTCGCCTCGCGGCAAGTGGTCCCTCTGAGGGACGAAGGTTGGGCCCGGGGGCTTGGATCGAGCCGGTGCCACCACCAACGGTACTCCATTCTCCGGAAACACCCCAGACCCCTGTGGCCCTCGCCGGCCCCTCAGTCGCGCAGCAGGTCCGGCACCCCCGAGGCGTCGGGCACGTCCCGCTCGCCGGAGACCACCGTGAGCTGCTGCGTGGCGCGGGTCAGCGCCACGTAGAGCACGCGCAGGCCCGCCGGGGACTCGTCGGCGATCTCCGCCGGGGAGACCACCACCGTGGCGTCGTACTCCAGGCCCTTGGCCTCCAGGGAGCCGAGCGCGACGACCCGCTCGCCGAGCCCGTCGAGCCAGCGGGCCGCCTCCGCGCGGCGGTTCATCGCCACGACGACACCGACCGTGCCGTCGACCCGGTCGAGCAGCTGGGCCGCCTCCTGTCGGACCGTGGCGCCGAGCCGGTCCGCGACGACGGCGAAGCGCGGCTCGACCCCCGTGGAGCGGACGGCGGACGGGGACTGCGCGCCCGGCATCGCGAGCGCCAGGACCCGCGCGGCCAGCTCCGCGATCTCGGAGGGGTTGCGGTAGTTGACGGTCAGCGTGAAACGGCGGCGCGGGCGGGTGCCCAGCGCCTCGTCGCGGGCCGCCGCCGCCTCGTCCGGATCGGACCAGGACGACTGGGCCGGGTCACCGACCACCGTCCAGGTGGCGTGCCGGCCGCGGCGCCCGACCATGCGCCACTGCATCGGCGTGAGGTCCTGCGCCTCGTCGACGATGACGTGCGCGTACTCGGTACGTTCCTGCGCAAGGCGCTCGGCGCGCTCCCGCTGGGTCTCCTCGCGCTGCGGCATCAGCTCCTCCAGACCGGTGAGCTGGTCCAGCGGGTCGTACTCGCGCTTGCGCCGCGGGCGGGCCGGGGCGCCGAGGATCGCGTTCAGCTCGTCGAGGAGCGCCACGTCGTGCACCGACAGCGCCTCGCGCCGCAGCGAGCGGGCGACCTTGCGGACCTCGCCCGGATTGAGGACGCGGCGCGCCCAGCGGCCCAGGCGCCGCTCGTCGGACATGGCGGACAGGACGGCGCGGGGCGTCAGCTCCGGCCACCAGGCGTCCAGGAAACGGACGAAGTCGTCCTCGCCGGTGATGTCCTCGTCGAAGGAGGAGCGCAGCTCCGCCGCCAGCTCGGGGTCGGTGTGCCGGCCGCCCGCGCCGGACTGCTCCCACAGGGCGTCGAGGAGGAGCTTGCGGGCGCGCGGGCGCAGGTGGTTGACGGGCGCCGTGCCGCCGAGAGCGGCGTGCCGGATGCGGTGGAGCTGCCCCGCCTCCAGCTCCAGGCGGCGGCCGAAGGCGACGACACGCAACCGGGTGGGCGTACCGGCGGGTGCCGCGGCCTGCGCCTCCTCGTCCGGCTCCTCGCCGAAGGCGAGCTGCCCGGTGGCGGCCGGGGCCGCGCGGCCCGACTCCAGCGCGCCGCGCGCCGCCTTGCGCAGCACCTTCAGCATGCGCGAGGAACCCTTGACGCGGGCCACGGCCGGGCTGTCGTACTCGGTGGCCTCGGCCCCGTCGACCAGGGAGCCGACCGCGCGGATCGCGACCTGGCCCTCCTCGCCGAGCGAGGGGAGCACGCCCTCGGTGTACGCCACGAGCAGCGGCGTGGGCGAGACGATGAGGATGCCGCCCGCGTACCGGCGGCGGTCCTGGTAGAGGAGGTAGGCGGCGCGGTGCAGGGCGACCGCCGTCTTGCCGGTGCCAGGACCGCCCTCGACGTACGTCACGGAGGCGGCGGGCGCCCGGATCACCTGGTCCTGCTCGGCCTGGATGGAGGCCACGATGTCGCGCATCGAGTGGCTGCGGGCCTGGCCGAGCGCGGCCATCAGGGCGCCGTCGCCGACGGCCGGGAGCCGCTCGCCGTCCAGGTACGCGGTCAGCTCGGGGCGCATCAGGTCGTCCTCGACACCGAGCACCCTGCGCCCCTTGGAGCGGATGACACGGCGGCGTACCACCCGCCCCGGGTCGACCGGCGTGGAGCGGTAGAACGGCGCGGCGGCGGGCGCCCGCCAGTCGATGACCAGCGGCGAGTAGTCCGCGTCCAGGACACCGATGCGCCCGATGTGCAGGGTCTCGGCGATGTCGGCCGTGTGGTCGGGGCGGACCGCGCCCTCGGCCGGTTCGACGGCCGTGTACGCGCCGTCCGGGCCCTTCTTGCCGTCCTTGCCCCGGAGCAGGTCGATACGGCCGAAGAGGAAGTCCTCGAACTCGTTGTTGAGCCGGCTGAGATGGACGCCCGCGCGAAAGACCTGCGCGTCCCGCTCGGCGAGCGCGCCGGGCGTGCCGACCTGCCCGCGCTTGGCGGCGTCGTCCATCAGGAACTCCGCCTCGTGGATCTTCTCTTCCAGGCGGTGGTAGACGGCGTCGAGATGTTTTTGTTCCACGCCGATCTCGCGATCACGAACGGAGTCCGTATCCGAGTCCACCGCTGGATCCTGTTGAGCCTGAGCGGCCACCGGGCCCCCTTCTGACGTGCTGGGCAGCCGTCAAAGGTACGCGAAAGGGGGCCCGCGCGGCTACGTGCCCGGCGGTCGGCTCACCAGGCGGTCACGCGTTCACCTCCACGAGCCGCTTCCCGTCGAGCGTCTCGACCTCGAAGTGATCGATCTGGTTCCGGTCGAAGGCGGCGCCTCCGTGCACGTACAGCGGGTAGTGGGCGCTCTCGTGCGCGCTGCCCTCGATGCCGTAGCCCCACTTCGGGACGGCCCACGTGGTGACGGTCTCGCGCTCGCCGTTCTTGCCGACCGCGATCAGCGAGCACTTCAGGGGCCCCTTGACGTTCTTCAGTCGCAGGACGGTGTGGGTGCCCCATGCCTTCTTCTCCATGCCGACCGTCGCACTGACCTTCGTCGTCGCGTCGGTGGCCGACACCTTCTCGTCCATGTGGTGGAAGAAGGCGTCCTGCGCGGGGCTCGTGGGGTGCGGCTCCGCCACGTTGCCCGTACCGCCGTCGTCGGTGACCGCCATGACCGTCAGCGGCCCGCCGATGATCAGCGCCGCCGCGGCGGCCACCAGATAGAGGCCCCTGCGCCGCTTGCGTCCGCGCCTGCGGGCGACCTCGTCGACCAGGGACTCCGCGAGCCGCGGCCCCGGCGTGGCCGCGAGGGACTCCCCGACGCGCCGCACACCGGACGCGTCGCGCGCGGCCGGCAGGTCGGCGAGGGCGGCCAGCATCGGCTCCATCCCCGCGAACTCCTCCAACTGCGCCGCGCACCGCTCGCATCCGGCCAGGTGGGCCTCGAACGCGCTCGCCTCGGCGTCGTCGAGGACGCCCAGCGCGTAGGCGCCGACCGTCTCGTGCACGTCACCCGCCGGTTCGTGACCGGACGGTCCGTACGACCCGTACGCGGACGTCATGCCGTCACCCCCCGCTCCTCAAGGGCCAGCTTCATGGAACGCAGTGCGTAGAACACGCGGGAGCGCACCGTGCCGCTGGGGATGCCGAGCGTCTCGGCCGCCTCATTGACGGTACGCCCTTTGAAGTACGTCTCCACGAGTACTTCCCGGTGCGCGGGGGTCAGGTCCTCCAGGGCATCGGAGAGGGTCATCAGCCAGAGCGCCTTGTCGATCTCGTCCTCCGCGGGAATGACCTCCAGCGGTGACGCGTCGACCTCCTGTGGCCGGGCCTGCCGGCTGCGGTGGCCGTCGATGACGATGCGTCGGGCGACCGTCACCAGCCAGGGGCGTACCGAGCCGGTCGCCCGGTTGAGCTGACCGGCGTTCTTCCAGGCACGGATGAGCGTTTCCTGCACGACATCCTCCGCGCGCTGCCGGTCCCCCGCCACCAGTCGGAGCACATAGGCGAGAAGCGGTCGCGCGTGCTCGGCGTAGAGCGCGCGCATCAGCTCCTCGTCCAGCGCAGGGGGCCGGGGTGCGCGATGTCGGGCCCGGGAAGGGCGTTCATCGGCCACGGCGGAATCCTTGCGCACGCCTACCTCCGGTGTCCCCAGTTCGACGATCCGACCGTCTTTTCTCGGCTGGGCTCACCGGTGGAATACGTACGCGAACACGCCGGTGTTCAAAGGGAGTTCGGGGAGACGTGGGTCAGGCCCTGGCCAGCGCCGCCCGGCGGCGGTGCCGGGCCACGCGTTCGCGGTTGCCGCAGACCTCGCTCGAACACCAGCGGCGTCTGCGCCCGCGGGACGTGTCGAGGTAGATGATCGGGCAACTGTCGCCCTCGCACTGGCGCAGGCAGCCCCGGACGGCGGGGTCGGTGAGCAGGTCGACGACGTCCCGGGCGACGGCCGCGAGCAGGGCCGGGCAGCCGGGCTCCTCGTGCAGCGCCCGGACGAGGGCGCCGTCGGCGGTGCGGACGGCGCGGGGTGCGGGCGGGGCCGCGCGGGCGAGCAGGTTGACGCGTTCGAGGGCGGTCGGCGCGGGAAGACCGTCCAGCTCACCCCGCACCAACTGGCCTATGTGGACGCGCAGTTCGCGGAAGGCGGCGAGCCACGCCGGGGTGCACACGGGCAGTGCGGCGGGATCGGGGACGAGCCCGGCGCCCAGGAGCCAGGCGCGCAGCCGATCGGTGGAGGTGAGGCGTTCGTCGGGGTGTGCGGTGGCGACCAGATCCAGGCAGAGGCGTCCGGAGTCGAACCGCAACTCGCAGAGAGGGGGGAGGGAGGACCCTGTGGGTACTGCTGCCATGCCCTCTACAGTGCCCGCCACGACGCGCCACCGTAACCCCCGCTCCCGCGGGGCTGCTTGCGGAGGCGCGGGGGCGGGCGGCGGCGGCTCACTCGGCGGCGTACTTCGCGTCCGCCGACGACGGTTCGAGGGCCAGCCGGTAGCCGCGCTTGACCACCGTCTGGATCAGTTTCGGCGCGCCGAGGGCCGACCTGAGCCGGGCCATCGCCGTCTCCACCGCGTGTTCGTCGGTGCCCGCGCCCGGCAGTGCGCGCAGCAGGTCCGCGCGGGCCACCACCCAGCCGGGCCGCCGCGCGAGGGACCGCAGCAGGGACATGCCGGCCGGCGGTACGGGCCGCAGCTCCCCGTCGACCATGACGGCGTGCCCGCGGATCTCCACCCGGTGCCCCGCGATCGGCAACGTGCGGGCCCGGGAGGGAAGTTCGTGGCAGAGGAGCTGCACCAGCGGGCCGAGCCGGAACCGCTCCGGCTGCACCGTGTCCACGCCGTGCCCCTGGAGCGGCAGCGCCGTCACGGGGCCCACGCAGGCGGGCACGACGTCATGGTGCAGCGCCGCCAGCAGCTCGGGCAGCAGGCCGCGCTCCTCCGCCCGGTTCAGGAGCGACGCCGCCGCGGGCGCCGAGGTGAACGTCAGCGCGTCCACGCCCCGCGCCACCGTCGCGTCCAGGAGCCGGTCGACGGGCCCGATGTCCTCCGGCGGCATCCACCGGTACACCGGCACCCCCACCACCTCGGCCCCGGCCTCGCGCAACGCCTCCACGAAGCCGGGCAGCGGTTCACCGTGCAACTGGACCGCGACCCGCCTGCCCTGGACGCCCTCGGCGAGCAGCCGCTCAAGGACCTCCGCCATCGACTCCGACGACGGCGACCACTCCTCCGTCAGCCCCGCCGCGCGGACCGCCCCCTTCACCTTGGGCCCGCGCGCGAGCAGCTCCACCCCGCGCAGCCGGGCGATCAGCTCCTCGCCCAGGCCCCAGCCGTCGGCCGCCTCGACCCAGCCGCGGAAGCCGATCGCGGTCGTCGCCACCACCACGTCGGGGACCTGGTCGATCAACTCCTTGGTGGCGGCGAGCAGTTCGCTGTCGTCGGAGAGGGGCACGATCCGCAGCGCGGGCGCGTGCAGCACCGTCGCGCCGCGGCGCTTGAGCAGCGCGCCCAGTTCGTCGGCGCGGCGTGCGGCGGTCACGCCCACGGTGAAGCCCGCGAGCGGGCCGTGCGGTTGCGCGGCCCCGGCTGTCTGCTGTTCCTCGTCCATGCTGGTTCTCGTCCCGCTCGACGGTCGTCCGTGCTCTGCCGGCTCGGTCTCTGCTGTCACGCCGACGTCCGAGCCTGTCAACCCACCATGACAGGCCCGGATCAGCATGATTGCGTACGTGTTACGTGCTCGCTTCTCACACCTCGGCGTAGCTGAGCTGCGGCTTCGCCTCGGCGGCCGGCGCGGCCTCGGCGCGCGCGGCCGTACGGCGAAGGTATACGGCCCAGGTCACGGCGAAGCAGACCGCGTAGAAGACGAGGAAGGAGACGAAGGCCCCGGTACCGGTACCGGCCGTCTGGAAGGACTGGCGGAACGCCAGGTTGATGCCGAGTCCGCCGAGCGCGCCGACCGCGCCGATCAGCCCCATGGAGGCGCCCGAGAGACGGCGCCCGTACGCGGCGGCCTCCTCGCCCGTCAGCCCGAGGCCGAGCGCCTTGTTGTGGAAGATGCCGGGGATCATCTTGTACGTGGACCCGTTGCCGAGGCCGCTCAGCACGAACACGACGATGAACGCGACGGTGAACAGGGCGAGCGACTTCTGGACCGACGCCAGGATCACCACGGACGTCGCGGCGCCCATCGCCACGAAGTTCCACAGCGTGATGCGGGCCCCGCCGAACCGGTCGGCGAGCCGTCCGCCGACGGGCCTGATCAGCGAGCCGAGCAGCGGCCCGATGAAGGTGACACCGGCGGCCTGGAGCGGCGTACGGCCGAACTGGGTCTGGAGGACGAGCCCGAACGCGAACGAGTAGCCGATGAACGAGCCGAACGTGCCGACGTAGAGGAACGCCATGATCCAGGTGTGGGCGTCCTTGGCGGCGTCCCGGGCGGCGCCGGTGTCGTTCTTCACCGACGCCAGGTTGTCCATGAACAGGGCCGCGCAGAGCGCCGAGACCAGGATCAGCGGGATGTAGATGCCGAGCAGGACGCGCGGGCCGCCGCTCATGCCGATGACGGCGAGGGCGACGAGCTGGATGACGGGGACGCCGATGTTGCCGCCGCCCGCGTTCAGGCCGAGCGCCCAGCCCTTCTTGCGCATGGGGAAGAAGGAGTTGATGTTCGTCATGGAGGAGGCGAAGTTGCCGCCGCCGACGCCGGTGAGCGCCGCGCACACCATGAACGTGCTGTACGAGGTCCCCGGCTCCATCACGACGAACGCGGCGATCGCCGGTACCAGCAGCATGCTCGCCGAGATGACCGTCCAGTTGCGACCGCCGAAGACGGCGACGGCGAAGGTGTAGGGCACGCGCGCGAAGGCGCCGACGAGGGTGGCCATCGAGACGAGGAAGAACTTGCCCGCCGGGTCGATGCCGTACTCGGGCCCCATGAACAGGACCATGACCGACCACAGGGTCCAGATGGAGAACCCGATGTGCTCGGACAGGATGGAGAAGAGGAGGTTGCGCCGGGCGACCTTCGCGCCCGTCTCCGCCCAGAACGTCTCGTCCTCGGGGTCCCACCGATCGACCCACTCACGGGTCCGGCTCCGGCCTGCCATCTCACGCCTCCAGGGTCGCTGGTCCTGCCTTCCGCGACCGACGGTAGAGAGGGCGGATTTCCGGACTGTGGCGTGCGATGACCGGTGGGGAACGTTGCTCTCACCCGGGGCGGCGGCGAGCGGTGAGGCCCGGGCAAGGGCGACGGATCAGTCGGAGCCCGCACCCGACCAGGGCAGCTTCACCGAGCCGCCCTTGTCCCAGGTGAGGGTGACGACGTCGGCGGCCTGGCTGAGGTTGGCGGCGAAGACCTCGTCGCCGGTGTCCTTGCCCAGGCAGGAGACGGCGATCCGGAAGCCGTCCCCGCCGCGCGTCTCCCCGATGCCGCTGCAGATCCCCTTACCGGCGGAGTCGATGTAGGAGACGCTGTACTTCCCCTTGGCGTTGCCGGACGCGATCTTCGCGCCGACGGTGAGGGTCTGCGCCTTCTCGTTCTGCCACTGCCCCTGGTAGCCGGTGGAGCCCGCCGGGCGCTCGCTCGGCTCGTCGCCGTACGGGGTCTCGGACGGGGGTGACCCGGGGCTCGGGTAGCCGGTCTCGCTCGGCGCCGGTCCGACGCTGCCCGTCGCGACGATGCTGCTCCGCTCGGCGACCGGCTCGGCATCGCCGCCGTCGTCGTCGCCGCTGGTGGCCAGGAGGACACCGCCGCCCGCGAGCGCGGCGCCGACCACGACCGCGACGGCGACCAGCACCGCCCGCTTCCTGCCACCGCCGCCGCCCGGACCGCCCTGCCCCGGCTGGGGCGGGAAGGGGGCCTGCGGCGGCGGGAACCGGCCGTACGGCGACTGCCCGTACGCGGGCTGTTGCGGTGGGGTGGGGGGCGCGCTCGCGTACGGGTTGCCGGTGCCGTACGGGCCGGGGTGGTGCGCGGGGGCGCCGTAGGGACCCGGCGCCCCGTAGGGCCCGGCGGGCGGCTGCTGCGGGGGCGGCCCGCCGTACCCGTACCCCGGCCCGTCCTGCGGCGGCTGCGTCATGGCTGTCCCCGTCCCCGTACTCCCCGTACGAACCGAGCGGCCCACGCCGCACAGCGCGCACAAGTCAACCCGGAGGCAGCCTTCGGGCACAAGCCCTGCCGGGGCCTCGGGGCCTCGGGCCCTCAGTGCCGTTTGCGCCGTCCCTTCGGGCGGCTGCGCGCGCCGTCCGGCCAGAGGCGCGGCGGGCGCTTGGCGGCCAGGTCCTCGACCCAGCCCGTGCCCACGATCGCGAGCGCGATCAGCGGCCAGACGAGGACGAACGTCCAGAACATGTACGTCGAGTCGAGGGCGGAAACCAGCCCGTCCGTCATGAACGGAAGCGAATAGACCAGGTCGACCAGCGGGAACGTCGCCATGATCAGCAGGTTGTGCCAGAGGTAGATCGTGACGGCCCGGTTGTTGGCCAGCGTGATCGGCCTGTCCCAACGGGCCAGGCGCCCCGGCAACTCCCGCCAGGAAGGCGCGTACTGGAGGAGGATGACGACGAAGCCGAGGGACCACGTGGCCTGCGCCGGCGGGATCTCGTTCAGGTCCCAGCCCTCCTCGGTCAGATGGCCCGAGGCCCACCACAGGCCGAAGGCCATGACGAGGGTCGCGCCGGAGACCGCCAGATAGCGCGGCACCTTCGCCAGTACGCCCTCGTGGTGCGCGAGGCCCAGCACCCAGCAACCGCCGTAGACGGCGAAGTCGGTGACCGCCTCACCGGTTCTGCCGGGGATCTCGACCAGGCCCGTGCCCACGACGGCGGTGAGCGCCAGCGGCGCGAGCAGTGTCGCCCACGGCATCTTGCGGAAGGCCCACAGGAGCAGCGGCGAGGCGAGCACGAACCAGAGGTACGTGCGCAGGTACCACAGAGGCCCTACGCCCTGCTCGGCCCAACTGCTCTCCAGGAACCCGGGCGGGTTCGCCACCTCGAAGGGGAAGGGCGGTGAGCCGATCGGGACGACGTAGTCGATGATGCCGAGCCAGCCCCACAGCCCCCCGTAGTCGGGGTCCTTGCCCGGGTTCCAGCCGCCGATGAACAGCAGCGACAGCGCCACCGCGCTGAACGCCCACAGCGGCGGCAGCAGTCGTCGGACGCGCCCGCGGATCACGCCGAGCGCCGGTCGGTTCAGGGAGCGCGCCATCAGGGACCCGGCGAGCGCGAACATCACGCCCATCGACGGGAACACCACGCTCAGCCACGCCCAGCCGAAGAGGTGGTAGACGACGACGCGGAGGAGCGCGACGGAACGCAGCAGGTCGAGATAGCGGTCCCGGCCCGGCTTCGCGGGCGCCGGTGCGGAGGTCCGGGCCTGTGCGGGCACCAGGGCCTCGTCCGGTGTCAGCAGGGAGGTGGCCTCCGTCCCGCGGGGCGCCTCGGTGACCCGGGCGGCGGGCTGCGCGGGCGCCTGGGTGCTCAGCGGCCGGGCGTCGGTCTCCGGTCCGGCGGGCGGGACCGGCCACGAGGGGACGTCGTCCCCGTACGGCTGCGTCATGCGACGGGCCTCCTGCTCTCGCCGGGGACCGACGCGGTCCGCTGCCGGGGCAGGCTGCCCGGCACGGCGCCGAGCGCGCCCGTGCGGCGCAGCTTCTGCCAGCGCAACCGGCCGCCGGTGAGGGCCGTGATCCAGGACTGGAGCAGCACGACGTACATCAACTGCCGGTAGAGGATCTGCTGGAGCGGGAGGGAGATGAGGTGCGTCATACGTTCCTTGTCGAGGCGGAAGGCGTACGCCGCGCAGACCGCCTGGACGGCGAGCACGCCGAGCCAGGCCAGCACCGTCTTCTGGGTGGGGCCGAAGACCACTCCGTACAGGAGGAAGACGTCGATCAGGGGCGCGAGGAGCGGGGCGAGGACCATGAACAGGGAGACCAGGGGCAGTCCGACGCGGCCGAAACGGCCGGAGGGCCCGCGCTCGACCACCGCGCGGCGGTGCTTCCAGATGGCCTGCATGGTGCCGTAGGACCAGCGGTAGCGCTGCGACCACAGTTGCTGGACGGACTCGGGGGCCTCGGTCCAGGCGCGGGCCTTCTCGGCGTAGACCACGCGCCAGCCGTCGCGGTGCAGCGCCATGGTGACGTCGGTGTCCTCGGCGAGGGTGTCGTCGCTCATGCCGCCGATACGGGCGAGGGCGGAGCGGCGGAAGGCGCCGACGGCCCCCGGGATCGTCGGCATGCAGCGCAGGACGTCGTACATCCGGCGGTCGAGGTTGAAGCCCATCACGTACTCGATGTGCTGCCAGGCGCCGATCAGCGAGTCCCGGTTGCCGACCTTCGCGTTGCCCGCGACGGCGCCCACGCGCGGGTCGCCGAACGGCTGGACCAGTTCGCGCACGGTGGCCGGTTCGAAGACGGTGTCGCCGTCCATCATCACGACGAGGTCGTACCGGGCGTTGGCCAGGCCCCTGTTGAGGGCGGCCGGTTTGCCCGCGTTGAGCTGGCGCACGACCCGGACGTTCGGCAGCCGCAGGTTCTCCACGATGCGGGCCGTGCCGTCGCCGGAGCCGTCGTCGATGACGATGACCTCGATGGGGTGCTCGCTCGCCATCAGGGACCGCACGGTGTTCTCGATGCACTTGGCCTCGTTGTACGCCGGTACCAGCACCGACACCGGTTCCGTGACGGGCGGGCCCCAGGCGAAGCCGCGGCGGCGTACGCGCCGGGCGTGCAGCGCGGACAGCAGCAGCATGAGACCGAAGCGGCTCATGACGAGGACGCCGATGACGGCGAGCCCGACGACCAGGACGCCCGTGATGTTCTCCGACGCCTGGACCGCGTAGACCCACGCCCGGCCCTTCCACAGCTCCACGCCGGTCACGGGTGTGTGCGCGCTGGGCATGCCGAGGGCCTCGGTGAGGTTCTTGAACCGGTAGCCCCTGTCCTGGAGTTCGGGCAGGAAGCGGTCGAGCGCGGCGACGGTCTGGGAGCGGTCGCCGCCGGAGTCGTGCATCAGGACGATGGCGCCCTTGCCGTCGCGCGGGGTGGCCCGGCGGATGATCTCCTCGACGCCGGGGCGCTTCCAGTCCTCGCTGTCGGTGTTGTTGACGACCGTGAGGTAGCCGCGGCTGGCGATGTACTCGGTCACCGGCCAGGACGTGTTGTCGAAGGCGTCGGAGAACGAGGAGTAGGGCGGGCGGAACAGCGAGGTGCGGATGCCGGCGGCGCCCTCGATCGCGAGCTGGTTCTGGGACAGCTCCCAGTCGATGCGGTTCTGCGTCTGGTAGGAGAGGTCGGGATGGTTGAAGGTGTGCAGGCCGACCTCGTGGCCCTCGTTGACCATGCGCCGCACCAGGCCCGGGTAGCGCGAGGCCATGGTGCCGGTGACGAAGAAGACGCCGTGCGCGTGGTGCTTCTTCAGGACGTCGAGGACCTCGGGGGTCCAGGTCGGGTCGGGCCCGTCGTCGAAGGTGAGCACCAGTTTCCGGTGCGGTATGCGGGCCGTGTCGACGTGGTCGTCGCGGGCGTCGATGACGGGTCCGCCGTCGAGGACGCGGTGCGGGACCTCGTCGGTGGCCGCCTCGGGCCGGACGCGGTGGTCGGCGAGGATCTCGCTGTGCACGTAACCACGCAGCATGAGCATGACCATCATCGCCGCGAGGAGCAGTGACGGCAGGAGGTAGCGCAGCGGAAGGCGGCGCTTTCGGGCACGGGGCTGCCCGGGACGTGAGCGGTGGGGCATCTACAGGACGCCCCTTTCCAGGGGCGCGAAGGACGGCGCCGGGGCGCCGCCGGGGAGGTGCGCGACGATCCGGCCCGGCAGGGCGCGGGAGGCGGTGATGTCGCTGCCGCCGCCCACCGGGTCCGCGGTCGGGACGCCGGACGGCTCGACGGGCGTCGGCGAGCCGCTGCCTGCGGGCGGGTCGACGGGCGGGACGACCGGTGGCGTGGTGGTGCTTCCCGGCGCGGTCGGGACGGCGGGCGGCTTCGGCTTGCTCACCCCGGGTCTGCCGGGCGGCGCGCTGCCGGTGCCCGCGCCCCGGTCGGGCTCGGCGTCGTCGCCACCGGCGTCCTGGGACGGGGCCTTGCCTGCGCCCGGGGTCACGGCGGAGCCGGGCGCGGTGCCGGAGACGCTCGGGCCGGGGGTGGTGCCCGGGGATATGGAGGGCGTCGAGGACTCGACGGGGAGCAGCGGCTTGGTGTCGACCTTGTCCGCGGGCTCCTTGGGCATGGGCAGCCAGGGCGCGCTGGAATTGCCCCACAGCATGGTGAGCACGATGACGACCGCGTACACCGCACAGGCCAGGCCCATCGCCACGCCGACCCGTCGGAAGGTGCGACCGCGCCGCCCCGAGTCGTCGACGAAGACGGGGACTTCCTTGCCCTCCTTGCCGCCGACCGGCACCCCGAGCGTCCCGACCGATCCGCCCGGCCCGGCGCCCGCGGTGAGCAGAGCACCCAACTGCCGCCCCGCGCCGTCGAGTTGAACCGTCACCTCGTTCGGATCATGGGTGTGCCCCGACAGGGCGTCTTCTCGCCAATTCTCCACCGTACGCACATCCCCCCAAGGACACGTTCATGGGTGCGTACGTGAGGGGCCGCATCTCCGTCGACCGGACCGGTCCCCACCCGATCCGAGCGCCCCTCTTATCACACCGCACCCGGGGAATGAACGTAGCGCCGCCGGTACCACGTGCGTCCTGGCTTCAATCGCGGTTCATCATGATGAGTGCATCTGCGGCGGGTATCCATGCGCCCTCGGGCTGTCTGAGCCACCCTTCCTCCTCGGCGAGTTCGGCCGCGGCGACCCTCAACGCCTCGATCCCCGGATGTTTCCGCCCCTTTCGCCACACAAGTGACACCGGTGACAGCGGGACGGGGTCGACGAGTGGCCGGAGCACCGATCCCGGCATGGCCGGAAAGTCGACACCGGTAAGAACCGGATGACGGTACTTCGCCATGATCCGCCGGAATTCCTCCTCGCCGACGGCGAGCGGTGCGGGTGGCGCGATCCGGATGCCCCGCCCGGCGAACAGCCGCCGGGCCAGATCGGTCCACTCGGGCGTCCGCGGATTACCGGCGCCCGCGTAGATCGTCTCCCCCGCGAGCCGGTCCAGCGGTACGGCGTCGAGCGCGGCCAGCGGATGTTCCTCGGGGAGCACGACCGCCATGGGCTCGTAGCGCAGGGGCTGCTGCGCGAGACGGTCCCGCACCGCTCGGTCGAGCCCCGCGAACCGGCCGAAGGAGACGTCGATCCGCCCCGCCAGGAGTTCGGCGGCGGCGCCCGTCAGGCCGCTTTCGTAACGGGCCATCAGCTCGCACTCGGGGGCGAGGTCGCGGGCCCGCGCGAGAACCCGCTCGTGCACGAGCCCGGGGCTGTTCACATCGACGAGCAGCGGCCCGGCCTCCGGGGCGGGCCGGGTGAACACCGCGAGCAGCTCGTCCTGTGCCTCGATCGCGCGCCGCGCGTACGGGAGCAGCCGCGCGCCCTCCGCGGTGAGCGTCACCTGCCGTGTGGTCCGTCCGAACAGCACGGCGCCCAGCTCCCGCTCCAGGCGCCGGATATCGCGACTGAGGGCCTGCTGGGCGACGTACAGGCGGGCGGCGGCGCGGGTGAAGTGGAGCTCGTCGGCGACGGCGAGGAAGGCGCGCAGCAGGCGTGGTTCGACGTGCCGTGGGGTTCCGGCGGAGGGCGGCATCGGGCGAACTTACAACGTGGACGCGTCAATCGTCACCGAGTAGGTGTTGGACCGCGTGGGTGACCCGCGGCGACGCTCTTCTCCATGCCTGACGCGACCACCGCCCCGGACACCACCCCGCCCGCTCCCGCTCCCGCTGCCGGGAAGATCACGTACGCCCGTCTCTTCGCCCTCCCCGGCGCCCGCGCCTTCACCCTCGGCAACCTCATAGCCCGCTTCCCGCAAGGGATGTTCAGCATCAGCGCGGTCATCATGATCTCCGGGACGCGGGGGTCGTACGCGCTCGCCGGGGCCGTCACCGCGACGGGCCTGGTCGCCAACGCGCTCGTCGGCCCGTGGACCGCCCGGCTCGTCGACCGCCACGGGCAGGCGCGCGTCGCCGTCCCGGCCACCGTCATCTCGGCATGCGGTTCGCTCGCGCTGCTGTTGTGCGTGCGCTTCGGGGCGCCGGACTGGACCCTGTTCGCCGCGTATCTGGCGTCGGCGGCCACGCCCAACACCGGCGGCATGTCGCGGGCCCGCTGGGCGCATCTCCTCAAGGGCGACGCGGACGCGCTGCACACGGCGAACTCCTTCGAGCAGGCGGCGGACGAACTCTGCTACATGCTCGGCCCCGTGGTGGCCGCCTTCCTGTGCGGAACCCTGTTCCCCGAGGCGGGCACGCTGGTCAGCGTCGTCCTCATGATGACGGGCGTACTGATCTTCGCGGCCCAGCGCGCCACGGAACCGCCTCCCCACGCGCGCGCGGAGACGACGAAAACCCCGCTACGCGCGCGTGGCATGCCGCCGCTGCTGATCGCCTTCCTCGCCACGGGCGCGATCTTCGGCTCCCTCGAAGTCGTCACGGTCGCCTTCGCGGACGCGCAGGGCCACAAGGTCTGGGCGGGCGGCATCCTCGCGCTGCAAGCCGCGGGCTCGTGCGCGGCGGGCCTGGTCCACGGGGCGACGAGACCCCTGGGCCCGGCCGATCGGCGCCACCCGGTGTGCGTCGCGGCGATGGCCGTCCTGATGACGCTGCCGCTGCTCGCCGCCGCCCTCACCGGCTCCCTTCTCGCGCTCGGCGGGGCACTCCTGATCGCCGGTATGGCGACGGCCCCGACGATGGTGACCGGCATGACGCTGGTCCAGGAGCGCACCCCGGCGGGCCGGTTGAACGAGGGTATGACGCTCGCGGTGACCGGTCTGCTCGGCGGTATCGCCTCCGGTTCGGCGGCCGGGGGTGCCGCGGTGGAGCACTGGGGCCCCACCGCGGCGTACACCGTGCCGATCACCGCGGCGGTGACGGCGCTGCTGCCGGCGCTCTACGGATACGTACGGCGCCCCCGGCGGCCCTGAGGAGTCAGCAGGTGGCGGGCTTGCGCCACGAGCACTCCAGGTCGCCGTCCCGTTCCGCCGCGGGCAGGGAGCGCGCCGACTTCGGCGGGACGGCGGTCGCCGCCTCGGCGGTCGACTCGGCGAGGGTCACGACGATCGCGTCCTCCAGCGGTTTCACGGAGGCGGCGAGGTAGTTGTTCTGTACGACGCTGTAGACCAGCTCGCGCCCGTCGGCGTCCTTCACGTAACCGGACAGGGCGCTCGCTCCCGTCAACGACCCCGTCTTGCCACGGGCGTTGAGGGCGGCCGGGGTGCCGCACATCCGGGAGCGCAGCGTCCCGCCGACGAACCGGTCCGGGGCGCAGGCCACCGGCAGCGACGCGTACCAGTCGGCGTACCAGGGCGCGTGCCGTACGGAGAGCAGCAGGTCGGCGAGTTGCCGGGCGGCGAAGTTGTTCTTGCGCGAGAGTCCCGAGCCGTCGACCTGCCGCACCTTGCCCGCGTCCACCCCGGCGCCCTTCAGGTAGGAGGCGATGGCGGCGGTCCCGTCGTCCCAGCTCCCGGGCCGCCCGGTCGCCTTGTAGCCCATGGCCTTGGTCAGCGCCTCGGCGTGCATGTTGTTGGACAGCTTCATGAACGGGACGAGCAGGTCCTTCAACGCCATGGAGTCGTGCGAGGCGAGCCGCCTGGCTCCGGCGGGGGTGGCGCGGCCCGGCCTGGTGGGGCCGGTCACCCGCACCCCGTGCGCGGCGAGCGCGTCGCGGAAGACGGCCGCCGCGTAGCCGGTCGGCTCCCACACGGTGACCCACTCCTTGGTGGTGTCCCCGCCCACCGGCACGGTGCCGTCGACGGTGATGGTGTTGGTCCCGTGCCGCCGCTCGACGGTGACGCTGTTCTCGCCCCCGGCGGCCACCGTGTTCGCCCGCACGTCGAAGTGCACGTAGTCCGTCTCGGGCGTGACGCGCACGGCGGGCTTCTCCCCCGCCTTCGTGCCCGGGACGACCTCGACGATGACGGTCCCCGTGTCGTAGTCGGTGTCGGGGGCGACGCTCAGCGCCGAGATCTGGGCGGCGTAGTACGAGGACTCGTCGTCGGCGCCCCAGGTGTCGCCCTGCCGCCGGTCGTCGAAGCGGGTGTCGTCGGCGACGAGCCGCCCGTCGACCTTCCGCACCCCGGCGGCGGCGACCTCCGCGGCGAGCTTGTCGTAGTCGGCCGCGAGCGTGGTCGGATCGCCGGTCCCGCGCAGATACAGGTCGCCGTCGAGCACCCCGCCGCGCACCCGCCCACCGGCCAGCACGTCGGTGGTGAACCGGTGGTCGGGGCCGAGGAGTTCCATGGCCGCGGTGGACGTGGCGAGCTTGGTGTTGGAGGCGGGCACGAGCCGCCCGGTCGCGTTGTGCTGGTACAGGGTCTCGCCGGTGGCGGCGTCGGCGACGACGACACTCGCCGCGCCGCCCTCCATGCGCGGGTCGCCGAGGACGGTGTCGATCGCCTCGGACAGCCCGCCGGGGCTGGAGTCGGCCCCCGCGGGCCCACCCCACGAGAAGGTGGCGGCAACCACGCCGAGGACGGCGGGCCACACCCATCTCCTGTACCCCCGACGGGAGTTGACGCCCGTCCCGCCCGCATCGCCCGGTCCGCCAGATCTGCCAGGTCCGTGGAATCTGCTCATGCCACGGAGCATCCCGGACGCCGCACCCTCAGCCAAGACCCCACGAGTGACCGAGGACGTAGGCGGCGCACATGTTCACATCGAGGAGGTACGCCCCCGCGGTCCCGCACTGGCCGGCGCCGGTCCCCGGGTCGACGGGCTGCCCGTGCCCCATGCCGGTGATGCTGTACGTCTCCACGGCCGGGCTCCCGGAGGCGTCCCGGAAGAGCTGGTGCGGGTATCCGGCGACGGTGTCGCTCACATCGGCGACCTGGTCGGCGCCCCGCACATCGGTCCACTGCTCCACGAGGTCCGCCATGTTGACGGGCTTCACGGTGTAGTCGGCGCTGCCCTGGAACACGGTGAGGCGCGGCCAGGGCCCCGCGTATCCGGGCCGCGCCGCCCGCACCCGGTCGCCCCACTGCCTCGGGCTCTGGGTGGCCCCCACGTACATGCAGACGTACGGCGACGTGGCGGCCTGCGCGCACCCGTACGGCAGCCCGGCGACGACACCGGCGGCGGCGAACTTCTCCGGGTACGCGGCCATCATCACGGCAGTCATCCCGCCCCCGGCGCTGAGACCGCTCACGTAGCTCCGCGAGGCGTCCGCACCCACGTCGGCGACCTGCTTGTCGACCATCTGCGCGATCGACGCGGCCTCCCCATGGCCGCGCTCGATGTCGCCGCTCTGGAACCAGTTGAAACAGGAGTTGAGGTTGTTGCCCGAGGTCTGCTGGGGCAACACGACGGAGAACCCCCACCGGTCGGCGAGCGAGACCCAGCCACTGCCGTTCCCGTACCCGGCGGCGTTCTGCGTGCAGCCGTGCAGGACGACCACGACGGGCCGCCCGCCCGGCAACCCGTCGGGTACGTACCGGAACATCTTCAGCCCGCCCGGATTGCTCCCGAATCCGGTGACTTCCTGGATCGCGGGCCCGGCGGCGGACGCCCGCGGCACGGCGGCCAGGAAGAGGGCGAAGAGGACCAGGAGCACGGTCGCGGCTCTGGTGCGGGGGCGGGTGAGTGCGCTGGTGTGTGTCATGGGGAGCGAAGGTAGAAGCGCCCCGGAACCCTCGGTATGGCGCCGGACCACACAACGACGAAGGCCCGGCTGTGTGAACAGCCGGGCCTGGGTCGCATGGGGTGGTGGAGATGGCGGGAATCGAACCCGCGTCCAACGGTGCAGCAGCAGGGCTTCTCCGAGCGCAGTTCGCTACGATTTTCTCGGCCCCGGAGATCTCGCGAACAAGTCTCCGACGGGCCCAGTCACTGTTTGATTTCCCATCGAACCCCGTGACCGGGCTCGATGGTTTAGTCCCCTAGATTATGCCAGGATCCGGGTCGGGAACACTCCCGGGCTGACACCCATTAAGGGTCCTTCACTCACTGCTTATTAGGCAGCGAGGGCGAAGGACTGGGAATCGCTCTTGGAATTGGCGATTATTGGTTGCGACATATGGTTAACGAGATCATTGCCGCTTCCTCGGCTCGCTTCCCCTGCTTCGACAGCCGCTGTCGAAACCGATCATCCCCATGTTGTTTTTTCAAGGTGGATCTTTCGATCCGGTGCTCCTGCGGTGAGGAGCAGTGCCATCGTACGTGACCAACGCCGGTCGATGCCAGCGTATTCCCGGCGGTCAGTGCTCCTTCGCCCGCTGGCGCCGCTTCGCCGCCGCGATGGCCCGGTCCGAGTCCCGGCGGTCCTGCTTCTCGCGCAGCGTCTGCCGCTTGTCGTACTCCTTCTTACCCCTGGCGAGCGCGATCTCGGCCTTCGCCCGGCCGTCCTTGAAGTAGATCGCCAGCGGCACGATGGTGTGGCCGGTCTCCTGCGACTTCGACTCCAGCTTGTCGATCTCCTCGCGGTGCAGGAGCAGCTTGCGCTTGCGGCGCACGGTGTGGTTGGTCCACGTGCCCTGGCTGTACTCGGGGATGTGGGCGTTGTGCAGCCACGCCTCGTGCCCGTCGATCTGGACGAAGCCGTCGACCAGGGAGGCGCGTCCCTGGCGCAGCGACTTGACCTCCGTGCCGGTCAGGACGAGACCGGCCTCGTAGGTGTCGATGATCGCGTAGTCGTGCCGTGCCTTCTTGTTCTGGGCGACGATTTTGCGCTTGCCGTCCTTCTTGCTGGACGCGTCCCCCTTGCCCTGCTTGGGCTGGGACTCCTTCGGTACGTACATTCCCTTGGCCATAGTGCTGGCCATTTTCGCACTACGAGGGGGTGCCGAGGCCACTCAATACTGTCTCGGCCCGATGGCGGGCGCCGTCCTCGGCCTCCAGGTCGGGGGTGATCCCGCGGCCGTCGACACCCCGCCCCGAGGGCGTGCGATAGTGCCCGACGGTCAGCTCGGCGACGGAGCCGTCGGGCAACGGGGTCGGCATCTGGACCGAGCCCTTGCCGAAGGTCCGGCTGCCCACGACGACGGCACGGCCGCGGTCCTGGAGGGCGCCGGTGAGCAGTTCGGCCGCGCTCATCGTGCCGCTGTCGACGAGCACGACCAGCGGCCTGGTGGCGTCGCCGCCGCGCTCGGCGTGCAGGGCGCGCTGCCTGCCCCGTACGTCGTACGTCGCCACGAGCCCGCCGTCCAGGAACGCCGAGGCCGCGCCGACCGCCTCGGTGACCAGGCCGCCCGAGTTGCCCCGCAGGTCCAGGACGATGCCCGCGCGCGCGGGCGCCTCGCGTACCGCGCGTCGCACCTGTACGCCGGAGTCCTTGGTGAAGGCGCTGACCTTGATGAGCACGGCGCCGGACGCGAGGCGGGTGGCGGTGACGGATTCGGTCGGGAGGTTGGCGCGGCGCAGTGTCTCGCTCCACGCGCGCGTGCCGCGCTGGAGTCCGACACGCACGGCCGTACCGGCGTGCTCGCCGCGCAGCAGCCCGAGGACCTCGGTGACGGGGCGGCCGGTGACCGGCCTGCCGTCGACGGCCGCGATGCGGTCGCCCTCACGGATACCGGCGAGCTGCGCGGGCGAGCCGGAACGGACCTTGGTGACCTGGACGTCGCCGTCGGCGGCCCGGCGGGCCCACAGCCCGACACCGGTGTACTCGCCGTCCAGCGCCTGCTCGAACTCCTTGTACTCGCCCTGGGAGTAGACCGAGCCCCAGCGGTCGCCGCTGCGGCTGACGGCCTCCTCGGCGGCGAGGGTCGGGGACTTGCCGTCCTGCATCGCCTCGGCGGCGGCCTCGGTCGGGTCCGCGTACGGTCTCTTGTGCACGGCGGCGACCCGGCGGCCCGGTTCCGCGGCGGTCTCGGGGCCCTCGTCCGGCCAGGAGCCGGTCGCGGCACCGGCGGCGAGGACGCCGGCGAAGAGCAGTGTCAGGGCCGCCCCACGACCGATGCGACGAGGCATGGAGTGCGCGGCGAGCGCGGGGAGCCGATCCGGGCCTGACATGTCGGTGAGTCTAGGACAACGCGGGGCGCCGTACGGGGCGTTGCCCCGCCCGGCGCCCCGCGCCTCCGGGGACTCTCGTCACACCTTCAGGTACTTGCGCAACGCGACGAACGCGGCCAGCGCAGGCATCAGCACACTCACCGCGAGGATGAGCGGCAGCTTGGTGAGCACCGCGTCCCAGCCGATGAAGTTGATGAGCTGGAGCTTGTCGGAGAGCGCCACGCCGTTGTCGATCACGAAGTACTGGCCGGCCGCCAGGAAGACGCAGGCGATGCCGCCGCCGATGAGTCCGGCGACCGCCGCCTCCATGATGAACGGCGCCTGGATGTAGAAACCGGACGCGCCGACGAGGCGCATGATGCCGGTCTCGCGGCGCCGGGAGAACGCGGAGACCCGCACCGTGTTCACGATGAGCAGCAGCGCGACCACGAGCATCACCAGCATCACGGCCCCGGCCGCGTAGTTCAGGTAGCCGAGCAGTCTGAAGAGGTTGTCGAGCACGCCCTTCTGGTCCTGCACGGACTGCACACCCGGTCGCCCGTTGAACGCGGTCGCGATGACCTCGTACTTCTCCGGGTTCGTCAGCTTGATCCGGTACGACTCCTGCAACTGGTCCGGCGTCAGCGAACTGGCCAGCGGGGAGTCGCCGAACTGCTCCTTGTAGTGCTTGTACGCCTGGTCCTGGGACTCGTACGCGACCTTCTGGACGACGTCCATCTTGGCGAGGTCGTCCCTGATCTGCTTTTTCTGCTCGGCGGTGACCGGGCCCTTGGCGCAGTTCGGGTCGGACTCGGCGTCCCCCTTGTTGCACAGGAAGATCGAGACGTTGACCTTGTCGTACCAGAAACCCTTCATCTGGTTGACCTGGTCGCTCATGAGCAGTGAGCCGCCGAACAGGGCGAGCGAGAGGGCCACCGAGATGATGACGGCGAAGGTCATCGTGAGATTGCGGCGGAGGCCGACACCGATCTCCGACAGAACGAATTGGGCACGCATAACGCTTACTGAGCCTTTCGCAGCTTCTCTCGGTACTTCTCAGTGCTGGTAGCCGTAGACGCCGCGCGCCTGGTCGCGGACGAGGCGGCCCTTCTCCAGTTCGATGACGCGCTTGCGCATCTGGTCCACGATGTTCTGGTCGTGGGTGGCCATGACCACCGTGGTGCCGGTCCGGTTGATGCGGTCGAGCAGCTTCATGATGCCGACCGACGTCTGCGGGTCGAGGTTGCCGGTGGGCTCGTCCGCGATCAGCAGCTTGGGCCGGTTCACGAACGCCCGCGCGATGGCCACACGCTGCTGCTCACCGCCGGACAGCTCGCCCGGCATCCGCCCTTCCTTGCCGCCGAGTCCGACGAGGTCGAGGACCTGCGGCACGGCCTTGCGGATCTCACCCCGGGACTTGCCGATGACCTCCTGCGCGAACGCCACGTTCTCGCCGACGGTCTTGTTGGGCAGCAGCCGGAAGTCCTGGAAGACCGTGCCGAGCTGGCGGCGGATCTGCGGGACCTTCCAGTTGGAGACACGGGCGAGGTCCTTGCCCAGTACGTGCACCTGGCCGTGGCTGCACCGCTCCTCGCGCAGGATCAGCCGCAGGAACGTCGACTTGCCGGAGCCGGACGAGCCGACCAGGAAGACGAACTCACCGCGCTCGACCTCCAGGGAGACATCCCTGAGGGCGGGGCGGGTCTGCTTGGGGTAGACCTTGGAGACGTTGTCGAATCGGATCACGGGGGCGCCTCGGAGCGTCGGGGGCGTCGGGGCGGGGGTGTCCGAGACACCCCCTCGGTGAGCGTGACCATACGCGAACCGGCACACGCGGCGCAGGCGCCGTCCCTGGTTGCGCGTTTTGTCCCGGTGCGGGCCCTGGTCGGTGCCGTTTTTGTCCGCTCCGTGCCTGGTCAGAGACGGTCCTGGGGACGGGCCGCGCCGAAAATACGGGAAGCTGGCACAGTGGAGGGGGAACGGTTGCGTTTCCCTGAGCGTTGAGCGGAGAGAACCAGTGGGAATCTGGCAGACGTTTCCGTCGGCTCCGCCGCGCGGGAGGAGGACGGGCGCATGACCTTGGACCGGTTGGTGTGCGCGAACTGCGCGGCACCTGTGAGCGAGGGTCGCTGCCCGGTGTGCCGGGCGAACCGCCAGCGACTTCAGCAGGAGGGCCCGTTCGCCGGGCTGAACCCGACAGCGCTGATCGCGCTCGTGATCGTTCTGGTGGCGGCCGTGGCCCTGCTCGCCGCCCATCAGACCGTATAGACGCAGACCGTACAGACCCAGACCGCGCGAGAGGGCCCGGAGCCGTTCGGCTCCGGGCCCTTCCGTGTGCGCCGCCCACGTGCTCGACGTCGGCCGCGCTGTGTCGCTCAGGCGTTACGCAGCGGCACCGCGGTTGCCGGCGAGGCGCGGCAGGAAGCGGAAGCCGACACCGCCCGCGATCATCGTCGCGGCGCCGATCAGCAGGATCGTGGTGCCGTCGGCACCGGTCTCGGCCAGCTCGCCGCCCTTCTGCGAGGCGCCGGTCTGCTCGGCCGGGGTGGAGCCGGTGTCCTGGAGGCTGTCCTTGCCCTGGCCCTGCTCGACGGGGTTGTTGTTGCCGTCGGGGTTGGTGTTGTCGCCACCGGTGGACGAACCGCCCGTGGAGGAACCGCCGGTGGAGGAGGAGCCGCCCGTGGACGAGCCACCGGTGGACGAACCGCCGGAGTCACCACCGGAGTTGCCGCCGCCGTTACCGCCGCTGTTTCCGCCGGAGTTGCCGCCGCCGTTTCCGCCGGAGTTGCCGCCGCCGTTGCCGCCGCTGTCGCCACCGGAGTTGCCGTTGCCGCCGTCGCCGCCGCCGATGGTGGCGCCGCCGTCGGTGGTGCCACCGTCGGTCGTGCCGCCGTCGGTGGTGCCGCCGTCCGTGGTCCCGCCGTCGGTCGTACCACCGTCGGTGGTGCCGCCGTCCACGCCACCGATGGTGAGGCCACCGTCGGTGGTGCCACCGTCGGTGGTGCCGCCGTCCGTGGTCCCGCCGTCGGTCGTACCGCCGTCCGTGGTGGCGCCACCGTCGGTCGTGCCGCCGTCGACACCGGCGACCGCGCCGCCGTCGGCCGCGCCACCATCGGCACCGCCGACCACACCGACGCCCAGCCCGTCCTCGTCGGCGCTCACGTGCGCGAGGCCCGGAAGATCGACCTCCAGGGCGGAAGCGGCACCCGCGGCGGTCAGCGACGCGCCGGCGGCGATCACCGCACCGGCGGCTATCCGCGCTACACGGATCCGCGTCTTCTTGGTCATCTGTCTGCTACCCCCAGTAGCCAATCGTGAATGGAGCAGCGCCCGGGACCGCGTTCAACAGGGGGCAGCAGGTTTCACGTTCGACCGGCCCCCGTTCACACGCGTCCCACTGATACGCATGCCGCGCGCCAGCCTTCCCAGTTTTCAGGTCAACGTCAAGGTCGTTGCGCACGCGATGCCCCGAAATAGGGCGAGTTGACCGTCGTACGGACATGTGACTGTGACGTAAAAGGCCGAAGGACCTTCACAGTCGGAACCCGTCCCGGAAAACGACAAGGCAACTACCGCTCGAAAAGCGGCAGTTGCCTTGTCGATAAAGCCAGTCGGGGCGGTGCTTACTTCTCCTGCTGCTTGCGCCAGCGAATTCCGGCCTCGATGAAGCCGTCGATCTCGCCGTCGAGCACGGCCTGCGGGTTGCCGACCTCGAACTCGGTGCGCAGGTCCTTGACCATCTGGTACGGGTGCAGCACGTACGAACGCATCTGGTTGCCCCAGGAGCTGCCGCCGTCCTTGAGGGCGTCCATCTTGGCCCGCTCCTCCTGGCGCTGGCGCTCCAGGAGCTTGGCCTGCAGCACGTTCATCGCGGTCGCCTTGTTCTGGATCTGCGAGCGCTCGTTCTGGCAGGAGACGACGATGCCGGTCGGCAGGTGGGTGAGGCGGACCGCGGAGTCCGTCGTGTTGACGCCCTGGCCGCCGGGGCCCGAGGAGCGGTAGACGTCGACGCGCAGGTCCGACTCGTCGATCTCGACGTGGTCGGTCTGCTCGACGACGGGAAGCACCTCGACGCCGGCGAACGACGTCTGGCGGCGGCCCTGGTTGTCGAACGGGGAGATGCGCACGAGCCGGTGCGTGCCCTGCTCGACGGAGAGGGTCCCGTACGCGTACGGCGTCTGGACGGCGAAGGTGGTCGACTTGATGCCGGCCTCTTCCGCGTACGACGTCTCGTACACCTCCGTCTTGTAGCCGTGGCGCTCGGCCCAGCGCAGGTACATGCGCTGAAGCTGCTCGGCGAAGTCGGCGGCGTCGACGCCACCGGCCTCGGCGCGGATGTTGACCAGGGCCTCGCGGGAGTCGTACTCACCGCTCAGGAGCGTACGGACCTCCATCTCGTCCAGCGCCTTCTTCACCGAGGTCATCTCGGCCTCCGCCTCGGCGCGGGTGTCCGGGTCGTCCTCCTCCTCGGCCATCTCGAAGAGGACGGAGAGGTCGTCGATACGACCGCGCAGCGCCTCGGCCTTGCGCACCTCCGCCTGGAGGTGGCTCAACTTGCTGGTGATCTTCTGCGCCGCCTCCGGGTCGTCCCACAGGGACGGCGCGGCCGCCTGCTCCTCGAGCACGGCGATATCTGCCCTCATCTTGTCGAGGTCCAGGACGGCCTCGATCGACTCCATGGTCGAGGAGAGGGACTTCAGCTCTTCGGATACATCGACGACTGCCACGACACCAGCCTAACGGCTGGTGCAAGTGATCCGGTCCCGGCCGTCCCGGGGCCGCCCTACGGGGACTCCGGGGCCGAGTTGCTGCTGTCCGCGGGCGGTGCCTCGTCCGAGCCGGAGGAGGTGGCGGCCCAGACACCGCCGCCGACCGCCGCCGCGAGGACGACACCGGCCACGCCCAGGGTGATGCGGCGGCGCCGCGCGGGGTGCCGGTTGCGGGCCGAACCCGGGCGCGGGGCGCCGGCGGCGCGCGGCGCGCGGGCCGTGCCGCGGGCGCCCCCGGCCAGCTCGTCGGGGGCCGGGACCCGCATCGACGTATGGGTGTCGCGGTTGGAGTCGGCGGGGGCGGCGCCGGGCACCAGGGACACCGCGCCCCGGCGGGGCGCCGTGGGCTCGGCGGTCTCCCGCGCGGACGCGCGCGCGTGCTCGTCGGCCGGACCGGCGCCCGGTCCGCCGCTCGCCCCGTCTGCGCCCCGGTCCGCCTGACCGCCCTGGTGAGCGGGGGCGTCCGGGTCGCCGGGGTCGTCGGGGTCCTCCACGTCCAGCGGGGCCATGCCCGACAGGAGGGGTCCGAGTTCGCGCAGGCGCGCGGCCAGCTCCGAGGCGCGCAGCCGGGAGGCGGGGGCCTTCGCGAGGCACTGGATCAGGAGCTGCCAGAGCTCGTCGGGGATGCCGGGCAGCGGGACGACCGTCTCCGTGACGTGACGGCGCAGGATGGCGCCCGGGTGGCCGCCGCCGAAGGGGGTGAAGCCCGCGAGGAGTTCGTAGAGGACCGTCGCGAGGGCGTAGATGTCGACCGCGGCGCGCGGCGGCAGGCCCTCGATGATCTCGGGGGCCAGGTAGTCGGGCGTGCCGATGATCTTCGTGGCGCGGGTGCGGCGCGGGGCGTCGATGAGCTTGGCGACGCCGAAGTCGGTGAGCAGTGCCGGGTGCGCGCCGCCGGGGCCGAGGGGGCCCTCCATGTCGAGCAGTACGTTCTCCGGCTTCACGTCGCGGTGCACGATGCCGGCGGCGTGCGCGGCGGCCAGCGCGTCGGCGACGTCCGCGACGATGGCGACGGCGGCCTCGGGGGCGAGGCGCCGCTCGCGCTCCAGGCGGGTGCGCAGGTCGGTGCCGCGGACCAGGTCCATGACGAGCGCCAGGTCGTTCCCGTCGACGACCAAATCGCGGACGCCGACCACGCGCGCGTGGTCGAGGCTCAGCAGGGCCGTGCGCTCCTGGACGAAGCGGCCGACCAGTTCCTGGTCGGAGGCGAGGTCCTCGCGCAGGAGTTTGATGGCGACGGGTCCCTCGGGTCCCTCACCCAGCCACACCGTGCCCGCACTGCCGCGACCCAGGATCTGGTGTGCGGTGTACCGGCTGCCGATCTTCCGTGCCAAGGCTGCTCCTACAGACGCGTGTTGGCGCCCAAGCTACGCGGCTCGGACGCCAACCAACGCATCAGCGGGGGAAATCACCCGTCGGATGTCGACAAATCTCCAACGTCACGCACGAGGAGGGTCAGTTGCCTGTCTTGCTGCCCAGGTCGCCGATCCAGCCGGTGACCGTCGAGAACCAGTCGGAGAGCTGGGCCCAGTACCCCTTGCCGGTGCCGATCCAGTCCTGGAGCGGGGTGAACTCCCAGACCAGCCAACTCACGACGAACAAAATCACGATCATGAACAGGCAGCCCTTGAGGCAGCCGAGACCGGGGATCTTCATCGGGTTGGAGCTGCGCCGACGCGGCTCGCGCGGCTCCCGCGCGGGCGGGGCCTGCCGGGGCGGCTGCTGCGGCGGCGCGTACTGCTGCGGCTGCTGACGCTGCGGCGCGTACGGCGAGGGCTGGTGCGGCTGCGGCGGCTGAGGGGTCTGGCGGCGCGGCTGCCGGGGCGCGTACTGCTGCGGGCCCGGCCGCTGCGGCGCGGACTGCTGCTCGGGGCGTGCCACCTGGCGCTGCGGGCGGCGGCGCAGCGGGTCCTCGTTCGGGTCGAGGTACTGGACCTGCGTCTGCTCGTTGCGGTCGCGGGCGGCCCGCATCTGGTTCTGCCAGGGGTGCGGGTCGTCCGGGTTCTCAGGACCGCCGCCCTGCGCGCTGTGCCCCGGCCGGTTCGGCGGGACCGGCGGCATGACGGCGGTCGGGTCGGCGGCGCCCCGGTGCGGCAGCACGGAGGTGGGGTCCGCGTCGGAGCTCCCGAACCCCTGCTGGCCGGGCTGCCGGCTCATGACGTCGGTCGCCGCGTTCGGGTCGTAGGAGGGCGCGCCCGAGCCGGTGCTGGGCAGCACCTGGGTCGGGTCGGCGGCGCCGGGGACGCCCGGGACCTGCGCCGGGTCGGGGTCCGGCCGCAACAGGGCGCCCACGCCCTCGGCGGCGGCGATCTGCGCGCTGCCGGCGTGCACGCCGATGCCCTCGGCGACGGTGCGCAGCGCGCGCGCCAGGTTCTCGGCGCTCGGCCGGTCGTCCGGGTTCTTGCGCAGGCAGCGCTCGATGACCGTCCACAGCGGGTCGGGGACCGTCGAGGGGCGGCGCGGTTCGGCGCTGAGGTGCTGGTGCAGGACTTCGAGCGCGGAGCCGCCGGAGAACGGCGGGCGCCCGGTCACCAGCTCGTAGAGCAGGATGCCCGCGCCGTAGATGTCGACGGCGCTGGTCTGCGGGCGGCCCTCGGCGGACTCCGGGGCCACATAGGCGGGCGTGCCGACGAACTCGTGCGTACGGGTCAGGCCCGGGGAGTCGGCGAGGCGCGCGATGCCGAAGTCGGTGAGCATCGGGTGCATGCCCGCGTCGTCCTGCTTGAGCAGCACGTTCGCCGGTTTCAGGTCGCGGTGCACGACGCCGTCGGCATGGCTGGCGGCGAGCGCGTCGGCGATCTGGGCGGTAAGGAGTGCGGCGGCGACCGGCGAGAACGGGCCGTTCTCGCGCAGGTAGCGGTGCAGGTCGGGGCCGTCGACGAGGTCCATGACGAGGGCGAGCAGCTCGCCCTCGACGACCAGGTCGCGGGTGCGCACGATGTTCGGGTGCGTGAGGCGGAGCAGGACGGAGCGCTCGCGCAGGAAGCGCATCACCACGTCCGCGTCGTTCGCCAGCTCCTCCTTGAGGACCTTGATCGCGACGGTCTCGCCGGGCTGCCCGGCGACGGCCGCCTCGGCGCCCGCGGTCTCGCGCTGGCGGGCTCGCCAGACGGTGCCCGTGGCGCCGCGTCCGAGCGGCTCCTCGAGCAGGTACTTGCTGCCTACCGGCCGCACGTCATGCGCTCCCTGCATCGGTACTTGCTTGGTCTGCCCGGTCCCGGGTGTCGCGACCCACTGTAGTGCGGCGTCCGCGGCATCCGTCTGCCACGAGAGGACGCGTACGAGAAGTCACGTACGAGAGGGCGCACGGGAAGACGCAGCCGCCGCGTCCTTGGTTGCCGCCCGGTGGCGTGAGCGATCTCAAGCGGCACCGAGGCGGCACGCAGCAGGCACTTTTGCGGGCAGAGCCGACCAATCAAGATCACTTACGGGTGGGGCCCGGGCGTGTTGTCGGTGGCAAGTGCGAGGATGCCTCCAGCACTGGCTGACGTGCCCGTAGCGATGGGGGAATCTGCGGTGGGGGGACCGCGGGCTGTTCCGTCCCGGGCGCCCGCGCAGAAGGGACCGCAGACGGCGATGCAGATCCGCCTTACCGTCGTAGACCCCCTGGGCACGCGCCCCGACGCCGCCGCGCGTGAGGGAGCCGCGGGCAGCTCGGTCGACGTGCTGGTCACCGCGCCGACGGGCACCGCGCTCGCCGCCGTCGCCTCCGGCCTCGCCACGGCCGTCGCGGGCGGTGACGCCCCTTCCTCCGTCCTGTACGCGGGTGCCGAGCGGCTCGACGCACAGCGCTGCCTCCTCGGTGAGCCGCCGCTGATCGACGGCGCGGTGCTGTCGCTCGGCGCCCCCACCGATCCCGGGCCCGAGCCCGACGGCGCGGCGGCGCAGCTCCAGGTGGTGGCGGGGCCCGACGCGGGCGGTGTCCATCTGCTGCACGGCGGCCGGATCCGCGTCGGCCGCTCCGCCGACGCGGACGTGCCGCTGGACGACCCCGACGTGTCCCGGCTGCACTGCGCGGTGACGCTCGCCGCGGACGGGCAGGTCTCGGTGAAGGACCTCGGTTCGACGAACGGCACGACGGTGGACGGCCGCCCCCTCGGCGACCGCCCCGTCCGCCTCTCCTCCGGCGCCCTGCTGCGCCTCGGCGAATCGGCGCTGCGGGTCGCGGTCGCGGGTGACGCGGCGCGTCCCGCACCGGTGCGGACGGCGCCGGACGGCGAGGGGCATGTACGGGTCGCGGCGGGGGGTGGGTCCGGGGGGCTGCCGCCCGGGGGCGCCGGGTCCGAGACCATCGCCACGCCCCACCACCCCACGCCCGCCCCGGAACCCGCACCCGATCCCGAACCAGAACCCGAACCTGAATCCGAATCCGAACCCGAATCCGAATTCACGTCCGACGGAACCCGCCACGCCTACGGAGACGCCTCCTGGGGTGCCGCCGGGGAAGGGGGCGGGGCTGTGGTGCCCGGGCAGGGGGGCGCTCCGGACCTGGAGCGGACGCGGCTCGGTACCCCGGCGCGCGGCACCCCCGTCCCCCGCGCCGCGCGCCGCCGTGGCGGGCTGGGGCGGCTGTTGCGGCGCGGGCGCGACGAGCAGGATCAGCAGCACGAGATCCACGAGCCGTACACCCTGCGCACCCCGCACACGCCCGAGTCGCAGGAGGAGGCGCTCGAGCCCGCGCCGCTCGCCGGGGCACCTGCCGCCGAGACGTGGCCGGACGCCGCGGCCCTGTTGCTGACGGCGCTCGGGCCGGGGCCCCGGCTGTGGGAGCGCGGGCCCGGGCATCCGGAGGCGCTGGCCGTGCGGCTCGGCACCGTCGACCGGGCGGGGCCCGGCGGCGCGGGGCTGCTGCCCGCGGTCCCGGTGACCGTGGGGCTCGCCGAGGCGGGTTCGCTGGGTCTGGCGGGTCCGCGGGCGCGGCTGTCGGGGCTGGCCCGCTGTGTCCTCGCCCAGCTCGCCGCGTTGCACGCGCCGGACCGGCTGGAGATCGTACTGATCGCCACGGACCGGGCCAGGACGGTGCAGCAGCGCGTCGCCGAGTGGTCCTGGCTCGGGTGGCTGCCGCATGTGCGTCCGGCGCACGGTCAGGACTGCCGGCTGCTGCTCGCGTACGACCGCGATCAGGCGGCGGCCCGCACCGGTGAGCTGTTGCGGCGTCTGGACGACCATGCGGCGGGGCTCAGGCCGGGCCGCGCGGACTCGCTCGGCGCCGAGGAGGCCGTGGTCGTACCGACGGTCGTCGTCGTCGACGGTGACCCCGGGTCCGCGACACTGCGGGAGGCGACCGTGCGGCTCGCCGCCGAGGGCGCCCCGGCCGGGATCCACGTGCTGTGTCTGGCCGAGGCGCCCGCCACGTCTCCGGCGTCGCCCGTCGCGGAGTCGTACGAGGCGGCGTGCGCCGAGAGTCCGGCGTTTCGCGCGTGCGGTGCCGTGGCCCTGCTCAGCGGGGACGTGGCGACGGCGTTGCGGCTGCACCGGGCGGCGCACGGACAGCCCGTCGGGCACGGCACCGTCGCCACGGTGGACGCCGTCTCCCGGCCCTGGGCCGAGCGGTTCGCGCGGGCCCTCGCCCCGCTGCGTACGGATGTGGCGGGCGCGTCCGATGCCCGGCACGCGCGCGTGACGGCCCCGTTGCCGTCCTCGGCCCGGCTGCTGGACGAGCTGGGGCTCGCGCGGGCCACCCCTGCGTCGCTGCTGGCCCGTTGGGCCGCCGCCGCGGACGATCCCGGGTCGCTGGGCGGCCGGGTGTGGGCGGTGCTCGGGGCGGGGCCGCGCGGTCCCGTCGCCGTCGACCTGGCCGCGGACGGGCCGCATCTGCTGATCGAGGGGCCCGCGGGCAGTGGGCGTACGGAGTTGCTGCGTTCGGTCGCCGCGTCCCTCGCCGCCGCCGAGCGGCCCGACCGGCTCGGTGTCGTGCTCATCGACGGCAAGAGCGACGGGCACGGTGGCGGTACGGGCGGCAGCACCGGCGGCGAGCGGGCCGAGGGGCTGCGGGTCTGCACCGATCTGCCGCACGTCACGACGCACCTCGCCGCCAACGACCCGGTGCGCATGCGTGAGTTCGCCCAGTCGCTGACCACGGAGCTGAAGCGGCGGGCCGAACTCATAGGGCGTACGCACTTCACGGAGTGGCACACCCAGCGCGCCGTCTCGGGGCGGATCATCGCCCAGCGTGTCGCGTCGTCCGCGCAGGGCGCCGGTGATCTGGAGGCGCCGCCGAGTTCGACGATCCGGCTGCGTCCCGGTGGGGCGCGGCAGAAGACGGAACCGGCGCCTCCGCTGCCGCGGCTCGTGGTCGTCGTCGACGATCTGGACGCGCTGCTCGCGCCGCCGCTCGGCTCGCCGGGGCGGCCCGCCGCGGGGTCCGTCGTGCGGGCCCTGGAGGCGGTGGTGCGGGACGGGGAGCGGCTCGGGGTGCATCTGGTGGCGGCGTTCGCCTCCGGCGGGGCCCCGGGGTGGACGGCGCGCCCGCTGGTGGTGCTCGATCCGGTCGGGTCGGGTGCGGAGGATCCGGCGCCGGGGCGCGGCCTGCTGCACCAGACGGACGGCCGGGACGTGGGCCTCCAGGCGGGGCGCGTGACCGGCCGGATCCCGCGCACGGCCACGCAGCGGCCGACGGTGGTCGGTCTCGACTGGGCCCGGATGGGTGACCCGCCGGACCGCCGCCCGGTCCGGGAGCTGGGGAACGGGCCGACCGATCTGGCGCTGCTCGCCAGCGCGCTGGAGCGGGCCGCCCGGTCGGTGTCCGCCCGGGAGGTGCCGTCGCTGTTGTGAGGCGCGGACGGGCCCGGGGAGCCGGTCGGCCGTTCGACGTAAGCGGCACTTAAACCAACTCCCGGGCTCCGTAATGAGATTGACGCATCACGACCCCGTCACGATCACCGCCGGGACAGCACGGGCACTCTTGCCGGTTCTCCCTGGTCGGGCGTAGACCAGTGCGCACGGGACACCGCTCGGTACGAGACACCGCTCAGTACGTGCGTTCAGCGTTCAGGACGAGAACGGGGCAGCGATGCGCAGCACTCTTCGGACACCCATATACCGCCGGGCCCTCGCGGCCGTGGCCGTGGGCTCACTGGCCCTCGCGCTCACTTCCTGCGGGGATGGCGACAAGGACGACAAGTCGAGCGGGGGCGACGCGAGCAAGTCGCCCTCCTCCGGCCTCCAACTGCCCAAGCTGGACGGTGAGTCGCTGGAGATCGCCGCGGTGTGGACCGGCGACGAGCAGAAGAACTTCAAACAGGTCCTCGCGGAGTTCGAGAAGCGGACGGGCGCGAAGGTCACGTTCGTTCCGGCGCAGGACCCGATCATCAACTTCCTGGGGTCGAAGGTGGCCGGTGGCGCGCCGCCGGACATCGCGATGCTGCCGCAGCCCGGCGCGATCAAGCAGGCCGTCGACAAGAAGTGGGCCAAGCCGCTCGGCACGGAGGCCCAGGCCCAGCTCTCCAAGAACTACAGCCAGGGCTGGCAGGACCTGGGCAAGGTCGACGGGAAGCAGTACGCGGCCTACTACAAGGCCGCGAACAAGTCGCTCGTCTGGTACAACAACGCGGTCTTCGAGAACGCGGCGGCCAAGGTGCCGAAGACCTGGAAGGAGTTCCTGGCGACCGCGCAGACGATCTCCGACTCCGGGGTCACGCCCATGTCGATCGGCGGGGCCGACGGCTGGCCGCTGACCGACTGGTTCGAGAACATCTACCTCTCCCAGGCGGGCCCGGAGAAGTACGACCAGTTGGCCAAGCACGAGATCAAGTGGACGGACCCGTCCGTCAAGGAGGCGCTGACCACGCTCGCGCAGTTGTGGGGCAAGAGCGACTTCCTCGCGGGCGGCAACAAGGAGGCCGTGCAGACCGAGTTCACCAAGTCGGTCGAGCAGACCTTCACCGGCGGCGACCAGCCCAAGGGCGCCATGGTCTACGAGGGTGACTTCGCGCAGGTCAACATCGAGCAGACCAAGGCGAAGGTCGGGACGGACGCGAAGGTGTTCCCGTTCCCGGCGGTGGGCGCCCAGATGCCGGTGGTCAGCGGTGGTGACGCGGCGGTGATCCTGAAGGACTCGAAGGCGTCGCAGGCGCTGGTGACGTGGCTGGCCTCGCCGGAGGCGGCGACGATCCAGGCCAAGCTGGGCGGTTACCTCTCCCCCAACAAGAGCGTGGACCTGTCGGCGTACCCGAACGAGGTGCAGCGCACCATCGCCAAGGCGCTCATCGACGCGGGCGACGACTTCCGCTTCGACATGTCGGACCAGACGCCGCAGGCGTTCGGCGGCACGCCCGGCAAGGGCGAGTGGAAGGCGCTCCAGGACTTCCTGGTGAACCCGAAGGACGTCGCGGGTACGCAGGCGACGCTGGAGGCCGACGCGGCCAAGGCGTACAAGGACTGACGCGGCGATGACTCCGGCCGCCGACGGCGGCGGCCCGGACCGCACCCCCAAGGCGCCTGTGACCACAGGCGACTTGGCGGCTGCGTCCGGGTCCGCCCCCGCACAGGGTTCACCACGGTTCAAGAGCGTGACCGGTACGCGCAGGACGGTCGCGCTGCTGTTCCTGCTGCCCGCGCTCATCCTGCTCGGCGCACTGGTCGTGTATCCCATCGGGTACTCGGTCGTGCGCAGCTTCTTCGACGCGTCGGGCGGCTCGTTCATCGGGTTCGACAACTACGAGACGCTGTTCACGCGCGAAGACACCAAAGCCGCGATCAACAACAACATCTTCTGGGTGGTGCTCGCCCCGACGGTCGCCACGGCGCTCGGCCTGATCTTCGCCGTGCTGACGGACCGCATCCGCTGGGGCACCGCGTTCAAGCTGGTCGTCTTCATGCCGATGGCGATCTCGATGCTGGCCGCGGGCATCATCTTCCGGCTCGTGTACGACCAGGACCCGGAGAAGGGCGCGGCGAACGCGGTGTGGGTGGGCATCCACGACACGTTCGCCGATTCCTCCGCGTTCCCGAAGGCGCATCCGCGGCCGAACGGGGAGCTCGCCGGGAAGAGCGGCGGCCCGTTCCTCACCAAGGAACCGGTGCGGGCCGGGCAGCCGGTGAAGCTGGCGCTGGTCGGGGTCGCCGCCGACCAGATGCCGAAGGACGCGAAGCCGGCGAAACAACCGCGCGGCGCGTCGTCCGGGGTCACCGGCACCGTCTGGCAGGACTTCACCCTCGGCAAGGGCGCGGGCGGCCTCAACGGCATCGACTCCACCGAGCTGGGCTATCCCGGCATGAGGATCGAGGCGGTCAAGGGCGACAAGGTGGTGGCGTCCGCGTCGGCCGCGGCGGACGGGACGTTCAGCCTGCCCGCCGCGGCCGACGGGGCCAGGCTCCGGCTGCCCGCCTCGAACTTCGCGGAGCCCTACAACGGTGTCGACTGGCTCGGCGACAAGAAGTTCTTCACGATCCACCTGGGCGGGTTCGACCTCTACCTCAACATCGTCACGACCTCGATCATGGTCTCGTACGTGTGGATGTGGGCCGGGTTCGCGATGGTGCTGATCGGGGCGGGGCTCGCCAGCATCCCCAGGGAGCTGCTCGAGGCGGCCCGCGTCGACGGGGCGTCGGAGTGGCAGGTGTTCCGGCGGGTCACGGTGCCGCTGCTCGCGCCGGTGCTCGCCGTCGTCCTGGTGACGCTGATGATCAACGTGCTGAAGATCTTCGACCTGATCTTCATCATCGCGCCCGGCGCCTCGCAGGACGACGCCAACGTACTGGCGCTGCAGCTCTACCGGTCGGCGTTCAGCGAGGGCAACGAGGGCCTGGCGAGCGCCATCGCGGTCCTGCTGCTGCTCCTCGTGATCCCGGTGATGTGGTTCAACATGCGGCGACTTCGACGGGAGGCACGACCATGACCACCGTCGACGGGACAGTGAAGGCGCGGCGTTCGTTCGCGAGCAGGGTCACGGAGAAGGTCAGCGGCGGGTTCCTCCAGTTCGTCCTCATCCTGGTGGGGGCGTTGTGGCTGGTGCCGACCATCGGGCTGCTGCTGTCCTCGCTGCGCACCCCGGAGGACATGTCGGCGAGCGGCTGGTGGAAGGTGCTGAGCGAGCCCTCGCAGCTCACCTTCGACAGCTACACCAGCCTCCTGGAGAACTCCGACATCACCCGGTCGCTGGTGAACACGGCACTGATCACCGTGCCCGCGACGCTGCTGGTCATCGTCATCGGCTCGCTCGCCGGGTACGCGTTCGCGTGGATGGAGTTCCCGGGCCGCGACTGGTGGTTCCTCATCGTGGTGGGGCTCCTGGTGGTGCCGGTGCAGCTCGCGCTGGTGCCGATCGCGAAGCTCTTCGGCGACATCGGGATCTTCGGCTCGCTGTTCGGCGTGATCCTCTTCCATGTCGGGTTCGGGCTGCCGTTCGCGGTGTTCCTGCTGCGGAACTTCTTCGCGGAGATCCCGCGGGAGTTGTTGGAGGCGGCGCGCCTGGACGGCGCGGGCGAGCTGCGGCTGTTCGTCCGCGTCGTGATGCCGCTGGGCGGTCCCGCGATCGCCTCGCTCGGCATCTTCCAGTTCCTGTGGGTGTGGAACGACATGCTGGTCGCGCTGATCTTCACGGACACCGACAGCCAGCCGATCACGGTCGCCCTCCAGACCCAGGTCCGGCAGTTCGGCAACAACATCGACGTGCTCGGGCCGGGTGCGTTCATCTCGATGGTGGTGCCGCTGGCCGTGTTCTTCGCGTTCCAACGCCAGTTCGTGTCCGGCGTCATGGCGGGCGCGGTGAAATAGCGGCGCAGCGAGGAGGCGAGGGGCGGGGGCCGCGCCCTACCGTTCCAGGAGGGCGAACATCTCCTCCCACCTCTCCAGGACCCGCTCCTCGGAGAACCGCTGCACGTTGACGCGGGCCCGCTCCCCCAGGGTGTCCCGCAGCCGCGGGTTGCCGGTCAGGCGCAGCAGCCGGTCGGCGAGGGCGTCGAGGTCGCCGACGGGGGCGAGGAGGCCGTCCTCGCCGTCGCGGACGATCTCGCGGACGCCGGGCGCGCAGTCGAACGCGGCGCAGGGCACGCCGCTGGCCATCGCCTCCATGAGGGCCAGCGGGAAACCCTCGCCGCGGGAGGACTGCGCGAACACGGAGGAGGTGGCGAGGGCGCCCGGTACGTCGTCGGTGCGGCCGAGCCACCGCACCGACGTGTCGAGGCCCAGCTCGGTGCACTGCCGACGCAGTCGCGGTTCGTCCGCACCGGCCCCGTACACGTGCAGTTGCCAGTCCGCGCGGAACGGCGCGACCTTCGCCCAGGTGTCGAGCAGCATGTCGACGCCCTTCTGGTCGGCGAGCCGGCCGATGGAGCAGACGACCTTCCCGGTGCGCGGCGAGGGGACGGCGGGCAGGTGGGCGAGGGCGTTGGGCAGGAAGTCCACGTTGTTCAGGCCGTCGGCCGCCCAGGTGTCGGCGTCCTCCTGGGTGAGCACCAGCCAGCGGTCGACGTGCGGGTAGTGCCGCTTCACCCAGCGGTAGCGGTGGCAGGCGCGCGAGTAGCCGTACGACTCGTGGCTCATGCCGATGACCGTGAGGTGCGAGGTGTCGATCTCGCGCAGCCACTCCATCGGCCACACCTGGGTGACGATGACGACGGAGCCGGGCCGCGCCGCGCCCAGGATCGACGCGAGCCTGGCGACGGCCCGCTTCCTCGCGGCGATCCTGCGGGCCTCGCGGCGGCGCGCGGGCACGCTGAGGCGGCGGGCGCCGCGCGGCGGGTCCGGGGTCGGCGGGTGCTCCGGGTAGAGGCTGGTCACCGGGTAGTTGGGGGCCGTCGGCACCGCCATCTTCAGGTCGGACTCGTAGACGCCGATGACGTGCACGCGGTGGCCCGCGCCGGTGAACGCGCGGGCCATCTGGTGGGTCCAGGCGGTGACGCCGCCCAGTTCGTCGGCGCTGTTGGCGACGAGGAAGAGATCGCGGGCCGCGGTCATGAGCCTGCCTTTCGCGTGAAGAGGGCGTCGACGACGGCGCGGGCGGCCCCGCCGTCGTCGTACGTCCCGAACTCGGCGGCGAACGCGCGCCGCGCCTCCCGCCAGTCGCCGTCGGACTCCTTGATCCCGGCGAGCGTGCGGTGCAGCTCGTCCTGTGTCGCGACGACGGGACCGCCGGCGCGGGCGCGCAGGTCGAAGTAGCTGCCTCGGTCGGCGGTGTACGCGTCGAGGTCGGGGGCGAAGTGCACGAGGGGCCGGTCGAGGAGCGCGTAGTCGAACATGATCGACGAGTAGTCGGTGACCAGCACGTCGGTCAGACAGAGCAGTTCGCTGACGTCGTGGTGGGCCGAGACGTCGAGGACGGTGCCCGGCGGGGTGACCGGCAGGGTGGCCGCCTCCATGTAGTGGGCGCGCACGAGCAGGACGTGCGTGTCCCCGAACCGCTCGGCGAACGCCCGCACGTCCAGCGGCAGTCGGACCTTCCTGTTCTTCGGGGCGCCGCGGAACGTGGGCGCGTACAGGACGACGGTGCGGTGGTCGGGGATGCCGAGCGCGGCAGCGGGGGCCGGGCGGGGGAAGCGGCCCTCGCGTTCGTCACGCGCCCTGGCCGCCACGAGGCGGTCGTTGCGCGGGTAGCCGACGCGCAGCAGGCGTTCCTCGGGGATGCGGTAGGCGCGGGCGAGTGTGCGCACGTCGTGCTCGGAGCGGACCAGGAAGTGGTCGAACCGGTCGACGGCGCGCGCCAGCCGCTCGCGCTGCGGGGCGTTCTGCGTCTTGTGCCGGATCTCGTCGAAGCCCATCCGTTTGTACGCGGAGCCGTGCCAGGTCTGGAGGTACGTGGTGTGCCTCGGCTTGTCGAGGGCGTGCGGGAAGCCCTGGTTGTCGACCCACCACTCGGCGCGCGCCAGCGCCCACAGATACCGCCAGGACCAGCGGCGTACGAGCCGCGCGTCCCGCGGGAAGCCTTCGGGCGAGGTGGCGTAGGACCAGATGGCGCGCGCTCCGCGGCGGCGCGCGACCAGCTCCTCGTGGACGGCGCGGGGGCTGTCGCCGTAGGACGTGCCCATGTGGCTCTCATAGACGACGGTGCCGCGGCTGACGGGCAGACGGCGCAGGTACCGGTTGTAGACGTGGGTCTTGACGCGCTGGGAGTGCAGCGCCTCGTACCGCTCGCGGAGCTTTCTTCCGAGTCGCCTGGCCGTGCGGGCCGGGCGGAAGTGGGTGAGGTACCGGACGAGGGCGGCGGCCCTGCGGGCGGCGCGTCCGCGCGGCAGCAGGCACACGGCGAGGTGGTGCCCGGTGGTGACGTAGGGCTGCCAGGTGTCGGCGGCGAGGCGGGTCAGCCGGGGGCGGGCCGGGAGCGCCGCGGCCTTGCCGGGGACGGTGTCGGGTCCGGCGAACAGGTCGAGCGGGGGCAGGAGTCCACCGTCGACGGCGAGGCGCAGGCGCAGGTCCCATACGCGGTCGCCGATGCCGCGCGGGCGCAGCGCCCGGGTGAGCGGGACGGCGGCGCGCCAGGTGAGGGCGGGCCCTGGCGCGTCCCGGAGGCGTACGTCGTCGGCGGGGACGGTCAGGGCGGGGCGGGTGGTGCCGCGGGCGGTGAGGTCGAGGGTCGCGGTGAGGACGGGTTCCTGGGCGCCGTCGGCCAGGCCGAGGGGTGCGACGACCTCGCCCTCGATGACCAGCACCCCGTTCTCGCGTGCGCAGCGGGTGACGCGGTTGAGGAGGACGAGGTCGCGGGGTGCCCGGTGCTGGTGCCCGAGTTCGGTGACGTCGTACGCGGCGTCGGTGTGGTCCGCGCTCCAGTGGACGCGGTCGCCGTGGCGGGTCAGGGGGGCCACGACGGTGCCGGGCCGCTCCAGGGCGTAGGCGGCGGTGTGCACGCCGTCCGCGTCCCCGTCGGCGAGCAGCCGGGCGGCGACCCGTTCCAGGGCGGGGAGCTGTCCGAGGGCGGCCGGTTCGAGCAGCCCGTCGAGCAACTGCCGTGCCTCGGTTGCGAGTTGCTTGCGGCGTGCGGAGTCGAGGCCGAGGAAGGCGCGGGCGCACGGCAGGACGTGGTCGGCGGTGAAGGCGTGCGCGCGGCGGGACCGCAGCCCGGGATCGGTGATCAGGGTGAGCGCGTGCCGGTGCCGGGCGACGGCGGCCGGGAGGTCGCGTGCCGGGTCGGGGGCGGCGCGGCGCGTGGTGATCAGGTGGGGCACGAGAGCGAGGCGGCGGGCGGCGACGGCGAGGTCGAGCCCGGAGCGCCGGTCCGGGGGCGCCGCGTCGAGCAGGGCGCGCCGCACGCAGTACCCGGCGGTCAGCGCGTCGTGCGTCAGCAGTTCCGGCGCCTCGGCCGCCGTGTCGAGCATCCGCGTCCTGGCGTACAGGCCGCTCTGCCACTCGGGGGCGCGCTCCCTGGTGCCGGTGCCGGTCAGCCGGGTCCAGCGGCCCGCCACCAGATCGGCGTCGCAGCGGAGGGCCGCCGCGAGGAGGTTGCGGCACGCGTCGCGCTCCAGGAGTTCGCCGGGGGCCAGCGGCAGGACGTAGGTGCCGCGCGGGGCGCCCCTGTGGACCCGGTGGGCGTGGGCGTCGGCCGGGGCGTAGTCCGCGCCGTCACCGGTGAGGGCGATCTCCGTACGGGCGAGGGTCTGGGCCAGGGCCGAGCCGACCGTGGCCCTCAGGAGCGCCGGGTCGGTGCCCGCCGGGCAGTCGACGAGGACGCTGACGTCGAAGTCCCCGGCGGCGGTCATCGGCGGCCCTCGTCCGCGCCGTGGGCCAGCATCGCGTCGGCCACCTGCGCGGCGGCGGTGCCGTCGTCGAGGTCGCAGAACGCCTCACGGAACCGCGTGTACGCCTCCCGGTGCCCGGCGACCGCGGCGTCCGGGTCGAGCAGCGCGGCGATCACCTCGTCGCTGGTGCGCAGCAGCGGCCCGGGCGCCTGCGCGGTGAAGTCGAAGTAGAAGCCGCGCAGGGAGTCGCGGTAGTGGTCGAGGTCGTAGGTGTGGAACAGCATCGGGCGGCCCGTCTGCGCGAAGTCGAACATCATCGAGGAGTAGTCCGTCACCAGCACGTCGGCGATCAGCAGCAGCTCCGCCGCGTCGGGGTGGCGGGACACGTCGCGCACGAAGTCGCAGGTGGGCACGGAGCCGCCGACCAGGTAGTGGCGGCGGACCAGCAGGACGTGGTCGTCGCCGAGCGCCGCCCGCGCCGCGGCGAGGTCGAGCCGGAGGTCGAGGCCGTACCGGCCGGACCTGCGGGGCTGGTCCTCGCGCCAGGTCGGGGCGTAGAGGATGACGCGCTTGCCGTCGGGGATCGCGAGGCGCTCGCGCACGGCGGTGGCGAGCTTGTCGCGGTCGGGGGCGTGCAGGATGTCGTTGCGCGGATAGCCGGAGGCGAGGACGGGTCCGGTGTAGCCGAAGGCGCTGCGCAGGATCGGTGTGGAGAAGCTGTTCGGGGAGACGAGCAGGGACCACTGGTCGGCGCGGGCGGGCAGGGTGGCGATGTACTTGGCGTCGGCGGAGGCGTTGCCCAGGAGGTCGCGGCCGATCCGCTTGAGGGGGGTGCCGTGCCAGGTCTGGACGACGTACTGGCCCTCGGCGCGCTCGAACCACTCGGGCAGGTGCGTGTTGGTGACGACGTAGCGGCAGCGGGCCAGCGCCTCGTGCCAGTCGGCGCTCCACAGGGCGACGGGCGTGGCCCCGGGCGGCAGCTCCACCTGCTGGTCGCGCACCGCCCACAGGTGTTCCCACTCCGTACCGCGCGCCACGAGTTCGTCGAAGATCGCGCGCGGTGAGTCGGAGTGCTGGCGCCCGTCGAAGCTGATGTAGAGGACGGCGTCGCGGCGCCGCAGGGTGCGCCCGTCGCGGTAGGCGTCGCGCAGCGCCTGCTGGGCGCCGCGTCCGCGGTCCCCCTCGGGCAGGGAGGTGCCCGAGGTGAGCAGGAGCTGGTCGTGGTGGCGGCGCTGCACGACGAAGTCCCGGCCGCCCAGCGGCTTGATGAGCGGCAGCTCCGGGTGGCGGGCGGGGGCGACCAGTACGGGCACGCCGGGGTCGCCGTCGCCGCTCGCACGCAGGTACGGGTACCAGTGGCCCTCGGCGAGGGGCAGGGTGCCGGCCGGGCCGGGGAGCGCGTGCGGGTGCAGGGCCGTCTCGAAGCGGCCGTCGGCGTGGGTGACCGGGACGACGGCCTCCTCGTCGTGGCCGCTGTGCACGAGCACCAGTTCGCGGCGGACGGCGTCGGGGTAGCTGCCCGCCAGGACCAGGCGGCCCGACTCCTCCCAGCGGAGGGTGTCGACGACGGGTCGTACCGTCTGGTCGCGCAGTTCGGTGTTGCCGGACGGGTTGGCCAGCAGCATCAGCTCGCGCCCCCCGTCCAGGCCGTAGCGGCCGGGGGCGATGTCGGGGTGGACCGGGAGCGGGGTCCAGGTGCCGTCGGCGTCGACCAGGCCGACGCCCCAGGGGTCAGCGGGCCCGTCGCTGCCGCCGAAGAGGGCGAGGGGCACGTCGGCGGCGAAGGTGCGCCCGCTGACGGTGACGGGCAGGTCGCGGGCCTCCTTGGTGCGCCAGTTCTCGACGCGCACGGCGACCGGCGGCCCGTGCTTGGCGCGCCGCAGCTCACCCGTGAGCCGCACCCGCCGCCCGTCGCTCTCGTGGGCGACGAGCCGTGCGGGCAGCCGCTCCACGCGCAGCCGCAACCGTCCGCCCCGCAGGGTGGGCGCGATCCGCAGGAAGTCGTCGAGGTAACGGACGGGCAGCGGACAGGTGCCGTTCATCCGGACGGGTCCGGTGCGCGGCAGCGGGCCGCCCGCGGGGACGGCGATCTCCAGGTTCCAGGTGGTGGAGGCGCGCCGGGTGACGAGTCTCGCCGGGTCGACGACGGTCTCGAACCCGGCCCGGTCGTAGCTGTGCAGGCCCTGCCTGGAGGCGAGGGTCGCCTCGCGCGAGCGGACGGTGCGCAGCCGCAGCGGTACGGCCCGGCGGCGGCCCGCGCGGAGCCAGGCGATGCGGGCGCGGGCGGCGATGCGGCCCGCGGGCACGTTGCGTACGTAGGCGAAGCCCTTGAGCCGCAGCATGCCGTCGTCGCTCCAGGCGGCGTGGGTGACGCGGGCCTCCAGCGGCAGGTCGGCGCGGGTGAGGGCGAGAATGTCGCGGGGCAGCGGCCGGGTGAGGACGGGGTAGTCGGCCCGGCGCCCGCGCGGCCCGCGCCGGGCCCGGAAGGCGCCCGGGTTCGCCGCCTCGTACGCCATGAGGGCGAGCAGCTCCGGGACGCGGCGTTCGCGGATGAGCTGCCAGCGCACCCGCAGGCCCAGCGGCAGTTCGGCGAGGACGGCCGGGTCGACGCGGTCGGCGAAGGAGTTGGCCTCGTCGAGGAAGGCCTCGTGGTAGGCGCCGTCCCCGTCGGGCAGCGCCTCCATGAACATCCACAGGTCACCGGCGAGCACGGAGGCGTCGTAGCGCCGCTTGGCCTCGCGCCACTCGGGCCGCCCGGCGAGGAAGGTGCTGACGTGGGTGACGGAGGCGGTGCGGTCGCGGACGGCGCGCGGGACGGCGCGCCGGTTGGAGATCGAGCCGTCGCGGTCGCGCCACAGGTAGACGGTGTCCTGGAGGACGTCGACGGAGCGGGCCAGGAAGTGGGCGGGCAGCACGAGGGGGATGTCCTCGAAGAGCACGCCCTCGGGGAAGGCGAGGGCGTGCTCGTCCCAGAAGGCGCGCCGGAACACCTTGTTGCAGGCGATCCGGTCGGTGAGCAGGTCCCAGTCGCGGGTGACGTGGGTGGCCGGGCGGGTGGTGGCCATCGCCTTGCGGAACATGGGCGACTGCTCGGTGGTGCCGTCGGCGCGCAGCCGGAACACGTTGCCGGTGACGAAGTCCGAGCCGGTCTCCTCCAGGGTGGCGAGCATCAGCTCGTACGCTCCCTCGGGGATCACGTCGTCGCTGTCCACGAAGGCGAGATGGGTGCCGGTGGCGTGCCGGACGCCGGTGTTGCGGGCCGCGCCGAGACCGGCGTTGGCCTGCTCGACGAGCCGGAACCGGGCGTCGCGGGCGGCGAACTCGCGCGCGATCGGGCCGCTGCCGTCGGTGGAGCCGTCGTCGACCATCACGACCTCGATGTCCGGCACGGTCTGCGCCGCCAGCGAGTCGAGGCAGGCGCGGAGGTAGTCCTCGACGTTGTAGACGGGGACGACGACGGTGAGGCGGGGTGTCATGCGCTGCGCACGTTCCTTCCGGCGAACGGTGAGGGGCCTGCCCGTGCACAACCGGCACCGCCGTTCCCGGTCACCGGTCCTGGGCCGTACGGGTGAGCGCGGCTACGGCTTGACCGCGATGCGCCCCTCGTCCATCCGCAGGAGCAGCAGCCGCTCGCCGGTCCGCTCCAGGAACTCGTCGACGGCCTGCCTGCTGCCCTGCCAGTAGCCGTAGTCGTCGATGAGCAGGACACCGCCGGGCACCAAGCGGTCGTAGAGGTGGTCGAGTTCGTGCTTGGTGGAGGCGTACCAGTCGGTGTCGAGCCGCAGAATCGCGATCTTGTCGGGGGCCTCGCCCGGCACTGTCTCCTCGACCTTGCCCCGGACGTAGTGGATGCGCTCGGCCGGGTAAGGGACCGACGCGAAGCCGGACTTGACGTCGTCGAGGGTGGCGTACGCCCAGATCGCCTTGTCCTTGCCGTGGCGCGCGAGGATGTCGGCGGCGGGCGTGCCGTCGCGCCGCAAATCCTCGTCGGTGGGCGGCGTCATGCCGTCGTAGGTGTCGAAGAGGTACAGGTCGCGGTCGGTCGCGCCGCAGCCGAGCAGCGTCTTCGCGCACGCCTGCATCGAACCGCCGCGCCACACACCGCACTCGACGATGTCGCCCGGGATGTCGTGGCGGACGACGTGCCGGGTGGCGAGGATGAACGCGTTGAGCCGCTCCGGGGAGGTCATGGTCCACGGCTTGACCGCGCGGATCGTCTCCTTGGCCTCGTCGTCGTAGTCGACGGGGAGCTGGAGCTCCTTGCGCGCGGCGGGCGCGGGCGGCGCGGGCTCCGGGGCCTTCGGTGCCTCGACGCGCGGGGCGGGCACCTGCGGCCGGGTGAGCTGGTATCCGATGAGGGTCCGGAGTGCGCCGTTGACGGCTTTCTTCCATGCCATGAGGCCGGACACTACGCGCATTTCACCCTCAATGTCACGCTAAGTCAGCGTATAGTCACTCCGCGCGCTGCGGCGCCCGCTCCACCAGCGCCGGGCGGGCTCCTCGACGTAGGTGTACGCGGCCCAGGACAGGGCGACGACGACGGACGCGACGCCGAGCAGGGTGAACACGGACAGGTTCGTGGGCTCCTGACGGCCCCAGTGGTCGAGGATCAGCCGGTTGACGGTCTGGTGCAACAGATAGAAGGCGTACGACCAGGCGCCGAGCCGCACCATGACGGGCGTGCACAGCCAGCCGCGCCGGCCGGCCCGTTCACGCCGTACGTACGCGACGATCAGGAGCGCGGAGAAGACGGCGACCAACGGGCGCACCGAGTACCCGAGTTGTGCGGCGACGGCGTCGGAGCACCAGGCGTCGCGGTGGACGTACACCACCGTGTACGCGGCGAAGGCGGCCGTGAGGACGACGGGTCGCAGCGGGACGCGCAGGCCCCTGCCCACGGCGAGTGCGAGGGTCAGGCCGAGGACGAACTCGGGCAGCCGGACCGGCGGGAGCCGCATCAGCCATTCCCGGTGGAACGGTGAAAGGTGCGCGGCGGCCCACCAGTTGACGGCCCACATGGCGAGCAGGCCCGAGGCGGCGAGAGCGAGCAGGGTCCGGGTCCGCAGCCGGTAGGCGCCCCGGACGACGAACGGGAACAGCAGGTAGAAGAAGGCCTCGACGCTGAGCGTCCACGACACGCCGTTGCCGGGGAACATCGGGACGACGCCGGGGAACCAGGTCTGCACGAGCGCGAGCGACGCCAGGAAGCTCGGAAGGTCCCACGGCACGCCGCCCCACACGTGGAACACCCAGACGCACGGCACGGTCGCGGCCAGGTGCAGCGGCAGGACGCGTCCCGCGCGCCGCCGGTAGAACTCCTTGGCGCCGGTCCCCGACCGGTGCCCCCAGGCGAGCAGGAAACCGGAGAGGACGAAGAAGAACCCGACGCCGTTGACGCCCATCGTCGAGTACGGGAACAGCGCGGGCGCGTGGGCGACGCCGCCGGACGGGCTCGCACCCGTGAAGTGGTGCGTGAAGACGGCGAACGCGGCGAGGAACCGCAGCCCGGTGAGCGAGTCCAGGCGCCCCGCCCCGGCCGCCTCCCGGGCGCGGCGGCGCGGCGGCTGCCGGGAGGGCAGCAGGGTGGCGGTCACAGCTCCACCCCCCGGGCGGCGGCGGGCACCACGGGGACCGGCCGCGGGGTGGCGAGCGGGATCGGCCTGACGTCGCCGCGCGGGGGCGGCGCCGGAAGCCGGGCCGGGGTGGCGGCCGGGGCCTGCGCGGGCCGGTCCGGCAGGAGGCGGGCCCCGCAGTCGCCGAGGTGGCCGCGCTCGTGGTGCTTCGCGCGGGTCATGCCGTCGAGGCGGGGGCGCGCCCAGTCCCGGACGGCGTCGATCCGGTGCGGGCCGCCGGGGACGGCGGAGGCGAGGACGTAGTCGCCGCCGTTGCCCTCCCGGTACAGCGGCACGTACCCGGCGGCAGCGAGGCGGGCCGCGGTCAGACCCGTCCTGACCGTCCAGGGGCCGTGGGTGTGGAGGAGCTCGGGGCGGGCCTCGGTCAGCACGTACCGGGTGAGGGCGGCGCGGTCGTGGGCCGCGTACGCGTCGGCGATCGCCCGATCGGTGAGGCCCGCGAGGTCGACGACGCGCAACCGGCTGGTGAGCAGCATGCCGCCGAGGTCGGGCAGCGCGGCGGTGGCGCCGGGGCGCAGGGCGAGCCGGTCGGCGTAGGCGTCGAAGGTGCGGCCGTAGCGGTCGGCGACCCAGCACATGGAGAGCGTCGGCTCGCGCCTGAACCCCTCGCCGCGCACGCCCTGCCCGGCGACGGAGAGGACGAGCGCGCCCGCCACGGCGCAGCCGAGCAGCACCCTTGCCCGGGTCCCCGCGCCACTCGCGACGGCGGTGAGGGCGAGGGCGGCGACGGCGGAGCCGAGCACCCACACCGGGGTGGCGAACCGGTACAGCGGCATCCAGTCGCGGGCGAGCGCGCCGTACGCGAGGAGGGTGAGGGTGAGCGGCACGCAGAGCACGCCGACCGCCCGCCGCACGGGTCCTGGGCGGGCCATGACGAGCCCGGCGCAGGCGACGCAGAGCAGGACCGGCGCCCAGCCCGCGTAGTCGAGCAGTTCCCCGACCTTCGCCAACTCGGCGACGGTGGGCGGCTGTTGTGATTTGGCGACGGCCGTGTTCGGCACCCAGCGCCCGAACTCGGCGTGCCGCCACAGCAGGAAGGCACCGTATCCGGCGCCGAACACCGCGGCGCTCAGCAGCGCCGACCGCAGGGCGCCCCGGCGCCGCAGCAGCAGCACGGTGGCGGGGTGGGCGGCGGCGAGCACGGCTCCGTCGGGGCGGGTGAGCGCGGCGAGGAGGGCGAGCCCGGCCGCGGCGCACGCGGCGCGGGACCCGGTGCCGCCCCGGACGAGGAGGAGGGCCAGGGCGGCGGCGAGCAGCCCGTACAGGGAGTTCTCCAGGCCCGAGAAGCACCAGACGACGTAGGACTCGTTGGCGGCGAGCAGGGCTCCGGTGCCGAGCGTGACGAGCGGGGCCCGCCGGGGCAGCGCCACCCGCGCCACGCCCGCGACACACGCCAGGGTCCCGGCCACGCAGCCGAGCGCGAGCGCCTTCGGGAACAGCGCGAGGTCGCTCACCCCGGACCAGGCGCCGTGGTCGAAGAGGCCGAGGACCCGGCCGACGAGCAGCAGCGCGAGCCACACCGGGTTGGAGTACCCCTCGACGGGCCCGGCGCCCGGCTGCTGCACCGGGCCGAGTCCGTCGCCGACGCTGCGGACGTAGGCGAAGGTGACGGCGGCGTCGTCGACGATCCACTGGCCGAGGCGGGCGGCGCGGAGGGCGACGAGGGCGGCGGCGCCGAGCACGGCGAGGGGCAGGGCCCAGGAGCGGGCCTCGGCACCGGGCGGCGCGCCGGGGCGGCGGGCGCCGGGGACGGCGGAGCGGGGCGGGGCGGAGGGCCGGTTCAGGAGCTTCATCAGGGGACCAACACCCACGGCCCCGCGCGGTCACTCGCACTGGCCCGCCCGGGTGACGCGGCGAGCCGGTCGAGCCGGGCGGGCGAGCGGGGGGGGCGATTACTCGATGACGAGGTCGACGTCGATGTTGCCGCGGGTCGCGTTCGAGTACGGGCACACCTGGTGGGCCTGCTCGACCAGCTTGCGGCCCGTCTCGGCGTCGACGGAGTCCGGCAGCTCGACGCGGAGCACGACCGCGAGGCCGAAGCCCTCGCCCTGCTTGCCGATGGAGACCTCGGCGGTGACGGCCGCGTCGGCGACATCCACCTTGGCCGCGCGGCCGACGAGCCCGAGGGCGCTGCCGAAGCAGGCCGCGTACCCGGCGGCGAAGAGCTGCTCGGGGTTGGAGCCCTGGCCGTTGCCGCCCATGGCCGTGGGGATGCCGAGCTGGAGGTCGATCACGCCGTCGGAGGAGACGGCGCGCCCGTCGCGGCCGTGGGTGGCGGTGGCGACGGCGGTGTAGAGGGCATCCATGAGGGGCTCCTTCAGAGGTCGGTCGGTCTGCGGGTCGTGCGGTAAGTGGGTCGTGCGGTCGGTCGGTACGAGGACCGAGATAAGTAGAGCACGCAATTCAATTGTGCACAACTAAGTGACGCGTTCGGTACGCTGGAACCATGACCAGCGCCCAGGACCTCCTCCGACTCGACCGGCAGATCTGCTTCTCGCTGAACGCGGCCTCGCGGGCCTTCGGCGGCGTCTACCGCGTCCTCCTCAAGGATCTCGGGCTCACCTACCCCCAGTACCTGGTCATGCTGGCCCTCTGGGAGGAGCCCGAGGGCGGGGCGCTCCCGGTCAAGCGCCTCGGTGAGCGGCTGCGTCTCGACTCGGGCACCCTCTCCCCGCTGCTCAAGCGCCTGGAGGGGAACGGGCTCGTGCGGCGCGAGCGCAGCGCCCGCGACGAGCGCTCGGTGATGGTGTCGCTCACCGGGGCGGGCGCCGCCCTCAAGGAGCGCGCGGCCGAGGTGCCGCTCGGCATCGCGCGGGCGACGGGCTTCGAACTGGCCGAGATAGAGGACCTGCGGGAGCGCCTGAACCGTCTGACGGAGGCACTGGACGCCGCGACGCTCGGGTGAGCCGTAACGGACAACATGCGTCATAAGCTCCCATGCTGTGACAATCGGCACTGAGAATCGCCCCGCCGCCATCGGCCCGGTCCACACCACCTGGGCCCGCCCCGCCCACACCGCGCTCCCCGTCACCTGGGCGCTGACCCGCGCCGCGATGCTCCTGCTGCTCGCCCTGGACGAAACGTTCCCGCTCGGGGTCGGCGGCGTCGCCCGCGAGGTCCACCAGTTGTACGCGCGGTGGGCCGCCACCCTCGCCCAGGGCACGTTCCCCGTCGGCGATCCGCTGTGGCAGTACCCGCCGGGCGCGGGACCGGTGCTCCTCGCGCCCGACCTGCTGCCGGGCCTCACGTACTTCCAGGGGTTCGTGGCGATGACCCTGGCCGCGGACGCGCTCGTCACGTATGCGCTGGTGCGCGGCGACCGCGATCCGCGCGGCGCCTGGCTTTGGACCGCGGGACTCCCGCTGCTCCTGCACATCCCGCTCGCCCGCTACGACGTCGAGGTCACCGCGCTCGCCGTCCTCGCCCTGCTCACCCTGCACCGCGCACCCCGCGCCGCCGGCGGCCTCGCGGCGCTCGGCGCCCTGGTGAAGGTGTGGCCCGCGCTGGTCCTGCTGGGCGTGGAGCGGGGGCGCACCGCGCGGCAGGCGTGGGGGGCGGCGCTCGGCGCCGCGGCCGCCATGCTCCTGGTCCTGACGCTGGCCTTCCGCGCGCCGTTCTCGTTCCTGCGCGAGCAGGGCGGGCGCGGCGTGCAGATCGAATCGCTCGGCGGGACGGTGCTCGCGGGCGCGCGCATGCTCGGCCGGCCGGGGCGGGTCCGGTACCGGTACGGGGCGATGGAGTTCCTCGGGCCGCAGGTGGGCGTCGTCGCGACGGCCTCACTCGCGCTGACGGCGGTGGCCTTCGGGGTGCTGCTGTGGTGGCGGGTGCGGGCCCGGCGGTACTCGGCGGCGACGCCGTACGACGCCGCGCTGTGCGCCGTGCTGATGTTCACCGTCACCAGCCGCGTGATCAGCCCGCAGTACCTGGTCTGGCTGCTGGGCCTGGGCGCGGTCTGCCTGACCTCGCGGCAGACCACCCAGCGTCCGGTCGCCCTCCTCGTCCTCGCCGCGGCGGGCGTCAGCGCGCTCGCGTACCCGGTGCTGTACGCGGACGTGACGGGCGGGACGGGGACGGGGCTGGCCGTGATGGTGGTACGCAACGCCCTGCTGCTCGCGGCGGCGGTGCTCTCGTTCCGCCGCCTGTGGGCCGCGACAGCGGCGAAAGAGCGCGAGTCGCCTTTAACCGGACAATCAACCCAAACCACTAATATCTAGCTGATGAATTTCCTGGAACCCGCGGACATCCCGGCCCCGACCGTCACCGTGGTCGTCATCGGTTACGACGACGCCGCCCATGTCGCCGACGCGGTGCGCTCCGCGCTCGACCAGGGCCCCGCGGTGCGCGAGGTGATCGCGGTCGACGACTGCTCGACGGACGGCAGCGGCACCCTCCTCGACGAACTGGCCGCCCGCGAACCCCGGCTGACCGTCGTCCACCGCGCGACCAACAGCGGCGGCTGCGGCACCCCCCGCAACGACGGGATCGCCCGCGCCTCCTGCTCGTACGTCATGTTCCTCGACAGCGACGACATCCTGCCCCCGGGCGCCGTCGACGCGCTGCTCGACGCGGCCCGCCGGCACGACGCGCAGGTCACCGCGGGGCTGTGCGTACGGCGGGAGATCCCGTCCGGGCACGAGGTCCCCTGGCAGCCCGAGCTGTACGCCGAGCCGTCCGTGGTCGCCCGGCCCGACCGGCGCCCGCGCCTCGTCCACGACACCCTGTGCGTCAACAAGCTGTACCGCACCGACTTCCTGCGCGCGCACGCGATCCGCTTCCCCGACGGCCGCTTCGTCTACGAGGACTTCGTGTTCACGGCGCGCGTGCTCGCCGCCGCCCCGCGCATGGCGCTGATCCCCGACCGGGTCTACGTCTGGCACGTGCGGCGCGCCGCGCGGAAGCTCTCCCTCTCCCTGGACCGGTCCGGCATCGACAACTGGCAGGCCCGCCTCGACGCCCACCGCCAGTCCGTCGACATCCTCCTCGGCGCCTCCCACAAGCGGCTCGCGCGGGCGGCCCGCTCGTACTTCCTCGACCACTCCCTGCGGATGTACGCGCGCGAACTCGATCTGCGCGGGGCCGCGTACCGCGCCGAGTGGTGGACCAGGACCCGCGCCTACCTCGCCTCCTTCGACACCGCCGACTTCGAGGCGGCGCCCGCGCCCGGCCGCGTCGTCGGCCGCCTCGTCCTCGCCTCCGAGGCCCCCCGCGACCTGCCCCGCGTCAAGGAACTCGCCGCCCGCCCGGCCCGGTTGCTGCCCCCGTACGCACGGCTGCCCGACGGCACGCCCGTCTGGTCGCCCGATCTGCCGCAGGTCTCCCTCGAACACCTCATGCACCGCCCGATGGAGCTGCTGCCGGTCGCCGTCGACGGTGAGCTGCGCCCGGGCGCCCGCCGCACCCGGCTCACGCTGGTGCTGCACGAGCTGTACGGACGCGTCGCCGACGCGGGCCCGCACACGGTCGAGGTGGACCTCGTCGACCGGCGGCACGGCACGGTGCTCCAGCGCAGGACGGCGACGTTCACCGCGGCGGCGTCCCCGGACCCGGACGGCTCCGCTTCCGGCGACGGGGCGTGGGTGGCGACGGCCGTGCTCGACCTCTCCGCGCTCGGCCGCCCCGGCACCTGCGACCTCCGGCTCCGCCTGCGCTTCGCCGACGGCACCCACCGCGACGCCACGGCACACGCCGTCCGGGGCCCGGGGCTGCTGCGCCGCGTCGCCGTGCCGAGCCGCCGCCACGGAATCCTGCTCGCCCAGCCCTACGCCACCCACTCCGGGGCCCTCGCGCTGCGCACGGCCACGGGGCCGCGCGGGGTGCTGTCGGTGCTGCGGCGCAGGGTGGCCCGGTTTCTTCACTGAGCCGCACGGCCGCCCGGTTCCGGGGCTCCCGCCCTCCGGCCCGTCCGCACCCTGCGCACCAACTGCCCCACTTCCCCCGACAGTCCGACCCCGACCGCCAGCGCCAGCGTCACCGCCGCGACGTTGACCATCCCGCCGATCCCCACGGTGGTGCGGCCCGAGGCGAGCGCGCCGAGCGCCGCGTACAGGGCGCCGCCCGGCAGCAGCGGGGCGATCCCGGGGACGACGAGCGGCAGCGCCGACTCGCGGCGGCGCCGGGCGACCCAGTGCCCGGCGCCGCCGACGACCGCCGCCACGAGCGCCGTGCCGAGCAGCGAGGAGAACCCCAGCAGCTCGAACTCGACCGACACCACGAACCCGCCGAGCCCGAGCACCGCGGCGGGCAGCCAGTCCCGCCTCGGCGTGCGGGCCCGTGCCGCCACGGCCACGGCGAAGACGACGGCGCCCACGCCCGGCGCCCCGAGATGTTCGGACCGCCTGACCGACGGCACGATCGGCACGCCGAGACCGAACAACTGCCCGACACCGAGCACCGCCACCACCCCCGTGACGACGGCGGCGAAGACGAGCAGCGCGTCGAAGAGGCGCCCGACCGCGGTCAGGTAGTGCCCGGCGAGCGCGTCCTGCACGGCGCTCACGAACGTCACGGTGGGCAGCAGCCCGAGCACCCCCGCCACGACGACCGCCTGCACGGCGGAGGCGGGCGCCACCCGGCTGACGGCGAGGGCCAGCACGGCGGCGGGCATGGCGGCGACGGCGAAGCGGTAGAACGCCGGGACCCCGTTCCGGCCGAGCCACCCGCCCAGCAGCGAGCCGAGCGCCCCGGCCACGAACGAGCACAGCGAGGTCAGCGGGCCGCCCCCGAAGACGGGCCCGCCACCGGCCGCCACCAGGCCGGTCTGCACCGGTACCCGCCACCGCGCCCCGCGCCCGCCGACGGACGCCGGAGCGTCGAGCACGCGCCCCGCCTCGGCCCGCGCCTCCTCCAGCGACAGCCCGTGCCCGCTGATCCGGTCGACCAGGGCGTGCATACGGCCCAGGGCGCGGAAGTCGGTGTCGTGCCCGCGGATGGTGCGGGTCGCGTGCAGCGGGGTCAGCTCACCGGGCGCGTACGCGGACAGGGAGACCGACCCGAGCGTGACGCCCGGCTCGCAGTAGCACAGCCCGTACGTCTCGGCGGTGACGAGCATCCCGGCGACGGCCTCCTCGGCGGAGGCCCCGTAGGACAGGAGCGCCTCCCCGACCCGGATCGCCAGGTCGACGACGCGCGCGCCGTAGGCCTGGAGGTCGGCGCGGCCGTCGTCGTGGAGCAGCTCACCGGCATAGCCGTAGCTGCTGATGGGTTCGAGGCCGCGCAGTCTAGGCAGGGCCTGTGTCAGCCAAGGGGTGGAGGGCGGGGCGGCGGTGTGGTTCCTCACAGGCATACAGATGGATCGTAACGGACATAACACCCATACGGACCAGTAACCTCGCGAGCCTCAGAGCCCCGGACGTCACGCCGAAGGGGGCCCGCACGTCCTCGGCGGGCCCCCTTCGGTGCGACGTCAGAACTACTCGCCGTGCTCGCCGTGGCCCTCGTGGTCGTCGTGGTCGCCGTGGTCGTAGTGGTCGCCGTCGTCGCCCGCGCCGCGGCCGTAGCCCCCGGTGATACCGGCGGGACCACCGAGGTTCTCGTAACCGGCCTCCCAGAAGTGACGGCCGCCGTGCTCGCCGCCGTCGCCCTCGCCGTAAGCGGCGAAACGGGTGATCCCGGTGGGCCCACCCAGGTTCTGGTAGGCGTAGCCGGCCTCCCAGCCGTGATCGTTGTCGTCGTGGGCGAGGGCGGTACCACTGGCGCCCATCACGGCGGCGGCGGCGAGGGCGGTGGCAGCCAGGGCGGTACGAATACGCACGGGGTTCCCTTTCGGATTCATGGACATGACGTTTGCCCAGGTCATTCCCGCTCCCCCGAGCACGCAGACCTGCCCCACGGCATTTCACCCGGTCAGCCTCACCCAGAAGAATCGGAAGAGATATTCAGGTGGTCCGGGGTCGAAATCATTGAACAGGATAATGAATTGCTCCGCTCCGCTTACTGCGGTCGCCGAGCGAGAACTGGCCATTCAGAAGCCCGCCCTGAAGCCCCATTGACGGTCAAATTCGCGACGGACATCCTTATGCGACGGGACATCACCGCACGAAGCGGAATTCCGGCTCGACCGGAATATCTCCTCCCGTAAGGCGACCAGGTGAATTCGCGGCGACATCCGCATCCTTCGTACAGCCGTCCGAAAGGAACACTCCGCCATGACCGAGCGCACCCTCTGGGTACGACGCCTCGCACAGGACCCGGTGAGCCTGCTGGCACTCAACGCCCCGACCGAGGGGGCCGGGCCGTCGCGGTCGACCGGTGAGGCGAGCACCTTGCAGGTCCCGCCCATGGCCGGCCTGTACATCGCGCCCGAGGAGACCGACCTGCCCGGCGTCGCGCGCGCCCTGGAGACGGGCGACACCGCGGGGCTGCCGCCCGCCCTCGCCGCCGAGGTGGAGGAGGCGCGCGCCACGATCCGCATGAGCAGGGTCCGGGTACCGGGACACGAAGGGGCCGCGCTCGACGCCGTCCAGTGGATCCATGATGACGGCAGGCCGCGCCCGGCCATCGTGATGCCGTCCCCGTGGGCGGACATGGGCTGGCTCGCCTACGCGGTCCAGGGCCTGCGGTTCGCCCTCAAGGGCTATGACGTGCTCGCCTACAGCGCCCGCGGCTTCGGCGACTCCGAGGGCGAGGTCGAGGTGGTCGGCGAGGAGGACGTCCAGGACGGGATGCTGGCGCTCACCCATCTCATCGGCGCGCTCGGCCGGACGCCCACCAGGGTGGGTTTCCTCGGCGACTCCTACGGTTCCGGGATCAGCCAGATCGTCGCCGCCAAGGACCCCCGGGTCAGCGCCGTCGTGGCGATGAGCACCTGGGGCGACCTGGGCAAGGCGTTCTACGAGAACCGCACCCGCCATCTGGCCTCCGTCACCGCGCTGCTCGGCGCCGCGAAGAACGCCCGGCTCAGCAAGCGCACGCAGGAGATCTTCGACCTGGTCCTGGCCGGTGCGGACATCGACAACATCCTGCTGTGGGCCAAGGACCGCTCGCCGCTGACGCACATCGACGGCCTCAACCGGCGCGGCGTACCGGTCCTGTTCGCGCAGGCCTGGCACGAGACGCTGTTCCCGCCCAATCAGACGCTGGAGATGTTCAACCGGCTCGAAGGCCCGAAACGGCTCCTCTTCTCGGTCGGCGACCACTCGGGACCCGAGATGTCCGGCATGCTCGGCCTGCCCAACCGGATCTGGGCCGCCGCCGACAAGTGGTTCGACCAGCACCTCCTACGGCAGGACACCGGCGGCGCGGACGAGCACGGGATCGTCAGCCAGATCATGTGCTCCCGGGTCCTTGAGACCCACGCCGACTGGGACGCGGTGACCGCGAGCACCCGCAGGCTGTACCTGACCACGCCCGCCGAGGGCGGGGACGACGGACGGCTCGCCGACACCGAACCGGCAGGCTGGGAGCGGTCGTTCCAGGTCGGCACCCCCACCCTGGCCGAGGTCGCCGACACCGTCATCTGGACCGGGATGGCCGAGATGCTGGGCCGCCCCAAGATCTACGCGACGGCCGACATCCCCCGCTCCGACGCCCTCGTCTGGACGGCCCCGCCGGCCCCCGAGCGCCTGCGGCTGCGCGGCATACCCGGGCTGCACGTCACCGTCACCGGCAGCGCCCGCGAGGCCACCTTCATCGCCTACCTGCTGGACGCGGGGGCCGACGGCAACGCGCGGATCATCACGCACGCGCCGTTCACCGCGCCCGCCGCCACGGCCGGCGGCTCCGCCACCGTCGACCTCGAACTCCAGGCCACCGGCTACGACTTGCCCGCCGGACGCCGCCTGATGCTCGTCATCGACAGCAAGGACGCGTTCTACAGCGACACCAACGAGGCACCGCACACCCTCACCGTCAGCTCCCCCGACGGCGACGCGTCCTTCCTGGAGATCCCGCTGGGCTGACCCGTCACACCAGCCGGCGCGCCGTCGCCCACCGCGTCAGCTCGTGCCGGTTGGAGAGCTGGAGCTTGCGCAGCACCGCGGAGACATGCGACTCGACCGTCTTCACGGAGATGAAGAGCTGCTTCGCGATCTCCTTGTACGCGTAACCGCGTGCGATCAGCCGCAGCACCTCGCGCTCGCGCTGCGTGAGACGGTCGAGGTCCTCGTCCACCGGGGGCGCGTCCGTCGAGGCGAAGGCGTCCAGGACGAAACCCGCAAGGCGCGGGGAGAACACCGCGTCGCCGTCCTGGACCCGGAAGATCGAGTCGACCAGGTCCGAGCCGGTGATCGTCTTGGTGACGTAGCCGCGCGCGCCGCCGCGGATCACGCCGATGACGTCCTCCGCCGCGTCGGAGACGGACAGGGCGAGGAAGCGGACCGGGCTCTCGGCGTCCGCCGCCAGCGGGGCGCAGCGGCGCAGGACCTCGACGCCGCCGCCGCCCGGGAGGTGGACGTCGAGGAGGACGACCTCGGGGCGCGTCGCCGTGATGACCGTGACCGCCTGGTCGACGTCGGCCGCCTCGCCGACCACCTCGACGCCCGTCGTCTCCGTGCGGCCGATCTCCGCCTGGACGCCCGTACGGAACATGCGGTGGTCGTCCACCAGGACCACCCGCACGTGCCGCGCCGGGCCGGTCCCCTCCGTGGATGTCGTGGGTGCCGTCATGACGTCTTCTCCGCCCTCTTCATGGTCAGTTCGACCTCGGTGCCACCGTCCGGCACCGCCCGCAGCCGGGCCGTCCCGCCGTTGCGTTCCATCCGGCCGATGATCGATTCTCTTACGCCCATGCGGTCGACAGGGACGGACGCGAGATCGAAGCCGGGCCCCCGGTCCCGTACGGACACGAACACCTCGCCCCCAGGCCCGCCCTCCACCTCCGCGAACACCTGGACGGCGCCGCCCTCGCCACCGTACTTCGCGGCGTTCACCATCGCTTCCCTCGCGGCCTGCATCTGTGCCCGCAGGCCCTCGTCGAGCGGGCAGTCGCCGACGACCACGACCTCAAGGGGCACGCCGTGCTGGTCCTCGACCTCGGCCGCGTGGCGCTTGACCGCCTCCGCGACCGTCTCGGGCTCCTGCGGGTTCTCGGCGGCGGCCGGCTTGTACAGCCAGGCCCGCAGGTCGCGCTCCTGGGCGCGGGCGAGACGGCGCACCTCGGAGGCGCTGTCGGCGTTGCGCTGGATCAGGGTGAGGGTGTGCAGGACCGAGTCGTGGACGTGGGCCGCCACCTCCGCACGCTCCTGGGCGCGGATGCGCATGAGGCGTTCCTCGGACAGGTCCTGCGTCATGCGGATGAGGTACGGGCCCGCCAGCAGGGCGATGCCGACCAGTACGGCGAGCGCCGCCTGGAGGATCGAACCGAGGTGTTCGGTGGCGCCCTGGGTGACGAAGACGCCGGTGACGCCCGTGCCGACGAGGACGACACCGGCCGCGGCGCGCGCCACGTGCAGGGTGCGCCTGCGGCGGCCGACCTCGGCCCAGCGGGCGCGGCGCGCGTTGTCCGCCTGGCGCCACACGAGGGCGACGCCCGCGCCGACGAGGACCGTGGGGACCAGGTACGCCTTGGTGTTGCCGGTGAGGTTCACGTTCTGCACGAAGATCATGGCGACGATGACCATGAGCACGAGGGCGAGGATCTGCCCCTTGTCGGGGCGGCGCGCGACCAGTCTGCGGCGCCCGTCGGCGGCCGTCTCCGTGGTGAGCACGGGCGGCCGGTCGCCGTCGACACCGCCGACGCCCAGCGGCACGAAGAACCAGAACGCCGCGTAGAGCAGGGCCCCGAGGCCGTCCCCCATGAACAGGCCCACGAAGACCAGGCGTACCCAGACGACCGGCAGCCCCAGGTGCCCGGCGAGACCGCGCGCGACCCCGCCGAGCCAGCGGCCGTCGCTGCTGCGGTAGAGCTTGCGCGGCGGCCTCGGATCACGCGTGTCTTCGGCGAGGGGGACGGTCGCTGCTTCCGGCATGCCCCGATCGTCACACGCCGTCGGAGGGCCGGGCATCAGGGTCGGCCCCGGATACGCCCCGGATACGCCCCCCTGAGAACCGGCCCGCTCGGCGCCGCCCACCGGTCGCGGGACCGAGGACGTCAGGGGTGATCTCAGGGTCCGGCCAGGGTTGTCCCGGCTGCCGCCGGGGGCGCGGGCCCGTCACCATGGGCGTATGACGGAGCACGCCCCGCACGACGCGGAACCATCCGTGGCCACGGCCCCCGGGCCGCAGCCGCCCGCCCGGCCGCGCCGCTTCCGCCGGGACCGGCGGTACAAGCAGCTCGGCGGGGTCTGCGCGGGGCTCGGGCGCCACTGCGACATGGACCCGGTGATCCTGCGTATCGGCCTGGCCGTGCTCGCCGTGACCGGCGGCGTCGGCCTGATCGCCTACGGCTTCGCGTGGCTGCTCGTGCCCTACGACGACGAGGACGAGAACGAGTTCCGCAAGCTGCTGACCGGCCGGGTCGACGGGCCGGGGCTCGCCGCCATCGTCACCGCGCTGGTCGGCTGCGGCGTCTTCCTGTCGATGCTGAACAACGGTGGCGTGCTCACCTTCGCCGCCGTCCTCGCCCTGCTCCTCGCGGGCGCCGGCTACTGGTCGCAGCAGCGCCGCACCGCCGCCCCCGACCCGGTCGCCGCGCAGGCCGTCGCCGACGCCCCGCCCGAGGCGCAGGCGCCACCCGTCTCCCCGTCCCCCTCCTGGTGGCGGGACCCGATCGTGAAGGACGGCTCGCCCGGCACCTACGGCGGCTCCACCGGCTACCTCTGGGGCCCGGCGGACATCGAGGACGCCGCGCCGCAGCGGGCCGCCCGACGGCGCGGCCCCGCCGCCGGGCGGCCCGGGACGCGCGGCCCCCGGGGCATCGGCGCCCTCACGTTCCTGGCGGCGCTCGTCGCGGGAACCGCCGGCACCGGCGCCTCCTGGGAGTCCCGCTCGTTCGGCGACAGCCTCCAGACCGGACTGGCCTGCGCCCTCGGCGTGTTCGGCCTCGGCATCGCGGTGAGCGCGTTCCGCGGCCGGACCGGCGCGGGCTCGATCGTCCTCGCCGTCGTCACGGCCGGGCTGCTCGGCGCGTCGGCGGCGCTCCCCGCCAACATCGACACCGAGTGGGTGCGGACGGACTGGAACCCGGCGAGCGCGGCCGATCTGCGGCCCCAGTACGAACTGGGCTCCGGGGTCGGCACGTTGGACCTGTCACGGGTGGATGCGGCCGGGAGCCGGACGCTCGCCACGCATCTGGAGGTCGGGGCCGGGCAGGCGAAGATCGTGGTGCCCGCCGACGCCACGGTGGAGTTGCACGTCGAGGTCGGGGTCGGCGACATCCAGCTCCCCGGCGACCGGCCGGACGACGTGGACGTCCGGCCGGGCGTCGACAAGCACGTCACGCTGCGACCGCCCGCCGGCACGAAGACCACCGGCGGTGCACTGGAACTCCACGTCGAGGTCGGCGTCGGACAGGCGGAGGTGTCCCGTGCGGCATGACTTCTCTCCCGGCCGGCTGATCGCGGGCCTGGCACTGATGGCCACGGCGATCGTGTACTTCGGCGACGCGGGCGGCGCGTGGGACACCCCGTGGTTCGTGGTCTTCCCGCTGGTGTGCGGGGGGTTGGGGCTCGCGGGGGCGGTGGGGACGGTGACGCGGGTGGTGCGGTTGCGGCGCCGCCGCCCGGCGTGCGAGTGAACATGTTCGTCAAGGGACCGCAAAACATGCGGGGCAACCATGGAGCCGTTTCGGGTATCTAACCCCCCGTACTCCGTCATTCCCCACGATTACGTGACCTCGAAGCAGCCGCGCCCCGACCGGGGCGCCGCGGCCCGGGGGCAGCGAGTACGCACCCACTGCCGCCGAGCCCGAGGAGAGCGATGCCCCAGCCCCGAGTCAGTGTGATCGTCCCCGCGTACAACGCCCTGCCCGAGCTGACCGACTGCATCAAGTCGGCGATGGACCAGACCATCGGCCTGGACCGAATCGAGATCATCGCGGTGAACGACGGCTCGACCGACGGCACCGGCAAAGAGCTCGACCGGCTCGCCGAGACCTGCCCCTCGCTGCGCGTCATCCACCAGGAGAACTCGGGCACCGCGGCGGTCCCGCGCAACGTCGCCCTGGACGTGGCCCGCGGCGACTACGTCTTCTTCCTGGACTCCGACGACTACCTGGGCCCCGACGCGCTGCGCCGCATGGTGGCCATGGCCGACGAGAACCGCACCGACATCGTGCTCGGCAAGATGGTCTCGGTCGGCGGCCGGGCCGTGCCCACCGCCGTCTTCCAGAGCACCCAGCCGCGTACGGACATCTTCTCCTCCGCCGCCTACCGGACCCTCGGCTGCTGGAAACTCTTTCGCCGCTCGCTCATCGAACGCCTGGAGCTGCGCTTCCCGCCGTTCCGCAACACCGAGGACAAGCCGTTCACCGCCGCCGCGTACCTCAACGCGGACGGGATCTCCGTCGTCGCGGACTACGACTGCTACTACCACCGCAACCGTGAGAACGGGAACAACCTCACCCTCACCGCGCAGAACCTGAGCCACCGCATGCGGGGCACCAGGCTCTGCTTCGAGACGGTCGCCCGCCACCTGGAGCCCGGCCCCCGGCGCGACCAGATCATGCGCAGGCACGTCGAGTGGGAGCTGTGCGGCCCGCTGTGGTGGCTGCTGCTGCGGGAGAGCGAGGAGGACATCCGCGAGCGCATCTACCCGGAGGTCCGCTCCTGGGTGGCGAACTGGGTCACCGACCCGATCGTCCAGCGGCTCGAACCGCGCGACCGGGTCCTCCTGCACCTGCTGCGGGCCGACCGGTTCGACGAGATGATGACGGTCATCCGCGACGCCAAGAAGGACGCCGGACGCGGTCACGTCGTCGAGGCGGGGCGGGTCTACTGGGACCATCCGCTCTTCCGCGACACGGCCGTGGGGGTGCCGGACAGCGCCTTCGACGTCACCGGCCGGCTTCCGGTGCACCACCGGACCGCGTCGGCGGACTGGCGGGAGGGCGGCGTGCTGCGGCTGACCGGCCACGCCTACATCGAGCACGTGGCCTCCCGGGACGCCGCCACCGAGCTGGTGCTGCGCTGCCACGACGCGGACCACGCGGAGGTCCGCGTCCCCGCGCGGGTGCACGCCGTCGCCGGGCTCCCGGACGACGAGCGCTACGCCGACGCGGGCTTCGTCGCGGACATCCCCCTGCCCACGGCGGCGTCCGGCGCCCCCCTGGGCCGCGGCCGGTGGGACCTCCACCTCGACGTACGGGCGCAGGGAGTCAGCCGTACCGTCAGGCTCAAGAGCCCCGGGGCCGAGCGGACACCACCCCCGCGCGCGATCACGGCGCCGGACCCGGCCCGGCCCCTGACCGTCACCCCGTACACGACGAAGAGGGACGGCCTCTCCCTCAGCGTGGGCCGGGAGGTACCGCGCGAGGACAGCCCCTACCGGGTGTCCGGGGTGTCCTGGCACGGATCGCGCGGGGCCACGCTGGTGGTGGGCGGCACGCTGGCCGGCGCGGACGCGCAGGAGGCCGCAGCGCTGCGCCTGCGCGCGGAGAACGGCAGCGGCGACCACCGTGAGACACCGGTCTCCCTCGACCGGGCCGACGACAGGTTCACCGCGGAACTCCCGGTCAGGGGCCTGCGTCCGGGCCGCTGGACGATCACCCTGACCGTCCCCGGCTCCGCGCCCGTCGCCGTCCCCTACCGCGCGGGCCTGGGCCGCACCCAGTGGTTCCACCTCGCCCGCCCCTACGCCGCCCGCCCGGAGAAGGCGGCGTCGGAGACCACGCTGGTGGTGGAGGTCCGCCCGGTGGACGTGCGGCGGGTCGCGCGGCAGAAGCTACGGGGTCTCGTGCGCAGGGTGCGCGGATGACGCGCGGGTGACGGAGGCCGGGCGCGGGCCCGGCCGGTCACCGGCCCCGCCCCGGCAGCCGGCCCCGCCGCCGCTCCTCGATCAGGGCGTCCACCGACCAGTAGGGCGCCCCCGCCAGGATCAGCGGCAGCCACGCCATCAGGTAGGCCAGATCGTTGCCCAGGTAATACGGCTCGGCCGCCCAACTGATCGTGAGCCACAGGCTCAGGGAGATCAGGGCGCCGCCGACCGCTGCGAGGCGGGCGAGGACGCCGAGGAGCGTGCCGATGCCCACCGCCAGCTCGCCGAGGGCGATCGCGTAGCCGAAGCCCGTCGGCGACTTCAGTGCCAGGTCGACGAGTTGCGGGATCGCGGAGCTGTCGCGCACCGCGTGCATCTGCCCGCCGATGGAGCCGGTACCGCTCGCGTGGAAGAACGCGCTGTCGGTGAGCTTGTCGAGGGCCGCGTAGACGAAGGTGATGCCGAGGAAGAGGCGGAGCGGCAGCAGGGCGTACCGCTGGGCGGTGTCCCGTCGGCCGCCGCCACCGCCCCTGGCGTAACCGCCGTGCGGGCCCGTTCGCATCCCGTGCGCCATCGCTGAACCGCCACCTCTCCCGCGCCGACCGCTCCGTCACTCGATCACTCGCCCACCCGACCATACGTACGACAGGGCGGCCCGGCTCACCTCGCGCGCCGGTCAATCGACGACGTCGATGGCGCAGCGGTTCGTCTCGACCCCCGCCGCCGTGATCACCTGCACCTCGACCCGGCCCGGCTCGACCTCCACCGGCACCGTCACGGTGAGCAGTGCGTCCGCCGGGTTGGTGAAGCCCCCGGGGACGGGGACGAGCGGCACGTGGACGTGGACGGTGCCGATGCGGACGGCGACCCGGGCGAGCTGGTCGGCGGAGCCCGCGCCGGGCGGTACGAACCCGGCGCCTCGGATCTCGATGTCGTCGCCGGTGCGGATCGGCGCGTCCAGGTCGCCCGCCTCGCGGGAGCGTACGACGGAGAGGACGACGGGGCGCCCGCCCTCCGCGTACTTGCCGCAGAGGTACGTCGCCGCGGAGACGCCCACCAGGACGGCGAGGCCCCACGGCAGGTCGGGCAGCGCGTCGGGGCGGCGGGCGAGGCGGGCCCCGGCCCACACCAGCGCGGCGGCGCACACCGCCACGTACTGCGCATCGGTGAAGCTGCCGCGCCCGGAGTCGTCGGTGAGCAGGTCGGCGGCGCGCGGCCGGGTGGCGGGCACCTTCTGGAGGCGCTGGGCGAGAACGCGCAGGCCGACGACGCGGCGTACCAGGACCGCGACCGCGCAGACCACGGCCAGGACGGTCAACAGCCCTGCGCCGTCGGCGAGTTCGAGGCCGTCGATGAGGTGGTCGCGGGCGGCGGGGCCGGACGCCGAGGCGAGTTCACCGGCGAGCACGAGGACCGCGTAGACCGCGAGGAGCACGGCGGCGCCCGCCACCGCGCGGGACGTCGAGAGCCGGTTGTCCTCGCCGATCACGGGTGCGAGGACGCCGCCCCGCGTGCGGTGCGCGGACGCGGCGCCGCTGAGCAGCCCGGCCAGGACGACGGCGGCGACGAGCCCGGCCGTGCGGGCGTCGCTCCAGCCCGCGCCGATCGCGGTGAGCGCCTGCACGAGGAGCAGCGCGAGGACGCCGCCCCACAGCACGTACAGGGTGCGCGGCCACAGACCCGTGAGCCAGGCCGCGCCCTCCTCCCGGCCGCGCGCGGCCACGGCCTGCGCGGACTGGGTGAGTTCGTCGGAGATCCACTGGCGTGAGGCGCCCGCCGAGTGGGCGACGGCGGGCGGCAGGCCGCTCCCGGCCGCCAGTTCGTCCCGCTTCGCGAGGAACGCGGCCACGGCCCTCCGGTGTCCCTCGCGCGCCCCGTGCGGGCAGTCGCCGCACGTGCATCCGCCCTCGTGCGTGCCCTGACCTTGTCGCGCTTCTTGCATCGCCACCGCGACGCCCCCACCCTCAGCCTCTGCGTGACCCGTCAACTGGCCGTCAACTTCGTTGTGACGAGAGGGAATTGTGCCGCACCCGGCGCACACTCCGGCGCACGGGTCCACCTCCGTGGGATGAACCGTATGCGCCCGCCTTGACCGGAGTGTTGACGTCGCTGCGAGAATTTCCGTATGGCCGAGATCATCCAGCGTGACGGAACCTGGGCCTTCGACGGAACGACCATCCGCATCACCCCAGGTCTGCACCGCAGCGTGGCCCTGTTGCGGCAGACGTACGGCGAGATCAGCGTGCCGCTCACGGCCGTGTCCGGGGTGGCCTACGAACCCGAGCGCAGGCGCGGCAGGCTCCGCCTCACCCTGCGCGAGGCGGCCGACCCCCTGTTACAGGCCACCGGCGGCCGACTGCCGGACGCCGCGGACCCCTACCGGCTCGCGGTCGACGCGGACGGCTCAGGTGTCGCGGAGTACGTCGCCGAGGAGATCCGCCGGGCGCTGCTCCTCGAACAGCTCCCGGAGGGGCCCGCCGACACCTACCTCGTGCCGGGCCCCGCCGTGCCTCTCTCCGTGCGCTCCAGCGACGGCATGGTCTCCTTCGACGGCAGCCGCGTCCGGATCGACTGGAGCGACACCTCGGACCGCGTGAAGCGGGCGACGGGCCCGCGCGTCATCGCGCTCGGCGACCTCGACGGCGTCGACTGGGTGCCCAACTCCGGTTACGAGGACGGCGTGCTGCGGTTCGTCCTGAAGGACTCGGCGTACGCGAAGCTGCCGCCGGAGAAGGACCCGTACGCCCTCGACCTGTGGGGCAACGCCCGCAAGGACCTGCTGACGGCCCTTGTCGCGGCGGCCGTCACGGCCCGCCTGCCCCACCCCTCCACGCCCCGCGACCCGGCCGCCCTCGCGCCGCCGCACCGCACCGACCACGACACGCTCCTGCGCCGGTTGCGCGAGCTGGGCGACCTGCGCCGCCAAGGCGTGCTGACCGAGGACGAGTTCGCGACGACCAAGCGGGTCGTGCTCCGCGACTTCCGCTGAGAGCTTGTGAGCCTGAGAGCCTGAGAGCCTGTGAGCCTGTGAGCCCGGGGCCTCAGCCGAGGAGGTCCGGTTCGCTGCGGGTGATGTCCTGCCACAGGGACTGGTAGTTGATCCAGGCGACGAGGTCACCGCCCGTGCGGTCACGGGTCGCGACGGCCAGGTGCCGGTCGATGAGCACGGGGCGCCCCGCCGCCCGCGCCACGAGCTGCGCCTGGCAGCAGCGCTCCAGGGCGATGAACCACCAGGCCGCCGCGTCCACGGAGTCCCCGACGGTCAGCACCCCGTGGTTGCGCAGGATCAGCGCCTTGTACGTGCCGAGCGCGACGGCGATCCGCTTGCCCTCGTCCGCGTCGACGGCGACCCCGGTGTACTCGTCGAGCAGCGCGTGGTCCTCGTAGAAGGCGCAGGCCTCCTGGGTGATCGGCTCGATCAGCTCGCCGAGCGCGGACAGCGCGCGCCCGTACGTGGAGTGGCAGTGCGCCACGGCGACCAGCTCGGGCCTGGCCCGGTGCACCTCGGCGTGGACGGTGAACGCGGCCTGGTTGACGTGGTGGCGGCCCTCGACGACCTGCCCGTCCCCGTCGGCGAGGACGAGGTCGCCGACGGTGATGTGGCGCAGCGGCATGCCGAACGGGTTCACCCAGTAGCAGTCGTCGTACTCCGGGTCCCGCGCCGTGATGTGCCCCGACACCCCGTCCTCGTAGCCGAGCCGTCCGAAGATCCGTAGCGCGCCCGCCAGCCGCTCCTTGCGGTGGCGGCGCTCGTCGGCCACGTCGGCGTGGACCGGCGGCATGGCGAAGTGCAGCCGGTCGGTGGGTATCGGGGCGGGGTTCTGCGTCGACATGGAGCGGAAGGTACCTCCGTGACCTCCAGGGCGACAGGCCCCCGCGGTGAAGAGAATGCGCCTGGACACCTGCGATACCGGACAGGAGGTGTCGGGTATCGGCGCCAGACTGGGCGTATGACGTCGAACTGGGCTCTCTTCTCCACCGCCGAACCGGACCTCGCGAAGACCGTCGAGGCCCGCTTCGCCCTGCACCCGCACCACGTCCTCGCGACCCTGCGCAAGGACGGCTCACCCCGCACCTCCGGGCTCGAAGTCCGTTTCCTGGACGGCGAGTTGTGGCTCGGCATGATGCCGGGCTCGCTCAAGGCCCGCGACCTGCTGCGCGACCCGCGCTTCGCACTCCAGGCCAATCCGGGCGAGGGCACGGGGACGGGCGGCGGCGATGTGCGGATCAGCGGGCGCGCGTTCGTCGTCGAGGACCCGGCGGTCGTCGCCCGCTACACCGGGCAGGTCCAGGTCCCCGACCCGGACGACTTCCACCTGTTCCGCACGGAACCGGCCGAGGTCACGCGGACGTACGTCGAGGACGACACGTATCTGGTGGCCCAGGTGTGGAAGCCGGGCGAGGCCCTGAGCACCCTGCGGCGGAGATGACCGAAGGCGCCGCCCACCCTCGCGGGGAGCGGCGCCTTCGGTCACGCGGCGGGTACGGCGGTGGGGACTACTCCCACTCGATGGTGCCCGGCGGCTTGCTCGTCACGTCGAGGACGACGCGGTTGACGTCCTTGACCTCGTTGGTGATCCGCGTGGAGATCTTCGCGAGCACCTCGTAGGGCATCCGCGTCCAGTCCGCCGTCATGGCGTCCTCGGAGGAGACCGGGCGCAGCACGATCGGGTGGCCGTAGGTGCGGCCGTCGCCCTGGACGCCGACCGAGCGGACGTCGGCGAGCAGCACGACCGGGCACTGCCAGATCTCGCGGTCGAGGCCGGCCGCGGTCAGCTCCTCGCGGGCGATCGCGTCGGCCTCCCGGAGCAGGTCGAGGCGGTCCTTGGTGACCTCGCCGACGATGCGGATACCGAGCCCGGGGCCGGGGAACGGCTGGCGCTGGACGATCTCGTCGGGCAGGCCCAGCTCGGCGCCGACCGCGCGGACCTCGTCCTTGAACAACTGGCGCAGCGGCTCGACGAGCTCGAACTCGATGTCGTCGGGGAGCCCGCCCACGTTGTGGTGGGACTTGATGTTGGCGGTGCCGGTGCCGCCGCCGGACTCGACGACGTCCGGGTAGAGGGTGCCCTGCACGAGGAAGGCGACCTCGGGGCCGTCCTCCTGGAGGATCTCCAACTGCGCCTGCTCGAAGACGCGGATGAACTCGCGGCCGATGATCTTCCGCTTCTGCTCGGGGTCGGAGACCCCGGCCAGCGCGGACAGGAAGCGCTCGCTGGCGTCGACGACCTTGAGGTTCGCGCCGGTCGCGGCCACGAAGTCCTTCTCGACCTGCTCGGTCTCGCCCTTGCGCATCAGGCCGTGGTCGACGTAGACGCAGGTGAGCTGGGAGCCGATGGCCTTCTGGACGAGGGCCGCGGCGACCGCGGAGTCGACGCCGCCGGACAGGCCGCAGATGGCGCGCTTGTCGCCGACCTGCTCGCGGATCGCGGCGACCTGTTCCTCGATCACGTTGCCCGTGGTCCAGGTGGGCTTCAGGCCCGCGCCCCGGTACAGGAAGTGCTCCAGGACCTGCTGGCCGTGGGTGGAGTGCATCACCTCGGGGTGGTACTGGACCCCGTACAGCTTCTTCTCGTCGTTCTCGAAGGCGGCGACCGGGACGACGTCCGTGGAGGCCGTCACGGTGAAGCCCTCGGGCGCGGCGGAGCAGGCGTCACCGTGCGACATCCACACGGGCTGCTCGGCCGGGGTGCCCTCGAAGAGCGTCGAGTCGGTCTTGGTGACGGCGAGCGGGGTGCGGCCGTACTCGCGGGCGCCGTTGTCGTCGACGGTGCCGCCGAGGGTCGTCGCCATGAGCTGGAAGCCGTAGCACATGCCGAAGACGGGGACGCCGGCCTCGAAGAGCTCGCGGTCCAGGCGCGGGGCGCCCTCCGCGTACACCGACGAGGGGCCGCCGGAGAGGATGATCGCCGCCGGGTTCTTGGCGAGGATCTCCGCGACGGGCATGGTGCTCGGCACGATCTCGCTGTAGACCCGGGCCTCACGGACACGGCGGGCGATGAGCTGGGCGTACTGCGCACCGAAGTCGACGACCAGGACGGTGTCGGGGGCGGCGGCAGCGGAAGTCGCTGATGACACGGGTTGCCTTCCGGCGGCTTTTGCAGGGGGTCGTACCACCGATTCTACCGGTTCGGCTCTGCTGCCCCTCGGGTCACGGGGCTCCGCCCCGGCCCCCGCTCCTCGATCGTTCGGAGGGGCTTGATTTTCGGGGGCGCTATACTGGCGCCCATGTTCTCGCAGACGACCTTCGTCTTTACCTATGGCAGCCGGCCCGCCGGATGCCATGGTCGTGCTGCTTGAGCCACTGACAAGCGACTTCCCAGGCGCCCCGGGCCGACAAGGCCCGGGGCGTCTGTCGTTTCCGGGTCCTGACCGTCCGGGGTACCGCCTCCACGAGACCGGAGCCCGACCTCATGACCACGCCCACGACCCCCACCGCCGGACCCACCGACACCGCCGCTGTGATCTCCGACGCGCGCGCCCGCATCGACGCCCTCGACGACCGGATCATCGGTCTCGTCCAGGAACGCATGGCCGTCTCCGCCGTCGTCCAGGAGACCCGGCTCGCCGCCGGGGGGCGGCGGGTGCACCTGTCACGCGAGATGGAGGTGCTGAGCCACTACAGGGACGCGCTCGGCAAGCCGGGCACCTCGCTCGCGATGACGCTGCTCGAACTGTGCCGGGGCCGCGTCTGACCCCGGATCCCAGTTCGGTTCGGCACTCACCCGTACGGCGCGTGACCCGGACGCGGCGGGCTTCGTTGGTCCCGGTGGCCGCGCCAGCCAGGGGCGGACCGATCACCACCCCGCGTGGCTCCGCTGGAGCGATGAGACGTCACGGCCCTGCCGTACGTCGTGGGACCTCGCTCCAGTGCAGTGACCGGACGGCAGGGGACAGCAGCCCGGTCACCCAGGAGAACGGCCGGCTCCGGGGACGCCCGGGGCCGGCCGGCCGCTTTCCGTACCGCACGGGCATGGCTTTTCGAACCACCGACGGCGATGCTCGACAAGCGCATGGGGAACGGGAGTTCGGTCGCCGAACTCGGAAGCGGAACATAAGCCTCAATCTGTGACTCCTGCCACATAGGGCAACTTTTCCCGCCCCGCAGGTCTCAACCAATGGGCGAGTCGCCAGTGACTCACCTCCTGGGGGAGACCACACGTGAAGATCGTCTTTCTGATCAACAACGCGTACGGGATCGGTGGCACCATCCGGGCCACGGCCAACATGTCGGGCGCCCTCGTCACGCGGCACGACGTCGAGGTCGTCAGCGTGCACAGGACCGCCGACCGCACGGGGCTGCCGTTCGACCCGCGCGTACGGATGACCACCCTCGTCGACCTGCGCGAGGACAGTCCGGCGTACGCGGGCGACGAGCCGCTGCTCGAACAGCCCTGCACGATGTTCCACGAGAAGGGCACGAGGGAGGGGCGGCTGCGGTACACCGCGCTGCACGACCGGCGCCTCGCCGGTTTCCTCGCCGAGACGGACGCGGACGTCGTCATCGCCACCCGCCCGATCCTCAACGGCTACCTGTCCCGCTACGGCACCGACAGCTACCTGCGCGTCGGACAGGAACACCTCTCGCTCGCGGGCCACGCCGACGACGTACGCCGCGACCAGAATGAGGCGATCGGGCGCCTGGACGCGTTCGTCACCGTCTCCGAGGCGGACGCCGCGCAGTACCGCGCCGCCCTGCCCCAGGTGCGTACGACCATCACCTGCGTACCCAACGGCGTACCGGCCGGTGGCGTCCAGCCCTCCACGCGCGACTCCAAGGTGATCGTGGCGGCCGGGCGGCTCATCCCCGTCAAGCGCTACGACCGGCTCGTCGACGCCTTCGCGAAGGTCGCGGGCGACCACCCCGACTGGACGCTGCGGCTGTACGGGCGCGGTCCCCGGAAGGCGGCGTTGCGCGAGCGGATCGACGAACTGGGCCTGTACGAGCGGGTGTTGCTGATGGGCCCGGTCTCCCCCATCGAGACCGAATGGGCCAAGGGCGCGATCGCGGCGGTCTCCTCCGACATGGAGTCCTTCGGCATGACCATCGTGGAGGCCATGCACTGCGGGGTGCCCGTGGTCGCCACGGACTGCCCGCACGGACCCGCCGAGATCATCACGCACGGCGAGGACGGCCTGCTCGTCCCGGTCCGGGACGACGACAGCGGCGTCCAGGCGTACGCCGACGCGCTCGGGCTGCTCATGTCCGACGCGGAGCTGCGCGACCGGCTGGGCGAGTCGGCGCGCGCCCGCGCCGCGGACTTCGAGCCCGCCGTCGTCGCCCGCCGCTACGAGGAGCTGTTCCGGCGCCTTTCGGCCGGCCGCCCGCAGAAGAAGGCGGTGCGGGAACCACGGCGCCGGTCGTGGCTGTGGCGTCTGACCAGGGCCGTCGAGCCGTCCCTGCCGCCCGAGCCGCCCGTCGAGCCCGTGTCACCGCTCGCCCCGATCGCGTTCGCCCGGTCCACCGCCGACGGCGGCTGCACCGTGCGGTTCGACGCGGCGACACTGCCGCCCGGCGCACTCGACTTCGTGACCCGCCTGCGCCGGGACCCCAAGGGGCGGGAGATCCGGATACCGGTCCCCGACGTCGCCACCGCGCCGGACCTCGGCGCGATCACCGTCACCCTCACGCCCGACGACCACGTCCTCGCCGAGGGCCGCTGGGACTGCTACGTCGCCCGCCGCGGCACCGACCGGCGCGTCCGGCTGGTCTGCGGGCTCGCCGAACGGGCCCGCCGCGTGGGCGCCGCGCCGCGCACCGGCCCCGACGGGGTGGCGGCCGCGCTGCCGTACGCCACCGTCGACGGTTTCCTCGCGCTGCGCGCCTGGCACCGCCCCGCGCACGCCGAGGTGTCGCGCGTCGAGATCGACGAGGAGCGCGCCACGATCGGCGCCGTGCTGCTCGGCGCGCGGACCACCCTCGACGGGGCGCGGGTGGTGGCCGTCTCGCGCACGGGCGAGAACCGGGACTTCTCCGTCCCCGTGACGCGACTGGGCGGCGACGCCTTCGAGTTCACGCTGCCCTACGTCGAGGCGGCCCGTCGGCGCGACACCGAGCGCGACCACTGGGACCTGCGGCTGCACCGCGCCACCCCCGATCCGGCGCCGGTGCCGCTCGGCCGGATCGGCGGCGACATCGTCGACCGCAACAAGACCGACCTGTTCCCCGAACGCGGCGATCAGGGCGTGCGGGTGTACGTCACGGCCGCCAACGACCTGGCACTGAGCGCGCACGGGGAGTGATCCAGTTCACATAAAGATCATGTGAGGTCCAGGACAACCGTTACCGCCCATCACGGGTCACACGTTCTGTATCAACGGCCACGCCCGCGACCGCCACCGCGGAGGCCTCCACTTCGTATTGATCGAGGTCCAGATGAAGCTTCGCCGCGCACTGGTGACGGCGGCCGCAACGGCCGCCATAGCCCCGATCGCGCTGCTCTCCGCGCCGGCCGCGTTCGCCGACGTGACGCCGGGCGCCACCGTCGCGGCCACCGAGCCGGACCCGTCCGCGTCGCAGACCGGTTCGGCCGAGCCCGAGCCGGGCGCCACCGAGACGGGCGATCCCGAGCCCGGAGCCACCGAGACGAGCGATCCCGGGACGAGCACGCCCGACCCGACCGGGACCGCGACGGACCCGGAGGAGACGGAGACACCGCCCGCGGAGTCCCCCGAGCCGACCGACACCGCCACGCCGCCCTCCTCCCCGGACCCGACCGAGTCCGAGGAGCCCGGTGACGAGGAGGAGTGCACGGACTACGAGGACAGCCCCGGCACCCTCGCCGAGCTGCGCGGACTGCCGTCGAAGATCGTCGCGGGCGACGGCTGGCACGGCTTCTCGTTCCGCGTCACGAACAAGACGGACGTGGCCTTCGAGTCGGTCTCCGCCGACCTGTACGCCTTCGCGTACGCCTACGACGCGAACACCACCGAGATCACCAAGTACCTGCACGTGCAGTACTCCGACGCGTCCGGCTGGCACGACCTCGACACGGGCCTCTACGCCGACAACACCCTGTCGTTCGGCGCCGCGGGCGCCCTCGCGCCGGGGGAGCACGCCGACCTCAAGCTGCGTATCCAGGTCGGCGCCAAGGCCCCGACCGGCATCGGCGGCTCGGTCGCCTTCGCCACCAGCGTGAACACCGACGGCGTCTGCGGCTTCAACGTCCCCGAGGACCAGGAGTACCGCTTCGAGATCCTCGCCGCGGGCAGCGAGCCCGGCAAGGTGCCGCCGGCCACGAGCGCGCCCCGGCCGAGCAACACCCCGGCCCCGCAGTCCAGCAGCACCCCGCTCGCGGGCTCGCTGGCCGAGACCGGTTCCAGCTCGATGCTGCCGACCCTCGGCCTCGTCGGCGGCGTCGCCGTCGTCGCCGGTGCCGGTGTCGTCTACTCCGTGCGTCGCCGCAAGGTGAGCAACGAGGCGTGAGCGTGAGCCCTCGGGCACCGCGCACGTAGGGAAGGACCCGCACTCGGAGGGGGGTGCGGGTCCTTTCCGTTCCACTGCCGCGTCGTCAGTCCTTCTTGGCGGGCACCGCGGGCATGCCGAGGAACGGCAGCTTCAGCGCGCCGAACGCCTCCGCAGGGACGACGGGGCTCCTGGGCTCGACCGGCGCGAGCCGTTCGTAGGCCGCCCCGGAGCGGGGGCGCGGGTCGGCCTCGCCCTTGTTGGGCCAGTACGACATCGCGCGCTCGGCCTGCGCGGTGATCGTCAGGGACGGGTTCACGCCCAGGTTCGCGGAGACCGCCGCGCCGTCCACGACGGAGATGCCGGGGTGGCCGTAGAGCCGGTGATACGGGTCGATCACCCCGGTGTCCGCGCTGTCGCCGATGGGGCAGCCGCCCAGGAAGTGGGCGGTCAGCGGGGTGCCCATCAGCTCGCCGACGTTCGACCCGGCGAAGCCGTTGATCTCTGCGGCGATGGCGGCGGCGCCCAGCGAGGCCGCCTTGATCTGCTTCGGGTTGGGGGCGCCGTGCCCCTGGGCCGCGGTGAGCAGGCCCTTGCCGACGCCGTCCGGCTTCAGATACGTGGTCAGCGAGTTGTCCAGGGACTGCATGACCAAGCCGATGATGGTCCGCTCCGACCAGCGGCGGTTGGACAGGGACCGCACCATCAGGCTCGGGTGCTTCGCCACGTTCAGCAGCCAGCCCGCGACCCGCGACGACTTCTCCGCGTAGGGCACCTGGAGGATGGACAGGCCGCCCATCGCGTTCGAGCCCTTGCCGTAGCGGACCGGCTCGATGTGCGTGTTCGCGTCCGGGTGGATGGACGAGGTGATCGCGACGCCCTTGGTGAAGTCGACCTTCGCCGCGCCGTGCCGCTTGCGGTAGCGCCGGTCGGTGGTCTGCGCGCCGACGAGCGCCTCGGAGTTGGTGCGGGTCAGCTCCCCCAACCTGGCGGAGATGTACGGGAGTTGCCCGCTCGCCTTCATCCGGTGCAGCAGCGTCTGCGTGCCGTAGGTGCCCGCCGCGACGACGACCTGGCGGGCGGTGAAGACGCGGCCCGCCGACTTCCTCCTGTCGTCGGTGGGCAGCGTCGCGATCGCGTAGCCGCCCTGCGAGTCGTCGGTCACGGAGACGACGGTCGTCATCGGGTGGACGACCGCGCCCGCCTTCTCGGCGAGGTACAGGTAGTTCTCGTTGAGGGTGTTCTTCGACCCGTGCCGGCAACCGGTCATGCACGAGCCGCACTCGGTGCACGCCGTGCGCGCGGGTCCCACGCCGCCGAAGTACGGGTCCGCGGCCCGCTGTCCGGGCGCGGCCGTGGTGCTCCCGTCGGCGTCCTCGCCGTCACCGAAGAAGACACCGACCGGCGCCATGTGGAAGGTGTCGCCGATCCCCATGGCCTGGGCCGCCGCCTTCAGATGGACGTCGGCCGGGGTCATCGTCGGGTTGAGCCGCACGCCGAGCATCCGCCGCGCCTGGTCGTAGTACGGCTTCAGCTCCTCCTCCCAGTCCGTGATGTCCTTCCACTGCGGGTCCTCGAAGAAGGGCTTCGGCGGTACGTAGAGGGTGTTGGCGTAGTTGAGCGAGCCGCCGCCGACCCCGGCGCCGGCCAGCACCATCACATTGCCGAGCAGGTGGATGCGCTGGAGCCCGTACATGCCGAGCTTCGGCGCCCACAGGTAGTTCTTCACGTCCCAGGAGGTCTTCGGGAGCGTGTCGGGGGTGAACCGGCGGCCCGCCTCCAGGACACCGACCCGGTAGCCCTTCTCGGTCAGTCGCAGGGCGGACACCGATCCGCCGAAGCCCGAGCCGATGACCACCACGTCGTAGTCGTGGCCGTGGTCGTTGCCGTCCTGAGTCACGTGCGCGTTCTCCTTCGAACGATCGACGTCGCCTACTTGAGCCGGAGCTTCTTCATCAGTCCCAGGCTGCGCGTCATGAACCGGGCGTACTGCTCGTCGTCCATGCCGAACGAGGGCGCCATCGGCATCACCCGCTGGTGGGCGACGGTCTGGGCCTCGGTGTACTTCAACAGGCCCTCGCTGCCGTGGCGGCGGCCGAGCCCGGAGTCCTTCATGCCGCCCATGGGCGCCTGGACGCTGCCGTACGCGGGCGCGTACCCCTCGTTGATGTTCACGGTGCCGGTGCGAAGGCGCGCCGCGACCTCGTGGCCGCGCTTGGCGTCCTTCGTCCAGACCGACGAGTTGAGGCCGTACGGCGTCGCGTTGGCCAGGGCGATGACCTCGTCCTCGTCGGTGAAGCGGTAGACGGAGACGACCGGGCCGAAGGTCTCCTCGGTGCAGACGGCCATCGGCGCCTGGACGCCGTCGAGGATGGTCGGCTCGAAGAAGTACGGGCCGATGTCGGGCCGCGCCACGCCTCCGGCGACGAGCGTGGCCCCCTTGGCGACGGCCTCCTCGACGTGCGCCTTGACGGTCGCCAACTGCCGTTCGCCGACGAGCGATCCCATGTCCGCGCCGTACGCGAGCGACGTGCCGAGCCGCATCGACCTGGTGCGGGCGGCGAACCGCTCGACGAAGGCGTCGGCGATCGACTCGTGGACGTACAACCGCTCGATGGAGATGCACAGTTGACCCGCGGAGGAGAAGCAGGCGCGGACGGCTCCGGCCGCGGCCTTCTCCACGTCGGCGTCCTTGAGGACCAGCATGGCGTTCTTGCCGCCGAGTTCGAGCGAGACGCCGACGAGGCGGGCGGCGGCCCCCTGTGCGACCTCGCGGCCGGTGCGGGTGGAGCCGGTGAAGGAGACGTAGTCGGCGTGCCGCACCAACTCCGGTCCCACGACGGGGCCTTCGCCGAGGACGACCTGGAAGACCTCGGCGGGCAGCCCCGCCTCGATCAGGAGGTCGCGCGCCCACAGCGCGGTCAGGCAGGTCTCCGTGTCGGGCTTCATGACCACGGCGTTGCCCGCGACGAAGGCGGGCAGCGCGTCGCCCACGGACAGTTCGAGGGGGTAGTTCCAGGGCGCGATCTGGCCGACGACCCCGCGCGGCTGGCGCAGCTCGGTCACCTTGGTGAGCGTCGGGACGGCGCCGGTGTGCCGCTTGGGCCGCAGGTACGAGGGCGCCTTGCGCCCGTAGTGCCGGGCCGCGACAGCGACCGCCTGCACCTCCTCGTGGGCGTGCAGCCGCGCCTTGCCGGTCTCCAACTGGATGAGGTCGAGCACCTCGGCCTGGCGGGCCAGGACCAGGTCGTGGAAGCGCAGCAGCACGGCCGCGCGCTGCCGCACCGGCGTCTTCGCCCACACCTCCTGGGCGGCGCGGGCCCGTTCGAAGGCGCTCGCGACGTCCTCGGGCGTCGACTCCGGCAGATCGGCCAGTTTCTCCCCGGTGAACGGCGTGTGGTTCACCGTTCGCCCGGAGCCGACCACGCCCCGGGTGAGCTGGGCGACCAGCTCGGGCGTGACCACGTCGGCAGCCGTGCGCACGCCCGCGGGGGCGGCGGCCGTCGGGTTGGTCCCGGTCTTCTGTACGGTCTCGGGCGTGACCTGCGACTCCGTCATGGAGGGGAGCGTATGCCGAAGCGGACGCTTTCGGTACCCATCGGTAACAGGCTTTCACCGCGCACACACATCACGCCAGTGATCGCTGGCAGCAAAGCCGCTGATCAGCGGCTTTGCTGCGCGGTGCAGGGCACCCTCACAACTTTTCGGCGATGTCCAGATTGGCCAGGACCTCATCGGCGACCTCGCGGCCCCGGTCGGTGAAGTCGCCCTTGCCGGGATAGCTGACCGACACCCGGTACATGTCACCGGCCTTGTTCTTGTAGTAGAAGAACCGGATCTCGCGCGGCCGGGGGTCCACGCTGTCGTCCGTCCGGTACGCGACGGTGTTCTGCGCGGCGTCCTCGTCCTTGAACTTGGCGTCGTCGTCCGGCGCGGTTCTCGCCCCCTTCGGCATGTCCAGGTTCGAGTCGCCGCTGGCCTTGAACGTGGTGTCGTCGTCGTACATCTGCGCCCGCGCGGAGCCCTTGATCCGGTTCAGCGCGTCGTCCTTCTTGCGCGACACGTTCACCCCCACCCGGACGCTGCCGCTCCAGTCGGTGTACGTCACCCAGTTCTTGTCGGTGTCGGTGTCGGTGGGCCTGCCGGGCTGATAGTCCTCGGGCACCGCGAGCGTCACCCCGAGCGCCTTCTCCTCGTGCCGCGTCCAACCGTCCGGCAGCGGCCCGGCGAACGGGTCCGCGACCACCAGGTACGCGACCGCGGCCAGGGCCACGACCCCGGCCGCGATCCCGGCAAGCGCCTTCCGGCCGAGCCGCGGTCCGCTCCGGCCGTCGGCGGTCCGCACGGTCTGCGTCGGCTCCGGGGCCGGCGGCTCCGCGGCACGCTCCAGCAGGGCGCGGACCCGCGCCGCGTCCGGCCGGCGCGCCGGGTCCTTCTGGAGCAGCCCGTCGATGGCGTCGGCCAGCGGGCCCCGGGCGGCGGCGGGCGCGGCCGGGGTCGCGTTCAGCACGGACTGGAGGGTGGCGGGCGTGTTGGTGCGGCGGAAGGGGGAGACGCCCTCCGTCGCCGCGTACAGGACGACACCCAGCGACCACAGGTCGGAGGCGGGGCCCGGCCGCTGCCCCAACACCCGCTCGGGCGCGATGAATTCGGGCGAGCCGACGAATCCGCCGGTGTCGGTCAGGTTGGTCTCGCCCTCGATCTGGGCGATGCCGAAGTCGGTGAGGATCACGCGGTCGTGCCGGCCGAGCAGGACGTTGTCGGGCTTCACGTCGCGGTGCAGGATGCCCGCGGCGTGGGCCGCCTCCAGGGCGCCGAGCACCTGGAGTCCGACGCGGGCGGCGTCCCGCGCGCCGAGCGTGCCCTCCTGGAGCGCGGCGCCGAGCGAGCGGCCCTGCACGAACTCCATGACGATCCACGGCCGGCCGTCCTCGACGGCGACGTCGTGCACGTTCACCACCGCCGGGTGGTCGAGCCGGGCCGCGGCCCGCGCCTCGCGCCGCATCCGCTCGAAGACGGTGGCCCGCTCCCGGTCCGGCAGGTGGTCGGGCACCCGGGGCTCCTTGACGGCGACCTCGCGGCCCACCGTCTCGTCCTCGGCCCGCCACACGGTGCCCATGCCGCCGTGCCCGAGCTTGCTCAGGAGCCGGTAGCGCCCGGCCACCAGGCGGCCCGCGCCCGGGTCCGGCTGGTCCGGCACGACCTGCGTGGGCTGCCGCGGCGGCTGCCGCGGCGGCTGGTGGGGCGGGGCGGTCACGGCGTACGGGTTGCCCTCGTGCGGCACGTGCGCGGGTGCCGGGCGCGGTGGCTCAAGACCGAAGCTGGTGGGTTCGTTCGGGCCGTAGGAGGCTCCCCCGTTGTCACTCATGGGGTCATCCCTACCGTGCGGGCGCCTCCGGTTCCACTCGGGTCACGGAGTTGTGACCGCCCTGGTGCCCCACCTGTCGCCCTTGCCCCACGATCACCCCGCGGACGGGACGAAGGTGTCGACGGCGGCGTCGAAGTACGCGCGCGCCTCGTCGACCCTGCCGACCGGCGCCGACACCCACACGTCGTACATCCGGCCGCCCTCCTCCCAGCACAGGTCGACGGTGTGCCGGGGCCCCTCGGTGTCCGTGAACCCGTCCCAGGTGAACTCCCACAACGCGGCGTCGTGCTCGTCGTGCGAGGTGTCGGTGACCTTTCCGTCCCGGTAGCCAGGGTTGGTGCGCGGCCCCTCGGCCGCCGCCTCGCGCTGTGCGGCGGCGGGCCCGCCGGGCCGCGGCCGGGAACTGCGCACACCGATGCGGAAGGTGCGGTCCGGCGACATGTAGAACACCCGCGGCCCGTCGAGCGAGCGGGAGAACCCTTTCGGCACCGCGAGGGCGAACCCCTTCGGATCCTGGACGGTCCGGTACCCGGGCGGCGCCGTGGGCCGCGGTGTCGTGGTGCGGGTCTCCTGCCGGGTGACCGTGACGGTCGGCGTGGGCGAGGCCGGTGCCGTGCCCGTGCGCGAGGGCCCCGACGCCGAACTGGGGGGCTGCCGCGGTGTGTCGTCGTCGCGCCCCGCGAGCAGCGCGGCGGCGGAGATCCCGGCCCCGGCGACCGCGGCGACCAGGGCGGCGGCCACCAGCAGCACCCGCGTCGGGATCCTGGGCCGGTGCCCCGCCGCGCCGCCCCCCGGGGTCCGCTCGTACGGCGTGCGCGGCGGGGCGGGCTGCGGGGTCGCGCCCGTGGCGACGTAGGCGCGCAGCAACCGCTCGGCCTCGTCCAGGTCCATCCGCCGGGCGGGCACCCGCTCCAGCAGGCCCCGGACCACCGGGAGCAGCGGGGCGGCCTCGGCGGGCGGGCGGAGCTCCTCGTACACGACGGCGTGCAGGATGCCGCCCAACGAGTCGCGCCGGAAGGGGGACTCGCCGGTCAGCGCGGCGCACAGCAGCGCGCCGAGCGACCACAGGTCGGCCCCGGCGCCCGCCCCGTCCCCCGCCATCCGCTCCGGGGCGGTGTACTCGGGCGAGCCGACGAACCCGCCGCTCTCGGTCAGGGTGGTGGCGCCCTCGACCTGGGCGATCCCGAAGTCGGTGAGCACGATGCGGCCGGTGCCGGTCTCCAGGAGCACGTTGGCGGGCTTGAGGTCGCGGTGCAGGACCCCGGCGGCGTGGGCGACGCGCAGCGCGCCGAGCAGGGCGAGCCCGATCCGCGCGGCCTGCACGGCGTCGACGGGGCCCTCCTGTGCGATCCGGTCGGCGAGCGATCCGCCGTCCACCAGGTCCATCACGATGTACGGATGTCCCTCGTGCAGCACGACGTCGTGCACGACGACGATGTTCGGGTGCCGCAACTGGGCGACGGCCCGCGCCTCGCGCAGCATCCGCTCCCGCTGCTGGGCGGCCTCGTCCGCGGAGAGCGTCTCGTCGACGGCGAGTTCCTTGACGGCGACCTGTCGCGTCAGCAACGTGTCGGTGGAGCGCCAGATGACCCCCATCCCGCCCCGGCCGATCACGGCTTCCAGCCGATAACGCCCGCCGATCACACGGACGTTGGCCCCCTCGGTCCCCATGCGCCCCATCATGCCGCACCCCTGCGGGCCGGGACTGTCCGGTTCCGGTCAGCAACGGTTACGGCGGCGGCTGCCAGCCGCGCAGGATGGCGTCGAACTGCTCCCGCGCACCGTCCCACTCCTGTGCCGGGACGGACAGGTAGATGACGTACTCCGTACCGTCGGCGTCCCGGTACATCTCCTCGATGGCGTGCCGCGGTCCTGACGTCGCGTCCTGCGTCCCTGCCGTCCAGGTGAACTCCCAGAGCGAGCCGGGCCGGTCCCGGAAGGTGTTGGAGTCGAGCGAGACCCGCCGGTAGGCGTGCAGCTTGACCCGCAGGTTCTTCTCCAGGTCCAGTTGGTGCTGGTAGGAGTCGGGCCACTGCGGCGCCTTGTCGACGGCGATCCGCACGAACCGCCGGCCGCCGTCGGGCGTGTAGTCGATCTGCTGCCCGTTCGCCTGCCGCTTCCAGCCGGGCGGCAGCCGCAGGCTGAACCCCTCGACGTCGTCGATCTGTTGCCAGTCGTCGGGTATCGCCCCGGCCGCGGTCCCCTGCTCGCCCTGTTGGTCGCCCTGCTTGTCGCCCTGCTTCCCGCCGGATCCGTCCGCGTCCTGCCCTCCGACGCTCTGCCCGGTCGAGGTCCCGCCGCTGTCGGCGCCGTCGTCGGCGGAGTACGTGACCGCGGCCAGCGCGCCGCCGCCCCCGAGGACGAGCGCCGCGACCAGGACGGCGACCACCCGGGGCCAGGTCCGCCGCCGCGGGGCCGCCGGTGCGGGGACGGGCCAGGCGGGGGCGGCCGGTGCGGGCCCCGGCAGCGGTGTCGGGGCCGTGGCGGTCCCCGGCGGGCCCGGAACCGTGTGCACCTGCGTCGGCACGTACGCCTGCGCCGCGCCGGGGCGTCGGCCCTCCGCCGCCTCGGCGAGCATCATCTCGGCCTCGTCGGCCGTGGGCCGGGCGGCCGGGTCCTTGCGCAGCAGCGCGCTGATGACAGGAGCCAGCGCCCCGGCGTTCTCGGAGACCCTGGGCTCCTCCTCGATGACGGCCTGCATGGTGCTGATCGGCGAGGTGCGCCGGAAGGGCGAGATGCCCTCGACGGCCGTGTAGAGGGTGGCGCCGAGACCCCACAGGTCGGAGGCGGGCCCGGGCTCGGCCCCGCTCACCCGCTCCGGGGCGAGATAGTCGACGGAGCCCACGATCTCGCCGGTCCTCGTGATGGTCGAGTCGCCCTCGACCTGCGCGATCCCGAAGTCGGTCAGCTTGACCCGGCCGTCCCTGGCCAGCAGCACGTTGCCCGGCTTCACGTCGCGGTGCAGCACCCCGGCGGCGTGCGCGGCGCGCAGGGCCCGCAGCGTCCACAGGCCGATGCGCGCGGCCTCGGCGGGCGGGATGCGACCGCGCTCCTTGACGGCGTCGGCGAGCGAGGGCCCCTCGACCAGCTCCATGACGATCCACGGCCGGTCGTCGTGTTCGAGCACGTCGTGCACGGTCACGACGGCGGGGTGGTTGATGCGCGCGGCGGCCCGCGCCTCCGTCTGCGTACGCGCGAGCAGGACCGCGCGATCGGCCTCGGCCACCCACTGAGCGGCCGTCAGCTCCTTGACGGCGACCGACCGGTGCAGCACTTCGTCATGCGCGCTCCACACGCGGCCCATGCCACCGCGGCCGATCGATTCACCGAGTCGGTAGCGGCCCGCGAGGAGCCGGCCCTGCATCTGATTCACGTTCCCACCAATGGTCTTGACGAGGCCACACTAGGGAGCGGGCGCCGCTCAAGGAACAGGTGGGGTGCCATGGAGACAGCACTGTGACGCGGGTCGCGTCCGGTATTTCCCGGTTCAGCCGCCGTACTCGTAAGTAGCCGACGCCTGGTCGTACAGGCGTGTCACCTCGTCGCGCTCCGCCTCCGGGCCACGCACCTGGACGACGTGGTACTTCCCCCCGACGACCATGGCCAGATTGCGTACGAAGACCTCCCGCCCGTCGGAGCCCTGCCAGGTGAACTGGCCCTCGGCCATGGTCCGTCCGCCGACGTCGATGGACTTCATACCGCTCGACGTGGCCCAGGTCGAGTCGCGGAACGGCTGGAGTTCGCGCTCGTCCTCCCGCTGGTACTTCATCGGGTCGCGGCCGTACGTGGCGGTGGAGTCCCGGCCGGGGACCACGAGCAGCTCGAAGTTCCCGTGCGTGTAGAGGACTTGCCCCCGCCCGTTCTTCCCCTGCCGCTGCCAGCCCTTGGCGACGGCGACCTCGAAGCCCTCGGGGTCCTTGCGGAGCGCGAACCCGGCGGCGATGTCGGACTGCGGCTGCGTGCTGGAGGGTTCGGAGCTGTTCTCGCCGTCGGGCGACGCGGTGGGCCGGGGGGCGGGCGGTTTCGCGTCGTCCTTCTCCTCGGACGCGGACGGCGAACGCTCCGGCGCCCCGCCGACCGAGCCGGCGTTCTCCTTCGTCCCCTGGCCGCTGTCATCCTTCGGCATGAAGACCATCGCGTACGCCACCGCGCCGACGAGGCCGAGCAGGACCAGCACCAGCAGCCACCGGCCGAGCGATCGGGGCTGCCGATCCCGCCGCTGTTCCCTGGGCGCCTGCCGGGCTTTCGGCGCCCGCGAAGCCTTCGGGGCCCGCGGGGCCTTCGCGGCCCGCTGCGGCCTCGGCGCGCGCTGCGGCTTGGGTGCCCGTTCGGCGCGGCCCCGCTTGTGCCGGGCGCGCCTGCGGACCAGTTCGCCCCGGCGCCGCACGATCGGCAGCCGGGCCGCGTCGAACGGGGGCGCGGGCACGACGTTGACCCCCGCGTCCGGCTCCGGGGCCGAGCGCACCAACGACCGCAGCCAGCCCCGCAGTTCCTCGAAGTCGAGCCGCTCGGTCGGGTCCTGCCGCAGCAGGGACTCCACCACGGGCCGCAGCGGCCCGCACTCCTCGGCGAAGGCGGGCGGCTCCGCGCACACCATCTGCACGAGCTCCGGCGTGGACTCCTCCGGGTAGGGCGCGTGCCCCTGCACGGCGCGGAAGAGCAGCGCGCCGAGGGCCCACAGATCGGTGGACGGTCCCACGGGCGCCGCCAACTGCCAGCTCTCCTGCACGGGGTACGCCTGCTCGGGCGCCCACCGCTCGGTGACGGGCCCGACCACGGTCATCCGCACCTGCCGGGCCCGCTCGGCGGCGACCCCGCTGGGCCCGCTCCGTGCCTCGGTCGGCGCGGCCGGGACCGGCTCGAACTCCGCCCCCGCGGCCACCAGTTCGTTCCACCGGGCGGGCCGTACACCGGCGTCGGGGGCCGCCCCGACCTCACCGCGGGGCCGGGGCGCGGCCCCGTGCCAGGCCTCCCCGCCCGCGGCGGCCCGAGCCCCCTCGCGGTAGGCGGCGATGGCCCCCGCCCGGGCGGCCCGGAAATCGTCGGGGTCGGGCGCCCCGTCGGGCCGGGCGTCGGGCGCGGCGTCCGGCACGGCCGGCGAGGAGGAGACGGGGTCCGCCCCGGCCCCCGCCCCGAACTCGGGCTCCCCCGAGAAGGATCGCGGCCGCGGATCGTACCCGCACAGGGCCTCCTCGGCGGCCCCCGCGGCCATCCCGGTCAGCACGATGCGCCCGTCGTCGCAGACCAGCACGGTCCGGGCGGTGATGTTCCGGTGCACCCAGCCGTGCGCGTGCAGCGCCCGTAACGCGGTCAGGACGTCGGAGGCGACCTCGGCTGCCCGGTAGGGGCTCAGCGGCGCCTCGGCCAGCACCGCGGCGAGGGTCCTGGCCGCGACGACCTCGCTGACGACCCACAGCGACCCGCCCTCGGCGAACACGTCGAAGACCTGCTCAAGGCGCGGGTGGTCGGGTATCTGCGCGGCGGCCTGCGCGGCCTCGATGGCGCGCGCCACGGCGGGCTCCGCCGACCTGCGGGCGGCGGGGGCGCCGGGCCTGAACCCTTCCGGCAGCCCGTCCGCGTCGAGCACCTCGGCCTCGACGACCTCCGGCAACGGCACCTGCCGGACGAGGACTTCCTGCCCGCTGTACGTGTCGAAGGCGCGGCTCTCCGCGAACTCGAACTCGTACGCGTCGGCGTCCGGAACGGGCAGCCGGTAACGGTCGGCGAGCACCCGTCCCGCGTACTCGTCCACGACGCCTCCCCAGCTCCGCCCTGCGGTCAATTCCGTTCGCTCTGTGCCCAGTTGTACGAACTGTTGCGTCACGACGCTTCCCGATACGGCTGCGTACGGTCCGCAAGCACTCACGATACGTGCCGAGGGGCCTCCTGGTTCAGGACTCGTCAGCTTTCACGACTTGGGCTTGAAGGACTGAGTGAACGTCTTCCAGGTCGACTCGCGTCGCTCACCGCTCCAGTCGGCGTCCTTCGCGGTGTACATCAGCCCGTACCCCAGCGAGCCGCTGACCACGAAACCGCGGTCTATCGAGTGGTACTTGGTGCCCCCGTCGACGTAGGTGAACTCCCAGTCGGCCGTCTTCCAGCCGCGGTAGTCGACCGCCGCTATCCGGATGCGGTCGTACTGGGCACGCCGCATGTAGTTCTCCTGGTTCTGCCAGTCCCTGACCGGGTCTGACTTCGGCGTGCCGGTCCAGCCGACCAGCAGCTTCTGCCCGTCGGGGCCGGTGAAACGCGCCCCGGCCGCGCTGGTGGAGGCGTACTTCCACCCCTTGGGCAGATCGATGGAGAAGCCCTGGGCGTGCTTGTACGTCGCGGCGTCGGCGTCGGCTCCCGAGCCGGAACCCTTGCTGCCGGGTGAGGCGCCCTGGCCGGTGGCGGTGGCCCCGCCCTCGTCCGGCTCCTTCTCGCCGGGCGATGTCTCGTCCGGGCTCGAATTCTTGCCCTTGTCCTGGCCCGCGCCCGCGCCGGAGTCCTTGCCCTGGCCCTTGTCGTTGTCGTGGTCGGCGGAGCCGGTGGCCCCGCCGGAGACGGCCTTGTCGCCGCCCTTGCCCGCGTCGCCGCCGCTGTCACCGTCGCTGAGGGAGAAGGCCAGGACGACGCCGATGACGACGAGCGCGACGACGGCCGCGATGATCGCGAGCGTGCGGCGCGGCACGACATCGGTGATCGACGCCTTGGTGGAGGGGGTGCGCGGCGGTCCGCCGGGCTGGGCGGGGATGCGTCCGGAGGAGACCGGCGCCGAGGCGGGGGCGGTGGTCGCGGGGGGCTTCTCCCGGGCGGCCGTCGCGGCGACGGCCGCGTTGCGCACCGACTTGAGGGCGCCCCGCAGCTTCTCCGCCGCTTCCTCGCCCTTGCCGGCGACGGCCGAACCGCCCTTGCCCTGGGCCTTCTCGGAGCGGGGCAGCGGCGGCAGCGGCACGACCTTGGTGGCGTCGGCCGGTTCCGGCTCGGGAGCCCGCTTCGGCACGGGCGCGTGGAGGATGTCGGTCAGCAGCGCCCGGGCGCCCGCGTCGTCGAGGCGCTGCGCCGGGTCCTTGGCGAGCAGTCCGTAGATCACCTGCTCCAGCGGGCCCGCGTTCTTCGGCGGGTCGACCGGCTCGGTCATCACGGCGGTCAGCGTCGCGATCGCCGACCCCTTGTCGTAGGGGGGCACGCCCTCCACGGCCGCGTAGAGCAGACCGCCCAGTGACCACATGTCGGCGGCGGGGCCGGGCTTGTGCCCCCGGGCCCGCTCGGGCGAGATGTAGGAGGGCGCGCCGACGAGCATGCCGGTGGAGGTGATCGACGGGTCGCCCTCGACCTGGGCGATGCCGAAGTCGGTCAGCACGACCCGGCCGTCCTCGGCGATCAGCACGTTGGACGGCTTCACGTCGCGGTGCAGGATGCCCTCACGGTGCGCCGAGCGCAGCACGTCGAGGACGGCGAGGCCGACCTCGGCGGCGCGCTTCGGTTCGAGCAGCCCGTCCTCGCGCACCACCTCGGCGAGGGACTTGCCCTCGACGAGTTCCATGACGATCCACGGCCGGTCGTCCTCGTCGACGACGTCGAAGACGGTGACGGCCCCGTTGTTGCGGATCCGGGCGATCGCCTTCGCCTCGCGCAGCGTACGGGTGATCAGGCGCCGCTTCTCCTCCTCGTCGATGCTCGACGGGAAGCGCAGCTCCTTGACCGCGACCGTGCGCCCGAGTGTCTCGTCCTTGGCCCGCCAGACGGTACCCATGCCGCCCCGGCCGAGCACGTCGCCCAGGCGGTAGCGCCCGGCGAGCAGCCGTCCGGTCGTCTTCTGGCCGGAAGAGGAGTCCCGGTCGGAGGGCTCCTGCCCGTCCCGATCGTCGCGTACGTCCGACACGTCCTTCGCGGACGAGTCCTGACGAGCGCTCTTGCCTTGACGGGTCTCGCCCGCCCGCTCCGCCTCCGACATGCGTCCCCTCTGCAACCCGCCCTGACAGAGCCTTCATTGTCCCTCACGCGAGGACCGTCCGACGCCCAGGGTCGCCCCCTCGGGCGCGGTCCCCGGTTACGTCCCGCTCTGTCTGCATCCGGGCAGCACGCCACCCGTTGATCCTTCTGTGGAGGCCACTCTTCCGTTGCTCGTCACCAAGGGCAAGGCCCTGGGGAGCGCCCTCGTGACCACGGGAGGAACAGGGGACCGCTCCACCACCACGTGCCCCCGCTCCCACCCGAGCCGGTCACTTCCGGGCGCGGGCCGCTCCACGGCTGCCTCAACCGGACGGATCGGGACGCTTTCTGACATCGTCACAGGGGCGCGATGTCGGGCGCGCCCAGGCGGGCCGCGTCGGCCGTGAGGTCGTCCGGCTGCAACTGGGACTCCCGCTCGGCCTCCACCCGCTTCTCGTAGTGCGCGACCTCCCGCTCCACCTGGTCCTTGTCCCAGCCCAGCACCGGCGCCATCAGTTCGGCCGCCTCCCGCGCGGACCGTGTCCCGCGGTCGAACGTCTCGATGGAGATGCGGGTCCGCCGGGTCAGCACGTCGTCGAGGTGCCGGGCCCCTTCGTGCGAGGCCGCGTAGACGACCTCGGCCCGCAGGTAGTCCTCGGCGCCGCCGAGAGGCGCCCTGAGCCCGGAGTCGGCGGCGATGAGATCGAGCACCTCCTGCGCCAACGCCCCGTACCGGTTGAGCAGATGCTCGATCCGTACGACGTGCAGGCCGGTCCGCGCGGCGATCCGCGCCCGCGCGTTCCACAGCGCCCGGTAGCCCTCGGCGCCCACCAGGGGCACGTCCTCGGTCACGCACTCGGCGACCCGCTGGTCCAGGGCGTGCACGGCCTCGTCGACGGCGTCCTTCGCCATGACCCGGTACGTCGTGTACTTGCCGCCCGCGACCACGACGAGGCCCGGCACGGGATGCGCCACGGTGTGCTCGCGCGACAACTTGCTGGTGGCGTCGGACTCCCCGGCGAGCAGGGGCCGCAGACCGGCGTACACACCCTGCACGTCGTCCCGCGAAAGGGGCACGCCGAGCACGGAGTTCACATGTTCCAGCAGGTAGTCGATGTCGGCGCTGGACGCGGCCGGATGCGCCTTGTCGAGGTCCCACTCGGTGTCCGTGGTGCCCACGATCCAGTGCCGGCCCCACGGGATGACGAACAGGACGCTCTTCTCGGTGCGCAGGATCAGCCCGGTCGTCGAGTTGATCCGGTCCTTCGGCACGACGAGGTGGATCCCCTTGGAGGCGCGTACGTGGAACTGCCCGCGCTCCCCGACCATGGCCTGCGTGTCGTCGGTCCACACCCCGGTGGCGTTGACGACCTGCTTCGCCCGGATCTCGTACTCGCCGCCGCCCTCCACGTCCCGCACGCGCGCCCCGACGACCCGCTCCCCCTCGCGGAGGAACCCGGTGACGCGCGCCCGGTTGGCGACCTTGGCCCCGTACACCGCTGCGGTCCGCACCAGCGTCGCGACATAGCGGGCGTCGTCCATCTGGGCGTCGTAGTACTGCAGGGCGCCGACCAGCGCGTCCTTCTTCAGGCAGGGCGCGACCCGCAGCGCGTGCCGCCGCGACAGGTGCCGGTGCATCGGCAGCCCGCGCCCGTGCCCGCGGGCCATGGACATGGCGTCGTAGAGCGCGACGCCCGAGCCCGCGTAGAGCCGCTCCCAGCCCTTGTGCCGCAAGGGGTACAGGAACGGCACGGGCTTCACGAGATGCGGCGCGAGCCGTTCGAGCAGCAGCCCCCGCTCCTTGAGCGCCTCCCGTACGAGGGTGAAGTCCAGCATCTCCAGGTAGCGGAGCCCGCCGTGGATCAGCTTGCTGGACCGGCTCGACGTGCCCGAGGCCCAGTCGCGCGCCTCGACGAGGCCGGTGGACAGGCCGCGCGTCGCCGCGTCGAGGGCGGTCCCCGCGCCGACCACGCCCGCGCCCACGACAAGGATGTCCAGCTCGCCCTCGGCCATCGCCGCGAGGTCCTCCGCACGCTGCCCGGGTCCCAGTGTCGCTGCCTTCACTGCTGCCTCCCGCTGTCGTCGGCGCCGGCCTCACCGGCAGATGTACCCGAGCTCACGGGGCGCAAGCAGGACACCGGATGCGGCATGTCCCGATTCTTCATCCGTTGCCCGATTCCAGCCATACGCCGCCGGGCGGCCACCCCGGGCAACACTCCGTGCCCTATTGCGGCGCAATACCGTATATCGGTCATATTTACTCCTAGTGTGACAGTGCGCTCGCTCGTCCTGTCCACCGGGCTTGCGCACTCGTCCCGCTCCGGCTAGAAGCCGGGTCCGCCTCCCGGGAAGGACGGCCACCGCCATGCCCGCAGATCTCGGCCCTGTCGGGGGCTCCCCCGCGGCGTCGCGACGCCCGGCACGCCCGCTCGCCGCACCGGCCGACACCACGCACCGCACCCCCCTCCTCCACCCGCGCGGGAACTCCCGGCGGGACCTGGCCGTGCTCGGCCTCGGCCACCTCGGCCTGCCGCTCGCGCAGGCCGCCGTCACCGCGGGGATCGCCACCGTCGGCCACGACCCGGTCCGCGCCCAGGACCTCGCCGCGGGCCGCGTCCCGGGCGACGGCGACGACGCGGCCCTGACCGCCGCCGACGTCCGCCGCATGCTCGCCGGCGGCTTCCGCCCCACCACGGACCCCGCCGAACTGGGCCGGGTCCGCACCGCCGTCATCTGCGCCCCCACCCCGCCGGGCGCCGACGGCACCCCCTCCCTGAGCCCCGTCATCGAGGCGACCTCCACCCTGGCCGCCCACCTCCGCCCGCACACGACCGTGATCATCGAATCGCCGGTCCCCCCGGGCACCACGGAGACCCTGCTGCTCCCCCTCCTCGAAGAGGGCTCAGGGCTGCGCGCGGGCCGCGACTTCCACCTGGCGCACGCCCCCGGGCGGCTCGACCCCGGCAACCGCACCCAGCCCTACGCCGCGATCCCCAAGGTCATCGGCGGCTACACCCCCGCGTGCACCGAGTCGGCGGCAACCTTCTACAGCCGCCTCACCGACAAGGTCGTCCGCGCCCGCGGCCCCCGCGAGGCGGAGACCGTGCACCTCCTGGAGACCAACTACCGCCACGTCAACATCGCCCTGGTCAACGAGATGGCCGTGCTCTGCCACGACCTGAACGTCGACCTCTGGGACGTCATCCGCTGCGCCGAGACCAAGCCCTTCGGCTTCCAGGCCTTCCGCCCGGGCCCCGGCGTCGGCGGTCACGCCCTCCCCCAGGACCTCACCTCGCGCCACTTCCCCACCCGCCCCCTGCGCATGGTGGAGCTGGCCCGCCAGGTCAACGACACCATGCCCGGCTACGTCGTCCAGCGCGCCGCGGCCCTCCTCAACGAGCACGGCAAGTCCGCCCGAGGCGCCCGCGTCCTGCTCCTCGGCATCACCTACAAGCCCGACCTCGCCGACCAGCAGGGCGCCCCCGCCCAGGAGATCGCCACCCGTCTGATGCACCTCGGCGCGGCCGTCAGTTACCACGACCCGTACGTCCCGTCCTGGAACGTCCTGGACCGCCCGGTCCCCCGCGCCGACTCCCTCTACGAGGCCGCCGCCGACGCCGATCTGACGATCCTGCTCCAGCACCACCGCACGTACGACCTCCAGGGTCTCGCCGTCAAGGCCCAACTCCTCCTGGACACCAGGGGTGCCACTCCGGCGGGCGCGGCCCATCGGCTCTGACTGCTACTGTGCGGCGACTTTGGGCACACCCGTGCCAGGTCTCACTCTTCGGGGGGAAACACATGACCCAGCCGCCACCGCCACAGGACACCAACCCGTACGCGCAGCAGCCGCCGCAGCCACAGCCGCCCCAGCCGTACGCCCCGTTCCCGCAGCAGCAGCCGGGACAGCCGATGGGCTTCCCGCCGGCGCCGCCGCAGCCGGCGCGCGGCAACCTGGGCCTCGGGGTCCTCGCCGGTTTCGTGACGATGCTGGCCGCGGCCGGCGCGTACGGCGGGATACTCGGCGGAACCGAGCACGAGATCGGCTACGCGGCCGTCGGCGTCGGTTTCCTGGTCGGACTCGTCACGGGCAAGGTCGCGGGCCGCAACCCCGCGGTGCCCGTGGTCGCCGCCGCGTTCTCGCTGATCGGCGTCTACTTCGGCCAGTTGCTCGGCGAGGCCATCATCGGCGCCAAGCAGCTCCCGGTGACGGTGAGCGAGCTGTTCCTCGAACACTTCGGCCTGCTCAACGAGGCGTGGAAGGCCGACGCCGACCTCCTCACCTTCGTCTTCTTCGCGGTCGCGGCCGTGGCCGCGGTCGGCGCCGCCAAGCGCGCGGCGGCCTGAGAACCCGCGGGACATGAGTGGGGCCCCGCCGATCCGGCGGGGCCCCACTCATGTCCTGCTACGACGCGGTGTCAGCGGCGGTGCTGCGAGTCGGCCACCGTGACCTCGACCCGCTGGAACTCCTTGAGCTCGCTGTAGCCGGTCGTGGCCATGGCCCGCTTCAGCGCGCCGAAGATGTTCATCGACCCGTCCGGCGTCGACGAGGGCCCGGTCAGGACCTCCTCGGTGGTCCCGACGGTGCCCAGGTCGACCTTCTTGCCGCGCGGCACGTCCTCGTGGACGGCCTCCATGCCCCAGTGGTGGCCGCGGCCCGGCGCGTCCGTGGCGCGGGCCAGCGGCGATCCCATCATGACGGCGTCGGCGCCGCAGGCGATGGCCTTGGGCAGGTCGCCGGACCAGCCGACGCCGCCGTCGGCGATGACGTGCACGTACCGGCCGCCGGACTCGTCCATGTAGTCGCGGCGGGCCGCGGCCACGTCGGCGACGGCGGTGGCCATCGGCACCTGGATGCCCAGCACGTTGCGCGTGGTGTGGGCGGCGCCGCCGCCGAAGCCGACGAGGACACCGGCGGCGCCGGTCCGCATCAGGTGCAGCGCGGCGGTGTACGTGGCGCAGCCGCCGACGATCACCGGCACGTCGAGCTCGTAGATGAACTGCTTCAGGTTCAGCGGCTCGGCGGCGCCCGACACGTGCTCGGCGGAGACCGTGGTCCCCCGGATCACGAAGATGTCGACGCCCGCGTCCACCACGGCCTTGGAGAACTCGGCGGTGCGCTGCGGGGAGAGCGCGGCGGCGGTGACGACACCGGAGTCGCGCACCTCCTTGATGCGCTGCCCGATCAGGTCGGCCTGGATGGGAGCGGCGTAGATCTCCTGGAGGCGCCGCGTGGCGGTCTCCGCGTCCAGCTCGCGGATCTCGTCGAGCAGCGGCTGCGGGTCCTCGTACCGGGTCCACAGACCTTCGAGGTTGAGCACGCCGAGGCCGCCCAGCTCGCCGATGCGGATGGCGGTCTGCGGCGAGACGATGGAGTCCATGGGCGCGGCCAGGAACGGCAGCTCGAAGCGATAGGCGTCGATCTGCCAGGCGATCGAGACCTCCTTCGGGTCGCGGGTGCGCCGGCTCGGTACGACGGCGATGTCGTCGAAGGCGTACGCGCGGCGGCCGCGCTTGCCGCGCCCGATCTCGATCTCAGTCACGTTGTGTGGGCCTTTCCCTCTGGGTCTGCCTGTCCAGTATCCCCGACACGCGCGTGAGGGGCGGCCCCGGCGATCCGGGGCCGCCCCTCACCGGCGTCGGTGCTACTTGCGGCTGTAGTTCGGCGCCTCGACCGTCATCTGGATGTCGTGCGGGTGGCTCTCCTTGAGGCCCGCGGACGTGATGCGCACGAAGCGGCCGTTCTGCTGGAGCTGCGGCACGGTCTGCCCGCCGACGTAGAACATCGACTGGCGCAGGCCGCCGGTGAGCTGGTGCACGACCGAGGCGAGCGGGCCCCGGTAGGGCACCTGGCCCTCGATGCCCTCGGGGATGAGCTGCTCGTCGGAGGCGACGCCCTCCTGGAAGTAGCGGTCCTTGGAGAAGGACTTGCGGTCGCCGCGCGTCTGCATGGCGCCCAGCGAACCCATGCCGCGATACGACTTGTACTGCTTGCCGTTGATGAACATCAGCTCACCCGGCGACTCCTCGCACCCGGCGAGCAGCGAGCCGAGCATCACGGTGTCGGCACCGGCGACGAGCGCCTTGGCGATGTCACCGGAGTACTGGAGGCCACCGTCGCCGATGACCGGGACCCCGGCCTCCTTGGCGGCGAGCGACGCCTCGTAGATCGCGGTGACCTGCGGGACACCGATACCGGCGACGACCCGGGTCGTACAGATGGAGCCCGGTCCGACGCCGACCTTGATGCCGTCGACACCGGCGTCGATGAGCGCCTGGGCGCCCTCACGGGTCGCGATGTTGCCGCCGATGACGTCGACGCCGCTCGCGTTGGACTTGATCTTGGCGACCATGTCGCCGACGAGCCGCGAGTGTCCGTGCGCGGTGTCGACGACGATGAAGTCGACGCCCGCCTCGACCAGCGCCTGGGCGCGCTCGAAGGCGTCGCCTGCCACGCCGACGGCGGCGCCGACGAGCAGCCGGCCCTCGGCGTCCTTGGCGGCGTTCGGGTACTTCTCCGCCTTCACGAAGTCCTTGACGGTGATGAGCCCCTTGAGCACACCGGCGTCGTCGACCAGCGGAAGCTTCTCGATCTTGTGGCGGCGCAGCAGCTCCATGGCGTCCACACCGCTGATGCCGACCTTGCCGGTGACGAGCGGCATCGGCGTCATGACCTCGCGGACCTGACGGCTCCGGTCGTTCTCGAAGGCCATGTCGCGGTTGGTGACGATGCCGAGCAGCTTGCCCGCCCGGTCGGTCACCGGGACGCCGGAGATACGGAACTTGGCGCAGATCGCGTCGGCCTCACCGAGCGTCGCGTCCGGGTGCACCGTGATCGGGTCGGTCACCATGCCGGACTCGGAGCGCTTCACGAGGTCGACCTGGTTGGCCTGGTCGGCGATGGACAGGTTGCGGTGCAGCACACCGACACCACCCTGCCGCGCCATGGCGATCGCCATGCGGGACTCGGTGACCTTGTCCATCGCGGCGGACAGCAGCGGGATGTTGACCCGCACGTTCTTCGAGACGTACGAGGAGGTGTCGATCTGGTCGGGCGCCATGTCCGACGAGCCCGGCAGCAGCAGCACGTCGTCGTAGGTCAGCCCGAGTGTCGCGAATTTAGCGGGCACTCCGTCGACGTTGGCAGTCATGACACCTTCCCCAAATGGCCTTGATCGGTGCGGATGTCCATGCTAACGGGAACAACAGGTGTCTCATTCCACGAGCAAGATCATCGGCCTACTTTGTACGTTCACACGTGCGCGGGCGGCCCGATCTGCTACTGCTCCGCCAGGGCCCTGAGCCGACTCAGCGCCCGGTGCTGCGCGACGCGCACCGCGCCGGGTGACATGCCCAACATCTGGCCGGTCTCCTCGGCGGTGAGCCCGACGGCGATCCGCAGGAGCAGCAACTCCCGCTGGTTGTCGGGGAGGTTCGCGAGGAGTTTCTTGGCCCAGGCGGCGTCGCTGCTGAGCAGCGCCCGCTCCTCGGGCCCGAGGGAGTCGTCCGGGCGCTCCGGCATCTCGTCGGAGGGCACGGCCGTCGAGCCGGGGCCGCGCATGGCGGCGCGCTGGAGATCGGCGACCTTGTGCGCGGCGATGGCGAAGACGAACGCCTCGAAGGGGCGCCCGGTGTCCTTGTAGCGCGGCAGCGCGAGCAGCACCGCGACACAGACTTCCTGGGCGAGGTCCTCGACGAAGTGCCGGGCGTCGCCCGGGAGCCGGGACAGCCGCGTGCGGCAGTAACGGATGGCCAGCGGATGGACGTGCGCGAGCAGATCGTGCGTGGCCTGCTCGTCACCGTCGACGGCGCGGCCGACGAGCGTACCGATGACCCCCCTCGGGGTCACTGCCTCGTCGTCGCGCATCGGTCCATGGTGCCTTGCCGACGTCTGGTCCGTCGCACCGCGGCCCTTGTTGTGCACCGAAGCGTTATGAGCAGGTGCGCCGGAACTCATCTCCTGCGCCCTCCCCTCTCGCTGACCCTGCTCGCCCGACTCGTCGTCCCCGAGGAACTCCACACCTCAAGGATGCGGCATCACTCGCGAAACGAGGGAGCGCCGTCCGTACTGCGCCCCCTCAGGAGCGCGGAGAACGGCGCGACCAGCCACGACGGAAGCCGCGGGAACGCACGGGCCGACCGGATGGCCGTACCCCCGGCGGAGTTCTAGCGGACCAGGCCCCAGCGGAAGCCGAGCGCCACGGCGTGCGCCCGGTCCGAGGCGCCGAGCTTCTTGAAGAGTCGCCGCGCGTGCGTCTTCACCGTGTCCTCGGAGAGGAAGAGCTCACGTCCGATCTCGGCGTTGGAGCGGCCGTGGCTCATGCCTTCGAGCACCTGGATCTCCCGCGCGGTGAGCGTGGGCGCCGCGCCCATCTCGGCCGAGCGCAGTCTGCGCGGCGCGAGCCGCCAGGTCGGGTCGGCCAGCGCCTGCGTCACGGTGGCCCGCAGTTCGGCGCGCGAGGCGTCCTTGTGCAGGTATCCGCGGGCACCGGCGGCGACGGCGAGCGCCACCCCGTCCAGGTCCTCGGCCACGGTGAGCATGATGATGCGCGCACCGGGGTCGGCGGAGAGCAGCCGCCGGACCGTCTCGACGCCGCCCAGTCCGGGCATGCGTACGTCCATCAGAATGAGGTCCGAGCGGTCGGCGCCCCAGCGGCGCAGGACCTCCTCGCCGTTGGCCGCGGTCGTCACGCGCTCGACGCCGGGTACGGTCGCGACCGCGCGGCGCAGCGCCTCTCGGGCAAGCGGGGAGTCGTCGCAGACGAGGACGGATGTCATGACCGTCCTCCGCAGGGGATGCGCGTCACCTTGAGCCTCCAGGCTGTGTACGAATCGTCACCTGTGCGGTCGACACTCGCAAGCGTTCGGACAGGTGCCCGAGCACTTGCTCTTTCAACCGCCACCGCACTCTCAACGACGGTCACTCGAAAGAGTTACGGGTCGGACGGCCGCGTTCGGCACTCTACGTGAGGGGCCGGACACAGGGCAGGCGCCGCCACGGACCCTCAAGGTTTCATCACAAGCCATGCCCCATTTAGCGGCTTTTCTTCCCTTTTGCTGGTGTCTGTAGCTAGATTCGCAAAGAGTCATATTTTCATCTCCTTAGATAGTAGATGTACGGTCATGGGCACCGTATCCGCGTCACAACGGCTACAAGGGGACAACGCAATGGCAGATTTCTCCCGCCTTCCCGGACCGAACGCTGATCTGTGGGACTGGCAGCTCCTCGCGGCCTGCCGCGGGGTCGACAGCTCGCTCTTCTTCCACCCGGAAGGCGAGCGAGGAGCAGCGCGCAGCGCGCGCGAGAACTCGGCGAAAGAGGTCTGCATGAGGTGCCCGGTGCGCGCGGAGTGCGCTGCTCACGCGCTACAGGTACGGGAGCCGTACGGCGTGTGGGGCGGTCTGACCGAGGACGAGCGGGAAGAGCTGATGGGGCGGGCCCGCAACCGGCTCGTCACGGCGTCGGCCGGGTCGGGCAGCGCTTCCCCGGCCGCCGCGGGCGACCACTGAAGGAACGTTTCTGCACGGATTCCGCCCGACCTCCGCGCCTTGAACGGGCGCGGGTGGGCCGGGGTGTGCCTGCCCCGGTTCAGCGCGTGGCGGCCTTCGCCAGGTGGTCGAGGGTCGCGGCGACCGCCGGGACCTGCGCCAGATCGGGCAGGGTGAGCGCGACGATCTCGCGCTGCACCGGAGGTTCGACGGTCACTGTGCGTGCACCCTTGGGGCGAACGGATTCGATGGCCAGTTCGGGCAGCACGGCAACCCCGAGCCCCGCGCCGACCAGTCCGACCACCGCCGGGTAGTCGTCCGTGGCGAAGTCGATGCGCGGGACGAAACCGGCGCCGCGGCACACCTCGACGAGCTGGCGGCGACAGCGCGGGCAGCCCGCGATCCACGGGTCGTCGGCCAGCGCGTCGATGGTCACCGAGCCCGCACCGGCGAGCGGGTGCCCCTCGGGGACCAGGCCCACGAGGCGGTCCGCGAGCAGGGGGCGCACGACCAGGTCGTCCCATTCCTCGGCGGCGTGGGCGCCTTCGTACCGGAAGGCTAGGGCCACGTCGCAGTCGCCCTCGCGGAGCATCTCCACCGAGCGCGGCGGTTCGGCCTCGACCAGGGAGACCCGGGTGCCGGGGTGCTCGGCGCGCAGGGCGGCCAGCGCCGTCGGGACCAGAGTCGAACTGCCGCTGGGGAAGGAGACGAGACGGACGCGGCCGGCGCGCAGGCCCGCGATCGCGGCGACCTCCTCCTCGGCCGCGGTGAGCCCGGCGAGGATGCCCGCCGCGTGCCGGACGAGGGCCTCACCGGCCTGCGTCAGGCGCATCTCGCGGCCCGTGCGGATCAGCAGCGGGGTCCCGGCCGATGTCTCCAGCGCCTTCATCTGCTGGCTGACGGCGGGCTGCGTACAGCCCAGTTCGCGGGCCGCCGCCGAGAAGGAGCCGGTGGCGGCCACGGCGCGCAGGACACGGAGATGACGGGCCTCGATCATGCGTCAATCATAAGCGTCGCTTGGGGGTCGCGCCGAATAACGCGTGGCGACTTTGGTCACGGGTCGGTTAGCGTGCGGTGCCATGAAGCTTCTCTCCCTGAATCTGGGGCGGCCCGAGGCCGTCGACTACACCGACCAGCCCGACGGCGTCACCGGCATCGACAAGCGGCCCGTCGAGGGTCCGGTGCGGGTGGCCGCGCCGGGGGCGAAGGGCACGGGCGCGAGCGGTCTCGCCGGGGACGCCGTGTGCGACACGCGCCACCACGGCGGCGACGACCAGGCGGTGTACGCGTTCGCGCGCGAGGACCTGGACGCGTGGGAGCAGATCCTCGACCGGACGCTGCCCAGCGGCGTGTTCGGCGAGAACCTCACCACCGAGGGCATCGACGTGAACGGCGCGAAGATCGGCGAGCGCTGGCGGATCGGCCCCGATCTGCTCCTGGAGGTGAGCGCGAGCCGCATACCGTGCAAGACCTTCCAGGGGCACCTGGGCGAGAAGACCTGGGTCAAGCGGTTCACGCGGGAGCAGCGGCCGGGCGCGTACCTGCGGGTGATCGAACCGGGCGAGATCCGCGCCGGGGACGCCATCGAGATCGTGCACCGGCCCGACCACGAGGTGACCGTCGCCTTCGAGTTCCGGGCCCTGATGACGGAGCGCGCCCTGCTGCCGCGCGTGCTGGCCGCGGGGGGCGTGCTGCACCCGGAGGTCGAGCGGGTGGCGCGGGAGTACGTGCGGAAGTACGGCGAGCCGTCGGCGTGAGCGGGGCGGTCCGGATGTCCCCGTGATCACGAGCATCGCCGGTCCGTCACTAACCTTGGCGCATGACTACGGCACTGATCACGGGATCCACCGCGGGCATCGGCGCCGCCTTCGCCCGGCGCCTCGCCGCAGACGGCCACAATCTGGTGCTCGTCGCGCGCGACACGAAGCGGTTGCGGGAGCAGGCGACCGAACTGCACGACCGGCACGGCATCGAGGCGGAGGTGCTCACCGCCGACCTCGCCACCGACGACGGCATCGCGGCGGTCGAGGAGCGGCTGCGGGACCGCAGGGCCGCGGTCGACCTGCTCGTCAACAACGCCGGGTTCGGCAACAAGGGCCGGTTCCTGGAAGTGTCCATGGCCGACGAGCTGACGATGCTGAAGGTGCACTGCGAGGCGGTGCTGCGGCTGACGTCGGCGGCCACGGAGGTGATGCGCGAGCGGGGGCGCGGCGGCGTGGTCAACGTGGCGTCGGTGGCGGCGTTCGTGCCGCGCGGCACCTACGGGGCGTCGAAGGCGTGGGTCGTGCAGTTCACGCAGGGCGTGGCGAAGGACCTGGCGGGCACCGGGGTGCGGCTGATGGCGCTCTGCCCCGGCTTCGTCCGTACGGAGTTCCACGAGCGGGCCGGGATGGGCACGGACAACATCCCGAACTGGATGTGGCTGGACGCCGACAAGCTGGTGAGCGCGGCGCTGGCCGATCTGAACCGGGGCAAGTCGCTGTCGATCCCAGATCCGCGGTACAAGGCGCTCATGGGTGTGGTGAAGGTGACGCCGCGGGCGCTGCTGGGCGGGATCACGTCGCGGACGGGGCGGAAGTACGGGCCGCAGTAGCGTTCAGGGCGGCTTGGTTCGGGGCGGCTCGGGGTGCGTTGCCGGGTGCGGGTGGGTGGGGGGGGGGGGGGGGGGGGGGGGGGGGGGGGGGGGGGGGGCCGCCCCCCCCCCCCCCCCCCCCCCCCCCCCCCGGCCCGCCCCCCCCCCCCCCCCCCCCCCCCCCCGGGCCGGGCGCCGTCACTGGTCCACCTCTGACGCGGCCCCCGCCTCACCCTTGACC
>NZ_JBIWKP010000001.1:0-466568 GCF_044765725.1 Streptomyces sp. NPDC102406 | reverse complement strand
GGGGGGGGGGGGGGGGGGGGGGCGGCGCGGGCGCGCGCCCGCGCCCCCCCCCCCCCCCCCCCCCCCCCCCACGACGAGACCCGCACCCGACGAACCGACAGCTCACGGCAGACGCACGTCCGGACGCGCCGAGGCCCGGCTCCCCGCGACGGGGAGCCGGGCCTCGAAAATGCGACGGGTCAGTGCGAGTGACCGTGGCCGTGACCGGCCTCGGGCTCTTCCTCGGCCGGCTTCTCGACGACCAGGGTCTCGGTCGTCAGGAGCAGGGAGGCGATGGACGCGGCGTTCTCCAGCGCGGAGCGCGTCACCTTGACCGGGTCGATGACGCCGGCCTTGACCAGGTCGCCGTACTCGCCGGTCGCGGCGTTGTAACCGAAGCCCTTGTCGAGCTCGGCGACCTTGGAGACGATGACGTAGCCCTCGAGGCCCGCGTTCTCGGCGATCCAGCGCAGCGGCTCGACGGCGGCGCGGCGGACGACGGCGACACCGGTGGCCTCGTCGCCCTCCTTGCCGAGGCCGCCCTCAAGCACCTTGACGGCGTGGACGAGCGCGGAGCCACCACCGGAGACGATGCCCTCCTCGACCGCGGCGCGGGTCGCGGAGATGGCGTCCTCCAGACGGTGCTTCTTCTCCTTGAGCTCGACCTCGGTCGCGGCACCGACCTTGATCACGCAGACGCCGCCAGCGAGCTTCGCGAGGCGCTCCTGGAGCTTCTCGCGGTCCCAGTCGGAGTCCGTGTTCTCGATCTCGGCCTTGATCTGGTTGACCCGGCCGACGACCTCGTCGTGGCTGCCGCCACCGTCGACGATCGTGGTGTCGTCCTTGGTGATGGTCACGCGGCGCGCGGAGCCGAGCACGTCCAGACCGGCCTGGTCGAGCTTGAGGCCGACCTCCTCGGCGATGACGGTGGCACCGGTGAGGGTGGCCATGTCCTGGAGCATCGCCTTGCGGCGGTCACCGAAGCCGGGGGCCTTGACCGCGACGGCGTTGAACGTGCCGCGGATCTTGTTCACGACCAGGGTCGACAGGGCCTCGCCCTCGACGTCCTCGGCGATGATGAGGAGGGGCTTGGAGCCGCCGGCCTGGATGACCTTCTCCAGGAGCGGGAGCAGGTCCTGGATGGAGCCGATCTTGCCCTGGTGGATCAGGATGTACGGGTCGTCGAGGACGGCCTCCATACGCTCCTGGTCGGTGACGAAGTACGGGGACAGGTAGCCCTTGTCGAAGGCCATGCCCTCGGTGAAGTCGAGCTCCAGACCGAAGGTGTTGGACTCCTCGACGGTGATGACACCGTCCTTGCCGACCTTGTCCATGGCCTCGGCGATGAGCTCGCCGACCTGGCTGTCCTGGGCGGACAGACCGGCGACGGCCGCGATGTCGGACTTCTCGTCGATCGGGCGCGCCGTGGCGAGCAGGTCCTCGGAGACGGCCTTGACGGCGGCGTCGATGCCCTTCTTCAGGGCGGCCGGGGAGGCACCGGCGGCAACGTTGCGCAGGCCTTCCTTGACCAGGGCCTGGGCGAGCACGGTGGCGGTGGTGGTGCCGTCACCCGCGATGTCGTTGGTCTTGGTCGCCACCTCCTTCACGAGCTGCGCGCCGAGGTTCTCGTAGGGGTCCTCGACCTCGACCTCGCGGGCGATGGTCACACCGTCGTTGGTGATGGTGGGCGCGCCGAACTTCTTGTCGATGACGACGTTGCGGCCCTTGGGGCCGATCGTCACCTTGACCGTGTCGGCAAGCTTGTTGACGCCGCGCTCGAGGGCGCGACGGGCGTCCTCGTCAAACTTCAGGATCTTCGGCATGGGAGCGTTTCAGCCCTCTCGAAAAACTAGGGGTGAACGAATCACGCCCCTGACCCCGGCTCTTTACGATCGCGGGTGCCAGGGGCGCAATTCACATCAAAAGCTGCTACTCGGCTTGGTTACTTCTCGACGATCGCGAGGACGTCACGGGCCGAGAGGACGAGGTACTCCTCGCCGTTGTACTTGACCTCGGTGCCGCCGTACTTGCTGTACAGCACGATGTCGCCGGTGTTCACGTCGAGCGGCAGACGCTCGCCGTTCTCGAAGCGCCCCGGGCCCACGGCGAGGACGACGCCCTCCTGGGGCTTCTCCTTCGCGGTGTCCGGAATGACCAGGCCGGAGGCCGTGGTCTGCTCGGCGTCGAGCGGCTGGACCACAATGCGGTCCTCGAGCGGCTTGATGGCAACCTTGGAGCTGGCGGTCGTCACGATCCGGTCTCCCCCTTCGGAGATCTCACGGGGTTAAGAGTCTGAGGTGGCGACCAGGTGGATCCGTCGTCGCGGGTGCCGGACCTGCCCGTCGCTGTTGGCACTCTCCAGTGGGGAGTGCCAGGGCCGAGACTATGACCGCGATTAGCACTCGGTCAAGCGGAGTGCCAATTACGTCCGGAGGTGGCGCGCTTTTCGGGCGCCGGGGCGGCGCGTACGGGACGCCTTAGAGGTAGTCCTCCAGGCGCCCCACCGTCAGACCCTGCCCCTGGACGCGGCGGAGGAGGCGCACGGTCACCTCGGTGAGGGTCGTGCCGCCGTGTGCCTCGGCCGGGACGATGTCGCCGGGGCGCAGCCGCCCGGTGTCGGCGACGGGCCGCCCCAGGACGATCGCGTCGATGCCGCAGTCGCCCGCCGCCCGCAGCGTCTCGGCGTCGTAGGCGTCGTAGGGCGGGCGGAGCAGTCGCGGGGCCACGCCGAAGCGGTCCTTCAGGCGCTCCTGCTGGCCGCAGATCTCGGCGTGCTGCCCCACGTGACCGAGGCCGGGCAGGAACGGGTGGGTGAGCGTGCGGTTCCCGATCCCGGCACCGAGCGCGCGGAGCCGGCCGAACCCGTCGCGGCCGGGGCCCGCGACCGCGCGCGTGAGGAACACCGAGACCGGCAGGCGCAGATCGCGGACCAGGTCGACGAAGCGGGGGTCTTCGTCCGCGTTCTCGTCGAGGACGAGGAAGACGACCTTGTCCCGGGTGGGGACGCGCCCGACGACCCGGGGCAGCGTGCCCCGGGTCCGCGGCCGGACGATCCGGCGGGCCGGGGGGGCCGGCGCGGGAGCCAACGGCGCGGCGAGGCCCCAGCGGCGGTGGGCGTCGACGGGCGGGACCGTGGTGGCGCGGGCCGGGGCGCCAGGGGCGCCCGGCACTCCGGGTCCACCGGCCGCGTCGGCCCGCCCGGCCGCCGCATGGTGCCGGACCTTCTGCGCGGCCTTCCTGCCCATGCGTTCGATCGGGTCCACGGACTGTGCGCAACCGCTGAGCAGGGCGGCGGCCAGCGCGCAGACGAGCGCGCGCCGTACCCGCCCGGTCCCGCGCCCGGTGGCGTACGAGCCGAGGGCGCGGCGGCGTCCGGGGCGGGTGCGAGACGGCTTCGGAGCGGCTTCCTCAGCTTGTCGTACTAGTGGCATGGCGCCGGATCCTCGCAGCTCAAGGGCGTGATCGGGGGACGACACCGCCGCCGTGCGCGGCCCGTCCTCCGACTGGCCCACAATGGTCCGGGTGAGCTCCTTCTCCCCCTCCGCTGACGCCCGCGCCCTCCTCGCCCTCCTCACCCCCGAGGGGCAGACCCTGCTCGACGCGTTGCGCGACCACGATCCGGCGCGGGAGCTCGCGCTCGCCACCCGGCTGCGCCGCGAGCACCCGGCCGAACTCGTCTCGGCGGCGCTCGCCCAGGCGCGGCTGCGGCAGCGGGCGGCGGCGAAGTTCGGGCCCGAGGACGCGGCCCGCATGTACTTCACGCCGAACGGGGTCGAGCAGGCGACCCGGACGAGTGTGGCCGCCCACCGCGCCGAGTCGTTCCGCGCCCTCGGGGTCCGCTCCGTCGCCGACCTGTGCTGCGGCATCGGCGGCGACGCGATCGCGCTGGCCCGCGCGGGGATCTCGGTCCTCGCCGTGGACCGGGACCCGGCGACGTGCGCGGTGGCGCGGGCCAACGCCGAGGCGCTCGGGCTCGCCGGCCTCATCGACGTACGGGAGGCGGACGTCACCGAGGTGGACACGGCCGCGTACGACGCCGTCTTCGTGGACCCGGCCCGGCGCTCGGCGGGGCGCGGCCGGATCTTCGACCCCGAGAACTACTCCCCGCCGCTGTCCTGGGCCGTCTCCGCCGCGCTCTCGGCGCCGCACGCCGCGCTGAAGATCGCGCCCGGCATTCCGCACGAGGCGATCCCGCCGGGGGCGGAGGCCGAGTGGATCTCGGACGGCGGGGACGTGAAGGAGGCCGTCCTGTGGTTCGGCACGGAGCCGGGACGGATGGGGGCCACGCTGCTGCCGGGGCCCCGGCGCCTGGTCGGGCGCGGGCTGCCGGACCCCGGGGTGCGGGCCGTGGGGCGGTACCTGTACGAGCCGGACGGCGCCGTCATCCGCGCCCATCTCGTCGCCGAGGTCGCCGAGGAGGTCGGCGGCGGGCTCATCGACGAGACGATCGCCTACGTGACGGCGGACGAGCTGCGCCCGACCCCGTACGCCTCCGCCTACGAGATCACCGACCGCCTCCCGTTCAACGTGAAGAAGCTGAAGGCGCTGCTGCGGGAGCGGGAGGTCGGGGTGCTGACCGTGAAGAAGCGGGGCTCGGCCGTCGAGCCGGAGGAGTTGCGGCGCAAGGTCATGCCGAAGCCGTTCGGGAAGCGGTCGGCGACCGTGTTCCTGACCCGGGTCGGCGGCGCCCCGACCATGCTGGTGGGCTCCCCCGCGCGCTGAGCCGGACGCGGGTCACGGTCCCGACGGCGGGGCCCCTTCCGGCCGCGACCGGCCCAGCAGGAACTGTCTCTCGCGTTCGTTGCGGGTCAGGGAGGCCGCGCGCCCGTACTCCGCCCGCGCCTCCGCCGTGCGGCCCAGCCGTTCCAGCAGGTCACCGCGCACGCTCGGCAGCAAGTGGTAGCCCCGCAGCGCCGGTTCGCCCGCGAGCGCGTCCACGAGGGCGAGCGCCGCGCCGGGACCCTCCACCATCGACACGGCCACCGCCCGGTTCAGCTCCACCACCGGTGACGGCGCGCGGGCCGCGAGGAGACCGTAAAGGGTGGCGATCTGCGCCCAGTTGGTCTCCTCGTACGTAGCGGCGCGGGCGTGGCACGCGGCGATCGCGGCCTGGAGGACGTACGGGCCGGGCGGACCGGATGCCACCGCGTCGGCGCGGGTCAGTGCCGCGAAGCCGCGCCGGATCAGCAGCATGTTCCAGCGCCCGCGGTTCTGGTCCCGGAGCAGGACGGGCGCACCGTCGGCTCCCGTGCGGGCGGCGGCGCGGGACGACTGGAGCTCCAACAGCGCGGCCAGGCCGTGCACTTCGGGCTCGCCCGGCATGAGCGCCTGGAGGACCCGGGCGAGCCGCAGGGCGTCCTCGCACAGGCCTGGCCGGAGGTAGTCGTCACCGGCCGTGGCCGCGTAGCCCTCGTTGAAGATGAGGTAGATGACCTCCAGGACCGAGCCGAGCCGGGCCTCGCGGTCGGGGCCCGTCGGCACCTCGAAGGCGACGTTGCGCGTGGCGAGGGTGCGCTTGGCGCGCACGATGCGCTGGGCGACGGTCGGTTCGGGGGCGAGCACCGCGCGGGCCGTCTCGGCGGTGGTCAGACCGCCGAGCAACCGCAGGGTCAGCGCGACGCGGGACTCGGCGGACAGCACCGGGTGGCAGCTCATGAAGACGAGGCGCAGCAGGTCGTCGTCGATGTCGTCGGGGTCGGCGGCGACCGGCGCCTCGTACGCGAACTCCGTCGCCCTGCCCACCTCCTGGAGCTTGCGCGCGTAGTTCTCGCGGCGCCGCACCAGGTCCACGGCGCGGCGCCGGGCGACGGCGGTGAGCCAGCCGCCCGGCCTTTCGGGGACGCCGGTCACCGGCCACTGCTCCAGGGCGGCGACCAGCGCGTCCTGCGCCAGTTCCTCCGCGATGCCGACGTCGCGCACGACGCGGGTGACGGCCGCGATGATGCGCGGGGCCTCCATGCGGAAGACGGTCTCGATGGCGCGGGTGGTGGCGGCGTGGGCGGGTGGCTCGGTCACAGCCCACCATCAGACACCGCCCAGGACCCGCCGCCAAGGTCCCGGGGCGCTCAGCCCTCGGCGATCTCGCGGACCTCGGAGGTGATCGTCCAGTGCTCCTCGTGGACCTTGAGGAACCGGGTGGTCCATTCGAGGGCCTCGGCCTCGTCCTTCGCCTGGATGATCGCGTAGCCGCCGATGACCTCCTTGGACTCGGTGAAGGGGCCGTCGGTGACGGTGATGTCGCCCTTCTCGTAGCGCACGCGCTTGCCCTGCGCGGTCGGGGTCAGACCGGCCGTGTCGAGCAGCACACCGGCCTTCGTCATCTCCTCGATGAGGGCGCCCATGCGCTGCATGAGTCCTTCGCTGGGGCCCTCGGCGGGGGCGTTCTGCTCGTCGATGCGGACCATCGTCAGGTAGCGGGGCACGGTCGTCTCCTGTGTTTCTTGCCGGGCGTCGCGAACGGGCTTCTTCGCGTCGGCCGGGGTTCGTTCCCGGCCTCTCAACTCCTGCGTCGAACGGGCGGCGGCCGGATCGACACGGCCGCCGCATTCTTCCCAAGTTTTTTCGACGCGGCGCAGGGCGCGGGCGTTGCAGCAGGTCAGGCCCGTGCCCGCGGTCAGCGCAGCGACTCCCACAGCTTTCCCGCCTCCGGTTCGTCCGCCACCACCCGGTTCGCGTCCGAGGGGGCCCGTACGACCGGCATCACGACCGTCCTGACCGAGTCCGCCGTCAGGTCGCCGAGGCTGCGGGCCAGGCCGGTGAGTTCGGCGAGGGAGTCGAGTCCGGTGTCCGCGGTGAGGCTGCCGGTGGCCGCGTCGGCGACCGTGTAGAGGCGGGCCGGGTCGGTCAGCAGGCCGTCGGCGGAGACCTTGCTCATCAGCGCTTTCACCAACTGCTGCTGGAGTTTGATGCGCCCCAGGTCGCTGCCGTCGCCGACGCCGTGCCGGGTGCGGGCGAAGGCGAGGGCCTGGGCGCCGTCGAGGTGGTGGTCGCCCGCCTCCAGGTGGAGGTGGCTGAGGTCGTCGTCGATCGCCTCGCCCGTGGTGACGTCCACCCCGCCGAGCGCGTCCACCAGCTTCGCGAACCCCGCGAAGTCGACCTCCAGGTAGTGGTCCATGCGCACCCCGGTGAGGTGCTCGACGGTCTTGACCGCGCAGACCGGACCGCCCAGCGCGTAGGCGCTGTTGAACATGACGCCGTACGCGACCGCGCTCGTGCCACCGGACTCCGTCGGGCAGGAGGGGCGTTCGACGAGGGTGTCGCGGGGGATGCTCACCACCGTCGCGGAGGTGCGCCCGGCGTCCAGGTGCACGACCATCGCGGTGTCGGAGCGGGCGCCGCCGCTGTCGCCGCCGCCGAGCGCCTTGTTCTCCTCGCCGGTGCGTGAGTCGGAGCCCAGGACCAGGAGGTTGAGGACGCTCGTGTCGACCGGGCGCGCGGCCGCGGTCGCCGAGGGGGAGGCGGCGGCCACCGGCCTGGCGGGGCGGTCGTCGCCGAGGGCGCCGTCGATGTCGACGCTGTGGATGTTGCGGTCGAGGTGCCAGTAGAGCCACCCCGCGCCCGCTCCGCCGAGCACGAGGACACAGCCGAAGGCGACCGCCACCACCTTCACCGCACGCGCACGGAACCGTTTCTGCTCAGTCACACGGGGAACTTAAGTCCGAATTATTACAGCGGTAAACCACTTGGCCCACGCTTTCGGAAATCTCAGACGGTTCTCAGACCGCGTCAGACCGCTTCGAAACGCCACCTGTGCACGGTCCGCGTCACCAACTCGGGCCCCGGCTCGGGCAGTTCGGGCAGATCGGCGTCGTACTCCGCGTCCCACCAGGTGATCACGAGTACGCGGTCCTGCGGCGCGCGCAGCGTCTCGCGGCGCACCGGCTCCCGATCCAGGGCCTGTTCCCGGACCCAGGACAGCAGCTCATCGCCGCGGCCCTCGACGGCCCGGGCCTCCCACATCAGCGCGACGCTCACGAGTACAGGTTCTCCTTGCTGACCTCGTGCACGTGGTCGTGGTCGTGGTGGTGGCCGGGCACGTGCGGTTCCGTCACCGGGAGCGACGAGTCCGCGGACAGGTCCCAGGACGAGGGCTCCCGGTTCCTCGCCACCATCTCGGCGCCGAGCGCGGCAACCATCGCCCCGTTGTCCGTGCACAGCTTGGGGCGGGGGACGCGCAGCCGGACACCGGCCCGCTCGCAGCGCTCCTCGGCGAGGGCCCGCAGCCGGGAGTTGGCGGCGACACCGCCGCCGATCATGAGGTGGTCGACGCCCTCGTCCTTGCAGGCGCGCACCGCCTTGCGGGTCAGCACGTCGACGACCGCCTCCTGGAACGACGCCGACACGTCACGCACCGGCACCTCCTCGCCCGCCGCCCGCTTGGCCTCGATCCAGCGGGCCACGGCCGTCTTGAGGCCGGAGAAGGAGAAGTCGTACGCCGCGTCGCGCGGGCCCGTCAGGCCGCGCGGGAAGGCGATCGCGTCCGGGTCGCCCTCCTTCGCGTACCGGTCGATGACCGGGCCGCCGGGGAAGCCGAGGTTCAGCACGCGCGCGACCTTGTCGAACGCCTCGCCCGCCGCGTCGTCGATGGTCGCGCCGAGCGGCCGTACGTCGGCGGTGATGTCGCTCGACAGCAGGAGCGAGGAGTGGCCGCCGGAGACCAGCAGCGCCATCGTCGGCTCGGGCAGCGGACCGTGTTCGAGCTGGTCGACGCAGATGTGCGAGGCCAGGTGGTTGACGCCGTAGAGGGGCTTGCCGAGGGCGTACGCGTACGCCTTCGCCGCCGAGACGCCGACCAGCAGCGCGCCCGCGAGGCCGGGGCCCGCGGTGACGGCGATCCCGTCGAGGTCCTTCGCGGTGATGCCCGCGTCCTTCAGGGCACGCCGGATCGTCGGGACCATCGCCTCCAGGTGCGCGCGGGAGGCGACCTCGGGCACGACGCCGCCGAAGCGGGCATGCTCGTCGACGCTGGAGGCGACGGCGTCGGCGAGCAGGGTGGTGCCGCGGACGATGCCGACGCCGGTCTCGTCGCAGGAGGTCTCGATACCGAGGACGAGCGGTTCGTCAGCCATGGTTCTTCTCTTCAGTTCCTGGTACGGGGGTGGCGGGTGCGGGCTCCTGGGTGGTGGTCAGGCGCATCACGAGGGCGTCCACGTTGCCCGGCTGGTAGTAGCCGCGGCGGAAGCCGATCGGTTCGAAGCCGAAGCGCTCGTAGAGCTTCTGCGCCCGCGTGTTGTCGACGCGGACCTCCAGCATCACCTCGGCGACCTCGAAGGCGGTGGCGTGCCGCAGGAGCTCGGTGAGCAGCCGGGCGCCGAGGCCGGTGCCCCAGTGGTCGCGGGCGACGGCGATGGTCTGGATGTCGGCGGCCTCGGCGGAGCCGCCGTCCGAGGCGGTCCCGGACGCGGCGAGTCCGCCGTAGCCGACGAGCCGGTCGTCCTCGTACGCGACGACGTAGCGCCGCGTCGAGCCGACTCCGCGCGCGTGGGCGAGCTCGGACCAGAACATGCCGCGCGACCAGGCGTCGTCCGGGAAGAGGTCCTTCTCCAGGGCGAGCACGGGATCGATGTCCCACCAGCGCATCTCGCGCAGTTCGGCCGTCCCTGTCACTTGGGGGTGACCACCTTGTAGTTCTTGGGGACCTGCGCGTCGGGGCGGCGCAGGTAGAGAGGGCGGGGGTCGAGCAGCTCCGCACCGGCCGCGAGTCGCTCCGCGGCGAGCGCGGCGAGCGCGGCGGCGAAGACGTGCTCGGGGCCGCGCGGATCGGTGAACGTGTCGGGGTAGAGCAGCGCGCCCGCGCCGACCGCGGGCAGTCCCGCGACCGCCTCGGCGATGTCGGCGGGCCGGTCGACGGCGGCTTCGGTGACCCGGGTGCGGCGGTCCTCGTAGCGCGCCCAGTAGACCTCCTTGCGCCGCGCGTCGGTGGCCACCACGAAGGGGCCCCCGACCTCCCCGGCCGCGTAGGCGAGGCCGTCCAGCGTGCACAGTCCGTACACGGGGACGCCGAGCGCGAGCCCGAAGGTGTCGGCGGTCATCAGGCCGACGCGCAGTCCGGTGTACGGTCCCGGGCCCACGCCCACGACGATCCCGGTGACGGCGTCGAGCCCCACGCCGGCCTCGGCGAGCACACGGTCGACGGCGGGCAGCAGCAGTTCCCCGTGTCTGCGGGCGTCGACCTGGTTCGACTCGGCGACGGTGGCCGAGCCGTCGTGCAGGGCGACGGTGACGGCGGGGGTGGCGGTATCCACGGCGAGCAACAGCACGCGAACAGCCTACGGCTACGCGAGGGGGGCCACGTCCGCTCCTGCGGCAACCGGGGGCTGTCGGTCCCGGCTGCTACCGTCACGTAGGGCCGTCACTGGCGTCGTACATACGTGCATGCGTACTTGAGAGGCAGGCATCTGGTGGCACGGAGCAGCACCGGAATCGTGACCGCGCTGACCGCGGGCGCGCTCGCCGCGGTCGGCTTCCTCGCGTACCAGGCCTCGGCGAACGCGCCGGCGCACCTCGGCACGTCGAAGCCCGGTGCCTCCCCGTCCGCGTCGGCGTCCCCCGCGCCGAAGGGCAAGGACAAGGCGGGCCCGGTGGCGCTGCCCGCGAGATCCGGGACCGGCGAGCGCGTCGTCTACGCGCTGGGCGCCGACCGGGTCTGGCTGGTCGGCGGTGACGGCAAGGCGCGGCGCACCTACCGGGTGACGCCCGGCACGGTGGACCCCGCGCCCGGCAACTACGCGGTGACGTCGCGCTCCGGTTCCGTCACCGGCACCGACGGGGTGCCGATCGAGCACGTCGTGCGGTTCGCGAGCGCGGGCGGGGTGCCGGTCGGGTTCAGCGCGGCCGTGGACGGCTCGACGCCGTCGCCCGACCCGGCGAAGCAGACCGGCGGCATCCGGGAGTCGCGGGCGGACGGCGCCGCGATGTGGGAGTTCGCCACGCACGGCCGCAAGGTCGTCGTCGTCCCGTGACGGCGGAGCGCCCGCGGGCGCTCCCGCTCACCCCCGGGCACGCTCAGGCGCGCTCGGGGACCGTCTCTTCCTGGCGCGGGCCGGTCGGCCGGGGCGCCGCCGCCTGATGCGGCCTCGGCGGGGTCGACACCGCCCGTGCCGCCGCGCAGGACGCCAGCAGGTCCCCCATCGACACCCCTCTCGCCCCCCCGCGCCCGAGTTCCCGCCCCGACGTCGGCGCGGTGCGCCGCACTACACGTTCCGAAGCCGACATGTGCGCCTCCCGAGCAGGCGTGGTTAGGTAGACCTAACTAAGTTCGGTCTCCATGTGAACACGCCGACGACGCGCCGCGCAACATGGTGCCGACACGTTGTCGGGATACGTCCTTCGAAGGCGTTCGGGCAGGTGGTCGGGGGCGGGCGGTTCAGCCGGTGAGCGAGGTCAGGTCGGCCTGGGTCCAGCGCTCCCCGATGCCCTTGAGCGTCACCGCGCGCACCTCGTCCGTGGTGTCGCCGGTCGCCCGGTCGATGAGGACGTGCAGCCGGCTCTCGGAGAGCTCCTCGACCTTGCCGTCGCCCCACTCCACGACGACGACGGAGTCCGGCAGGGACACGTCGAGGTCGAGGTCCTCCATCTCGTCGAGTCCGCCGCCGAGCCGGTACGCGTCGACGTGGACCAGGGCCGGTCCTTCGGCCAGCGGCGGGTGCACCCGGGCGATCACGAAGGTCGGCGAGGTCACGTCCCCGCGCACGCCGAGCCCCGCGCCGAGCCCGCGGGTCAGTGTCGTCTTGCCCGCGCCCAGCTCACCGGTGAGCATCACAAGATCACCCGGACGTAGTCGCTTGGCCAGGGACAGGCCCAACTCCCGCATCTCGTCCGGGGAGTTGACGGTGACCGTGACGGTCGTGACGGGGGTGGCGGGTTCAGCCGCCGGGCTGTGCGGTGCTGCCGGTGTCTCCATGGCTCCCCACGGTAGCGGCTGCCGACCCGACACCCGCGCGGGCCAGCAGCTCCGCGAGGCGGCCCGTGACGGTCTCCGGGTGCTCCAGCATCACCAGGTGCCCGGCGTCCGGCACCAGGACGAGCTCGGCGTCCGGCAGCAGCGCCGCGATCGCCTCGCTGTGCCCGCTCGGCGTCACCAGGTCCTGCTCACCGGCCAGCACCAGGACGGGCAGCCCCGCGAACCGCTTCAGGGCGGCCGTCTTGTCGTGGTCCTGGAAGGCCGGATAGAACTCGGCGACCACGTCGATCGGTGTGCCCTCGATCATCCGCTCGGCGAACCGGGCGATCGCCGGGTCCACGTCCCGCGTCGCGAACGAGTACCGCTTGATGATCCCCGCGAACAGGTCCGCCGTCGCGCGCCGCCCCCGCTCGACGAGGTCGGCCCGCTGCCCCAACGCCTTCAGGACGCCGGGCAGCACCCGGCGCACCGCGTTCATCCCGGCCACCGGCAGCCCGTAGTTGACCTCGCCGAGATTGCCCGACGACGTGCCGATGAGGGCCACGCCCACGACGCGGTCGCGGATCAGCTCGGGGCACCGGTCCGCCAGGGCCATCACGGTCATGCCGCCCATGGAGTGACCGGCCAGCACGAGCGGGCCCTCGGGCGCCGCCGCGTCGATGACGGCCTTGAGGTCGTCGCCGAGCCGGTCGATGGAGACGGGCGCGCCGTCCCCGGTCACCGGGTTCTGCTCCATGCCGCGCCCGGAGCGGCCATGGCTGCGCTGGTCCCAGTACACGCAGCGCACGACGCCGCGCAGGGCCGCGCGCTGGAAGTGCCAGGAGTCCTGGTTGAGGCAGTAGCCGTGGCTGAAGACGACGGTGACGGGGGCCGCGGCCCGGCGGCCGAAGCGGCGGCGCCCCCGCGCGGCGTCCCCGCCGTCCGGGTCGGCCTCGTCCACCTCGTAGTACAGCTCGGTGCCGTCGGCGGCGCGGGTCTTGCCCGGGACGCCGCGCAGCGCGCCGTAGGGTCCGGCGGCGTCCAGGGCCAGCCGGGCCTTGCGGCGCATGCCGCGTCCGACGGTCAGCCGCTCCACGGCGACCCCGGCGGCGGCACCCGCGGCCACCACGCCTATCGCGGCACCGGCGAGACCGGCCCGCCGCCAGTTCCCCGCGGCGGCCTCACCGGCCGCCTCGGCGACGGCCGCCGTGGCCTGTGCGCTGCTCTCGCTCACGTGCCGCTCCTCCTGGTACTCCCGGGACCGATCCGTTCGTGGTTCACATAGCCCGGGCGGCGCCCGCGCAACCCATGGGGAGCGTCACGCGCCGTCCTCGGCCGCCCCGGCGGCTTCGCCGGACGCCTCCGCCGCGGCCTTCTCGTCCACGTAGACGCGTGGTACCCGGGAACCGATGCGCGTCACGATCTCGTACGCGATCGTGCCCGACGCCACCGCCCAGTCCTCGGCGGTCGGCTCGCCCGCGTCGCCCGGGCCGAACAGCACCGCCTCGTCGCCCGCGACCGGCTCGTCGCCGCCGAGGTCGACGACGAACTGGTCCATCGCGATCCGCCCCGCGACCGTGCGCCGCTTCCCGTCGATCAGGAGCGGGCCGGTGCCGGAGGCGTGCCGCGGGATGCCGTCCGCGTAGCCGAGCGGCACGAGTCCGAGGGTCGTCTCGCCCGGGGTGACGTAGTGGTGGCCGTAACTGATGCCGAATCCGCCCGGCGCGTGCTTCACCAGGGCGAGGCTCGCCTTGAGCGTCATGACGGGACGCAGTCCGAAGTCGGCGGAGGTGCCCAGCTCGGGACTGGGCGAGATCCCGTACATGGCGATGCCGGGGCGGACGAGGTCGAAGTGGGTCTCGGGGAGGGTGAGGGTGCCCGGCGAGTTCGCGATGTGGCGGACCTCCGGGGTGACGCCCTGCCCCTGCGCGTACGCGACCATCTCGTGGAAGCGGGCGAGCTGCGCCGCGGTGGCGGGGTGGCCCGGCTCGTCGGCGCAGGCGAAGTGCGACCACAGCCCGGTGACCGTGACGAGGCCCGCCTCCTGCGCCTCCAGCGCCTCGCGGACCAGCTCGGGCCAGTCGGCGGGCAGGCATCCGTTGCGCCCGAGGCCGGTGTCGGCCTTGAGCTGGACGCGGGCGCTGCGGCCGAGCCCGCGGGCCGCGGCCGTGACCTCGCGCAGGGCCCACAGGTCGCTCACCGACACGTCCAGATCGGCTTCGACGGCCTCGCGCCAGGGGCCGCCCGGCACCCACAACCAGCACAGGATGCGCCCGGGCAGGCCCGCCGCGCGCAGTTCCAGGGCCTCCTCCGCGGTGGCGGTGCCGATCCAGTCGGCGCCCGCCTCCTTGGCCGCGCGGGCCACGGGGATCATGCCGTGTCCGTACGCGTCCGCCTTCACGACGGCCATGAACGCGGCCCCCGGCGCATGGGCACGCAGGGACCGCACATTGGCCCTCAGAGCGCCGAGGTCGATCTCGGCGCGGGCGCGGAGCGGGGCAGTCACGTTCTCGTTCATCGTGCGCCCAGTCTCTCAGAGCGGTCGGGTCGGCCCTCGTGGCCTGTGGACAACCCCGAACCGGTTGATCCACCCGGCCGAACCTAGGTACCGTAAGCAAAAACCTAGGGCCCCTAGGAAACGAAGCCAGTGGGCGATGGGCGCCATGGGCCATGGGTCCGGTCGGCGGCGGGACGGAAGAAGCGGGGGCACGGCGCACATGATGGCCAGGGCAGGACTGACGACGGAGCGGGTCGTGGCGGCAGCCGCCGACCTCGCGGACACCGTCGGCTTCGAACACATCACCGTCGCGGCGCTCGCCCGCGGCTTCGGCGTGAAGGACGCGAGCCTGTACGCGCACGTCAAGAACCTCTCCGACCTGCGGGTACGGGTGGCGATCCTCGCCGGGCTCGACCTCGCCGACCGGATCGCGGACGCGCTCGCGGGCCGGTCGGGCCGCGACGCGCTCATCGCCTTCGCCGACGCCTACCGCGCTTTCGCCCTCACCCACCCCGGCCGCTACGCGGCGACCCAGCAACAGGAGCTCGACCCCGCCGTCTACGACGCCCATCCCGCCCTGCGCCGCAACCTCACCTGCACCTACGCGCTGCTCCAGGGGTACGGCCTCACCGAGCCGGACCTGACCGACGCGGGCCGGTTGCTGCGCAGCACGTTCCACGGCTTCGTCAGCCTCGAACTCGCGGGCGGCTTCCGCCATCAGCGCGACGCGGGCGCCACCTGGGCGCGCGCGATCCGCGCCCTGCACGCCGCCCTCGTCAACTGGCCGGAAGGAGAGGGCAGTTGATCACCAGCCACCGGCTCCGCGTCCCCGGCGCCACGCTTCACCTCGAAACCCGCGGCGCGGGCCCGCTCCTGCTGCTGCTGCCCGGCGCGGGCGGCGACGCGGCGGCGCTCGACCCCGTCGCCGACGCCCTGGCCGCCACCTTCACGGTGCTCACGCACGACCCGCGCGGATACTCGCGCAGCACGCTGGACGGCCCCCGCACCGAGCAGCGGGTCGACGTCCACGCGGACGACGCCTTGCGCCTGCTGGACGCGGTCGGCCCCGGCGAACCCGCGTACGTGGCCGGCGCGTCCAGCGGCGCGATCGTCACCCTCGACCTGCTGGCCCGCCACCCCGGGCGGCTGCGCGGGGCGCTGGCCCACGAGCCGCCCTTGTGGAGCGTGCTGCCGGACGCGGCGGAGCAGCTCGCCTTCTTCCAGGACGTGTACGACACGTTCACGGCCGAGGGGATGGAGGCAGCGGGCGAGCGCTTCATGCGGGGCGTCGGCCCGGTGCTGCTGCCGGTCCCGCCGCAGGACCCGCTCCCGGAGCGCGCCCGGACCCTGAGGGAACGGCTGTCGGCGAACGCGCCCCTCGCTCTCCGGTACGAGCACCGCAGCTTCGCCGCCTACGTCCCTGACCTCGACGCCCTCGCGGCGGTCGCCGACCGCCTGGTCCTGGCGGCCGGCACGGGCACGCGGGGCCATCTGCCGTACCGGCCCGCGGCGCTGCTCGCCGACCGCCTCGGGCTGCCCCTCGCGATGTTCCCGGGCGCGCACAACGGCTGGTCCACGCACCCCGCCGAGACGGCCGAGCTGCTTCGCGGCCACTTCCTGGGGGAGACTCGATGACATGCGCACTGCCTATGACGTGGAGACCATCCGGGCCGCGGAACGCGCGCTGATGGCGCGGCTGCCCGACGGAGCACTGATGCAGCGGGCGGCGGCGGGGCTCGCCGCGGCCTGCGCCGACCTGACCGGCAAGGTCTACGGCAAGCGGATCGCCCTGCTGATCGGCGCCGGGAACAACGGCGGCGACGCCCTGTACGCAGGTGCCCGGCTGGCCCGGCGCGGCGCGGGCGTCACAGCCCTGACCCTGTCGCCCGAGCGGACCCACGCGGGGGGCCTCGCGGCGCTGCGGGGGGCCGGGGGCACGGTCCTCGACGCCGAGTCCGAGGCCGCCGAGACGGCCGTGGCCCGGGCCGACCTCGTCGTCGACGGCATCGTGGGCATCGGCGGCAAGGGCGGCCTGCGCCCACGCGCCGCGCGACTGGCCTCCCTGGCGGCAGAGTCGCGGGCCCTCACGGTCGCCGTGGACCTGCCCAGCGGGGTGGACGCGGACACGGGCGAGGTGCACGGCGACGCGGTGCGGGCCGACGTGACGGTCACGTTCGGCGCGTACAAACCCGGGCTGCTCATCGACCCGGCGCACGCGTACGCGGGAGCGCTCCGCCTGGTCGACATCGGCCTCGGACTCCCTGTCCACCCTGCCGCGTCGACAGCTCTCCAGCACGACGACGTGGCGGCGCTCCTGCCCCGCCCCACCGGCGAGAGCGACAAGTACCAGCGGGGCGTGGTCGGGGTCGTCGCCGGTTCGGCGCGCTACCCGGGCGCCGCGGTCCTCGCCACGGCCGGGGCGCTGCACGGCGGAGCGGGCGCGATCCGCTACGTGGGCCCGGCCGCGGACGCGGTGCTGTCCCGCTTCCCGGAGACCCTGGTGTCGGCGGGCCCGCCCTCGAAGGCCGGGCGCGTCCAGTCATGGGTGATCGGGCCAGGCCTCGGCGACGACACGGCGAACCTCTCGGACGTCCTGGCATCGGACGTCCCCGTACTGATCGACGCGGACGGCCTGCGGCTCGCCGACGTGGAGGCGGTACGCGCCCGCACGGCGCCCACGGTCCTGACCCCGCACGCCGGGGAGGCGGCAGCGCTGATGGGCTGCGACCGGCAGCGGGTCGAGCGTGAACGCCTCGCGTCCGTACGGGAGTTGGCGGCGCGCTACCGGGCGACGGTGCTCCTCAAGGGCTCGACGACGCTGATCGCGTCACCGGACGGGGACGGCGCCCCGGTCCGCGTGAACCCCACGGGCACACCCTGGCTCGCCACGGCGGGCAGCGGTGACGTCCTGTCGGGCCTGACGGGTTCCCTGCTGGCGGCGGGTCTGGCCCCGGTCGACGCGGCGTCGACCGGCGCCTACCTGCACGGGCTCGCGGCGCGGCGGATGGCGCGGGGGGCGCCGGTGTCGGCGCAGGACGTGGCGTCGGCGGTCCGTCTGGTGTGGCGGGATGTCGTGGGGGGTTAGCGCCCCTGGAGCATGCGGCTTCGCGTCGCACGCGCCTCTTTGAGACGGCGCACGAAGTGCGCAGCTCAGGGGCGCGGGGAACTGCGCGACCAGCCACGACGAAAGCCGCGCCCGGCAACGGAGAAGACCCCGCGGTGCTACCCCTCCGCCACCACCACCGCCGACGCCACCCCCGCGTCATGACTCAGCGACACATGAAACCCGGCGACACCCAGCGCGGCGGCCCGCGCCGCCACCGTCCCCGTCACCCGTAGCCGCGGCTGCCCGCTCTCCTCGACGTAGACCTCCGCGTCGGTCCACCGCAGCCCGGCCGGTGCGCCCAGCGCCTTGGCGACGGCCTCCTTCGCGGCGAAGCGCGCGGCGAGCGAGGCGATGCCGCGCCGCTCACCGCTGGGCAGCGTCAGCTCGTCCGCGAGGAACAGCCGATCGGCCAGCCCGGGCGTCCGCTCAAGGGACGCCGCGAACCGCTCGATCTCGGCCACGTCGATACCGACCCCGATGATGCTCATGCCGAGCACCTTACGGTCGGTGAGCGACAAGGACCGCCTCTCTCGGTCCCGCACCCCAGGTCACTCCACCGTCACCGACTTCGCCAGGTTCCGCGGCTGATCCACCTCGTTGCCGCGCGCCGTCGCCAGTTCGCAGGCGAAGACCTGGAGCGGCACCGTCGCGACCAGGGGTTGCAGCAGGGTGGGGGTGGCCGGTACGCGGACGAGGTGGTCGGCGTAGGGGGCGACCGCCTCGTCGCCCTCCTCCGCGATCACGATGGTCACCGCGCCGCGCGCCCTGATCTCCTGGATGTTGGAGACCATCTTGTCGTGGAGGACGGAACGGCCACGCGGTGAGGGCACCACGACCACCACCGGCACGCCCTCCTCGATCAGTGCGATCGGCCCGTGCTTCAGCTCACCGGCGGCGAAGCCCTCGGCGTGCATGTACGCCAGTTCCTTGAGCTTGAGGGCGCCTTCGAGGGCCACCGGGTAGCCGACGTGCCGTCCGAGGAAGAGCACGGTGTCGCGGTCGGCCAGCGAACGGGCCAGTTCCCGTACCGGTTCCATCGTCTCCAGGACCCGTTCGACCTCCTCGCCGATCCGCGAGAGGTCCCGTACGACCGTGAGGATCTCGTCGCCCCACTTGGTGCCGCGTACCTGGGCGAGGTAGAGCGCGACCAGGTAGCAGGCGACGAGCTGGGTGAGGAACGCCTTGGTGGAGGCGACCGCGACCTCGGGGCCCGCGTGCGTGTAGAGCACCGCGTCGGACTCGCGCGGGATCGTCGAGCCGTTCGTGTTGCAGATCGCGAGGACCGTCGCGCCCTGTTCGCGCGCGTGGCGCAGCGCCATAAGGGTGTCCATGGTCTCGCCTGACTGCGAGATCGCGACGACGAGGGAGCGGGCGTCGAGGATCGGGTCCCGGTAGCGGAACTCGCTGGCCAGCTCCACCTCGCACGGGATCCGCGTCCAGTGCTCGATGGCGTACTTGGCGATGAGGCCCGCGTGGAACGCCGTGCCGCACGCCACGATGACGACCTTGTCGACCATCTTCAGCACCTGGGTGGGGATGCGCAGCTCGTCCAGGGTGAGCTGCCCCTCGGCGCCGATCCGGCCGAGGAGCGTGTCCGCGACGGCCTTCGGCTGCTCGGCGATCTCCTTGAGCATGAAGTAGTCGTAGCCGCCCTTCTCCGCGGCGGAGGCGTCCCAGTCGACGTGGTAGTGGCGGACCTCGGCGGGGCGCCCTTCGAAGTCGGTCACCGTCACCGCGTCGGGGCGCACCTCCACGACCTGGTCCTGGCCGAGTTCGATCGCGGAGCGGGTGTGCGCGATGAACGCCGCGACGTCGGAGGCCAGGAACGCCTCGCCCTCGCCGACGCCCACCACCAGCGGCGAGTTCCGCCGGGCCCCCACGACCACGTCGGGGACGTCCGCGTGCGCCGCGACCAGCGTGAAGGCGCCCTCCAGGCGGCGGGCCACCAGACGCATCGAGGCGGCGAGGTCCCCGCGGTCCGCGAACGCCTCGGCGAGCAGGTGCGCCACCACCTCCGTGTCGGTCTCGGAGGCCAGTTCGTGGCCGCGTTCGGCCAGCTCGGCGCGGAGGGCGGCGAAGTTCTCGATGATCCCGTTGTGGACGACGGCGACGCGGCCCGCGTTGTCCAGGTGCGGGTGGGCGTTCTCGTCGGTGGGGCCGCCGTGGGTGGCCCAGCGGGTGTGCCCGATACCGGTCGCGCCGGTCGGCAGGGGCCGCTCCACCAGCGCTTTCTCCAGGTTGGCGAGTTTGCCGGCCTTCTTCGCGGCGGCGAGCGAACCGTCGGCGAGCACGGCCACACCAGCCGAGTCGTAGCCGCGGTACTCCAGCCGTCGCAGCCCGGCCAGTACGACGTCAAGGGCCGACTGCGAGCCCACATATCCCACAATTCCGCACATGGCTCGCAGCCTAGGGCCAAGCACGTCCAGTACGAGGCCTTGCACCCGGCCGTCCCCCAGCCTTCGGCCGGGGGAGGGAATGTGAAGACAGGCCCTAGGGTTTCCTCTCGCCTCCCCGCAGGAGCCGGTCCCGCGCGTCGCGCACCAGCCCCAGGTACTCGACCTCCTCGCAGCGCGGCTTGCTGCCCATCTCGTAGAAGTCGAGGCAGTCGTCGAGGTCCTCGCCGATGTCCTCGTCGGGCAGTTCGAGCGCCAGCTCGCTGCGGACGTGACCGGCCCAGTCGTCGGTCGGCCGCGCGGCGTCGGCCCGCCGTCGTACGAAACCGGGCAAGCGAAGTACGGCCATGACGGTTCCCTCCCGCCCCGCGGACGCGGCTGCGCACCACGGGTCCCGGGAACCTACCGCTGTCTCCACCCCGCGTCCATAGCTGTGCGCGAGCCGTGACGACCGGCGGGAGGCGGGACGTCGCGCTGGGCCGCGTGACGCACCCCACCCCCCGCGCCGTCCACACAGCCGTAACAATGGACTGTGATCTCTCCGGTCTCCGAGCCCCTGCACTCGACGCCCCGGAGCGCCCACCGGCACAAGCCGGAGGCGACTCCCTACGTCGACCTCACCCGCACCGAGTGGAGCGCCCTGCGTGAAAAGACGCCACTTCCGCTGACCGCCGACGAGGTGGAGCGGCTGCGCGGTCTCGGCGACGTCATCGACCTCGACGAGGTCCGCGACATCTACCTGCCGCTCTCCCGCCTGCTCAATCTGTACGTGGGCGCCACCGACGGCCTGCGCAGCGCCGTCAACACCTTCCTCGGCGACACCGGCGAGAAGGCGTCCCAGGCGGGCACGCCCTTCGTCATAGGGGTCGCGGGCTCGGTGGCGGTCGGCAAGTCGACCGTCGCCCGACTCCTCCAGGCGCTGCTCTCCCGCTGGCCCGAACACCCGCGCGTGGAACGCGTCACCACCGACGGCTTCCTGCTGCCCACCAAGGAGCTGGAGGCGCGCGGCCTGATGGCGCGCAAGGGCTTCCCCGAGTCCTACGACCGGCGCGCCCTGACCCGGTTCGTCGCCGACATCAAGGCGGGCAAGGACGAGGTGACGGCCCCCGTCTACTCGCACCTCATCTACGACATCGTGCCGGACCAGAAGCTGACCGTGCGCCGCCCCGACATCCTCATCGTCGAGGGCATCAACGTGCTCCAGCCCGCCCTGCCCGGCAAGGACGGCCGCACCCGGGTCGGTCTCGCCGACTACTTCGACTTCAGCGTGTACGTGGACGCGCGCGCCGAGGACATCGAGCGCTGGTACCTCAACCGGTTCCGGGCGCTGCGCGCGACCGCCTTCCAGGACCCGTCGTCGTACTTCCGCAAGTACACGCAGGTCTCGGAGGAGGAGGCCCTGGACTACGCGCGCACGATCTGGAGCACCATCAACAAGGTCAACCTGCTGGAGAACGTGGCGCCCACCCGCGGCCGGGCCGGTCTCGTGATCCGCAAGGGCCCCGACCACAAGGTCCAGCGGCTGCGACTGCGCAAGCTGTAGTCCGGTTACGGTACGCGCATGCTGCACTTGCGCCTCCTCACCCCATCCGGTCGGACGGACGCCGTCGTGCGCCTGATCGAAAGCACGGTCGGCACCACGCATCTCGTGGTGCTGCCCGGCGCGGCCCGCGCTCCGGCCGGTGACGTCGTCCTGTGCGACGTCGCCCGGGAGGCCGGGGACGGGCTCATCGCCGGGCTGCGGGAGCTGGAGATCGACCGGACGGGTTCGATCGCCGTGGAGAACATCGACCTGTCGCTGTCCGTGCGCGCCGACAAGGCGGAGGACGACGCTCCGGGCGAGGGCGCGGACGCGGTGCTCTGGGAGCATCTGACGGACGTCACGCACGAGGAGTCGACGCTCACCGTCACCTACGTGGCGTTCCTCGTCATAGCCACCATGATCGCGGCGTGCGGTGTGGTGCTCGACAACGCCGTCCTGATCGTGGGCGCCATGGCGGTCGGCCCGGAGTTCGGCCCCATCGCGGGGTTCTGCACGGCGCTCGTGCAGCGCGCCCCGCGCCTCGCCCTGCGCTCGCTGGTCGCCCTGGTCGTCGGCTTCGTCGTCGCGATGGCGGTGACGGTGGGGTTCAGCTTCTTCATGGACGCGGTGGGCCTGTTCAGCGAGGACCGGCTGCTGGCCGACCGCCCCAACACGGGGTTCGTCTGGGCCCCCGACTGGTTCTCGTTCATCGTGGCGGTGCTCGCCGGGGCGGCCGGCACCCTCTCGCTGACCTCGGCGAAGTCCGGCGCCCTGGTGGGTGTCGCCATCTCGGTGACGACCGTGCCCGCCGCCGCCAACGCCGCCGTCGCCCTGGCCTACGGCGATCTGGCCCAGATGTGGGGCTCGACCGAGCAGCTCCTGCTGAACCTGCTGGGCATCGCCCTGGCCGGCACGCTCACGCTCCTGGCCCAGAAGTTCTTCTGGACCAGGCAGCGGGGACGCGGAGCACGCGAGGCGCGGCTGGGTTAGCCCAGCGCCGACTTCACGACGTCGGCCAGGCGTCCGGCGACGGCCCGCGCCTGCTCGATGTCGGCGGCCTCGACCATCACCCGCACCAGCGGCTCGGTGCCGGAGGAGCGCAGCAGTACCCGCCCGGTGGCGCCCAGCTCGCGCTCGGCGTCGGCGACGGCCGTGGTCAGCTCGGCGGAGGTGGTGACCCGGGACTTGTCCACGTCCGGGACGTTGATGAGGACCTGCGGCAGCCGCTCCATGACGGCGGCGAGGTCCTTGAGGCTGCGGCCGGTCTGCGCGACCCGCGCCGCGAGCAGCAGCCCGGTCAGCGTGCCGTCGCCGGTCGTGGCGTGGTCGAGCACGATGACGTGTCCGGACTGCTCGCCGCCGAGCGCGTAACCGTGGCTCTTCATCGACTCCAGGACGTACCGGTCGCCGACCGCGGTCTGCACGCAGGTGATGCCCTCGCGCTCCATGGCCAGCTTGAAGCCGAGGTTCGACATGACGGTCGCGACAACGGTGTCCTGGCGCAGGGCGCCGCGCTCGCGCATCGCGAGGGCGAGGACGGCCATGATCTGGTCGCCGTCGACCTCGGAGCCCGTGTGGTCCACGGCCAGGCACCGGTCGGCGTCGCCGTCGTGCGCGATACCGAAGTCGGCCTCGTGCTCGACGACGGCGGCCTTCAGCAGGTCGAGGTGGGTCGAACCGCAGCCGTCGTTGATGTTGAGCCCGTCGGGCTCGGCGCCGATCGTGACGATGTCGGCGCCCGCGCGCGCGAACGCCTCGGGCGAGACGCGGGAGGCGGCACCGTGCGCCTCGTCGAGGACGATCTTCAGGCCGTCGAGCCGGTTCGGCAGGACCCCGAGGAGGTGGGCGACGTACTGGTCGAAGCCCTCGTCGTAACGCTTCACGCGGCCGACGCCGGACCCGGTCGGGCGGTCCCACGGCTCACCGGTGCGGTGCTGCTCGTAGACGTCCTCGATGCGCTCCTCCAGGGCGTCGTCCAGCTTGTGGCCGCCGCGCGCGAGGAACTTGATGCCGTTGTCCGGCATGGCGTTGTGGCTCGCGGAGAGCATCACGCCGAGGTCGGCTTCCAGCGCTCCGGTGAGATACGCCACCGCGGGGGTGGGCAGCACACCGACGCGCAGGACATCGACACCGGCACTCGCCAGGCCCGCGACGACCGCGGCCTCCAGGAACTCGCCCGAGGCCCGCGGATCACGTCCGACGACCGCCACCGGACGGTGTCCCGCGAAGGTGCCGGCCTCACCGAGTACGTGCGCCGCGGCGACGGAGAGCCCGAGCGCCAGCTCGGCCGTCAGATCCGCGTTGGCGACGCCGCGCACGCCGTCGGTGCCGAAGAGTCGTCCCACTAGATGTCCTCCGAAACTTCACGTGATCCATAAGCCGAACGCCCCGGCGGCACGCGAAGTGCCGCCGGGGCGAACAGGAAAAGACGAGCAGGCAGCGAGATTTAGCGCTTGCTGTACTGCGGAGCCTTACGGGCCTTCTTGAGACCGGCCTTCTTGCGCTCGACCGCACGGTCGTCACGCTTGAGGTAACCGGCCTTCTTCAGCGCCGGGCGGTTGTTGTCCACGTCGGCCTCGTTCAGCGCGCGGGCCACGCCGAGGCGCAGGGCACCGGCCTGACCGGAGACGCCGCCACCCGAGATACGGGCGATGACGTCGTAGCGACCGTCGAGCTCAAGCACCTTGAAGGGCTCGTTGACTTCCTGCTGGTGGACCTTGTTCGGGAAGTAGTCCTCGAGCGTGCGCCCGTTGACCTTCCACTTGCCGGTGCCGGGCACGATGCGAACGCGCGCGATGGCGTTCTTGCGGCGGCCCAGGCCGGCGGCGGGCTGCGGGTCACCGAAGCGCGCCGGGTTGGACTCCGAGGTGTACTCGCCCTCGACGGGCGCGTCCGACTCGGTGGTGTAGCTCTCGACGTCGACGATCTCGGTCTCTTCGACCGGCGTCTCGGCAGTGGTCTCGGCCACGATTCTCCTCAGATTCTTTTCTGTCTTAGGGGGTGGCCGGAACTACTGCGCGACCTGGGTGATCTCGAACGGCACCGGCTGCTGGGCAGCGTGCGGGTGCGTGTCGCCCGAGTAGACCTTCAGCTTCGAGAGCATCTGACGGCCCAGGGTGTTCTTGGGGATCATGCCCTTGACGGCCTTCTCGACGGCCTTCTCCGGGTTGTTCGCCAGGAGGTCGTCGTAGCGCACGGAGCGCAGACCGCCCGGGTAGCCGGAGTGGCGGTAGGCCATCTTCTGGGTCTTCTTGTTGCCGGACAGGTGAACCTTGTCGGCGTTGATGATGATGACGAAGTCGCCCATGTCCATGTGCGGGGCATAGGTCGGCTTGTGCTTGCCGCGGAGGAGGTTCGCGGCAGTGGTGGCCAGACGTCCCAGGACGACGTCCTGCGCGTCAATGACGTGCCACTGGCGAGTCACATCGCCGGGCTTGGGGCTGTACGTACGCACTTCGCAGCCTTCTTCTTCAGTGGATGGGTGCTGAAACATGGCATCACTGAAGCGATCGTGCAGCTGGGGACGACAGTGCCGGTTTCAGCGCCCGTATGCCGCCCACTGGTAACTGCTCCAGGGAACCTGCGTACCGGCCTCTCACCTGAGGATGAGCAAGCCAATACACACAACGACTAGGCAGAATACCCGGGCCGCCCCGGATGGGTCAAAACGTGCTCGGACCTCGGCTCCGGAGCGGCCCCGTCGGAGGGGCGTCTAAGATGCGCCCCATGAGTTTCGGGCAGGGGGGACCCCAGTGGGGGTCCGGTGACAGCGGGGGCGCTCCGGACTGGGCGGCACTGGCCGAGGCCTCGGAGGCCCGCGCGCGCAAGAAGCGGTGGATGCTGATCGGCGGCGCCGTCCTCGCCACCCTCGCGGTCGGTTCGGCCGTCGCCTGGGGCATCGTCTCCGCGAACGGCGACAGCGAGGCCGCGAGCAAGCCGGCCGACGAGCTGCCGGGCACGGCGGACATCCCCAGCGCCGGAAAGACGCCCGGGCCCACCTTCGCGGAGACCACACCGCCGCCGCCGCTGAACCCGAACGACTTCATCGACAGCGCGGCCAAGGACAAGGCGCCGCTGACCCCGGACGCGCTCTACCCCGGCCCCTCGCTCACCATCGGCGGCCACGTCTACAAGAGGGGCGCGACAGCCCGTACGACGGACTGCGCCTCGGTGGGCACGAAGGGCCTGCCCGCGCTCCTGAAGAAGAACGGCTGCACGCAGGTCATCCGCGCCACCTACTACAAGGACGGCGCGGCCGTCACCATCGGCCTCGCCGTCTTCGACACCAAGGCCGCCGCGACGCGGGCCAAGGAGAGTTACGCCTTCGACGGCACGATCCTGTCGCTGCCCGGCTCCGGGGTCCCCACGTTCTGCCGCACGACGCGCTGCCGCCTCACCGCGAACTCGGTGGGCCGCTACGCGTACTTCACCAACGGCGGCCGGACCAACGGCACGGACGCCACCCCCAAGGACACCGGCATGTACGCGCTGGGCGACGACCTCCAGGAGTTCACGTTCCAGCAGATCAAGCGGCGCGGCGAGGCCCAGGCGTCGGCCGCTGCGACGGCGGGCTGACCGCGCGCAGCGTCAGCGTCTCCTCGACCGACTCGACGAAACCGGCCGTGTCGAAGCCGTGCGGGACCACCGGCGCCTGCGGGGCGCTCTTGAACACCCAGGTCCGGTACGACCAGAAGCGGAACAGCGTCGCGACACCGATCCCCGTGAACTTGAAGAAGTTGCTCCACACGGCGTCGTGCAGGCCGAGGCCGTACGTCGCCCCGTAGAGCACCCCGTTCTCGATCAGGAGGCCGACGGCGCTGAAGAAGGCGAACAGCGCCATCTCGCGCCGCCGGCTGACGGCCGACTCACGGTCCCGGTACGTGAAGTACCGGAACCCCACGTAGTTGCCGACGATCGCGATCGCGGTGGCGGCGACACCGGCACGCACCGTCTGGAGCTGCGTGGCCCAGCGCAGCAGGTTGAAGGCCGCGAGGTTCACGACGATGCCGAGCAGACCGACCACGCCGAACTTGGCGATCTCGGCGTACAGCCTGCTCAGTGCGGACGGGGCGCCCCCGTGCCGGTCGGTCACCGGCGTCACGCCCCGCGGTAGCGGCGGCGCAGCCGCAGCGGGATCATGGCCGACTCGACCTGGGTGGCGAGGCCCATCTTGGAGACGCCCTCGGTGCGCTCCTCGAAGCGGATCGGGATTTCCACGACCTCGCACCCGCCACGCACCGCCTTGTACTTCAGCTCCACCTGGAAGCTGTAGCCCGCGCTGTCCAGGGACCGCACGTCGACGGCGGCGAGCACGTCCGCGCGCCACATGGTGAACCCGGCGGTGATGTCGGAGATCTGCCGCGTCCCGAGCACGGTGCGCGCGTACCCGTTGGCGAACCGCGACAGGGCCTTGCGGTGCCAGCCCCACTCCTCGTCCAGGGAGCCGCCCTCGACGTACCGGCTGCCGATGACGAGCCCGGCGTCGTGCGCCAGCGCCGCCTCCAGCATCCGGGGCAGCGCCTCCGCCGGGTGCGAGCCGTCGGCGTCCATCTGCACCACGTACCGGGCGCCCTCCTCCAGCGCCGCGCTCATCCCGGCCGCGTAGGCGCGCCCGAGCCCGTCCTTCTCCACCCGGTGCAGCACGCTCATCCGGCTCTGCCCCGCGGGCAGGTCGGCGTTGTACTTCTCGGCGAGCTCCTCCGCGAGCCGGCCGGTCCCGTCCGGGCTGGAGTCATCCACGATCTTCAGGTGCAGCCCCGGCACCGGCTGGCCGAGCACCAGTTCGGCCACGCGCGGCAGGTTCGCCGCCTCGTTGTAGGTGGGCATCACCACGGTCACGGCGACGTCGGGTCTCCCCTGGTCCCGGCGATCCCTTGCGTACGTCATCCTCTTCCCCTCCCCACCGGGGGCCTCCCCGGCCCCCGGACGTCCCAGCCCGCCGCGGCCCATGCGACCGCGTCGAGCGCCCCGCGCCCGTCCACGACGGACTCGGCCCATTCCGTCAGATGCGGCTCGACGTCCGCGCGTTCCAGCGTCTCCCGCACCGACAGCGCGTACCCGAGCAGGCGTGTTACCTGAGGGTCTCGTCTCTTCTCCGCCGACCCGTACAACCGTCAAGGGCTTTCGGTCGCCGTCTCAGCAGCATCCGGCCCCCGGCAGCGTCCGCCGATTCCTGGCCTCCTTGTTCCGGGCCGCCAGCAGCTCGTCGGCGGGGTAGCCGACTTCCTCCAGGGTCAGCCCGTGCGGGCGCACCACGTGCACCGCGGAATCCCGCACTCCGGCGGCCAGCACCTTGCCCGGCCAGTCGGCGTCCCGGTGCCCGTCGCCCACGAACAGCAGCGCGCCGATCAGCGACCGCACCATGTTGTGGCAGAACGCGTCGGCCCGCACGGTCGCCGTGATCACCCCGTCGTCGCCGCGCACGAGGCTCAGCTCCTGCAACGTACGGATGGTCGTGGCGCCCTCACGCTTCTTGCAGTACGCGGCGAAGTCGTGCTCCCCCAGCAACCGCTCGGCCGCGGCGTTCATCGCGTCGACGTCCAAGGGCCAGTCGTGCCAGAGCACATGACCGCGCAGCAGCGGATCGACGCCGCCCGGGTGGTCGGTCACGCGGTACGCGTAGCGCCGCCACACCGCCGAGAACCGGGCGTTGAACCCGTTCGGCGCCTCCCGCACCGACCAGATCCGCACATCCTTGGGCAGCCGCCCGGCCAGCCGCTTCAGCAGCTTCTCCCGGTGCTCGTCCCACACGGCCTCCGGCAGGTCCACGTGCGCCACCTGCCCGCGCGCGTGCACCCCGGCATCGGTCCGCCCGGCCACGGTCAGCTCGTACGTCTGCTCGGACCGGGTCACCGTCCGCAGCGCGTCCTCGATCTCCCCCTGCACGGTCCGCCGCCCGCCGGCCTGCTTGGCCCACCCGGAGAAGTCCTTGCCGTCGTAACTCAGATCGAGCCGTACGCGCACGAAACCGTCCGCCACTTCATCACTCACCCGTAGATCCTCTCAGCAACGCGAAAGCGGGCCCGCCCCCGAAAGGGAACGGGCCCGCCATGCGCGGACGACTAGGCGTCCTTCGACTCCTCGTCGGCAGCCGGCTTGGCGTCCTCGACGGTCTCGGCGGCCGGAGCGGCAGCCTCGGTGTCCTTGGCGGCACGCTTGGTGGCGGCCTCGGCCTCACCGGTGGCCTGCTGCGCGACCGTCAGGGCCTCGACCAGCTCGATGACGGCCATGGGCGCGTTGTCGCCACGGCGGTTACCGATCTTGGTGATACGGGTGTAACCACCCGGACGGTTCTCGTAGCGCGGGCCGATCTCGGTGAAGAGCGTGTGGACGACGCTCTTGTCCGTGATCACCTGGAGCACCTGACGGCGGTTGTGAAGGTCGCCCTTCTTCGCCTTGGTGACCAGACGCTCCGCGTACGGGCGCAGACGACGGGCCTTGGCCTCGGTCGTCGTGATCTTGCCGTGCTCGAAGAGCGACTTCGCGAGGTTCGCGAGGAGCAGCTTCTCGTGCGCGGCGCTGCCGCCCAGACGGGCACCCTTGGTGGGCTTCGGCATGGTGTTTCTCCTTGTGATCTGCCCCGGCCGTATCAGGTACCGGGGTCAGCGGCCGCACCCCGAGAGGGGCGCGGAAAACCTAGTACTGCTCAGTCTCCACGAACCCGGCGTCCGCGTCGTCGTCGGCACCGAAGGCGTCGGCGGCGGCGGTCGGGTCGAATCCGGGCGGGCTGTCCTTGAGCGCGAGGCTCATACCGGCCAGCTTCGCCTTGACCTCGTCGATCGACTTCGCACCGAAGTTGCGGATGTCGAGCAGGTCGGCCTCCGAGCGGGCGACGAGCTCACCCACGGAGTGGATGCCCTCACGCTTGAGGCAGTTGTACGACCGAACGGTGAGCTCCAGCTCCTCGATCGGCAGTGCCAGATCGGCGGCCAGGGCGGCATCCGTCGGGGACGGACCCATGTCGATGCCCTCGGCGTCGATGTTCAGCTCACGGGCGAGACCGAACAGCTCCACCAGCGTCTTGCCCGCCGAAGCCATGGCGTCACGGGGACGCATGGCCTGCTTGGTCTCGACGTCGACGATCAGCTTGTCGAAGTCGGTGCGCTGCTCGACACGCGTGGCCTCGACCTTGTACGTGACCTTGAGAACCGGCGAGTAGATCGAGTCGACCGGGATGCGCCCGATCTCCTGACCGAGCTGCTTGTTCTGCACGGCGGAGACGTAGCCGCGACCGCGCTCGACGGTCAGCTCCATCTCCAGCTTGCCCTTGCCATTGAGCGTGGCGAGGACGAGGTCGGGGTTGTGCACCTCGACACCGGCCGGGGGCGCGATGTCGGCGGCGGTGACCAGACCCGGGCCCTGCTTGCGCAGGTACATCACGACCGGCTCGTCGTGCTCCGAGGAGACCACGAGCTGCTTGATGTTGAGGATCAGGTCGGTGACGTCCTCCTTGACGCCCGGCACGGTGGTGAACTCGTGCAGGACACCGTCGATACGGATGGACGTGACCGCCGCACCCGGGATCGAGGAGAGCAGAGTCCGGCGGAGCGAGTTGCCGAGGGTGTAACCGAAGCCCGGCTCCAGCGGCTCGATCACGAACCGGGAGCGGAACTCGTCGACGACCTCTTCGGTCAACGAGGGACGCTGAGCGATCAGCATGAAATGAATTCCTTCAGTTCAGGGGCACCCACTATTTGATGCCCTGAGTACTTCAAGGGTACGGGCGGCACGGCTCACCGGAGCCGTACCGCCCGAAGACCTCAGACCAAGCGGCCCGCGCCGAGAGAACTCAGACGCGGCGGCGCTTGGGCGGACGGCAGCCGTTGTGCGGGGTCGGCGTGACGTCCTGGATCGAGCCGACCTCGAGGCCGGTCGCCTGGAGCGAACGGATGGCGGTCTCACGACCGGAACCCGGGCCCTTGACGAAGACGTCGACCTTGCGCATGCCGTGCTCCTGCGCGCGGCGGGCGGCCGACTCGGCAGCCATCTGCGCGGCGAACGGCGTGGACTTGCGGGAGCCCTTGAAACCGACGTGGCCGGCGGAGGCCCACGAGATCACGTTGCCGGACGGGTCCGTGATGGACACGATCGTGTTGTTGAACGTGCTCTTGATGTGCGCGTGGCCGTGAGCGACGTTCTTCTTTTCCTTGCGGCGCACCTTCTTGGCAGCGCCCTGACGTCCCTTGGGGGGCATGTCGTTCTCCTACGGGAGGTGGTCGGTCCTACAGCGAAGACCGCTGAAAAGCGTCCGCTGAGGACTACTTCTTGCCCGGCTTCTTCTTACCGGCGATGGCGCGACGCGGGCCCTTGCGGGTGCGGGCGTTCGTGCTGGTGCGCTGACCGCGGACCGGCAGACCACGACGGTGCCGCAGACCCTGGTAGCAACCGATCTCGACCTTGCGGCGGATGTCGGCCTGGATCTCGCGACGGAGGTCACCCTCGGTCTGGAAGTTCTGGTCCACGTACTCGCGGATCTTGACGAGGTCTTCCTCGGTCAGGTCGCGGACGCGGGTGTTGCGGTCCACACCGACGGTGTCCAGCGTGAGCTGGGCGCGCGTACGGCCGATGCCGAACACGTAGGTGAGGGCAACCTCGATGCGCTTGTCGCGCGGGAGGTCAACGCCTTCAACGCGTGCCATTCATGGCTCCTGTTGATTTTCGGAGGTCTGTAGCAGAGCCACTCCCCGACGCCGTCCCCGCTGCGTTGAGCGGTTCGGTACGACGGGGTCCCCGGCCTCCGACCGAAGGTGTCGTCGCGGTGTCCAGCGTGCTGTCCACTGCCGACGGGCCCTGCATATGTACTCGATGTGTTGCGTGCGTCGCGCGAAACTCTGCGAACGAACTGCAGTCAGTCGTGCGTCAGCCCTGGCGCTGCTTGTGGCGCGGGTTGTCGCAGATCACCATGACCCGACCGTGACGGCGGATCACCCTGCACTTGTCGCAGATCTTCTTGACGCTCGGCTTGACCTTCATGGGTGAGGTTCTCCGGGTCAGTTGCCGGCGTCCCGCCGGAAAGCGGGACCGGGCAAGATCTACTTGTACCGGTAGACGATCCGGCCACGCGTCAGGTCGTACGGAGACAGCTCCACCACGACCCGGTCGTCAGGGAGGATGCGGATGTAGTGCATACGCATCTTGCCGCTGATGTGAGCCAGGACCTGGTGGCCGTTCTGGAGCTCCACCCTGAACATGGCGTTCGGAAGAGACTCGACGACAGTGCCTTCGATCTCGATGGCACCTTGCTTCTTGGCCACGCTTCGCCCTTCGAATCGACTACCTTGATCGACTCTCGCCACGCATGCGGACATGCAGATACACGAGAGCCGACGAGTCAGTCTACGTCAGCACCTCTGGAAAGACGAATCCGAGAATTCTGCCCTGCCGGAGAGATCCCTAAGCCCCCCACCACCACCTCTACTCCAACGGATCAGGCGCCGCCACCACACCCAGCTCCGCCAGCTTCTCCCGGCCGCCGTCGGGGGACGTGAGGACCAAGGGGCCCTCCTCCGTCAGCGCCACCGAGTGCTCCCAGTGCGAGGACCAGGTGCCGTCCGTGGTGATGACCGTCCAGTCGTCCTCCAGGACCTCCGTGCGCGGGGTGCCGAGGGAGACCATGGGCTCGATCGCGAGGCACAGGCCGGGGACGAGCTTGGGGCCCTTGCCGCGGCGGCGCTCGACGTAGTTCAGGAGGTGCGGGTCCATGTGCATCTCGGTGCCGATGCCGTGGCCGCCGTAGTCCTCGACGATGCCGTACTTGCCGCCGCCGGGCTTGGGCTGGCGGCGGATGTAGGTCTCGATGGCGCGGGAGACGTCGACGAGACGGTTGCCGGCCTTCATGGCGGCGATCCCGGCCCACATCGACTCCTCGGTCACCCGGGACAGCTCGATGAGCTCCGGGGCGTGCCCCGAACCGACGAAGGCGGTGTACGCGGCGTCACCGTGCCAGCCGTCCACGATCGCGCCCGCGTCGATGGAGATGATGTCGCCGTCCTCCAGGACGACCTTGTCGCTCGGGATGCCGTGGACGACGACCTCGTTCTTCGAGGTGCAGATCGTCGCGGGGAACCCGCCGTACCCGAGGAAGTTCGACTTGGCGCCGTGCTCGGCGATGACCTTGCGGGCGACCTCGTCCAGGTCCTTCGTGGTCGCGCCCGGCACGGCCGCCTCACGGGTCGCGGCGTGGATCGCCGCGACGACAAGCCCCGCCTCCCGCATCTTGCGAATCTGGTCGGGGGTCTTGATCTGCACCATGGGGGCCTGCGCTCTCCGTCATCCGGTACGAGGTGTACGTACGCCACCAACACTAAGGCCGCGGCCCCCGGAGCAGGGAACCGCGGCCTCAGCCACGTACAGGACGGAAGGGCTAGCGGCCCAGGGCCTCCATGGCCCGCGCCGTGACCTCTTCGACCTTGCCGAGGGCGGAGATCGTCTTCACGAGCCCCTGCTCCCGGTAGTAACCGATGATCGGCTCGGTCTGCGTGTGGTAGACCTCGAGCCGCTTGCGCACGGTCGCTTCCTTGTCGTCGTCACGCTGGTACAGCTCGCCACCGCAGACGTCACAGACGCCCTCGGTCTTGGGCTGCTTGTACGTGACGTGGAAGACGTGCGCCGAGTCGTTGCGGCAGATGCGGCGGCCGGCGATGCGCTTGACCACCTCGTCCTCGGGGACCTCCAGGTCCAGGACCGCGTCCAGCTTCATGTCGTCCGTCTTGAGGGCGACGTCGAGCGCCTCGGCCTGCGAGACGTTGCGGGGGAAGCCGTCGAGCAGGAAGCCGTTCCCGGCGTCCGGCTGCTCCATGCGGTCCTTGGCCATCCCGATGGTGACCTCGTCCGGTACGAGCTGACCCGCGTCCATGAACGACTTGGCCTGCTTGCCCAGCTCCGTGCCCTGGCTGATGTTGGCACGGAAGAGGTCGCCCGTGGAGATGTGCGGGATCGACAGGTTCTGGGCAAGGAACGCGGCCTGCGTTCCCTTGCCTGCACCAGGCGGCCCGACGAGGACGATTCGCATCAGCGGAGGAACCCTTCGTAATTGCGCTGCTGGAGCTGGCTCTCGATCTGCTTCACCGTCTCCAGACCAACACCCACGATGATCAGGATGCTGGTGCCGCCGAACGGGAAGTTCTGGTTTGCCCCGAAACCAACCAACGCCATCGTCGGTACGAGAGCGATCAGCCCCAAGTACAGCGAACCCGGCCAGGTGATCCGATTGAGCACGTACGAAAGGTACTCAGCGGTCGGTCGGCCAGCCCGGATGCCCGGGATGAAGCCACCATACTTCTTCATGTTGTCCGCGACTTCCTCGGGGTTGAACGAGATCGCCACGTAGAAGAAGGCGAAAAACACGATCAGGAGGAAGTACGTAACGATGTAGATCGGGTGATTTCCCTTGGTCAGGTGGTCGTCGATCCACAGCTTCCACGACGAGTCGCCACCCGCGAACTGGGCGACGAGCGCGGGGATGTAGAGCAGCGACGAGGCGAAGATGACCGGGATCACACCCGCCTGGTTCACCTTGAGCGGGATGTACGTAGACGTACCGCCGTAGGAACGGCGGCCGATCATGCGCTTCGCGTACTGCACCGGGATACGGCGCTGGGCCTGCTCGACGAAGACCACCAGGCCGACCATGAACAGGCCGACGAGGATGACGGTGCCGAACTCGATCCAGCCGTCGGCCAGCGAGCCACCCTGCTTGATCGCCCACAGGGCGGACGGGAAGGTGGCGGCGATCGAGATGAACATCAGGATCGACATGCCGTTGCCGATGCCGCGGTCGGTGATCAGCTCACCGAGCCACATCATCACGCAGGTACCGGCGGTCATCGTGATGACCATCGTGATCGTGACGAAGATCGACTGGTCCGGCACGACCTGGCTGGCGACCGGACACCCTGGGAAGATGGCACCGGTCCGCGCGGTGGCGACCAGACCCGTGCCCTGGAGGATGGCCAGCGCCACCGTCAGGTAGCGCGTGTACTGCGTGATCTTCGCGGTACCGGCCTGCCCCTCCTTCTTGAGGGCTTCGAGGCGCGGGATCACTACGGTGAGCAACTGCAGAATGATGCTCGCGGTGATGTACGGCATGATGCCGAGCGCGAAGACCGTGATCTGCAGCAGCGCGCCACCGCTGAACATGTTGACCAGACCGAACAGGCCGGTGCTGGACTTGGCCACGTCCATGCACGTCTGGACGTTCGAGTAATCCACACCGGGGATCGGGATATGGGCCCCGAGCCGGTAGATCACGACGATGCCCAACGTGAAGAGCAGCTTCTTGCGCAGGTCGGGCGTCTTGAACGCCCGGGCGAACGCGGTGAGCACGGTGCCTCCTGCGACCCCCGCGCGCGTGCGTCAGAGGTGACGGTCTTGAGGATTCGACGAATGGGTAACGGTCAACATCCGGGATTGGTGCCGGGAGCACTCAACTAGCCCGCAAATTAACAGCGGACGCCACCTTACCGGCGTACATGCCCCCCTAGGAACGACCAACCGGGGATACCCCTTTTGTGGGGTATCCCCGGTCGGGATCGCTCATGTCATCGAGACGGCGTCTGGACTCAGACGAGCTCGGTGACCGTGCCGCCCGCGGCGGTGATCTTCTCCTTGGCGGAGCCGGAGACGGCGTCGACCGTCACCTGCAGCGCCACGGAGATCTCGCCCTGGCCCAGGACCTTGACGAGGCTGTTCTTGCGGACAGCGCCCTTCTCCACCAGACCCGCGACGGTGACTTCGCCACCCTCGGGGTACAGCGAGGCGAGCTTGTCCAGGTTCACGACCTGGAACTCGACCTTGAAGGGGTTCCGGAAGCCCTTGAGCTTCGGAAGACGCATGTGGAGGGGCATCTGGCCACCCTCGAAGCGCTCCGGAACCTGGTAACGGGCCTTCGTGCCCTTGGTACCACGACCGGCCGTCTTACCCTTCGACGCCTCACCACGACCGACACGGGTCTTCGCGGTCTTGGCACCGGGGGCCGGACGGAGGTTGTGGATCTTCAGCGGGTTGTTCTCCGCCATGATCAGACCTCCTCAACCGTCACGAGGTGGCGGACGGTGTGCACCATTCCGCGGAACTCGGGGCGGTCCTCCTTGACGACCTGCGTGTTGATCCCCTTGAGACCGAGGGAACGCAGGGTGTCGCGGTGGTTCTGCTTGCTGCCGATGTACGACTTCGTCTGCGTGATCTTGAGCTGAGCCATTACGCAGCACCAGCCCCGGCACGCGCACGCAGCAGAGCCGCGGGAGCGACGTCCTCGAGCGGCAGACCACGGCGGGCCGCGATCTCCTCGGGACGCTGCAGACCCTTCAGGGCCTCCACGGTCGCGTGCACGATGTTGATCGCGTTCGACGAGCCGAGCGACTTCGACAGGATGTCGTGCACGCCGGCGCACTCGAGCACGGCACGCACCGGGCCACCGGCGATAACACCGGTACCGGGGGAAGCAGGCTTGAGCAGGACGACGCCCGCGGCCTTCTCGCCCGTGATCGGGTGCGGGATGGTGCCCTGGATACGGGGGACCTTGAAGAAGTGCTTCTTGGCCTCCTCAACACCCTTGGCGATGGCGGCCGGCACCTCCTTGGCCTTGCCGTAACCGACACCCACGGTGCCGTCACCGTCGCCCACTACGACGAGCGCAGTGAAGCTGAAGCGACGACCACCCTTCACAACCTTGGCGACGCGGTTGATCGCGACGACGCGCTCAACGTACGCGGTCTTCTCGGCGGCGGCGTTGCCACCGTCGCGACCCTTCCGGTCCCGCCGCTCGCCGCCACCGGCACCGCCACCGCGGCGCTGGGGTCCAGCCATTGGAATTACCTCTCTCTTTTTCCGCTAGCTACGCAGTGCACGAACCACTGCGTGGCGGGCGACTCAGAACTTGAGTCCGGCTTCGCGGGCGGCGTCCGCCAGGGCGGCGATGCGCCCGGCGTACTGGTTACCACCACGGTCGAACACGACAGCCTCGACACCGGCGGCCTTGGCGCGCTCGGCAACCAGGGCGCCGACCGACTTGGCCTGCGCGGACTTGTCGCCCTCGCCACCGCGGATCGAGGTGTCCAGGGTCGACGCCGACGCGAGGGTGTGACCCTTAACGTCGTCGATGACCTGGGCCACGATGTTCCGGTTCGAGCGCGTCACGACCAGGCGCGGACGCTCGGCCGTACCCGAGATGTGCTTGCGGATACGGATGTGGCGGCGCTTGATGGCCGCACGCTTGTAAGCGTCGCCCTTAGCGATCTTCTGACCGTATGCCATGGCTTACTTACCCGCCTTTCCGACCTTGCGGCGGATGACTTCGCCTTCGTACTTGACGCCCTTGGCCTTGTACGGGTCGGGCTTGCGCAGCTTGCGGATGTTGGCCGCAACCTCGCCGACCTTCTGCTTGTCGATGCCCTCGACCGAGAACTTGGTCGCCGATTCGACCTTGAACGAGATGCCCTCGGGCGCCTCGATCACGATCGGGTGGCTGTAGCCGAGCGAGAACTCCAGGTTGGAGCCCTTCGCCAGGACGCGGTAACCGACACCGCTGATCTCGAGCTTCTTCACGTAACCCGTGGTCACGCCGGTGATCATGTTCGCCACCAGCGTGCGGGACAGGCCGTGCAGGGCCTTGTTCTGACGCTCGTCGTTGGGGCGGGTGACGTTCAGGACGCCGTCCTCACCCTTGGCGATCTCGATAGGCGCGACGATGGTGTGGCTCAGGTTGCCCTTGGGGCCCTTCACCGAGACCGTCTGGCCGTCGATGGTGACGTCCACGCCGGCGGGAACCGTGATGGGGAGCTTGCCAATACGCGACATAGCTGTTTCCTCCGTTCCCTTCCGCTACCAGACGTAGGCGAGGACTTCCCCACCCACGCCCTTCTTGCCTGCCTGCTGGCCGGTCAGGAGACCGTGCGACGTGGAGATGATCGCCACGCCGAGGCCGCCGAGGACCTTCGGCAGGTTGGTGGACTTCGCGTAAACGCGCAGACCCGGCTTGGAGATCCGCTTGATGCCGGCGATCGAACGCTCACGGTTCGGGCCGAACTTCAGCTCCAGGACGAGGGACTTGCCGACCTCGGCGTCCTCGACCTTCCAGCCGGTGATGAAACCCTCCTGCTGGAGGATCTCGGCGATGTGCGACTTGATCTTGCTGTGCGGCATAGCCACGGTGTCGTGGTACGCCGAGTTCGCGTTCCGCAGACGCGTAAGCATGTCTGCGATCGGATCAGTCATGGTCATGAATTGGCCTTCGGCCTCTCTCGCCGGGGTTTCCTGTATGCGCCATCCCTCTCCCCACACAGGGGCGGGACGGGTGCGGCGCGGGGACCTACGGCGTAGTAAGCATCCATTTGCGGGCTTCGCCCGCGGGCGGTGAGGGCGGCAGAGCACGCCCAACCCTCCTAGCCTAAGCCATGAGAGCGGGGGTCTCTGCCGACCTCGTACTTACCGAGAGATCCAAGCAGTCCCGAAAAGGGGGAACTACCAGGAGCTCTTGGTCACGCCCGGCAGCTCGCCACGGTGAGCCATCTCACGAAGGCAGACGCGGCACAGGCCGAACTTGCGGTACACGGAGTGCGGGCGGCCACAGCGCTGGCAGCGGGTGTAGGCACGCACACCGAACTTGGGCTTACGAGCAGCCTTGGCAATAAGAGCCTTCTTCGCCATCTCGCTTACGCCTCCTTGAACGGGAAGCCGAGGTGACGAAGGAGGGCGCGGCCCTCGTCGTCATTGGTCGCCGTGGTGACCACGGTGATGTCCATACCCCGGACGCGGTCGATCTTGTCCTGGTCGATCTCGTGGAACATGACCTGCTCCGTGAGACCGAAGGTGTAGTTGCCACGGCCGTCGAACTGCTTGGGGGACAGACCACGGAAGTCGCGGATGCGCGGCAGCGCGAGCGACAGGGTGCGGTCCAGGAACTCCCACATGCGGTCGCCACGGAGCGTGACGTGGGCACCGATCGGCTGACCCTCACGCAGCTTGAACTGCGCGATGGACTTGCGGGCCTTGGTGATGGCCGGCTTCTGACCGGTGATGGTGGTCAGGTCGCGGACGGCACCGTCCATGAGCTTGGAGTCACGCGCGGCGTCACCCACACCCATGTTGACCACGATCTTGACGAGGCCGGGGATCTGCATGACGTTCTCGTACGAGAACTCTTCCTGCAGCTTGCCCTTGATCTCGTCGCGGTACTTCTGCTTCAGACGCGGGTTCGTGGTGGTAGTCATCAGATGTCCTCACCCGTCCGCTTGGCAACGCGGATCTTGTTGCCCTCGTCGTCGAAGCGGTAACCGACGCGCGTGACGACCTTGTTGCCGTCCTTCTCCACGACCAACTGGACGTTGGAGACGTGGATCGGGGCCTCGGTGGTCACAATGCCGCCGGCCTGCGAGCCGGAAGCCGTGGGACCGGCCTTGGTGTGCTTCTTGACCCGGTTGACACCCTCGACCAGGACGCGCTCGTCGCGCGGGTAAGCGGCAATGACCTTGCCCTGCTTGCCCTTGTCCTTGCCGGTGATGACCTGAACCAGATCACCCTTCTTGATCTTCATGCTTACAGCACCTCCGGCGCGAGCGAGATGATCTTCATGAACTTCTTCTCGCGCAGCTCACGGCCGACAGGGCCGAAGATACGGGTGCCGCGAGGGTCGCCGTCGTTCTTCAGAATGACGGCGGCGTTCTCGTCGAAGCGGATGTACGAGCCGTCCGGACGGCGGCGCTCCTTGACGGTGCGAACGATGACCGCCTTGACGACGTCACCCTTCTTCACGTTGCCACCGGGGATCGCGTCCTTGACGGTGGCGACGATGACGTCACCGATGCCCGCGTAGCGGCGACCCGAGCCACCGAGAACACGGATGGTGAGAATTTCCTTCGCACCCGTGTTGTCGGCGACGCGCAGTCGCGACTCCTGCTGGATCACGTCTATCTCCTGATTGTCTGCCGGTTCCCGGTGCAGAAGCGCTACTGACTAGCGCTTCTGCACCGAGCCTGGCGGAACGAACTCCGAGGGATACCCCTCAGAGAATTACTTGGCCTTCTCGAGGATCTCGACGATGCGCCAGCGCTTGGTGGCGGACAGCGGACGCGTCTCCATCAGGAGGACGCGGTCGCCGACACCGGCAGCGTTCTGCTCGTCGTGCGCCTTGAGCTTGTTCGTACGGCGGATGACCTTGCCGTACAGCGCGTGCTTGACGCGGTCCTCGACGGCGACGACGACGGTCTTGTCCATCTTGTCGCTGACGACCAGACCCTCACGGGTCTTGCGGAAGCCGCGGGCGGCAGTCTCTTCAGTCACAGTCTTCTCGCTCATCAGGCGCTCTCCACCGTCTCGATGCCCAGCTCGCGCTCACGCATGAGGGTGTAGATCCGCGCGATGTCCTTGCGGACGGCCTTGAGCCGGCCGTGGTTCTCGAGCTGACCCGTCGCCGCCTGGAAGCGGAGGTTGAACAGCTCTTCCTTGGCCTCGCGGAGCTTGTTGAGAAGCTCCTCGTTGCCCAGTTCGCGCAGCTCCGACGCCTTGGTACCGGTCGACATCACGCTTCACCTGCCTCGCGCTTGACGATCTTGCACTTCATCGGCAGCTTGTGGGCCGCGCGAGTCAGCGCCTCACGCGCGATCTTCTCGTTGGGGTACGACAGCTCGAACATCACGCGTCCGGGCTTGACGTTGGCGACCCACCACTCCGGAGAACCCTTACCGGAACCCATGCGGGTCTCGGCGGGCTTCTTGGTGAGGGGACGGTCCGGGTAAATGTTGATCCAGACCTTGCCGCCACGCTTGATGTGACGCGTCATGGCGATACGAGCGGCCTCGATCTGACGGTTCGTCACGTACGCCGGCGTCAGCGCCTGGATGCCGTACTCGCCGAACGCAACCTGCGTGCCACCCTTGGACATACCGCTGCGCTTCGGGTGGTGCTGCTTGCGGTGCTTGACCCTACGGGGGATCAGCATTTCGGTCAGGCCTCCGTTCCGGTGCTCTCAGCAGCCGGAGCGGCGGCGGCGGGCGCCTCGGCCTTGGGGGCCTCGGCGGCCGGAGCCGACTGCTGCGGCTTACGACCGCGACCGCCACGCTCGCCGCCACGGCCACCACCACGGGCCGGGCGGTCGTTGCCGCCACGAGCCGGACGGTTACCGGCGCGGGCCGCGGCGTTCTCGGCGCGAACCTCGGCGATGTTCTTGACGTCGCCCTTGTAGATCCAGACCTTCACGCCGATGCGGCCGAAGGTCGTCTTGGCCTCGAAGAAGCCGTAGTCCACGTTGGCGCGGAGCGTGTGCAGGGGCACGCGGCCCTCGCGGTAGAACTCCGAACGGGACATCTCGGCACCGCCGAGACGACCGCCACACTGAATCTTGATGCCCTTGGCGCCCGCCTTCATCGCCGACTGCATGCTCTTACGCATGGCGCGACGGAAGGAGACGCGGGAGGACAGCTGCTCCGCGACGGCCTGGGCCACGAGCTGAGCGTCGACCTCGGGGTTCTTGACCTCGAGGATGTTCAGCTGGACCTGCTTGCCCGTGAGCTTCTCGAGGTCACCGCGGATGCGGTCGGCCTCGGCGCCACGGCGGCCGATGACGATGCCGGGACGAGCGGTGTGGATGTCCACACGCACGCGGTCACGGGTGCGCTCGATCTCCACCTTCGAGATGCCGGCGCGCTCCATGCCGGACGTCATCATCCGACGGATGGCGACGTCTTCCTTGACGTAGTCCTTGTACAGCTTGTCGGCGTACCAACGCGACTTGAAGTCGGTCGTGACACCGAGCCGGAACCCGTGCGGGTTTACCTTCTGGCCCATTACCGGGTTCCTTCCTTGCTGCTGACGACCACGGTGATGTGGCTGGTCCGCTTACGGATCCGGTAGGCACGGCCCTGGGCACGCGGACGGAACCGCTTCAGGGTCGGACCCTCGTCCACGTACGCCTCGCTGATGACCAGCGAAGAGGCGTCGGTGTGGTCGTAGTTGTGCGCGGCGTTGGCAATGGCGCTGTCCAGCACCTTGCCGACCGGCACGCTCGCGGCCTGCGGGGCGAAACGCAGGACCGCCTGAGCCTCCGTGGCATCCATGCCACGGATGAGGTCCACCACGCGGCGGGCCTTCATGGGCGTGACGCGGATGTACCGCGCCTGGGCCCTGGCTTCCATGGTTGTCCCTTCGGTGTTAGTCATAGTCGATTCCACCCCGCCTTAGCGGCGCTTCGACTTCCGGTCGTCCTTGACGTGACCCCGGAAGGTGCGCGTCGGCGAGAACTCGCCGAGCTTGTGGCCGACCATCGACTCGGTGACGAACACCGGGATGTGGGTCTTGCCGTTGTGCACCGCGATCGTGTGGCCCAGCATGCTGGGAATGATCATCGAGCGGCGGGACCAGGTCTTGATGACGTTCTTGGAACCAGCTTCGTTCTGAGCGTCCACCTTCTTGACGAGGTGGGTGTCGACGAAGGGTCCCTTCTTGAGACTGCGCGGCATCTAAACCCGCTCCTAGCGCTTCTTGTTCGTCTTGCGGCGGCGGACGATGTACTTGCTCGAAGCCTTCTTCGGCGAGCGAGTACGACCCTCCTTCTGACCCCACGGGGAGACCGGGTGGCGACCACCGGAGGTCTTGCCCTCACCACCACCGTGCGGGTGGTCGACCGGGTTCATCGCCACACCGCGGACGGTCGGGCGAACACCCAGCCAGCGCTTACGGCCGGCCTTGCCCCAGTTGATGTTCGACTGCTCGGCGTTGCCGACCTCGCCGATCGTCGCGCGGCAGCGCACGTCGACCAGACGGATCTCACCGGACGGCATACGAAGGTGGGCCATCGAGCCCTCCTTCGCGAGCAGCTGCACGGAGGCACCGGCGGAGCGGGCGAACTTGGCGCCGCCGCCCGGACGGAGCTCGATCGCGTGGATCGTGGTACCGACCGGGATGTTGCGCAGCGCCAGGTTGTTGCCGGGCTTGATGTCGGCCGCGGGGCCGTTCTCCACCCGGTCACCCTGCGACAGGCCGCGCGGAGCGATGATGTAGCGCTTCTCGCCGTCTGCGTAGTGCAGGAGCGCGATGCGCGCGGTGCGGTTCGGGTCGTACTCGATGTGCGCGACCTTCGCCGGCACGCCGTCCTTGTCGTGACGACGGAAGTCGATCACGCGGTAGGCGCGCTTGTGGCCACCACCCTGGTGGCGAACGGTCACACGACCGGCGTTGTTACGGCCGCCCTTGCTGTGCAGAGGGCGGACCAGCGACTTCTCCGGCGTGGACCGCGTGACCTCGACGAAGTCGGCGACGCTGGAGCCACGACGCCCCGGCGTAGTCGGCTTGTACTTGCGGATTCCCATTTCTCAGTCCTCGTCCGATATTCGGACCAGGGCGCTCCGTTAGGAGGCCTGGCCGAAGATGTCGATACGGTCGCCCTCAACGAGGGTCACGATCGCGCGCTTGGTGTTCGCACGCTGGCCGAAGCCGGTGCGGGTCCGCTTGCGCTTGCCCTGCCGGTTGATCGTGTTGACCCCGGAGACCTTGACCGAGAAGACCGCCTCGACGGCCTGCTTGATCTGGGTCTTGTTGGCACGCGGGTCGACGATGAAGGTGTACTTGCCCTCGTCGAGGAGCGCGTAGCTCTTCTCCGAGACGACCGGCTTGACGAGGACGTCACGGGGGTCCGTGAAGCTCTTGCTCAGCGGCGTCTCAACGGTGTTCTTGCCCTCGGTGGCGTGGCGCTTCGCCTTGGCGACGCGCGCGGCCTTGGCGGCCTTGGCGGCCTTCGAGGCGATGCTCGGGTGACGCGTAGCCATCAGGCTTCGCTCCCTTCGGTGTCGGCGGCCTGCGGGCCAGACACGAAGGACTCGAAAGCGGCCTGGGTGAAGACCACGTCGTCCGAGACGAGAACGTCGTACGTGTTCAGCTGACCCGGCTCCAGGATGTGCACCTGGGGCAGGTTGCGAGCGGAGAGCAGCGAGGCCTCGTCCGCACGGTCGATCACGAGGAGCAGGTTCTTGCGCTCCGAGATCTTGCCGAGCAGCGACTTGGCGGCCTTGGTGGAGACTCCGCCGTCGACCACGCCGGTGACGACGTGGATGCGAGCGTTGCGGGCCCGGTCGGTGAGGGCGTGGCGCAGGGCCGCGGCCTTCATCTTCTTCGGGGTCCGCTGCGAGTAGTCACGCGGCGTGGGGCCGTGGACGACGCCACCGCCGGCGAACTGCGGCGCACGGGTCGAACCCTGGCGCGCGCGGCCGGTGCCCTTCTGGCGGTAAGGCTTCTTACCGCCACCGCGGACCTCGCCACGACGCTTCACCTTGTGCGTGCCCTGGCGGGCCGCGGCGAGCTGCGCGACGACGACCTGGTGAAGCAGCGGAACGCTGATCTTCTCCACGTCGAAGATCTCGGCCGGGAGCTCTACGGTCCCGGTCTTGTCGCCGGAGGGCGACAGAATGTCAATGGTGCTCATAGTCCTCAGGCCCCCTTGGCCGCGGTGCGGACCAGGACGAGGCCGCCGTTCGGACCAGGAACCGCGCCCTTGATGAGGAGCAGGCCCTTCTCCGCGTCAACGGCGTGAACGGTCAGGTTCTGGGTGGTGACCCGCTCGTTGCCCATACGCCCCGCCATGCGGAGGCCCTTGAACACACGACCCGGGGTGGCGCAGCCACCGATGGAGCCGGGGGAGCGGTGCTTGCGCTGGGTGCCGTGACCGGCGCCGAGGCCCTTGAAGTTGTGACGCTTCATGACACCGGCGAAGCCCTTGCCCTTGCTCTTGCCGGTCACGTCCACCTTGACGCCGGACTCGAAGGTCTCAGCGGTGATCTCCTGGCCGAGGGTGTACTCGCTGGCGTCAGCGGTACGGATCTCGACGAGGTGACGGCGGGGGGTGACGTCGGCCTTGGCGAAGTGGCCCTTGAGGGGCTTGTTCACCTTGCGAGGGTCGATCTCGCCGAAGGCGATCTGGACCGACTCGTAGCCGTCGGTGTCGTTCGTACGGACCTGGGTCACGACGTTCGGGCCGGCCTTGACGACGGTGACCGGAACAACACGGTTGTTCTCGTCCCACACCTGCGTCATGCCGAGCTTCTCGCCCAGGATGCCCTTGATCGGCTTAGTCATCTTCAGATCACCGGCCCTCAGAGCTTGATCTCGATGTCGACGCCGGCCGGAAGGTCGAGTCGCATCAGGGAGTCAACGGTCTTGGGCGTCGGGTCGAGGATGTCGATCAGGCGCTTGTGCGTGCGCATCTCGAAGTGCTCGCGCGAGTCCTTGTACTTGTGCGGCGACTTGATGACGCAGTACACGTTCTTCTCGGTAGGCAGCGGCACCGGGCCCGCGACCGACGCACCAGTACGCGTCACCGTCTCGACGATCTTCTTCGCCGAGGAGTCGATGACCTCGTGGTCGTAGGCCTTGAGCCGGATGCGGATCTTCTGTCCCGCCATGGCTACTTAGTAGTCCTGTCTCTCGTGACGCTCTGGAACCCGGGGGTCCTGTTTCACACTTCCTCCGCCCCACGCGGTCGGGCGTGTCGCAGTCCCGCTGACAGAAATATCCGTAAGGATTTCCCTGCTAAGGGGTCTGCGGCCCAGGGCCGCGGGTCCGGGGGAAGAAACCCACCGGGTGCCTGGTTCAGACACCGCACCGCACTTCCCGAAAGATTCCCGTACGTCCGCCCCAGCGCTGCCGCAAGCGACAGATAAGGCGACGAGTACTGTGGGACTCGCTTCCGGTCCTCCCGGCGGGAGGCGCACAGCATCGGCACTCAACCGAGCAACCCCGACAGTCTGCCATACGGGGCACGCCGGGGGCCAATCGAAGCTCTAGAGGTTACCCCGTGTGTGACGGAGGTCAAACCGGGGTGGGCGGCCCGCGCACAGCGAGGGGTCTTGCGCTCCCGCCGGGCCGAGCTGTGATGATGGGCGCCATGTCCGAGCACGGGGGTGCGGCGGCCGAACCGCCGCGAATGCCGAAATCACGTCTCGCGGAGTACGCGGACCAGACAGTGCGGGCGCACGAGCCGCCCGCGCCCGCCGAGGAGCCGCCGCCCGCGGCCGAGGCGGAGCGCGAACCGACGACCGCGGAGCCGCCACCGACCGAGGATCCCGAAGTCGCCGCGCGCAGACGGGAGTTCGCCGAACTGCTGGGCGAGTTCCGGCGCACGGCGGTCCTGGTCCCCCTGGGCGTGCCGGAGGGGCCGGGCGACGAACCGGCGATGCTGACGGCCGATCTGAACGGGATCCGGTTCATCCTTGCGTTCTCCGACGAGCAGGCACTGGCCCGCTACGCGCAGGCCCGCGGTGAGTACTCCCGCGAGTGGACCTACCGGACGGTGCTGGGCGCCAAGCTCCTCGATGTCGCGGTGCCCGCGGCCGGGGTCCCCTGCGGGGTGGCGCTGGACTGCGCGGACGGGCCGGACGGGATGGTCTTCCCGCCGGTCATGGGCATCGTGCCGGACGAGGCGGCCGTCGACCGTGACGTCGTCGACGAGCGGGGGGAGCGGGCGTGACGGGCGGTGGAGGCGGTGGCAAGGACCTCCAGGCGGACGGTCTGGGCCTGGTCGCCAAGGGACTGACCGAGGCGCTGGCGGAGCTGAAGGAACTCGGCATGGTCGGCGAGGCCGGGGCCGGGCGCGGGTTCGGTGACATCGCCCTGTCGGGTCTGGAGCTGGGCCACGAGGGCCTGACGGGTGAGTTCAAGTCCTTCTGTGAGCGCTGGGAGTGGGGGGTGCGTTCGCTGGTCAACGAGGGCAACGCCTTCGCGGTCAAGACCGGTCTGTCGGCGGGCACGTACTACGAGACCGAGCAGTACGTCGAGGGCTCGCTGAAGGTCATCACCAACTCCGCGATCGGCAACCCCTACGCCTCGGAGGAGGACGTCACCCAGCAGGGCTGGGGTGACATCGCCACCTCGGGCGTGCTCTCGGGCCCGGACTACAGCAAGGAGTCCTTCGACCAGGCGCTGGCCAACAGTGAGCAGGGGTGGAAGGACGCCGGGCGGGATGTGATGACCTCGCACACCGTGGGTCCGCTGGGTCTCAACCCGGAGAACCTGCACGGGGCGGCCGGGATGTCCGACGCCGAGTACGACCAGTGGCTGGACAGTACGTTCGGGCCGTCCCCGGAGGCCCGGGCCAAGGCCGCCGAACAGCAGCAGGGCGGGGGTGAGTAGCCGTGGGTCTGCTCGGAGACATCGGCAACGGTCTCAAGGACGCCGGTGGTGCGCTGAAGGACGGGATCAACGACGGCCTCGGCAAGCTGGAGGACGGTTACGAGGAGGGCAAGAAGCTCGTCGGTGAGGGCATCGACTGGGGCACGAACAAGGTCGGTGAGGGCCTGGACAAGGTCGGTCTGCACGATGCCGCCGACGCGGTCGAGGACTGGGGCGACGACGTCGCATCCGATCTCGGTGCCACCCCCGGTGAGCAGCAGCTCGGCCAGACCGAGGAGGCCGACGAGCTCGTCCACGGCAAACCCGACACGATCCGCGAGTCCGCCAAGCACCTCAAGGACTTCCACACCGCCTTCGACCATGTCGCCTCCGGCATGCGCAAGGTCGATTCCTCCGGCTGGGCCGGTGAGGGCGGTGACGCGTTCCGCAAGAAGTTCGAGATGCACCCCACCAAGTGGGCCCAGGCGGCGGATGCCTGTGAGACGGCGGCCGGGGCGCTTGAGTCCTACGCGGACACGGTCACGTGGGCACAGGGACAGGCGAAGGAGGCCGTCGAGCTCTACAAGAAGGGCAAGAAGGCCTCCGAGGACGCGGTCGACGCCTACAACAAGAAGATCGACGCCTACAACGCCAAGATCAGGGCGGACCAGGACCCGGGTCCGGAGCCGGAACCGTTCCACGACCCCGGCAAGGCCGACATCCAGGCCGCCCGGGAGAAGCTCGGCACCGCGCGCAAGCAGCGCAACACCGCCGCCTCCGACGCCCAGACCAAGGTCAGGGCCGCCCTCGCACACGCACCCGCCGAGCCCCCGCCGCTCGACCGGCTCGGCAACAACCTCGTCGACGGCTACCAGGCCTACAACACCGAACTCACCCACGTCGTCGGCGGCGTCCTCAAAGGCACCGCAGGCCTGGTCAACTTCGCCCGCGGCCTCAACCCCACCGACCCCTACAACCTCACCCACCCCGCCGCCTACCTCCAGAACGTCTCCATGACGCTCTCCGGCCTCGTCTCCACCGCCGCCCACCCCGAACGCATCGTCACCGCCGCCGTCGACGGCTTCAAGAACGACCCCTCCGAATTCGTCGGCCGCCTCCTGCCCGAACTCGTCGGCACCAAAGGCGCCGGACTCGCCCGCGGCGGAATGCGCATGGCGATGAAGGAGGGCCTGGAGTCGGGCGCCTCGCAGGTCGCGAAGGGCGGGGCGAAATACGCGGACGAGGCGGCGGGGGCGGCGCCGAAGAAATGGGACGACCTCGCCCAGAGCACCGGGCATGTCAAAGAAAAAGCCATTCACTACGACTCGGTGGACCCGCACAAGGCACAGGAATTCCTTGATTCCGAGTATCCGTGGCTCAAGGACGTGAACAACACCGGCCAGCCCGGCTACACCCTGAACTGCAGCCACAACACGGTCACCGTCGACCGCAGGCTGGACGGCATCGACGTCAGCGCGGCCCCCAAGCAGGCCGGTGACCACATCCCGCCGGAACAGCTAGGACTGCCCAACCGGGCCAAGGGCCATTACGACATGGTCAATGACTACGATGACATCATCCGCGACCTCCAGGCCCGCGGGGAGGGCTCGCGCAGCGCGGTCTATATCAGCCGTCCCGATGGTTCGGCCCACGTCTTCAACGCCGTGAACACCCCGCACGGAGTGGTATTCCTCGACGGCCAGAGCGGCACTCTCGGAAGACTGGAACAGAACGTCTCCGGAATTGGACATATTCCGTATCGCAATGGAGCTCCCTGATGGTGACCAAGGACGAAGCCGTAACAGCCGCTGAAAAGTTCCTGAAGAACATCGCTTACCCGGACCGGGCCGCTTCCGTCGTCGTACTCCCGGACACGGTCAAGCACCATCCGTACGCCTGGACCGTGCGGTTCGACTTCCAGGAGCACATCGACACCGGGGATCCGACCCAGGCCCCCTTCACCTCCCTGATCGTCGTGCCCCACGACGGTTCACCGGCCCACTTCCCCCCGACCTTCCCGCCGCCGGCGGAGTACCTGGACATGCAGGCCACCGGCAACTGGCCCCCCAAGTAAGGCCCTCCCGCTGATGCCCACTCCCGCCGACGCCGCCGCGGCCTGGCTCCACCACACCTACCGGGGCCTGGTGGAACTCGCCACGCCCCACCCCGTGCACGAGTCGCCCGCCGCCTGGCTCTTCCCCTGCCGCACCCTGCCCCAGCCCGGCTACCCCGGCACTCCGATGCTCGCGGCGTCGGTGGTCGTGCCCAGGGACGGCAGCAGCCCCTTCCATCCGTCGCCGAGCGCCCCGTTCGACGACCTCGCGCCCCCGGCGACGCAGGACGAGGCCGTCGCCCGCGTGGCGAACCAGCCGCGCCGGATCAACGCCCGCGGCTGTCTCGTCACCCTGCACTCGATGATCGACGGCGGGCCGTCGACACCGCTGCCGTGGCAGCCGTCGGACGAGGCCCCGGGCTGGTGGGACCGGCTGCTGCGGCGCTACTTCCCGGAGTTCGAGCCGGTGCCGGTGCGCACCTGGGACGAGGCCGTACGGGCGATCGCCGAGCCCGGACCCGACACGCGGGGCGTGGTGTGGGTGCGCCGCGAGGTCGCAGGGCACGAGGTGTCGGGGCACCTGCTGTACGCCCACAACAACAAGGGCCGCGTCGTCTTCCTCGACGGGCTCACCTCCTCCCTGGCCCGTCTGGACACCGACAACGTGCGGGAGCTGGTCCTCCTGCGCGGGACTCCGGGGGCTCCGCGGGCGGCGTGGGAGCGGGCCGCGCCCGACTTCGAGACCGCCCGCGACAAGGCGCGGCAGTGGCTCGACAGCACGTACGGCGGCGAGGTGGAACTCGTCGAGCCGGGCCCCGGTGACGAGACGCGGCGCGGCTGGGTCTTCTCCTGCGACACGCGACGCCATCTGCGTACCGGCCGCTGGCAGGACACCTTGCTGGACGCGACGGTCGTCGTGCCCAAGGAGGCGACCGCCCCCTTCCACGTACCGAACTCCGCGCCATGGGCCTGGCTCGCGCACTGGGACCAGGGCGGGACTCCCGGCACGGGCGGGTTCCCCGCGCCTCCGGCCCCCGGTCGCGCGTACTGGTTCGAGCCGACGCTGGCCGAGCTGGGGCAGATCCTGTCGGCCTCCGACCACCAGCAGTGGCAGTCGGCGGCGGAGGAGCTCTCGGCCTTTCCCGCCGGCTCGCGCGCGCTGGTCTGGGTCCGGCGCACGGACGGGCGGGGCCGCGAAGCGGTGGGCTGGCTCGTGACGGCCCTGACCACCGAGACGGGCGTCCTCCTCTTCGACGGCTCGTCCGAGGACCCGGTGTCGCTGGACGAGACCGGCGTACGGGCCCTGCACGTGATCCGGTACCGCTGACACCGGCGTCCGCTTCCAGGTGAACAGAACATGTACGCGCATGGAACCCACCGCCCCCTCACCACCCTCTAGACAGGTGAACCACAGCAACACCACCTGAACAGAGGCGAGCGCCACGAAGTCCGCTGCCTCACCAGCGGACGGAGTGAGCGTCACCGTGCGGAAGCGACCTGCGATATCCGGGTCCGAAAAGACCGTTGGGCGAAATACGTCCCAGCGGTCCGGTCCGGAGATACCCCGCCGTTCCCTCCTCGCCACCGGCGCCGCCCTCGCCGGAGCCGGCGCCCTCGGCGCCTGCTCCCGCGCCACCCCCGCTCTCCCGCCGCATACCACCGCCCCCTCCCCCGCGACCGGCCGCGCCGCCGCCCAGGCGGAGCGCGCGCTGTTGATGCAGGTCCTCGCCCACCCCGACGACGACCTGTACTTCATGAACCCGGACACGCAGCACTCGCTCGACGCGGGCACCCCGCTGGTCTGCGTCTACGTCACGGCCGGCGAGGCCAACGGCATGAACAAGACGCCGACCGACCGCGACCCCGCCCCCGACAAGGCGGCCTACTCCGCCGCCCGCCACCAGGGCCTGCGCCAGTCCTACGCGACCCAGCTCGGCCTGCCCGTCTTCACCCGCTGGAACAGCGGTGTCATCCGCCTGCGCAACGGCTTCAGGGCCGAGGTCGACTCCCTCGAACACCGAGGACGCCGCGTCGAGCTCGTCCACCTCGACCTCGGGATGCACACCCCGGCCGGCCACATGGGCGTCCCCGCCCTGTGGCGCGAGCGCGGCCTGCTCCTGCGCACCCTCGTCCCCGAGGGCTCACCGCTGCGCACGGTCCAGACGTACGACTACGACTCCCTGGTGGACACGCTCGTCGCCCTCTTCGAGCGGTACCGGCCCACGCTCGTACAGACGCTCGACCCGGACCCCGACATCCAGCACAGCGACCGGGAGACGCAGCTCCGGGACAGCGAGCAGATCGGCTACTCCGACCACGCCGACCACACCGCGGTGGCGTCCTTCACCTGGGCGGCGCTGATCCGCTGGGCGCAGACGGCCAAGGGCGGCCCGCCCGCGTTCCTGGCCACCGCCTTCCGCGGCTACTACAACCACCACTGGCCGAAGAACCTCCCACCGAGGGTCCTCGACCAGAAGGCCGCGCACCTCGTCCCCTACGGCGCCGCGCCCGACTGGGACTGCGGCAACCCTGCGGGCTGCGGTGACTACAACGTCGGTGGCGACCGCCCCCTCACCAATCGCAAGGGCTGGGTCCGCTCCACCCACTACCGCTACCCCGGCCCCCGTCTCGCCCTCCTGAAGAACTCCGACGGCGCGCTCACCGCGTACGGCGTCCTCGGCCTGCGCGCGGTCCGCTACGACGAGAGGAACGGGGCGTTCGGCGCGCCGGCCGACCTCGGCGGCGGCCCGCTCGCCCCGGTGCTCGGCGGCGCCGCACTCCCCGACGGCCGCCACCTGGTGTGCGGGCTGCGGCTCGCCGCGATCGAGGGCCGGGGCGCGACCGGCCTGCGCGAGATCGTCGTCCTGGAACAGCGCGGCCCGCACACGTACGGCTCCTGGAGCAGCCTCGGCAACCCGGAGGCCGACGCCGACCGTGGCCGCCGCATCGGCGTCCCCGTGATGGTCACCGCCCCCGACGGCCGCGTGCACCTCTTCGTCCGCAACGCCGACCAGGGCATCAGCACGCGCGTCCGCGCCGCCTCCGGGACGTGGGCGCCCTGGCGCGACCTCGGCGGCGGCCCCGTGCAGGACGGCCTCACCGCCGTGGTCGGCGACGACCGGCAGGTGCACCTGTACGCCCCCGGCCACGACACCGTGCACCACTGGACCCCGCAGGGCCCGGACCCGCTGCCCCGCCTCCCCACCCCCGCGGACGCGATAGCCGCCTCCGGCAGCCGCCTGTACTTCCGTCCGCCGGCCTCCGACCGCCTGCTCTCCCCGGGCGGCCCGGACGTACGTTTCCCCGGCTACGGTCCGGTGACGGCGGCGGGCCCCTACCTCCTCGGCCGCGACGACGCGGGCCGCGTCCAGCTCCTCCACGAGGGCCGCGTCACCCGCCCCACCGGCACCCCGCCCACCCTGGCGGGCCCCGCCCTCATCGCCGACCGGCACGGCCCCACCGTCGCGGGCCTCTCCCCGGACGCCCACCCGTGGCTGTGGCGCCCGACGCAGACGCAGGTGTGACCCGCACGCGGTAGCCGCGAGCACACGAAAAGGGCCCGTACGACCGAAGTCGTACGGGCCCTTTCAGAGCTCGTGGGAGCTACCAGGCATCAAGCCCCGAAGGGACTCAACAGGTAAGCGGATGCTTACTTGTTGATCTTGGTGACCTGGCCGGCGCCGACGGTCCGGCCACCCTCACGGATGGCGAACTTCAGGCCCTCTTCCATGGCGACGGGCTGGATGAGCTCAACGGTCATCTCAGTGTTGTCACCCGGCATGACCATCTCGGTGCCCTCGGGGAGGGTCACGACGCCGGTCACGTCCGTGGTACGGAAGTAGAACTGCGGGCGGTAGTTGTTGAAGAACGGGGTGTGACGGCCACCCTCGTCCTTCGACAGGATGTAGGCCTGGGCCTCGAACTCGGTGTGCGGCGTGACCGAACCGGGCTTGATGATGACCTGGCCGCGCTCGACGTCCTCGCGCTTGATGCCACGGAGGAGCAGACCGACGTTCTCACCGGCCTGGCCCTCGTCGAGCAGCTTGCGGAACATCTCGATGCCGGTGACCGTGGTGGTGGTCTTCTCGGTCTTGATGCCGATGATGTCGACGGTCTCGTTGACCTTGAGGACACCACGCTCGATACGACCGGTGACGACCGTGCCACGACCGGTGATCGTGAAGACGTCCTCGATCGGCATGAGGAACGGCTTGTCGACGTCGCGCTCGGGCTCCGGGATCGACTCGTCGACGGCCTTCATCAGGTCGAGGACGGTCTGGCCCCACTCCTTGTCGCCCTCAAGGGCCTTCAGAGCGGAGACCTTGACGACCGGAAGGTCGTCGCCCGGGAACTCGTACTCGGAGAGGAGCTCACGGACCTCGAGCTCGACGAGCTCCAGGATCTCCTCGTCGTCCACCATGTCGGCCTTGTTCAGGGCGACGACGATGTACGGAACGCCGACCTGGCGGGCCAGGAGCACGTGCTCCTTGGTCTGCGGCATCGGGCCGTCGGTGGCGGCGACCACGAGGATGGCGCCGTCCATCTGCGCCGCACCCGTGATCATGTTCTTGATGTAGTCCGCGTGACCGGGGCAGTCGACGTGGGCGTAGTGACGCGTCTCCGTCTGGTACTCGACGTGCGCGATGGAGATGGTGATACCGCGCTGGCGCTCCTCAGGAGCCTTGTCGATCTGGTCGAAGGCCGAGGCCTCGTTCAGGTCCGGGTACGCGTCGTGCAGCACCTTGGTAATGGCGGCCGTGAGGGTCGTCTTACCGTGGTCGATGTGACCGATGGTGCCGATGTTGACGTGCGGCTTAGTCCGCTCGAACTTCGCCTTCGCCACTGGGTCCTCCTGGGAGTGGTTCTGTACGCCTTGCTTCATCGGCGCCAGGTGATCTTTGCTGGAAAGCCCGGGCCCCGGGGCACTTCACGACGGTTGTCGGGAAATGCCCCGAGAGGCTCCGGAGTCAAGCCTAAAGCGTGAACTCGAGTGAGTTACTCGCCCTTGGCCTTCGCGATGATCTCCTCGGCGACGTTCCGCGGAACCTCGGCGTAGGAGTCGAACTGCATTGAGTAGCTTGCGCGACCCGACGTCTTGCTGCGGAGGTCTCCGACGTAGCCGAACATCTCCGAGAGGGGCACGAGGCCCTTCACGACGCGAGCGCCGCTGCGCTCCTCCATGGCCTGGATCTGGCCACGGCGGGAGTTGATGTCGCCGATGACGTCACCCATGTAGTCCTCGGGCGTGGTGACCTCGACGGCCATCATCGGCTCGAGCAGCACGGGCTTCGCCTGCCGCGCGGCCTCCTTGAAGGCCTGCGAACCGGCGATCTTGAAGGCCAGCTCCGAGGAGTCGACCTCGTGGTAGGCACCGTCGAGAAGCGTGACGCGGACGCCCGTCATCTCGTAACCGGCGAGGATGCCGAACTGCATGGCCTCCTGCGCACCGGCGTCCACCGACGGGATGTACTCCCGCGGGATACGGCCACCGGTGACCTTGTTCACGAACTCGTACGAGGCGTCGCCGCCCTCGATGGGCTCGATCGCGATCTGCACCTTGGCGAACTGACCGGTACCACCGGTCTGCTTCTTGTGGGTGTAGTCCACGCGCTCGACGGCCCGACGGATCGTCTCGCGGTACGCGACCTGGGGCTTGCCGACGTTCGCCTCGACGCGGAACTCGCGCTTCATGCGGTCGACGAGCACCTCGAGGTGGAGCTCACCCATACCACCGATGATGGTCTGGCCGGTCTCCTCGTCCGAGTGCACCCGGAAGGAGGGGTCCTCCTCCGAGAGACGCTGGATGGCGACACCCAGCTTCTCCTGGTCGCCCTTGGACTTGGGCTCGATCGCGACCTCGATGACCGGCGCCGGGAAGTCCATGGACTCCAGGATGACCGGGGCCTTGTCGTCCGACAGCGTCTCACCGGTGGTGGTCTGCTTCAGGCCCATGACGGCGACGATGTCACCGGCGCCCACCGACTCGATCTCCTCACGCTTGTTCGCGTGCATACGGTAGATCTTGCCGATGCGCTCCTTCTTGCCCTTGACGGGGTTCAGCACCGCGGTGCCGGACTCCAGGCGGCCCGAGTACACCCGGACGAAGGTGAGCTTGCCGAGGTGCGGGTCGCTCATGATCTTGAAGGCCAGAGCGGCCAGCGGCTCGTCGTCCGACGGCTTGCGCTTGACGACGACCTCGGGGTCCTTGACGTCGTGGCCCTCGATGGCCTCGACGTCGAGCGGGGTCGGCAGGTAGCGCACGACGGCGTCGAGCAGGGGCTGAACGCCCTTGTTCTTGAACGCGGTGCCGCAGAAGACGGGGGTGACGGTGGTGTCGCCGCCCTTGCCCGAGGCGATGGTGATGCGACGCACGGCGGCGTACAGCTGCTCCACGGTGGGCTCGGTGCCCTCCAGGAACAGCTCCATCATCTCCTCGTCGTTCTCCGCGACGGCCTCGAGCAGCTTGCCGCGGTACTCGGCGGCAGCCTCGACGTGCGTGTCGGGGATGTCGACGATGTCGTAGGCCTCGCCCTTGGCGGCCTCGGCCGACCAGACGAGCGCCTTCATCGTGACGAGGTCGACGACGCCCTTGAAGTCGGCCTCGGCACCGATCGGGAGCTGCATGACCAGCGGGGTCGCACCGAGGCGGTCGACGATCATGTCGACGCAGCGGTGGAACTCGGCACCCGTACGGTCCAGCTTGTTCACGAAGCAGATGCGCGGCACGCCGTAACGGTCGGCCTGACGCCACACCGTCTCGGACTGCGGCTCAACGCCGGCGACACCGTCGAACACCGTCACGGCACCATCGAGGACACGCAGGGAGCGCTCCACCTCGACGGTGAAGTCGACGTGACCCGGGGTGTCGATGATGTTGATCGTGTAGTCGTCGTTCTCGAGCGGCCAGTGACAGGTGGTCGCAGCGGAGGTGATGGTGATACCACGCTCCTGCTCCTGCTCCATCCAGTCCATCGTGGCAGCGCCGTCGTGGACCTCACCGATCTTGTACGAGACGCCGGTGTAGAACAGGATCCGCTCGGTCGTCGTCGTCTTGCCCGCGTCGATGTGGGCCATGATCCCGATGTTGCGGACCTTGGCCAGGTCAAGTGAAGTGGTAGCCATAAGGCTTCAGTCTTCTCTCGGTCTCGATGTGGGTAGCGACTACCAGCGGTAGTGCGCGAAGGCCTTGTTGGACTCGGCCATCTTGTGCGTGTCCTCGCGCTTCTTGACGGCCGCACCGAGGCCGTTCGAGGCGTCGAGCAGCTCGTTCGTCAGACGCTCGGTCATCGTCTTCTCGCGGCGGGCACGCGAGTAGCCGACGAGCCAGCGGAGCGCGAGGGTGTTGGCGCGACCGGGCTTGACCTCGATCGGCACCTGGTAGGTGGCGCCACCGACACGGCGGGACTTGACCTCGAGGGTCGGCTTGATGTTCTCCAGCGCGCGCTTCAGCGTGATGACCGGGTCGTTGCCCGACTTCTCACGCAGACCCTCCATGGCGCCGTACACGATGCGCTCGGCGGTGGAGCGCTTGCCGTTCAGCAGCACCTTGTTGATGAGGGAGGTCACCAGAGGAGAACCGTAGACCGGGTCGATGATGACCGGGCGCTTCGGGGCGGGGCCCTTACGAGGCATTCTTACTTCTCCTTCTTGGCGCCGTAGCGGCTGCGGGCCTGCTTGCGGTTCTTGACACCCTGGGTGTCGAGCGAACCGCGGATGATCTTGTAACGAACACCGGGCAGGTCCTTCACACGGCCGCCACGCACGAGCACGATGGAGTGCTCCTGCAGGTTGTGTCCCTCACCCGGAATGTAGGCCGTGACCTCGATCCCGGAGGTCAGACGCACACGCGCGACCTTACGGAGGGCCGAGTTCGGCTTCTTCGGGGTGGTCGTGAACACACGCGTGCAGACACCACGGCGCTGGGGCGAACCCTCGAGCGCGGGCGTCTTGTTCTTCTCGACCTTGTCCTGCCGGCCCTTCCGGACCAGCTGCTGGATCGTAGGCACTACTTCTCCGGTTTCTGTGTGCCGAATAGTAAAGCTAACCTGGAACGCCCTCCGACCCACGCGGTCGGGTGTGTCGAATACTGCAGACCCCCGCGAAAGAGCGGGAAGGCGGCAGATTGCGGTGGCCTTGATCTCAACCTTCAACGGCATCGATCGGGACTCGCCGTGCGGTTGAAGACACGCACACGAGCCCAGGCACACCCCAGGCACAAGGTCTGAGCGTACCTATCTCATACGCTGCGGTCAAAACAAATACCCCGCAGCCAGGACACGCCGGGCGCAGCTCAGCCGCCCTGGGAGGCCGCGGCCAGCACCACGAACGTGATGAACAGCACCCAGCCCACGACCGACAGCCATCCGAGCACCAGCCCGGCCACCGCCATCCCGTCGCCCTGCTGCCCGGTCCGCCTGATCTCGCCCCGGGCCATATGGCCGAGGATCACGGCGGGAATCCCGCTCAGACCCGCCGAGAAGAACGTCGACACCCCGCACACCAGCGCCCCGATGGCCTTCCCGTTGGTCGGCACGGGCAACGGCGGCGCCGGCAGGAACGTCCGCGGCACGGGTGCCGTCTGGAAGGACTGCTGCGGTACGGGCCCCTGCGGCAGATCCGCGACCAGGGCACTCAGCTCGCCGACGGTACGCGCCTGATAGGCCCGCTCGACCCGGTTCTCGTACTCCCCCTGCGGCATCCGCCCCTCGGCGAACCCGGCCCGCAACACATCGACCGCCCGCTCCCGGTCCGCGTGCGCGGCCAGCATCGACGGCTGGTGGCTGTGGGACGGCGGCCAGGGCGCCGGCTGCCACGACGAATTCGACACGAGACCACTCCCCCGGACCGGACTGCGTAGGTCTGCTGTCCTCATCATGCTCCAACGCTGATTATCCGCCACTGGTTCCCGGTCCGCCTCTACTACGACTGATAGTCGCCAATCCTTGTGTGGGCGCTTCAAGTACGTTGACTGGTTGCGAAATGACGCGGCTGATCACGGGGGCGGGGCCGATGGCGACGGTACGTACACGGGCGTGGGACGACGACGGCTTCGACGACGCGGTGCCCTTCCTCGCCCGGCTGGACCAGGAGGACCGGGCTGCCCTGCTGGCCACCGGCCGGCTGCTCCGCTACCCGGCACGGCGCGTGCTCATGCAGCAGGACGAGCCGTCGGCCCACGTCCTGCTGCTCCTGCGCGGCTGGACGAAGGTCACGGCACTCGCCGCCAACGGCTACGAGGCGCTCCTCGCCCTCCGGGGGCCCGGCGACATCATCGGGGAGGGCGCCGCGCTCAGCGGCCGTCACCGTTCGGCGACCGTGACGACGCTGGAGGCGGTCGAGGCGGTCGTCATCGACGAGAGCCGGTTCACTTCCTTCCTCGCCGACAACGCACGCGTGGCCTTGCAGCTGCTCGGCCTCACGACGGACCGGCAACGCTCCACGGACCGGCGACGGCTGGAATGGGCGGCCCTGTCGGTGCGGGTACGGCTGGCCGTCCTGCTCCTCGAACTCGTCCGCACCCACGGTTCCAGGACCGAGGAGGGCATCGAGCTGACGATCAGGCTCAGTCAACAGGAGTTCGCCGGCTCGGTCGGGGCGTCGCGGGAGGCCGTGGCCCGGCTGCTCAGGGACCTGCGCGCCCGGGAGGTCGTCGTGACCAGACGGCGTCGCATCGTCGTCCTCCGGCCGGACGTCCTGCGCCGCATCATCGGCGGGCACCCCGACTGACCCCGCGCCGGCGCCCTTTCGGCTCTGTGTACACGGTCACAGTTCCTCCGTGTCACCGTGCCTCTGCGGATCGCCGTCGGGACGCCATCGTGCTGGACAACGATCCGGCTCACGAGAGGCAGTCATGGACGACCCCGTGTTTCGCACCCTCCTCCTCTTCGACATCGAGCAGTACGGCCGACGCGACAACGTCGAGCAGGCGTTCCTGCGCCGCCTGCTCTACGAGGTGGCCAACGCCACGCTGCTCAGCGGCGCCGTCGACGAGACCTCGCGGCTGCGCGCGGACCGCGGTGACTCGGTCATGGAACTCATCGACGCGCAGGCCTCGGTACCCAGGCTCGTGAAGACCCTGCTGACCGAGACCCCGGCCCTGCTGCACAGCAAGAACCGGCTGATGGCCGAGAGCGCCAGGATGCGGCTGCGTATCGTGCTGGCCTCGGGCTACGTGGCCGTGGACGAGCATGAGGGCTGGGTCGGTTCGGACCTGAACCACGCCGTTCGCCTGCTCGACTCCGATCCGCTGCGCGAAGCGCTGAGGAACCGGACGGACGACTGCGTCCTGTGCGTGTCGGACAGCATCTACCAAGGTGTCGTGAGCCACGGACCGCTCGGTGTGCGGCCGGAGACCTTCCACCGCATCACCGTGGACACCAAGGAAGGGCCGACGGTGGCGTGGCTGCACGGCGAGCCGGGCCCGACGCCGCCCTCGGAACCCGCCACCGGCTCCGTCCCCGCCGCCGGGTCCGTCCCCACCAGCGGGTCCGTCCCCACCCCCGGTACAGCCGCGCCCCAGCACAGCGAGACCCACGTCGACGGTGACCAGTACGGACAGACAGGCGGCGCCCACCACGGGGACACCACCTTCCACTTCACCCGTTCCCGTCGGGACGAGCAGCGATGAGCCAGGGCGGCCCGGCAGCGCAGGGTGCGGCGAACCCGCCTGAAGAAGCGGCCCAGGACGGCGACCAGAAGCGGCCGGCCGACGGGGACGACGCTCAGGAGAAGCGGAGGCAGTCGGCCTGGTCCGCGCGTCGCGACCTGCTCACCCACGCGCCCGACTTCGTCGCGACTTTGGTCGGCGGGGACCAGTACGGGCAGACGGGCGGCGCGCACTACGGCGACAAGATCTACCAGTTCGGGCCCCGCACCGATCGTGCCCGCGCTCTGTCCGGACCGATACCGAGCGCGGAGATCGCGTCCTTGGTGGGCGTGTTCCAGGAATGCCCGCGCTTCGGCGAGGCATACGCGCGGCTCAAGGAGGACAAGGTCGTCTTCCTGTCCGGCGGCCGGGACACCGGCCGGCGCACCGCGGCTCTGATGCTGCTGCACCGGATGGGCGTCGAAGGGATGCGCTCCCTCGACCTGCGGACGTTCTCGGCGCTTCCCGACCAGTTGGACCCGGCGATCGGCTACGTCGTATGCGATCTGGCCGTCAGCGGGAACAACCCCGTACGGGAGGCTCAGCTGCTGGCGCTGCGGGAGCGGCTGGAGAAGTCCCGCGCCTTCATGGTGATCACCGTGGAGCCTTCGGCGCCGCTGACCGGCGTCCCGTTCGTGCCCTGGGAGCCTCCACCTCCCGAAGCGATACTCGGCGCCCACGTCGTCCCCGAGGCCGGTGCGGCCTCCTGGGCGTCCCTGTCCGGACTGACCGCGGTCAAGGAGTTCCTCGGCCACCGCCACAGCCCGGAAGAGATCAAGCAGTTCGCACAGCAACTGCTCGCCCACCACCGCGGCGAGATCAGCGAGGCGCAACTGGCTGCGATCGGGGACACCGCGGTCGCGGCGCAGGTGACCCGATGGCTGCGCCAGGAGGACTCCACCCTGCACGACAAGGCGTTCCTCATCTCCCTCGCCGTCTTCGACAAGGCGCCGTACGCGGTGACGGCAGAGCTCAGCGACAATCTCTTCACCCGTTTACACAAGATCCAAGACCCCGGAGTACCACCCAGGATCCAAGTCTTCGGCAGTTCCCGGGAAGAACGGCTCCACCTCGCCCGGGCCGACGGCTACGTGACCGCGGAGGTCACCGAGTGGGGCCCCCTGGAGGGCAAGTTCTGCGCCGCGTTCCACGACGACCGCACCGCGCAGGTGCTGCTCGAGGAGGTCTGGAATCTCCACCCGTCCGCGCGTCCGGCCCTCGTGGACTGGATCCGCGCCCTCGCGGAGGACCGCCGCCCGCTGGTGCGGACCCGGGCCGCGACCGCCGCCGCGCTGCTGGCCGCGGCCGACCTCTCGTCCGCCATCGCCCACCTCGTCGAACCCTGGGCCGACGGCCGTCATCCGCACTCCTGGCTGACCGCCGCCAACGCCCTGACCATGGCCCAACTCCTGGGCGTACCGACGGTCATCCGGATCCTGCACGACTGGTGCACCGGTGATGACGACAGCCGCCGGTGGACCGCGATCCGCGCCTACGGGCTCCTCGGGCCGGTCCACCACGAGGCCGTGCTGGAGGCGCTCGTCGAAGCCATCCACCACCAGCCGCCCGAAGACCCGGACCCGCGGGCCGAGGACACCGAGGACGCCGAGGACATCCCGGAATCGGAGCGGCAGTTCGCCGACGCCCTCCAACTCCTGCTCCTGGCCGTGGGCGAACCCGTCCTGTCCGCACTGGCCGAGCTGATCGAACACGACCGCGCCGTCCGGCCGCACGCTCTGCGCGCCTTTCGACAGGCCTGTGAGCAGCCCGCCGACGAAGGCGGCCAGGTCCCCCCGGTACTGCTCTGGTACGCGCAGGCCGACGCCGAGGAGGATCTGTCGGCCGCCCAGCACCTGACCCGCTTCTGGGAGGCGATCCTGGCCGACCGCGCCCACCAGGAGCAGGCCCTCCTCGTCGTCCGCGACTGGGTGCACGCCGCGGACTCGGCTCCGGCCGTCGAGACCGCCCTCGCCGCACTGCTGCCCGCTCTGGCCCGGACCGCCATCAACCACCGGCGCGTCAGCCATCTCCTGCGTACGGTCCACGACTCCACGGGTTCCCGGTCGCCGGCCGCCGACCGGTTGCAGGCGCTCCTGCCCGTCCCCCGACCGACCTGACCGGCGCCGAAAGGTATGGACATGAACAATGTCGATAACGCCAACAAAGCCGACAAAGCCGTGGAAGAACAGCCCGACCGACTCGACTGGTTCCGCCAGCAGCCCCAGCGACCCGCCGTCCCCCACCTCGACGCGGACCCGGTCCGCACCGTGTGGCAACTCCCCCGCTTCCGCATCGGCAGCCGACGATTCACCGGGCGCATCGACCACGCCCTGGTCTGCGTGACACGCAAGGGCGGCTACGAGACCTTCCTGCCGCCGGATCGTCCCCCGTCCGTTCGCCGCTTCGTCGCCCTGTACGAGGTGGACACCGAGCACCACGCGTTCCCGCTGAGCGTGCCCCTTCCCAGTCGGCTCGACAGCTTCGAGTTCGAGGCGACCGCCGACATCTCCTGGCGGGTGACCGATCCCGAGCGGTTCGTGCGCAGCCAGGAGCGCGACGTACCGGGGCTCATCACACGCGAGTTGCTACCGGTGCTGCGGAGGGCGAGCCGGGATCACGCCATCGAGGCGAGCGCGGAGGCGGAGCACTGCGTCCAGGAGGCAGTGGCGGCGGCCTCGTGGATCGGTGTGCCCCAGGGTCTGCGCATCGCCTGCTCCCTGCGCCTGCGCCGGGACGCCGCCGAACGCTTCCACCAGTCCCGGCTGCGAAACGCCCGGCACGAGATGGAAGCGGCGACGCCCGAGCACCGGGCGTCCCGGCTCCGGGAGGAACAGGAAGCCGAGCGCATCGCCGCCCGCATCACCTTCTACGAGGAGACCCTGGCCAGGGGAGGCACCGCCGCGCTCGCGCTGCACCTGGCCACACACCCCGAGGAGACCAAGCACGTCCTGCAACACCTCAGCGCCGGGCAGGACAGGTTGCTGGACACCCAGGTGCATCTGATCAACGAAGCCCTCCAGACCAAGCGCCTGGAGCACCACGAACTCGAGATACCGCGCCGCCTCGTCGCCGAGCGCATGGAGGCCATCCTGCGAGCCCCGGGACCCGCCGAGGAGGGTCTCCCCGTGCCGGTGGAGACACGCGGGAACGACCGACCGGAGGCCGACGCATGACCCGGCCCGCTTCCACCGTCCAATTCCCGCAGGCCGGTGCCCCGCTGCTCGCCGAGTTACGTGTCGACATCGCCCGCGCCGACGCCAAGGCGGCCGTTCTCATCGGCGCCCTCGGCCTGACGGCAGGCGTGCCCGGCGCCCTGCTGGCAGGCCGGGGCTGGACTCCCGGCCCCCTCCCCGTACCCGTCGCGTCGTTGTGGTGGGCGGGAACGCTCTGCCTGCTCACAGCGCTCCTCGCGGTACTGCTCGCCGTGGCGCCCAGACACCGGGCACGCCGCTGGGCACCGGGCCGACCGCTCACCTACTTCGACGACGTGCGGCGAGCCGCCGAAGCAGGGCTGCTCGCCGAAGCCCTCGCTCAGACCGAGAGCGATCCCGCGAGCGCGCTGATCCTCGCCCTGGCCGACACCAGCCGCATCGCCGCCCGCAAGCACTTCTGGATCCGGGCGGGGCTGACCGCCTTCGGCGGCGCGGTCCTCCTGCTCCCCGCAGCGCTGCTCCTCAGCTGACCCGCGCACTCGTCAGCCCTCGCCATCACCCCACGCCGAAGGAGACCGCCATGCCGGTGCCGCCCGGACCTCACGGGCCCGACCTGCCCGAGAACCCATCCGCTCCTGACCCCCTGCCCCGAGATCCCTTACCCCGCCGCCCCGGCCGAATCCACATCGCCGCGCGTCAGCGCCGGACCGACCTCACCGCCGTCGGTGCACTGGCCCTGCACCTGCCGCACGTAGCACTGAGTGTCGCCCTCGTCCTTGTGCTGTCGTACGCCCTCGATGTCCTCGTGAGCGGCCCGCCCTGGTGGCTCCTCTTCGGCGGGTGGGCGCTGAGCGGCGCGCTCGCCTTTCACCCGCCCTTCGAGCGCCTCCTGGCACGACGCCTCTTCGGCCTGCGCCATCCCACACCTGAAGAGGCGCGGCTTCTGCACGCCGTCTGGCGTGAGGTGACCGCTCGCAGCGGTGTGGACGGACGTCGCTACCAGCTGTGGGTCGAGGAGAGCGACGACATCAACGCCATGGCGGCGGCGGGCCACATAGTCGCCGTGACCAGCCACTCCCTGGCGTCCTTGCCGCCTCCCCACCTGGCCGGCGTACTCGCCCACGAGCTGGGCCATCACGTACGAGGCCACGCGTGGGTGTCGCTGTTCGTGTTCTGGTACGCGCTGCCGGGGCGTCTCGCCTGGCAGCTGCTGCTCCGCGCGGCCTCCCACGTGGAACGCCTGTCCGTGGGTGCCGCGGCGGCGGTCATCGCGGCGGCCGGAGCGGTCCTGCTCGCGCTGGCGACGGCCACGTACGGGCTGATCCTTCTGCCGTTGATCACCCCGTATCTGGCCGCGTCCCTCTCCCGCCGCTCGGAACTACGCGCCGACGAGCACGCCGCCGGGCTCGGGTTCGGCGAGCAGCTGATGGTCGTGCTCCGTGCCGACCTGACCTGTCCGAGCCCTGGGGCGGCACCGCGAAAGCACGGCGAGGAGCAGCGCCTGATGACGCGCCTGCTCGACTCCCATCCCGACGTCCACACGCGCCTGCACCACCTTCAGGCATATGTGGACCGACGGCCCTGACACGCCGAAGGGCGGCCACCCCGAGGGGTGACCGCCCTTCAACTCAGACGACGTGCCTACTGGTTGTACGGACCGTAGTCGTAGTCCTCCAGCGGAACGGCCTGGCCGGAGCCCGTGCCGAACGGCGAGTAGTCGATGTCGTCGTAGCCGACGGCCGAGTACATCGCGGCCTTGGCCTCCTCGGTGGGCTCCACCCGGATGTTGCGGTAGCGGGACAGACCCGTACCGGCCGGGATGAGCTTACCGATGATGACGTTCTCCTTGAGGCCGATGAGGCTGTCGGACTTGGCGTTGATCGCCGCGTCCGTCAGCACTCGGGTCGTCTCCTGGAAGGAGGCGGCCGACAGCCAGGATTCCGTCGCCAGCGAGGCCTTGGTGATACCCATCAACTGCGGACGGCCGGAGGCGGGGTGACCGCCCTCGGTGACCACACGACGGTTCTCGGTCTCGAACTTCGAGCGCTCGACGAGCTCGCCCGGCAGCAGCTCCGCGTCGCCGGACTCGATGATCGTCACACGGCGCAGCATCTGCCGAATGATGATCTCGATGTGCTTGTCGTGGATCGACACACCCTGCGAGTTGTAGACCTTCTGGACCTCGCCGACCAGGTGGACCTGGACGGCACGCTGACCCAGGATGCGCAGCACGTCGTGCGGGTTGGTGGCACCCACGGTGAGCTTCTGGCCCACCTCGACGTGGTCGCCCTCGCTCACGAGCAGACGGGCACGCTTCGAGATCGGGAACGGGATCTCGTCGCTGCCGTCGTCGGGAGTGACGACGATCTTCTTGGTCTTCTCGGTCTCCTCGATGCGGACACGGCCCGCGGACTCGGAGATCGGGGCGACACCCTTCGGCGTACGAGCCTCGAAGAGCTCGACGACACGGGGCAGACCCTGGGTGATGTCGTCACCGGCCACACCACCGGTGTGGAAGGTACGCATCGTGAGCTGGGTACCGGGCTCACCGATGGACTGGGCGGCGATGATGCCGACCGCCTCACCGATGTCGACCAGCTTGCCGGTGGCCAGCGAACGGCCGTAGCAGTAGGCACAGGTACCGACCGCCGACTCACAGGTCAGGACCGAGCGGGTCTTGACCTCCTCGACGCCGTGCAGGACGAGCTGGTCGATGAGCACGTCACCGAGGTCGACGTTGGCCGGCGCGATGACCTTGCCGTCCACGACGATGTCCTCGGCCAGCATGCGGGCGTAGACGCTCGTCTCGACGTCGTCCGTCTTGCGCAGGACGCCGTCGGCGCCACGCTCGGCGATCTTGAGGCGCAGACCGCGGTCGGTGCCGCAGTCCTCCTCGCGAATGATGACGTCCTGGGAGACGTCGACCAGACGACGGGTGAGGTAACCCGAGTCGGCGGTACGAAGCGCCGTGTCCGCCAGACCCTTACGAGCACCGTGGGTCGAGATGAAGTACTCCAGCACCGACAGGCCCTCGCGGAAGGAGGCCTTGATCGGACGCGGGATCGTCTCGTTCTTGGCGTTCGACACCAGACCACGCATACCCGCGATCTGGCGCATCTGCATCATGTTTCCTCGGGCACCCGAGTCGACCATCATGAAGATGGGGTTGGTCTTCGGGAAGTTCGCGTTCATCGCCTCGGCGACCTCGTTGGTCGCCTTGGTCCAGATCGCGATGAGCTCCTGAGTGCGCTCTTCCTTCGTGATGAGACCACGCTCGTACTGCTTCTGGACCTTTTCGTCCTGCGCCTCGTAGCCCGCGACGATCTCCTTCTTCGCCTCGGGAACGACGACGTCGGAGATGGCCACGGTGACACCGGAACGGGTCGCCCAGAAGAAGCCCGCCGCCTTCAGGTTGTCGAGCGTCGCCGCCACGATGACCTTGGGGTAGCGCTCGGCCAGGTCGTTGACGATCTCGGAGAGCTGCTTCTTGCCCACCGAGTAGTCGACGAACGGGTAGTCCTCGGGCAGCAGCTCGTTGAAGAGCGCGCGGCCCAGGGTCGTACGCAGCCGGAAGCTGTCGCCCGCCTGGTACTCGGGCTCGCCCTCCTCGGCGGCCGGCGGGGTCCAGCCGCGCGGCGGGATGGTGCCCACCGGGAAGCGGATGTCGACCTGCGACTGGAGCGCCAGCTCGCCGGCGTCGAACGCCATGATCGCCTCGGCGACGGAGCCGAAAGCGCGGCCCTCGCCCTTGGTGTCACGGAGCTCACCGTCGGTGGTGAGGAAGAACAGACCGAGGACCATGTCCTGGGTCGGCATCGTCACCGGACGGCCGTCGGCGGGCTTGAGGATGTTGTTCGAGGACAGCATCAGGATGCGGGCCTCGGCCTGCGCCTCCGCGGAGAGCGGCAGGTGCACGGCCATCTGGTCACCGTCGAAGTCCGCGTTGAACGCGGTGCAGACGAGCGGGTGGATCTGGATGGCCTTGCCCTCGACGAGCTGCGGCTCGAAGGCCTGGATGCCGAGGCGGTGCAGGGTGGGAGCACGGTTCAGCAGAACCGGGTGCTCGGCGATGACCTCTTCGAGGACGTCGTACACGACCGTGCGGCCGCGCTCCACCATGCGCTTGGCGCTCTTGATGTTCTGCGCGTGGTTCAGGTCGACCAGGCGCTTCATCACGAACGGCTTGAAGAGCTCCAGCGCCATCGCCTTCGGCAGACCGCACTGGTGCAGCTTGAGCTGCGGACCGACGACGATCACGGAACGCGCGGAGTAGTCCACACGCTTACCGAGCAGGTTCTGACGGAATCGACCCTGCTTGCCCTTGAGCATGTCGGACAGCGACTTCAGCGGACGGTTGCCGGGGCCCGTGACCGGGCGACCACGACGGCCGTTGTCGAAGAGCGCGTCGACGGCCTCCTGGAGCATGCGCTTCTCGTTGTTCACGATGATCTCGGGCGCGCCGAGGTCGAGAAGCCGCTTCAGGCGGTTGTTGCGGTTGATCACGCGGCGGTACAGGTCGTTCAGGTCGGAGGTCGCGAAGCGGCCACCGTCGAGCTGCACCATCGGACGCAGGTCCGGCGGGATGACCGGCACGCAGTCGAGCACCATGCCCTTGGGGCTGTTGCTCGTCTGCAGGAACGCGGAGACGACCTTGAGGCGCTTGAGCGCACGGGTCTTCTTCTGGCCCTTGCCGGTACGGATGATCTCGCGGAGGCGCTCGGCCTCCTCGTCGAGGTCGAAGGACTCCAGGCGCTTCTGCAGCGCCGCGGCACCCATCGAACCGTCGAAGTACGTGCCGAAGCGGTCCCGCAGCTCGCGGTAGAGCAGCTCGTCGCCCTCCAGGTCCTGGACCTTGAGGTTCTTGAAGCGCGACCAGACCTCGTCCAGACGGTCGATCTCGCGCTGCGCGCGGTCGCGGAGCTGCTTCATCTCGCGCTCGGCACCTTCGCGCACCTTGCGGCGCACGTCGGCCTTGGCACCCTCGGCCTCGAGCTCGGCCAGGTCGGTCTCGAGCTTCTTGGCGCGGGCCTCCAGGTCGGAGTCGCGACGGTTCTCGACCTGCTGACGCTCGACCTGGACGTGCGCCTCAAGCGAGGGCAGGTCGCGGGTACGGCGCTCCTCGTCCACGTACGTGATCATGTACGCGGCAAAGTAGATGACCTTCTCGAGGTCCTTCGGGGCGAGGTCGAGCAGGTAGCCCAGACGCGACGGGACGCCCTTGAAGTACCAGATGTGCGTGACGGGCGCGGCGAGCTCGATGTGGCCCATCCGCTCACGGCGCACCTTGGCGCGGGTGACCTCGACGCCACACCGCTCACAGATGATGCCCTTGAAGCGGACACGCTTGTACTTGCCGCAGTAGCACTCCCAGTCCCGGGTGGGGCCGAAGATCTTCTCGCAGAAGAGCCCGTCCTTTTCCGGCTTGAGCGTGCGGTAGTTGATGGTCTCGGGCTTCTTGACCTCGCCGTGGCTCCACTGACGGATGTCGTCAGCGGTGGCCAGACCGATCCGGAGCTCATCGAAGAAGTTGACGTCGAGCACTATGCGTCAATCCCTCTCAGGGTTGTAAGTCTGTGGTCTGAAACGGGGGTCCCGGGGTCGGCCGGGGGCTCGTGAAAAGCCCCCGGCCGGACTCCCGTCAGACCTCTTCGACGCTGCTCGGCTCGCGCCGGGACAGGTCGATGCCGAGCTCCTCCGCTGCGCGGAAGACGTCCTCGTCGGTGTCGCGCATCTCGATGGACATGCCGTCCGAGGACAGCACCTCCACGTTGAGGCACAGGGACTGCATTTCCTTGATGAGCACCTTGAAGGACTCAGGAATGCCGGGCTCGGGGATGTTCTCGCCCTTGACGATGGCCTCGTAGACCTTCACGCGGCCGGTCACGTCGTCGGACTTGATCGTCAGCAGCTCCTGGAGGGCGTAGGCGGCGCCGTATGCCTCCAGCGCCCACACCTCCATCTCACCGAAGCGCTGGCCACCGAACTGGGCCTTACCACCCAGCGGCTGCTGGGTGATCATCGAGTACGGACCGGTCGACCGGGCGTGGAGCTTGTCGTCGACCAGGTGGTGGAGCTTGAGGATGTACATGTAGCCGACCGAGATCGGCTCCGGGAACGGCTCGCCGGAGCGGCCGTCGAACAGCGGCGCCTTACCGGTCGGGAGCACCATGCGCTCGCCGTCGCGGTTCGGGATCGTGTGGTTCAGCAGACCGGCCAGCTCGTCCTCACGCGCACCGTCGAAGACGGGGGTGGCGACGTTGGTGCCGGGCTCGACCTTGTCGGCCTCGATGGCCTGGAGGCGCTGCGCCCAGTCGTCCGCGAGGCCCGAGACGTCCCAGCCGCGGCTGGCGAGCCAGCCGAGGTGGATCTCCAGGACCTGTCCCGGGTTCATTCGGGACGGCACACCCAGCGGGTTCAGGATGATGTCGACCGGGGTCCCGTCCTCGAGGAACGGCATGTCCTCGATGGGCAGGATCTTGGAGATGACACCCTTGTTGCCGTGACGGCCGGCGAGCTTGTCACCGTCCGTGATCTTGCGCTTCTGCGCCACGTAGACACGAACCAACTGGTTCACGCCCGGCGGCAGCTCGTCGCCCTCTTCACGGTCGAAGACGCGGACGCCGATGACCTTGCCGATCTCGCCGTGCGGCACCTTCAGCGAGGTGTCGCGCACCTCGCGCGCCTTCTCACCGAAGATCGCGCGGAGCAGGCGCTCCTCCGGCGTCAGCTCGGTCTCACCCTTGGGCGTGACCTTGCCGACGAGGATGTCGCCGGCGACGACCTCGGCACCGATCCGGATGATGCCGCGCTCGTCGAGGTCGGCGAGGACCTCCTCGGAGACGTTCGGGATGTCCCGGGTGATCTCCTCCGGGCCGAGCTTGGTGTCACGGGCGTCGACCTCGTGCTCCTCGATGTGGATCGAGGAGAGGACGTCGTCCTGGACCAGCCGCTGGCTGAGGATGATCGCGTCTTCGTAGTTGTGGCCCTCCCACGGCATGAACGCCACGAGGAGGTTCTTGCCGAGCGCCATCTCGCCGTTCTCGGTCGCGGGACCGTCGGCCAGGACCTGGCCCTCGATCACGCGGGCGCCCTCGTCCACGACAACCTTCTGGTTGACCGAGGTGCCCTGGTTCGAGCGGGAGAACTTGTGCAGGCGGTACGTGGTGTACGTGCCGTCGTCGTTGGCGGTGGTGATGTAGTCCGCGGAGACCTCCTGGACCACACCGTCCTTCTCGGCCTTGAGCACGTCACCGGCGTCGGTGGCGCAGCGGTACTCCATGCCGGTGCCGACGAGCGGCGCCTCGGACTTAATCAGCGGCACGGCCTGACGCATCATGTTCGCGCCCATGAGGGCACGGTTGGCGTCGTCGTGCTCGAGGAACGGGATCATGGCGGTCGCGACCGACACCATCTGGCGCGGCGAGACATCCATGTAGTCGACGTCGTCACCGGGGACGTAGTCGACCTCTCCGCCACGACGGCGGACCAGGACACGGGACTCCTCGAAGCGGAACTCGTCGCTCAGCGGCGCGTTGGCCTGCGCGATGACGAACCGGTCCTCCTCGTCCGCGGTCAGGTAGTCGACCTCGTCGGTGACCTGACCCTCGACGACCTTGCGGTACGGCGTCTCGATGAAGCCGAACGCGTTGATCCGGCCGTACGAGGCGAGCGAACCGATCAGGCCGATGTTCGGGCCTTCCGGCGTCTCGATCGGGCACATGCGGCCGTAGTGCGAGGGGTGCACGTCTCGGACCTCGAAGCCGGCCCGCTCACGGGAGAGACCACCCGGGCCCAGGGCGTTGAGACGACGCTTGTGCGTCAGGCCCGAGAGCGGGTTGTTCTGGTCCATGAACTGGGACAGCTGCGACGTACCGAAGAACTCCTTGATCGACGCCACGACCGGGCGAATGTTGATCAGGGTCTGCGGCGTGATCGCCTCGACGTCCTGCGTGGTCATGCGCTCGCGCACGACGCGCTCCATACGGGCGAGACCCGTACGGACCTGGTTCTGGATGAGCTCGCCGACGTTACGGATACGACGGTTGCCGAAGTGGTCGATGTCGTCGGTCTCGACGATGATCGAACGTCCGGACTCGCCGACCGTCTCGGTCTCACCGGCGTGCAGCTTCACCAGGTACTTGATCGTGGCGATGATGTCGTCGGTGGTGAGCACGCCGGCGTCCAGCGGCTCGTCCGCGCCGAGCTTCTTGTTCACCTTGTAGCGGCCGACCTTCGCGAGGTCGTAGCGCTTCGGGTTGAAGTAGAGGTTCTCGAGCAGCGTCTGAGCGGCCTCGCGCGTGGGCGGCTCGCCCGGGCGGAGCTTGCGGTAGATGTCGAGCAGCGCGTCGTCCTGGCCCTGGGTGTGGTCCTTCTCCAGGGTGGCGCGCATGGACTCGTACTCGCCGAACTCCTCGAGGATCTGCTCGGTCGTCCAACCGAGAGCCTTGAGCAGGACGGTGACGGACTGCTTGCGCTTGCGGTCGATGCGGACACCGACCATGTCGCGCTTGTCGATCTCCATCTCCAGCCAGGCACCACGCGAGGGGATGACCTTGGCCGAGAAGATGTCCTTGTCGGACGTCTTGTCGATGGAGGAGTCGAAGTAGACACCCGGCGAACGGACCAACTGGGACACCACGACACGCTCGGTGCCGTTGATGACGAAGGTGCCCTTGTTGGTCATGAGCGGGAAGTCGCCCATGAAGACCGTCTGGGACTTGATCTCGCCGGTCTCGTTGTTGGTGAACTCGGCGGTGACGAAGAGCGGGGCCGCGTACGTGAAGTCGCGCTCCTTGCACTCGTCGATCGAGTTCTTGGGAGGCTCGAAGCGGTGGTCGCGGAAGGTCAGAGACATCGACCCGGAGAAGTCCTCGATCGGGGAGATCTCCTCGAAGATCTCCTCCAGACCGGACTTGGTGGGGACGTTCTGTCCGCTTTCGAGAGCCGCCTCGACACGAGCCTTCCACGCGTCATTGCCGAGCAGCCAGTCAAAGCTTTCGGTCTGCAGCGCAAGAAGGTTCGGAACCTCGAGGGGCTCCTTGATCTTTGCAAAGGAGATGCGCAGCGGGGCGGTGCTGGCGCCGTTGTTCGTATTCGCGGTCGAGGCGTTGCGCGAGGCGGCCAAGAGGGGGTCCTTCCGAGGGCTCGGACTCACTACGCGCGTACCGGTCCCAAGCCGGCAGAGGGACAGAGCCTCCCCCGGCTTGGCCATCTGGCCAGGTCAGGGCTGATTCAGTCCACTGTGCTCAAGCGAGGGCATGCCCCTGGTGACGGGCAGGGAGCAGCTAACAGGCAGCGCAAAGGGACAGTGTAGCCAGAAGGCTCACTGATGTCCAGTGCGGGTTTCTTGACACCCTCGTTGTTCTCAACCGTCCATCGTCTGCGGCATGCCTTGTGCGCTGAGCGCACATCTTTACTGCCCTCTTCGTCGCCGATCCATGCCTCGGATCCCGGATCGATGTGACGACGCGTCCTGAGAATTGCGCGCTACGTGCGGTTCGTCAAGGCCCTCTCCTGGCCGAACAGGAGGGCCCAGGCACAACGAAGATCACCATACTCCGCGGGACCGACAGTGCAAGGCATCCTCGGGGCGCGAGCCAGGAGACGCCGAAGGGCGACCACCCAGTTGGGTGATCGCCCTTCGGCGCGTCGGCGTTACAGCCCCCGAGAGGGCTTCTTCACCGAGCGTGAGTCATCAGCGGACTCGTGAGGTCACTTGACCTCGACGGAGGCGCCGGCGGCCTTGAGGGACTCGGCAGCCTTCTCGGCGGCCTCCTTGGCGACCTTCTCGAGGACCGGCTTCGGGGTGCCGTCGACGAGGTCCTTGGCCTCCTTCAGGCCGAGGGAGGTCAGCTCACGCACGACCTTGATGACCTGGATCTTCTTCTCGCCGGCACCGGTGAGGATGACGTCGAACTCGTCCTGCTCCTCAGCGGCCTCGACCGGGGCGCCCGGGCCCGCGGGGCCGGCGACGGCGACGGCCGCGGCGGCGGTGACGTCGAACTTCTCCTCGAAGGCCTTCACGAACTCGGAGAGCTCGATGAGGGTCATCTCCTCGAACTGGGCGAGCAGGTCTTCCTGGCTGAGCTTCGCCATGATGGGCGATCCTTCCACTAATTCGGCTGGTGCCGGATGTACAAGTGAGGCGGGCGTACGTTCGGCCCGCTACGACCTTTCGCCTGTGCGGCGAGGGTCAATGCGCGAGCCGAATTACTCGGCACCGCCCTGCTCGGCCTGCTTGGCACGAAGCGCCTCCGCGGTGCGGACGAACTTCGAGGGCAGCGCCTGGAAGAGCTGAGCAGTCTGGGACTGCTTGCCCTTGAAGGCACCGGCCAGCTTGCTGAGCAGAACCTCGCGGGACTCGAGGTCCGCGAGCTTCTTGATCTCGTCGGCGGACAGCGCCTTGCCGTCAAGGACACCGCCCTTGATGACGAGGTTGGGGTTGTCCTTGGCGAAGTCACGAAGACCCTTCGCCGACTCCACCGGGTCACCGGTGACGAAGGCAACTGCCGTCGGACCCGTGAACAGGTCGTCCAGCGTGTCGATCCCGGCCTCGTTGGCCGCGATCTTGGTCAGCGTGTTCTTCACCACGGCGTACTCGGAGTTCTCACCGAGGGAGCGGCGAAGCTGCTTGAGCTGCGCCACGGTGAGACCCCGGTACTCGGTCAGCACGGCGGCGTTCGAGCTGCGGAACTTGTCCGTGAGCTCGGCTACCGCGGCAGCCTTGTCGGGCGTCGGCATAGAGCGTCAGCCTCCTTCCGGGTGATGAGGACCGCTCGCAAGGAGGCTGGGAAAAACGAAACGCCCCGGCGCAGGCGCACGGGGCGTGAGCTCGACCGGAGTCCATACGGATCCGGGAGCACTTCCACGGTCACCTGCGCGGGTCGTCCGCAAAATCAGCGGATCCTTCGGCCACCGCACTCCCTTTCGAGAGCACGGCAACGACCAGCGGTCTTTGGCTTCTGTGGAAGGTTACGTGAGAAGTACGGCGTCGAGCAAATCCGCTCAGACGCCGCTGTCGGCGCCCTTGAGATCCTTCATGTCCTCGCCGAGGTCCTTCAGCATCTCCATGATGTCGAAGGTCTGGCCCGCGGGCGGGACGTCGACCTTCACGGCGGCGCCGTAGTCCGAGTACTTCATCGACATGTCGACGGCGCCTTCCGGGCTGTCCATCGTGACGTCCATCCGGACCGGCAGGTCGTCCTCGTTGACCCACAGCTCGGTGTCGTAGTCCTTGATGCCGGCCTTCTTGACGTTCTTCAGCACCTCGCTGCGCTCGGAGGGGCTGAGGAGCTTCAGCGAGTCGTTCTTCGCCATCATCTCGTCGACCGTCAGCTTGCCCTTGTAGTGCTGGGTGCGGACGCCGTCGACGTCGTCGGAGCCGACATGCTTGAGGTTCGGCGAGTCCAGCAGGACCGCGATCTGCTGGGCCGGGTCCTGGTTCATGCTGTCCACGCTGCCGGTCATCTGGCGCGTGAGCTTCTCGTCGCCCGCCTGCTTCGCGACGGCGCCGAGGTCCATCTTCATCCAGCGCTTGCCGTCCATGTCCTTGGCCGCCTTGGCGCCCATGTCCATGTACATGACGTTGTCCTGCCACACCATGCGGACGTTCTCCGGAGCGTCCGGGTCGCCGGCGGTGAGCGCGGAACCGGTCATGGTCATATCCATGACGGTCGGGTCCCAGCCCATCGTGCCGGTCAGCTTCATGGTGCCGCCCCCACCGAGCGAGGCCGGTGTCTTCATGGTCATCTCGACCTTGGCGGACTTGGCGTCGGCGGTCTTCTTGTACGCCGCTGTCAGCGCCTGGGTCATCTGCGAGCGGGACTGGACCTTCTCCCCGGCCTGGTCCTCCCCGGTCCCCGTCCCGCAGGCCACGGCCCCGGTACACAGCAGCGCGGTCGCGGCGGCAGCGCCGAACGCACGTCGTACGACAACAGTCATCTCAATCCCACCCCTAGGAACATCTGTACTGATCGCACGATAACCGACGGCTCCGACAACGGCCCAGGCTTATCGGCCCCGCCCCGCGCCCGTCACGTCCGCGAAGTCGACGGTGTCGTGCGCGGGCGGGCGCCGGGCGGCGGCGGCCGTGCCCCAGTCTCGGTAGTGGACGGTGCTGGTGAAGTCACCCGCGCGCTGGGTGCGCCGCACCAGGAGGTGGCGGGCGTCGATCCAGACGTCGATGCGCTGCCCGTCGGAGGTCCCCCGGTAGTGACCGGCGCGGGTGCCGCGCACGGTCTCCTCGCCCACCTTCCGGACGTCCTTCGCGGCGGCGAGCGCCCTCAGGGAGTCGGCCGGGGCGAGATCGCCGCCGGAGTCGTACGGGTGACGGATCCAGTGCCGGCCGCCCTGGCGAGCGGCGAACGCGTCGGTCATCCGCGTGTAGTAGGCCTCCGGCAGAAAGCGCGTCTGGGACGGGTCGCCGCCCAACTCGCGGGTGGAGGCGGCCAGTTCACCGCCGGTGACGCGGACGGTGAGGGTGCCCTCGACACCGTCGGACCACCTGAGGGTGCCCGCGCTCGTCGAGGCGAGCCGGTCGCCGGTCCGCATCGTCGCCTCGATGCGCGCCGAGCCCGCCGCGTCGACCTTCTGCTGGGCGGTGCGCAGCGCGTCGACGGCGCCCTGGTCCCGTGCCTGCCCGCCGCAGGCCGCGAGGAGCGCGCACGCCGCGGTGACGCCGTATATCCGCCGTAGGTACGTCACCGCTGTCTCCGCTCCCCCGGCCGCACGGTCAGGGCGACGCTAGCGCAGGGCCACGCGCGCGTGGGGCGGAAAAAGGGAACGGGCCCCGCACCTGGTGAAGGTGCGGGGCCCGTCGCCGACGTGAGGCGAGCTATGCAGCTCAGACCGCCGCCGGGTCCTCCTCGACGAGGAGGTTGCGGGTGCGGTTCGGGTCAACCGGAACGCCGGGGCCGATCGTGGTGCTGATCGCGGCCTTCTTGATGTAGCGACCCTTGGCGGCGGACGGCTTGAGACGGAGGATCTCCTCCAGCGCCGCGCCGTAGTTCTCCACCAGCTTGGTGTCGTCGAAGGACGCCTTGCCGATGATGAAGTGCAGGTTCGAGTGCTTGTCGACGCGGAACTCGATCTTGCCGCCCTTGATCTCGTTCACGGCCTTGGCCACGTCCGGGGTCACGGTGCCGGTCTTCGGGTTCGGCATGAGGCCACGGGGACCGAGCACGCGGCCGAGGCGGCCGACCTTGCCCATGAGGTCCGGGGTGGCGACGACGGCGTCGAACTCGTTCAGGCGGTTGCCCTGAGCGATCTCCGCGATCAGTTCGTCGGAGCCGACGATGTCGGCGCCCGCGGCTTCCGCGGCCGCAGCACGGTCACCGGTCGCGAAGACCAGGACCCGGGCGGTCTTGCCGGTGCCGTGCGGGAGGTTCACGGTGCCACGGACCATCTGGTCGGCCTTGCGCGGGTCAACGCCCAGGCGGAAGGCGACCTCGACGGTGCCGTCGAACTTCGACGTGGAGGTCTCCTTGGCGAGACGGACGGCCTCGAGCGGGGCGTAGAGCTTGTCCGCGTCGATCTTGGCGTCCGCAGCGCGGAGAGTCTTGCTGCGCTTGCTCACTTACTGCTCCTGAGTTCTAGAGGAGTCGTGGTGCGGGCCGAGCAGGCCCTTCCACGGTGTTGCCTACGGGGGTGAGGTCAGCCCTCGACCGTGATGCCCATGGAACGGGCGGTGCCGGCGATGATCTTGGACGCGGCGTCCAGGTCATTGGCGTTGAGGTCGGCCATCTTCGTGGTGGCGATCTCGCGGACCTGCGCGTCGGTGATCTTCGCGACCTTGGTCTTGTGGGGCTCGCCGGAGCCCTTCTCGACACCAGCGGCCTTGAGGATCATCTTCGCGGCCGGCGGGGTCTTGGTGATGAAGGTGAAGGAGCGGTCCTCGTAGACCGTGATCTCCACCGGGATGACCCAGCCACGCTGCGACTCGGTCGCGGCGTTGTAGGCCTTGCAGAACTCCATGATGTTGACGCCGTGCTGGCCCAGCGCGGGGCCGACCGGCGGGGCCGGGTTGGCAGCGCCGGCCTGGATCTGGAGCTTGATGAGCCCCGTGACCTTCTTCTTCTTGGGAGGCATGTGCTCTCTCTCCGGGTCTTAGTGAGAGTGTTCAGCCCCATCCTGGTGAATGATCGTCCGGATCATCCGGATGGAGGCATACCGCACAAAGATAACGGGTATCTATGCGCAGCTAAAAACCGAGCAGGTCAGACAGGCTTTTACGAGCCCGTCTGACCTGTTCGGAAGCGTGTGTCCAGAAGGTGCTGGTCGGTGCTAGTTCTTCTGGATCTGGTCGAAGCTGAGCTCGACCGGGGTCTCACGGCCGAAGATCTCGACGAGGCCCTTGACCTTCTTCGAGTCGGCGTTGATCTCGTTGATCGTGGCCTGGAGCGTCGCGAACGGGCCGTCGGTGACGGTGACCGAGTCGCCGACCTCGAAGTCCAGGACCTGGACCTCGACCTTGCGGGACGGAGCCGGCTTGCCCTCGGCCTCGGCGGCCTCGCGGGCGGCCTTCTCCTCGGCCTCCGGGGCGAGCATCTTGACGATCTCGTCCAGGGTCAGCGGGTACGGGTCGTAGGCGTTGCCCACGAAGCCGGTGACGCCGGGGGTGTTGCGGACGACGCCCCAGGACTCGTTCGTCAGATCCATGCGGACGAGAACGTAACCGGGCAGCTTGTTCTGCCGGACGTTCTTGCGCTCGCCGTTCTTGATCTGGACGATCTCTTCCTCGGGGACCTCGGCCTGGTAGATGAACTCCTCGACGTTCAGCGAGACGGCACGCTGTTCGAGGTTGGCCTTCACGCGCTTCTCGTAGCCCGCGTAGGTGTGGATCACGTACCACTCGCCGGGCAGGCCGCGCAGCTCGTCACGGAGGGCGGCGACCGGGTCCACCGGCTCCTCGACGACGTCCTCGGCCTCGGCCGCGACGGCCTCGTCCTCGGTGTCGTCGGTGGCCTCGTCGGCCCCGTCGGTCTCGGTGTCAGCCTCGACGGCTTCGGCGTCGGTGTCGTCACCGGCGTCGGTCTCGACCTCGCGGGCCGCTTCCTCGGCGGGCTCGTCGGCGGCGGTGTCGGCAGCCTCGGCCTGGTCCGGCTCCTCGGCGTCCGCCGCCTCGACGATGTCGAGCTCGTCCTCAACGGACTCGACGGGCTCGATCGCCTCGTTCAGGTTCGGGTCAGACACTGTGGCTGCTTCTTCCTGGATACATAGGGGTGGAACATGCGAAAGGGGCGCCGGTCCCGGCGCCCTCCGCTGTCGGCTCAGCCGAAGACGTACTTGACGAGATGGTTGAACCCATAGTCAATCACGGTCACCAGGCCGATCATGATGACGACGAACACAATCACCACGGTGGTGTACGTGGTGAGCTGGTTGCGAGTCGGCCAGACGACCTTGCGGAGCTCCGCGACGATCTGGCGGTAGAAGAGAGCGAGGCGGCCGAAGGGGCCCTTCTTGCCGCGCTTGCCGCCCTTGCGGGCCTTCTTCTTGGACTCCGGCGCCTCATCCTGGGCATCAGGCATGTCGATGGAGCCCACGGCGTCCGTCACTCGTCCTCACCTGATTCCGGGTCGTGGCCGTGCCGCGCCCGGTTGAGCCGCACGGCGGTGCAATGCAGTACGTACATCCGCACACATCCTGGCGAAGGAGTGTGAGCAGGGCCGGAGGGACTTGAACCCCCAACCGCTGGTTTTGGAGACCAGTGCTCTACCAATTGAGCTACGACCCTTTGTTTCCCCCAACGTACCGCATCCGCCCAAAGGCACGGAGTGCGCTCGGAAGGTGCGGCCGGTGAAGGCCAACGAGCAGTGAGTGTACGTGCTCCGCGGCCCTCCGTCGAACAGATGAGGACCGTCAGTGGATCAAGAGCGGTGCGGCCGGTCTCGGAATCCCGTGTGCCGGGCGGGTTTCGGGTCTGGAACGATGGGGTTATGAGCGCTGCAACTCCTTCTCCGTCCGCAGGTTCCTCCCCTACCGAGCGCCGGGTCTCGGCTCGCGTCGGTTCCATCTCCGAGTCCGCGACCCTCGCCGTCGACGCCAAGGCCAAGGCCCTGAAGGCCGCCGGGCGTCCGGTGATCGGCTTCGGCGCCGGTGAGCCCGACTTCCCGACGCCCGACTATGTCGTCGAGGCGGCCATCGAGGCGTGCAAGAACCCGAAGTTCCACCGCTACACGCCGGCCGGCGGTCTGCCCGAGCTGAAGGCGGCGATCGCCGCGAAGACGCTGCGCGACTCCGGCTACGAGGTCGACGCCTCGCAGATCCTGGTGACCAACGGCGGCAAGCAGGCCATCTACGAGGCGTTCGCCGCGATCCTCGACCCGGGTGACGAGGTCATCGTCCCGGCTCCGTACTGGACGACGTACCCGGAGTCGATCCGGCTCGCGGGCGGTGTGCCGGTGGAGGTCGTGGCGGACGAGACGACCGGGTACCGGGTCTCCGTCGAGCAGTTGGAGGCCGCGCGCACCGAGCGGACGAAGGTCGTGCTCTTCGTCTCGCCGTCGAACCCGACGGGCGCCGTGTACAGCGAGGCCGACGCGGAGGCCATCGGCCGCTGGGCCGTCGAGCACGGCCTGTGGGTCATGACGGACGAGATCTACGAGCACCTCGTCTACGGCGACGCGACGTTCACCTCGCTGCCCGCGATCCTGCCGGAGCTGCGCGACAAGTGCATCGTGGTCAACGGTGTCGCCAAGACGTACGCGATGACCGGCTGGCGGGTGGGCTGGATCATCGGCCCGAAGGACGTCGTGAAGGCGGCGACGAACCTCCAGTCGCACGCCACCTCGAACGTCTCCAACGTGGCGCAGGCCGCCGCGCTCGCCGCCGTCTCCGGTGACCTGACCGCCGTGGAGAAGATGCGCGAGGCCTTCGACCGGCGCCGCAAGACGATCGTGCGGATGCTCAACGAGATCGACGGCGTCGTCTGCCCGGAGCCCGAGGGCGCGTTCTACGCGTACCCGTCCGTGAAGGGGCTGCTCGGCAAGGAGATCCGCGGCAAGCGCCCGCAGGACTCCGTCGAGCTGGCGGCGCTCATCCTGGAGGAGGCCGAGGTCGCGGTGGTGCCGGGCGAGGCCTTCGGCACACCGGGTTACCTGCGGCTCTCCTACGCCCTCGGTGACGAGGACCTCGTCGAGGGTGTCTCCCGCATCCAGAAGCTGCTGGCCGAGGCGCAGGACTGAGTCGTACGCCGTCGCCGGACGGGCCGCCTCTTTTGAAGAGGCGGCCCGTTTCTTCGTTCGGAGGGGGACCCGAAGGGGGAAAGGCGCTACCGGTACTACAGGTGTGTACGGCAGGATCTTGGGATGGAGCGTGTACCTCGTGACGTACGGCAGTTGCCGAAGGCCCATCTGCATCTGCATTTCACCGGGTCGATGCGGCCCACGACCCTGCTCGAACTGGCCGACAAGTACGGGGTGCGCCTGCCCGACGCGCTGACCGGCGCCGAGCCGCCGAAGTTGCGGGCCACGGACGAGCGCGGCTGGTTCCGCTTCCAGCGGCTCTACGACGCGGCGCGCTCCTGCCTGCGGGCTCCCGAGGACATCCGGCGCCTGGTGCGGGAGGCCGCGGAGGAGGACATCGCGGACGGGTCCGGCTGGCTGGAGATCCAGGTCGATCCGACGTCGTACGCGCCCCGGCTCGGCGGTCTGATCGCGGCCATGGAGGTCATCCTGGACGCCGTCGACAGCGCCTCGCGGGAGACGGGGCTCGGGATGCGGGTGCTCGTCGCCGCCAACCGCATGAAGCACCCGCTGGACGCCCGCACCCTGGCGCGGCTCGCGGTGCGCTACGCGGACCGGGGCATCGTCGGGTTCGGGCTCTCCAACGACGAGCGGCGCGGGATGGCACGGGACTTCGACCGGGCCTTCCACATCGCGCGCGAGGGCGGGCTGCTGTCCGCGCCGCACGGCGGTGAGCTGACCGGTCCGGCGTCCGTGCGGGACTGCCTGGACGACCTGGACGCCACCCGCATCGGCCACGGGGTGCGGGCCGCCGAGGACCCGCGGCTGCTCAAGCGGCTCGCGGACCGGCAGGTGACCTGTGAGGTGTGCCCGGCCTCGAACGTGGCGCTCGGGGTCTACGAGAAGCCCGAGGACGTGCCGCTGCGCACCCTCTTCGAGGCCGGGGTGCCGATGGCGCTCGGCGCCGACGACCCGCTCCTCTTCGGCTCGCGCCTGGCCGCCCAGTACGACATCGCCCGCCGCCACCACGACTTCTCCGACGCCGAACTGGCCGAGCTGGCCCGCCAGTCGGTGCGCGGCTCGGCCGCCCCCGTGGACGTCAAGGAGAAGCTGCTGAGCGGCATCGACGAGTGGCTGGCCTGATCCTCGCCCTCGTACGGCGATACGGCGATACTCACCCACCACCTGACGCCGACCTGGAGGTACGCCATGAGGCTCACGGTTTTCGGTGCTACGGGTGGCATCGGGCGGGAGATCGTCCGGCAGGCCCTGGGGGCGGGTCACGAGGTCACGGCGGTGGTGCGGGACCCGGCCCGGTTCCGCGCCACCGGCGAGCGCCTGGAGGTGTTCCGGGGCGATCTGAGCGACCCCGGGTCGCTGCGCCCCGCGGTCGCCGGCCGCGACGCCGTGCTCTCGGGGCTCGGCGCCCGCGGGCGCGCGGAGGCCGCGACGGGGATCGCGACGGAGCTGACCCGGTCGGTCCTGGCGGCGATGGAGGCGGAGAGCGTGCGCCGCCTGGTGGTGGTCAGCGCGGGCCCGGTGGGCCCCCAGCCCGCGGACTCGCCCTTGGCCGACCGGCCTGGTGCTGAAGGTGATCGGCTCGCTCCTGAAAGGCGTCTACGTCGATCTGGCCGCCATGGAGCGTGAGGTGGCGTCCAGCGCGACGGACTGGACCTCGGTGCGGCCCCCGCGCCTCCAGGACAAGCCGCTGACAGGCTCGTACCGGAAGGCCGTTGGTGGCTTCCCGCGCGCGGGACGCTTCATTTCCCGCGCGGACGTGGCCCACGCGATGCTCGCCGCGGTGGACGACCCGGCGACGGTCAAGCAGGGCGTGGGGGTCGCCTACTGAACGGTGCCCTCGTCGGTAGGCCGCAAGGTCGCCCGGCGCAGTTCCCTGGTGGTCCGGGCCGGCGTCGCACGGTCGAGGGAACCGGTGACGCCGCTCATCACCACGCCCATGCTGCCCTTGTCGAACCAGGTGCAGACGCCCAGCCTGCCGCCCCCCGGCCGGTACGACGCGCACTCCATCCGGCCGCCGAGCGGACCCGGGTCGGCGCTCCAGACGTCCTCCGGCCCGCCCCACGGGGCGTCCCCGCTTTCTCCTCGCATGGCCGCGAACAGCTCATCGGGGTCCTCGGCGTGCAGGTCGCCCGTCGCCCCGAGAAGGACGATCCCGATACCGGAACCCTTGTCCCTGTAGAGGCCCGAGAACGGACGCGCGGATGACGGGAACAGGGAATCCGCCCTGGAGGAGTCCAGGTAGTCGCCCATCGGGTCGTCCGCGCTCAACGCGATCCCGTGGAAGGACCGCGGCACCACCGCCACGTAGTGCGGGTACTGCGTCGACCGCACGTACTGCCACCCCACGGACCCGAACACCGACCCCGCCACCATTACGAGCGCCAACGCCAGCGCGGTCCGCTCACGACGCGTCGGGGGCGGGATGTCCGGGGCACCGGGCGCGGGAGCCGCGTACCCGGCGGGCAGCCGCTGCTCGGCTCTGCGGCGGGCCCGCCTCAGCAGGGACCGCTCCATCCTCACCGGGACGCTCACGACCAGCCCGCACAGGCAGTACTGCCAGGGCAGGCCGAGCGCGGGCACGGTCGGCAGCCAGGCGGCCACGGCCGCACACAGCACGAGCGCTGTCCGGTACGGGTGCCGCAGCATCGTGGCGATGAGCCTCCGGTGCCTCTTGGGCTCGGCCAGCGCGGCCAGCGTCTCGGCGCGGACGGCGAGGCGGCGGTCGTGCGGCCAGGCGTCGGCGGCCTCCCTGGCCTGCCCGGCGGCGGCGTCGAGGGGGGCGCCATTGGTCAGCGCCGCCCTGACGTCATGGCGCTGGACGTACCCGGGGGACGGCGTCCGGCGCCCGGTGGAGCCCCCGGCCACCACCTCGCCGATCCGCAGCGCCTGCGGTGAATCGGGGGCCAGCTCCCGCAGCCGGTCCGCAGCCCGCCGCCCGCGCGCTACGCGCCCCGGTCGCTCCATGAGGTCACCGGCGAGCCCGAACTCGGCGTACGCGGCGAGCAGGTCCAGATCGTCCGGGAAGGCGTCGAGCCCGGCCCGGTAGGCGCGCTCCGCCGCGGCGTCGTGATCGTCGTCGTCCTCGGCCTCGTGAGCCCGGCCGAGGACCGCGTAGAGACCCGCGTGCGGGCCGTGCTCGTCGAGGGCCTTGTGCGCCTCGGCCCGGGCGCGCGCCGGCTCGCCCGCCCGCAGCGACGCCTGAGCACGTTCGTGTGCGGGCAGCACGGACTGCCCGTCGTTCCCCTGCATGTGTGGTCCCCACCCCTGATGTGCGTGTCGATCGTCTCGACGCCGCCACTATCAGGGGCAAAGACCGCTCGGGTCAATGAGTCATTGCAGCTCAGAGGCGTACGCCGACGGTCACCGGCTCATTGACCAGCGTCACCCCGAACGCCTCGCGGACGCCCGCCACGACCTCGCGGGCCAGGGCGAGCAGGTCCTCGGTGGTCGCCTGGCCGCGGTTGGTGAGGGCGAGGGTGTGCTTCGTGGAGATGCGGGCCGGGCCGGTGCCGTAGCCCTTGGTGAACCCCGCCTTGTCGATGAGCCAGGCCGCCGAGGTCTTGGTCAGGCCGTCCCCCGCCGGGAACGCGGGCGCCTTCACGTCCGGGCCGAGACGCTCGGCCACGCGCGCGTGGAAGGCGGCGAACTCCGCCTCCGTGAGGATCGGGTTGGTGAAGAACGAACCGGCCGACCAGGTGTCGTGGTCCTCGGGGTCGAGCACCATGCCCTTCCCGGAGCGCAGCTTCAGGACGGTCTCCCGCGCGGTCGCGGCCGGGACCCGGTCGCCCGCCTCGACCCCGAGGGTGCGGGCCGTCTCGGGGTACTTGATCGGAGCGCTGAGACCGCCCGCGTCCTCCAGCTCGAAGCGCACCCGCAGCACCACATAGCGGTCGGGTTCGGCCTTGAAGCGGCTGTGGCGGTACGAGAAGGCGCACTCGGCGTTGGCGAGCGTGACCGTCTCACCCGCCGTGCGGTCGTAGGCGACGACCTCGGTGATGGTGGCGGACACCTCCTGGCCGTAGGCGCCCACGTTCTGGATCGGTGTCGCGCCCGCGGAGCCGGGGATCCCGGCGAGGCACTCGATGCCCGCGAGGCCCGCCTCGACGGTGCGCTCCACGGCGTCGGTCCACACCTCGCCCGCCGCCAGCTCAAGCTTCGTGCCGTCGAGTTCGAAGCCCTTGGTGGCGATGCGCAGGGCGGTGCCCGCGAAGCCCTGGTCGCCGATGACGAGGTTGCTGCCACCGCCGATGATCAGCAGCGGGGTGCCGGCGGCGTCGGCCTCGCGCACCGCTTCGACGACCTCGGCATCGGTCGTCGCGGTGAGCAGCCGGGTGGCGGGGCCGCCGAGCCGGAAGGTGGTCAGGGGGGCGAGGGGGGCGTCGTGGAGTTCCTGCACGCGCTCCAGAGTACGAGAACGGCCCCGCCGACAGGGCGGGGCCGTCACTTGGCGGGCATCACGAGAAGCGCCGCTGGACGTCCTTCCAGTCGAGCGGCAGGTCGTCGGTGGACACCTGCCAGGTGCGATACGTGACGTCCCGCATCTGGGCACGCAGTCCGGCAGCGACCGGCGCGTGCGGCGCGGAGGCCGCGTACTCCTTGAGGGCGTCCGCCGACTCCCAGGCGGAGAGGGTCCAGAAGGTGCGCTTGAAGGGCGTTGCCCGCAAGGTGGCCCCGTAGGCACCACGGGCGCGGCCCACCTGGCGCCAGATCGTGGGGGTCCGGAGCAGGAACTTCAGCGCGCCCCCCAAGGTGCGGGTCTCGAAGCGGGAGGCGAAGACAACGGCCTCCGCGCGCGTGGGCGGGGTGTTCGGGACGGTCCAGGGCAGGGTCGGCATGGTGGTGCTCCCTTCCGGTGCGTACGTAGCTGGTGCGTGCGCAGGTAACTGGTGCGTGAGTGGTGCGTGCGCGATCGGTGCATACGGACTGGCGCCTCGGGCGTCAGGCGTTTTCCAGGACAGGGGCGGGGCATTCGTCCGGCACCGTGTCCGTCGTGGACCGCAGCCGCGGGATGAACAGGGTGGCGACACCGGCCAGGGCCACCGCCGCGGAACCCACCCACAGCGCGGGTTCGATGCCGTTCACGAAGTGCTGCGGGGAGTCGTAGCCGCCGTTGGCCGAGAAGATCGACGCCATGACCGCGACGCCGAGCGCGCCGCCGACCTCGCGCAGGGCGTTGTTGGAGCCGGACGCGATGCCCTGTTCGTGCGGCAGGACGCTGGACATGACCAGGGCGGACGCGGGGGCGAAGTACAGGGACATCCCTATGCCGCTGATGATCAGGGCGGGCAACTGGGCGGCGTAGGAGACGTCGACCGCGATCGTGGCGGCGTAGTACGCGAGTCCGACGGCCTGGAGGAACAGGCCGGTCGCGACGACCGGGCGGCCACCGATCCGGTCGGACAGATATCCGGCGATCGGCGCGACCAGCATCGGCATGCCGGTCCACGGCAGCATGCGCAGGCCCGCCTCGGTCGGCGAGTAGCCGAGCACACCCTGCATGAACTGGCTGAGCAGGAAGATCGAGCCGAACATGCCGAGGAACATCAGCAGACTGGCCGCGTTGATGCCCGTGAAGGCACGGGAACGGAAGAGCCGCATGGGGAGCATGGGGTTCTTGGTGTGGATGCCGTGGTGGACGAACCCGCCGAGCAGTGCGGCGCCCGCGAAGAGGCCGAGCAGGACGACGGGGCTGGACCACCCGTCCATGGGGGCACGCACCAGGGCGTACACGATGCCGAAGAGACCGCCGCTGGCGAGCAGGGTGCCGACGATGTCGAGCCGGGCGCCGGAACCGTAGGACTCGTTCAGGCGCAGCCGGGCGAGGGGCAGCAGGGCCAGGCCCAGCGGGACGTTGAGCCAGAAGATCCAGTGCCAGGAGACGTGCTCGGTGAGGCTGCCGCCGATGAGCGGGCCCGAGGCGACGGCGAGCCCGTTGACCGCGCCCCAGATGCCGTACGCCATTCCCCGCTTGGCCGCCGGGACGGCCGCGGTCAGCAGGGTCAGTGTCAGCGGCATCATGATCGCGGCGCCGACACCCTGCACCGCGCGGGCGGCGATCAGCGACTCGATGCCGGGTGCCAGGGCCGCGGCGGCGGAGGCACCGGTGAACACGCTGAGCCCGACCAGGAAGAGCCGCCTGCGTCCGAACCGGTCGCCCAGCGCGGCGCCGAACATCAGCAGCACGGCGAAGGTGAGCGTGTAGGCGCTGACCGTCCATTCGAGGTCGTCGAGGGCGCCGCCGAGGTCCTTGCGGATGGAGGGCAGGGCGGTGGTGACGACGAGATTGTCGAGGGCCGCCATGAATCCGGCGACGCTGGTGATGACGAGGGCCCAGACCGTTCCCCCGCGCTGTGGTGTGGCTGTTCGCTGTGACATCGCTTCTCCTTGGATCCCTGGTTAGTAATTGATGACTAACTTTTGCGGGGACAGAAGTGCGCACCCCCGTGACACACGCGCTGTAGTACCACTGCGGTCGTCGGCTGCAAGCCGGGCCGCCGACGGCTATCGAGACCGCTACCGCTACCGTTCCGCCTGCCGTTGCACCGAGTCGTAGAAGCCGGTCCAGACCCGGTGGTCGGCCTGGAAACCGAGGGAGACCAGGACATTGACGAGCATCCCGTAGGCGAGGAACTGAGTGGTGTCGCCGACACCCGTGCCCAGCGCGAGCTGGACCGTGTCGTACATCTCCATCCAGCCCGCCCGCAGCGCCTCCCCGAACTCCCGGTCGCCGGCCGACTCCGCGGAGGCCACGGCGACGTACATCTGCATCTGCATGAGCAGCATGTCGGGGTCGTCGGCGATGAGCCCCTGGTACGCCGCCCCCATCGCGTGCAGGGCCTCCTCACCCGATAGCCCCTCGGACGCCTTCCGGAACACCTCGGTGGTCCGCTCGCAGCAACGGCGGGCCGCCGCGAGGAAGATGGCTTCCTTGCCGGGGAAAAGCCGGAAGAGGTACGGCTGCGAGACACCCACACGCTTGGCGATCGCCTCGGTGGACGTCCCTTTGTAGCCGCCGCGGGCGAATTCGATCATCGCCGCGCGGATGACGCTCTCGCGTCGCTCCTCCGCACTCATCCTGACCATGCGAGAAAGTTAGTGGTTGATTACTACCCTCGTCAACCCGCCGACGCGATCGCTTTTCCGCCGCCCTGTGGCCAAGGACACACGTAAGGGACGCCCTCCGGGAGGACGCCCCTTACTCACAGCTACTGATTCCAGGTCGGTCAGACGAGTTGGACGACCGCCCGCGACATGCCGAGCACCTTCTGTCCCGCGCTCATGGCGGTGAGGTCGACCCGGACGCGGTTGTCGTCGAGCTTGGCCGCGACCTTGGCGCTGACCGCGATCTCGGCGCCTTTGTCGTCGTTCGGGACGATGACCGGCTTGGTGAAGCGCACGCCGTACTCGACGACGGCGGCCGGGTCGCCCGCCCAGTCGGTGACGACGCGGATCGCCTCGGCCATGGTGAACATGCCGTGCGCGATCACGTCCGGGAGGCCGACCTCCACCGCGAACTTCTCGTTCCAGTGGATCGGGTTGAAGTCACCGGAGGCGCCCGCGTACTGGACGAGGGTGGCGCGGGACACGGGGAAGGTCTGCGCCGGCAGCTCGGTGCCGACCTCGACCTCCGCGTACTTGATGGTCGTCGCCATGGTCAGGCCTCCCCTGCGGCGCGTGAGACGAGCTTGGTCCAGGCGGTGACGACGTGTTCGCCCGCCGCGTCGTGGACCTCACCGCGGACGTCGATGATGTCGTTGCCCGCGAGGGACTTGATGCCCTCGATCGTGGACGTGACGGTCAACCTGTCGCCCGCGCACACCGGACGCGTATAGGCGAACTTCTGGTCGCCGTGCACGACACGGCTGTAGTCGAGTCCCAGTTCCGGGTCGTGGATGACGTCTCCGGCGGCCTTGAAGGTGATCGCGAACACAAAGGTGGGCGGGGCGATCACGTCGGGGTGGCCGAGCTGTCGCGCGGCCTCCTGGTCGACGTAGGCGGGGTTGGTGTCCCCCACCGCCTCGGCGAACTCGCGGAGCTTCTCCCGGCCGACCTCGTACGGGGCAGTGGGCGGGTAGGTCCGCCCCACGAAGGACTGGTCGAGCGCCATGGACTCGGCACCTCCTGGGTGTGTCAACGACGCGAGGCCGCCCCCTGACGGGGACGGCCTCGTGTACGAGCCTGAAATTATCGCGTTTCGCGGTGCGCGGTGTGCGCATTGCAACGCGGGCAGTGCTTCTTCATCTCCAGTCGGTCCGGGTCGTTACGCCGGTTCTTCTTGGTGATGTAGTTCCGCTCCTTGCACTCCACGCAGGCCAGCGTGATCTTCGGGCGGACGTCGGTGGCAGCCACGTGAGTGCTCCTTGACGAACGGATGGGACAGGGTTATACGCATAAAAGAGTAGCCGATCGAAGGACCGACCCCACAATCGGCTACTGTCAGTAGCGGTGACCGGACTTGAACCGGTGACACAGCGATTATGAGCCGCTTGCTCTACCGACTGAGCTACACCGCTGTGATGCGAGGACCCCTCACCCGAAGGTGAGGGAACTTCACACCAGAGCCCCAATGCGGAATCGAACCGCAGACCTTCTCCTTACCATGGAGACGCTCTACCGACTGAGCTATTGGGGCGAGCGATGAAGACATTACACGGTCGCGCGCCGATCGCCCAAATCCGTTTCGGGTGATCGACACAGGCCCCCCACGGACCCCATCTGTACGACTATTTCGGGTTCCTCGAAGGTGTCCCACCGTCGTCCTAGGCTCGTCCCGTCGCTGCGTGATCTTGCCGCAGCACGAGCCCCGACGAGCCCTCTGGAGCGCGATGCCCGACAGCCCGCCTCAGCAGCCCCCCTCCCCCGGCTCCCCGGACGACGCGTCCGACGGCTCCGGTCTGTTGCTGTGCGGTGCCAGGCTCACCGACGGCAGGACCGTGGACGTGCGGCTGAGCGGCGGACGGATCGAGGCGGTGGGCACGGCAGGCAGCCTGACCGCCCCCACCGCGCGCGTGGACCTCTCCGGGTACCTCCTGCTGCCCGCCCCCGCCGAACCGCACGCGCACGGCGACACCGCGCTGTCCGCGGACTGCGCGGGGCCCGTCTCCCACGACGCCGAGGACGTCCAGCGCCGTGCCACCGAGTCGGCGCTGCTGCAACTGGGGCACGGGGCCACCGCGTTGCGCTCCCATGTGCGGATCGGCGACATGGAGGGCCTCGGATCGATGGAGGCCGCTCTGAAGGCGCGGCGTTCGCTGGTGGGGCTCGTGGATCTGCGGACGGTGGCGATGCCCCGGCTGCTGACCGGGGTCGCCGGGGCGAACGGGCTGGCGATGTTGCGGGACGCGGTGAAGATGGGCGCTTCCGTCGTGGGCGGCTGCCCCGACCTCGACCCCGATCCGACGGGCTATGTGGAGGCGGTGCTCGAACTCGCCGCCGAGCACGGATGCCCGGTGGACCTGCATACGGACGGGGCCGATCCGGCGCGGCTCGGGCGGCTGGCGGCGGCCGCGGGCGGGTTGCGCTCCGGGGTGGCCGTGGGGCCGCTGGGTGGGCTCGGGCGGTTGCAGGGCGAGGTGGCGCGGCGTGCGGTGGACCGGCTGGCGTCGGCCGGGGTGACGGCCGTGTGCCTGCCGCAGAGCGGCTGCTCCGGGGTGGACGGCCGCGGGGTGGCGCCGGTCCGCCTCCTGCGGGCCGCCGGCGTACGGGTGGCTGCGGGCAGCGGGGCGCTGCGGGACCTGTCCAACCCCGTGGGCCGGGGTGATCCACTGGAGGCCGCGTACCTGCTGGCCTCCCGGTACGGGATGCGGGCCGAGGACGCGTACGACGCGGTGAGTTCGGCCGCCAGGGCCGCGCTGGGACTCCCCGAGGTGCGTCTGGAGGCGGGCTTCCCCGCCGAACTGCTCGCGGTGCGCGGGGATCGGCTGGCGGGGGCGCTCTCCCTCGCGTACAGCCGCATCGTGGTGCACCGGGGACGGGTGGTCGCGCGGACCAGCGCGGTGCGCGAGTACTGCGACTCGGCGGCGGCGGTCGCGCTGGACCTGCCACGGCAGGGGCGGGCCGCCAAGTACGAGGGCGGCAACCAGGCTTGAGGATGTGTCCTCCCACGCGCGTGGGAGCGGCGGCGCGTGCGTGGGGGCGTACCCCTTCGGCTGACTCGGAGGGCGGCTTCCTGCGTCGTACGAGGGCACGTGCGCCGCAAGGACCTCGGTTCCGGGGGTGATCGTGAACCGTCGCGGACGTGGTTGCGCGGTGAACCGTGCGCACCCGGCGTACGGTCGGAGGCATGCGCATTGTCATTGCTGGGGGTCATGGTCAGATCGCGTTGCGGCTGGAGCGGGTGCTCTCCGCGCGCGGGGACGAGGTGGCGGGGATCATCCGCAACGCCGCGCAGGGCGACGCCCTGCGCGCGGCCGGTGCGGAGCCCGTCCTGTGCGATCTGGAGTCGGCGTCCGTGGAGGAGGTCGCCGCGCATCTCCAGGGCGCGGACGCGGCCGTCTTCGCGGCGGGCGCGGGCCCGGGCAGCGGCACGGCCCGCAAGGACACCGTGGACCGGGACGCCGCCGTGCTGTTCGCGGACGCGGCGGAGCGGGCCGGGGTGCGCCGGTACGTGGTGGTGTCGTCGATGGGCGCGGACGCCTCGCACAAGGGTGACGACGTCTTCGACGTGTACCTGCGGGCCAAGGGCGCGGCCGACGACGACGTGCGTCGGCGGAGCGGCCTTGACTGGACGATCCTGCGGCCCGGGTCGCTGACGAACGACGCCGGGACCGGTCTCGTCCGCCTGGAGGTCTCCACCGGGCGCGGATCGGTGCCGCGCGACGACGTGGCCGCGGTCATCGCCGAGCTGGTGGACACGCCCGCCACGGCAGGGCTGACCCTCGAACTCGTCTCCGGTTCGGCGCCGGTGCCGGTGGCCGTGAAGTCGGTCGCCGGGAACTGACGCCCGCTCCTCGCCCTCAGAACAGCGGTAGTTGACCGGGCACGTACGGAACGGCGTATCCGTCGAGGGCGTCCTGCACCGCTCCGAGCTGGGCCCTGCGGCGGGAGCCGGGGCAGGAGACCAGCCCTCCCGCCGCGCGGGCCCCCGGAGGGTCGTGCCGGGCGAAGCGGCCGCCGACGACGGCGATGTCGCGCCGGCACTCGGGGCAGGTGCGGCGGCGGGACGCCGAGGGCGTGGATGACGAAGCCATGGGTCAATTCTGCGCCGTGATCGGCGCGTGCACACGAGGGCACGTGCCGCGTTCGTTCCGCAGGGCGGGCGCGGCCTCCTCGGGGCGTTCCCCGGGCGGTGGGGGCGCTCAGTGTCGGCTGGGCACGCCGTTCCCGGCCGGATCCACCGGGTCGGCCGCGACGGCCCGCATCGGCGCCCAGAGCGTCGCCGCGGAGACGAGGGCGACCGTCGCCGAGCCCAGCAGGACGGGCACATTGCCGAGCCATGCGGCCAGTGCCCCGCCGACGAGCGCTCCGACCGGCACGGTCGCCAGGAGCACGGCCTGCACGAGCCCGGCGACACGGCCCTGCATGTCGTCCGGGGCGACCTGTTGCTGCGTCGTCGTCATGGAGATCATCCATACGGTGCCGGAGAGCCCGTACGTCACCTGGTACGCGAGCAGCAGTGCGAGCGCCGGGCCGAGCGAGGCGGCCGGGATCAGGAACACGGCGGCGCCCGCCACGAGGCCGCACACCTGGGTGGCCCGCCACAGTCCCGTGGTGCGGGCGAAGCGACCGGCGAGGAACGCGCCCGCGACCGTGGCCGCGCTGTAGACGGCGTAGGTCACACCTAACTGGGGTGCTGACAGGCCGAGTTCGCTGGCCGCATAGAAGACGTAGAGGGCGGTGGCGGCGCCGCTGCCCAGGTTGAGGCCCGCGCCGGACAGGACCATGCGGCGCAGTCGGGGCTGGGCGCGAACGACGGCGAGGCCCGAACGCAGGGCGTCCAGGGGAGACGTGGCGCCTTGCTTCTCGCGGAGGTTCAACCCGGCGGGCAGGGCGAGGACGAGGAGCGTCTCCACGGCGTAGGCCGCGCTGCCCGCGAGGAGGGCGGGGGCGGGGCCGAGGAGCCCGACGAGGATGCCGCCGAGCGCCGGGCCGCCGATCTGCCCGCTCGTCCGGGCCGCTGTCAGCGCGGAGTTGGCGCCGAGCAGGCGGGCGGGCGCGACGACGCGGGGCAGCGCTGCCTGGAGCGCCACGGAGAGCGTGAACGTCAGGGCGCCGCAGACGACGGCTACGACGTACAGATGTCCGCTGGTCAGGTGCCCGGCAGTGGCCGCGAGCGGGACCGAGCCGACGACGAGGGCCTGCGCGGCGGTGACTGTGACGAGCAGGTTCCGCAGCCGTACGCGGTCGACGAGGACACCGGCGAGAGGGCTGAGCAGGGCGCCGGGGAGGTAGGTCAGCGCGAGCAACGCGGCCGTCCCGAACGGGCCCGTGCCCAGGTCGGTCACGGCCAGCAGCGCCAGGGCGAGCGTGGTGATCTGCCGCCCCAGCGAACTGGCGATCTGCTCCCCGCAGAGCAGGACGAACGGGCGGTGCCGCCACAGCGAGGTGCCGTCGGCGGCGACCGTGGTCACCCGTCAGATTCCCGTGCAGGGCACGGGCCAGCGCCGTAGTCGGGGCGGCAGCGCCACCGCCCAGCCGTCGACGATCAGCGCGAGCCGTTCGGCCGCCAGCAGTTCCGCGGCCTCTTGGTGGACGGGGGCGAGCGCGGCGAGGGGCATCGCTTCGTGCAGCGCGTCGAAGGCGGCCAGCAGATCGGGGTGGTCGAGGGTGAACCTGGCCGACGCGGGGCGTTCCCTGCGGTCCATGACCGTGATGAAGCCGGGGCCTCTTCGGTGGTAGAGCATCCCGTAGGCATGGTCCGCCCGCCATATCGTCAACTCAGGCGGTTCACCGGGCTGTTCGGCGGGAGGGGGCAGGTGGCGCAGGACGCGGAGGTCGTACGTGCCTGGTGTGGGTCTTGGCACCTCTGGCCTGGGGTTATACGTATCAGGCCCCGGGGCGGGGACGGGCAGGACGGCGTCATACGTAACACTCAGTCCGCGGCTCAGGCACTCGCGCAGGAACTGGACCGCCCGGGTGGCGGTGGGCCCGTCTCCGCACAGGTGCAGCGGTTCGCTCACGTGGACGTCGCTGCCGGTGCGGCGGTGGGCGACGGTGGCGGGCAGGGCGGGTGCGGCGGTCGTGGGCGCGGGGATCGTGGGCGCGGAGGCCGGGGAGTCCGCGGGGCGCGTGGCGGGGCTGGTGTCGCCGGGCGGGGCGGTCATCGGGCCACCGCCTCGGGTACGGGCCCTTCCGCGGGACTCGCGCCTGTTTCGCGGTCGACGCGGATCGGCACGCTCCGGGTCGGCAGGGAGACGTACGTGCGGCCGTCTCGAAAGAGCAGGCCGAGGGCGAGGGCTTCGCCGAGCCACTCCCTCACCTCCCCGGCGGAGACCTCGTACCGGTCGGCGGTCAGTTTCCGGTGGAGGGCGGTTTCGGTGCGGCCGTCCTCCAGGTGGCGCAGGGCGGCGGCCTGCCAGCCGCTGAACCAATAGGTGCGCGGGGGCCAGCCCTGGCGCCGGTCGCGCACCAGGAGGGCGCTCCCGTCCGCGGCGCCCTCCCCGCCCGGGCCGTCTTTGCCCGCCGTCTCCATGACGAGGGTGGAGTCGGCGTGGCCGGCCCGCCACTGCGCGACGGCGTGCAGGAGCCGGGCCTCGGTCTCCCCGCCGATACCGGCGTCCTCGGTGTCGAACAGGTAGACCAGGTCGGCCAGTTCGTCCTCGGGGAGTTCGTAGACGTGGTGGTACATCTCGGCAGGTCGGCGCTTGCCGAAGCCGAGGGCGGGGTTGGTGAAGTGCGGGCTGAACCGCTCCAGTTGGATGCGGTGGGCGCCGCCGGGCGGCTGGAGGTGGACGAGCGCCGGCATCTGGTCGAGGACGGAGGCGTAGTCCTGGTCGCTTTCACCCGGGAAGCCGTACAGGTAGTTCCAGGTGCAGGTGATGGCGTGGTTGTCGAACTCGCGCAGGGTACGGATGTTGCGGGCTCCGGTGACGCCCTTGTCCATGAGGTCGAGAACGCGGTCGCTGAGGCTCTCGATGCCGGGTTGGAGCAGGACCGCCCCGGCCGCGCTCAGCAAGGCGATCTGTTCGCGGCTGAGGTTGGACTTCACTTCGTAGTGCATCCGCAGGTCCCAGCCGCTCTCGGCGGCGCGCGGCAGGAAGTCCTTGAAGTACGCCATGTCGATGATGTTGTCGACGGTGACGACGTCGAGGATGCGGTGGCGGCGCACCAGCCGGTCGATCTCGCTCCACAGCCGCTCGCCCGGCTTGGCGCGGAAGGCCATGGCGGTGCCGTTGAGACCGCAGAAGGTGCAGTGGTGCTTCTCGCCCCACCAGCAGCCGCGGGCGCCTTCGACGACCAGTTTCGGATACACGTACTCGATGACCGGGGACGCCTCGACCTCCGCCTGCCACTGGTCGTAGTCGGGCGAGGGGATGTCGGCGGGGGCCACCGTGCGGCGGGTCTCGGTGTTGGCGCGCGAGACGCGGGACACCCCGGAACCGTCCCACCAGCACAGACCCGGTACGTCGTCGGGCGGCGTGCCTCTGTCCAGATGGGCCAGGAGGGCCGGGAAGGCGTACTCGCCTTCTCCGCGCACCACGTGGTCGACGTAGGGGTGGTTGCGGTGCAGTGCGTGTCCCATGGGGCCGTCGCAGTTGCTGCCGCCGAAGACGACGGTCAGGTCCGGGCGGCGGTGTTTGAGCGCACGGGCGAGGGCGAGTGAGGGCACGTTCTGCATGAAGGTGCTGGTGAACCCGACGACGTCCGGGGCGTGGGCCAGCACGTCGTCGGCGCACCGGTCGATGTAGTCGGCGGCGTGCGCGCGCATCTCGGAGACGGTGTCGAGGGTGTCGGCGCACAACGCGCGCTCGCGCGCGTACGCGTGCAGCTTCGCCACGCCCCAGTTCTCGTCCTCGTAGAGCACGCCGGAGAAGACCCAGTCGCCCAGTCCATGGAAGATCGAGTCGCTGCCGATCGCCTCGTAGTCACCAGGGCGCAGCCGGCCGTCCGAGCGGGCGAGCAGGAACTCCGCCCAGCGCAGTGAGCCGTGGAACTCGCGGACCTCGTCGCCGGGTCGGACCTGCCGCAGCAACTGGTGCAACAGGCCCACCTGGAGGGAGGGCAGATCGATCGGATGCCAGGGCATGGTCACCAACTGAACGCGCATGCCGCCCTCTTTTTGCTCGTCCTGCTCTTCCCGGTGGCTCAGCGAGTCGGTTCAGCGGGTCGGCCGCTTCTCCATGATGGCGGGCCTGCGGTTGGTGCGCTCTTCCTCACGGATCACGGTCTTCTTGATCTCCATGGCTGCCTCCCCCTCGACCCTGCGGACTCGAACACCCGTGTGCAATACGGCGGTTCACCCTAGAGCTGCACCATGCGTCACACAAGGGTGCTGCTTACACGGGTGGGGAGGGAGGGGTGTGCGGCCGGCTGTCGACGCCGTAGCGCAGGGAGGGGTTATCACGCGCCGCGCCCCGGGACCGCTCCAGCCGCCCGCACACGGCCGCCAACGCCCCCGCTACCCGCCAGGGCGCCGCGTCTGCTGCCGGGGCCCCTCTCGCGCGTCCTGGGCGCCGTCCTGGGTGGCCCGGACACGACGAAGCCCCCTCCGGAATCCGGAGGGGGCTTCACCCAAGTGTGGCGGCGCCAGGATTCGAACCTGGGAAGGCTGAGCCGGCAGATTTACAGTCTGCTCCCTTTGGCCGCTCGGGCACACCGCCTTGGGTTCGCTGCCCCGGGCCCCGCTCGGTGGCGGTGCTCGCTGGCAACGACGTAAACAATACCTGATGCACAGGGGTGCTTCGCCACCCGATTGATCGGCGGTGGGGCGCGGGGCGGTGGCTAGGCTTTGCACGCGGCGCAATGCCTCGGTGCGCGCCCGACCAGAACCCGATCGGACACCGATCAACCCCCGATACAAGGAGCCACAGGACATGGCCGACTCCAGTTTCGACATCGTCTCGAAGGTCGAGCGGCAGGAGGTCGACAACGCCCTCAACCAGGCCGCCAAGGAAATCTCGCAGCGCTACGACTTCAAGAACGTGGGCGCCTCCATCTCCTGGTCCGGCGAGAAGATCCTGATGGAGGCCAACTCCGAGGAGCGGGTCAAGGCCATCCTCGACGTCTTCCAGTCCAAGCTGGTCAAGCGCGGTATCTCGCTGAAGTCGCTGGACGCCGGCGAGCCGCAGCTCTCCGGCAAGGAGTACAAGATCTTCGCCTCCATCGAGGAAGGCATCTCGCAGGAGAACGCCAAGAAGGTGGCGAAGATCATCCGCGACGAGGGTCCCAAGGGCGTCAAGGCCCAGGTGCAGGGTGAGGAGCTGCGGGTCAGCTCCAAGAGCCGTGACGACCTCCAGGCCGTGCAGGCGCTGCTCAAGGGCAAGGACTTTGACTTCGCACTGCAGTTCGTGAACTACCGGTAGGTCTGCCGAAGAGGCACCGCACGGCTGGGTGGGCGGCCTACTGGTAGGCGCGCCCCTGGGGCCTGTGCGGTCGTCTGCGCGCAGGGAGGGGCGGTGCCCGGTCCGGGCACCGCCCCTCCCTGCTGTGGGCCTGTCTCAGCGGCGGCTGCGCGAGTCGCCGAAGAAGATGCGGTAGACGATCAGCAGGACGAGCGCGCCTCCGATCGCGGAGACCCAGGTGGCCGTGTCGTAGAAGTCCTTGGTGATGGGACGGTCGAGCCAGCGGGACGATATCCAGCCACCGATGAAAGCTCCCGCGACGCCTATGAGCGTGGTGCCGATCAGGCCGCCCGGGTCGCGGCCCGGGAGCAGCAGCTTGGCGACGGCACCGGCGAGCAGCCCGAGGATGATCCAACTGATGATGCCCATGCCGTGTTCTGCCCCTCTGTCGTACCGACCCGCACGCGAGCTCGCTCGCGGCGATGTTGCTCAGAAGGACGCGGTCGAGCGGGCGGTGGTTGCGCTGACCTGGGAGCGTGGCGCGCGGAGGGTGCTGTCAGCGCGCCGCGAACGGCTGGTCCGTGGAGACGATGTCGCGGCCCAGGGGCATCAGCGACACAGGGATCAGCTTGAAGTTGGCGATGCCGAACGGGATGCCGATGATCGTGACGCACAGGGCGATGCCGGTGAAGATGTGGGCCAGCGCCAGCCACCATCCGGCGAGAATCAGCCACAGCACGTTGCCCACGCAGGACGGCGCTCCCGCGTCCCTGCGCTCGACCGTCGTGTAGCCGAAGGGCCACAGCGCGTAGACGCCGATCCTGAACGCCGCCACGCCGAACGGGATGCCGATGATCGTGATGCACAGCAGCAGGCCCGCGAGCACATAGCCGAGGAACAGCCAGAAGCCGCTCAGGACCAGCCAGATGATGTTCAGGATTGTCTTCACTGTCGGCGACCTGCCATCTGCTCGAGCCGGGCGATCCGCTCCGCCATCGGCGGGTGCGTGGAGAACATCTTCGACATTCCCTGGCCCGGGCGGAATGGGTTGGCGATCATCATGTGGCTCGCCGTCTCGATACGCGGCTCGGGCGGCAGGGGGAGCTGCTTCGTCCCGGCGTCGAGCTTGCGCAGGGCACCGGCCAGGGCCAGCGGGTCCCCGGTCAACTGGGCGCCCGAGGCATCGGCCTCGTACTCGCGGGAGCGGCTGATGGCGAGCTGGATGAGGGAGGCGGCGAGCGGGCCCAGGATCATGACCAGCAGCATCCCGAAGATGCCGGGGCCCTCGTCGTCGTTCGAGCGGCCCACGGGGATCAGCCACGCGAAGTTGACCAGGAACATGATCACGGAGGCGAGGGCTCCGGCGACCGACGAGATCAGGATGTCGCGGTTGTAGACGTGGCTGAGCTCGTGGCCGATGACGCCGCGCAGCTCCCGCTCGTCCAGGAGGCGCAGGATCCCCTCGGTGCAGCACACCGCCGCATTGCGTGGGTTGCGGCCCGTCGCGAACGCGTTCGGCGCCTCGGTCGGGGAGATGTACAGGCGGGGCATGGGCTGGCGGGCCTGGGTGGAGAGCTCGCGGACCATGCGGTAGAGCGCGGGCGCCTCGAACTCGCTGACCGGGCGGGCCCGCATCGCGCGCAGGGCCAGCTTGTCGCTGTTCCAGTACGCGTACGCGTTCGTCCCGATCGCGATGACGAGTCCGATGACAAGCCCCGTACGGCCGAAAAAGCTGCCGATGACGAGGATGAGGGCGGACAGTCCCCCGAGGAGTACTGCTGTCTTCAACCCGTTGTGCCGGCGGTGCACGGTACGCCCTCCTGGTGGTGCGGCAGGGGAACCCACTGCTTGCTTGCTCGCTGCTTCCACTGGGCCTGTACCCGCAATTCGGTGCGGGTGGCTGTGGTGTCTCTCCAGTGGACCCTCCCGTACTGGTCAACGCCAGACGAGCAGGACTAGTTCCCTTGTGCACGCTCAGGGAGCGGGGGTGCGACTGGGCCGTACGGGTCAGTGCTGCTGCTGGGGCAGCAGGCCCGCGACCTCCAGTGCCTTCTCGTCGGGCTCGATCTCGCTGGTGCAGTTCGGGCAGCGGGTGGCGATGCCGGGGATCTGGCTGAAGCAGCGGGGGCAGTCGCGCAGGGCGGCCTTGATGTCGATCGGCTTGTTGCGGTCCGCGCGGGCCGTGATCTTCATCATCGGCACGACGATCAGGAAGTAGAGCACCGAGGCGGTGATCAGGAAGGCGATGCCCGCGTTGATGAGCTTCCCGTAGGGGAACCGGACGCCTTCCAGCGTGAAGTACGCGTCCGAGTAGGTGCCGATGGAGCCGGTGGCCCAGCCGAGGAGGGGGGTGATGAACGCGGCGGTGAACGCGGTCACCAGCGCCGTGAACGCTGATCCCACCGCGAGGCCCACCGCCATGGAGACGATGTTTCCGCGAAGGATGAAGTCCTTGAAACCGCTCAGCACGGTGCTGCTCCTGGGAAGGGTGAGGGTGGGGAAGGCGCTTGTTTGCTGCGACCCAGAAACGTACCAAATAGGGGCTTTGGGAATCTGTCGCGTCACGAGAACAGTCCACTGCCCACAAAGCGAAGGATCAACTGTGGAGCTCCGGAGAGGACCACTCCGGCGGCGGCGGTGACGGCGATGGCGGCGGTGAGCGGCAAGGAGGCACGGTAGGCGGCCGGCTCGCCCTCGGGGGCGCGGAAGAGGGCCGCGGTCCACTGGAGGTAGTAGAAGAGCGCGATGACGACATTCACGGCCATGACGACGGCGAGCCAGCCCAGGCCCGCCTCGACGGCCGCCGAGAAGACGGTCACCTTGGCGAAGAGCCCGATGACGCCCGGCGGCAACCCCGCCAGGCACAGCAGGAAGAAGCCCAGGACGAGCGCGGCGAGCGGGCGCGACGCGTACAGGCCCCGGTAGTCGCTGAGGCGGTTCAGCGGCTTCGTGCGGGCGACGAGGGCGGCCACGGCGAAGGCGCCGAGGTTCACGGCGGCGTACATGAGGGCGTACGCGAGCGTGGAGCCGATCGACTTCTGCGGGTCGTCGGAGTACGCGGCGGCGGCGATCGGCACCAGGAGGTACCCGGCCTGACCGACGGAGGACCAGGCGAGGAGGCGTACGGCGCTGTACGCGCGCGTGGCCTGCTGGCGCAGGGCCGCGACATTGCCGAGCGTCATGGTCAGCGCGGCGAGCGCGGCGAGCGCCGGGCCCCACACGTCGGCGTACGACGGGAACGCGACGACCGTGACAAGGATGAGGCCCGAGAAACCGACCGCCTTGCCGATGACCGACAAGTAGGCGGCGATCGGCAGCGGCGCGCCTACATAGGTGTCGGGTACCCAGAAGTGGAACGGTGCGGCGGCCGTCTTGAAGGCGAAGCCCACCAGGGTGAGGGCGACGCCCGCCTGCGCGAGGGTCTGGAACTGCCCGTTCACCTGCGTGAGTTCGGAGGCGATCTTCGTGAGGTGCAGGCTGCCCGTGGTCGCGTAGACGAAGCTCACACCGAGGAGGGTGACGGCGGTCGCGGTGACCGACGACAGGAAGAACTTCAGGGCCGCGTCGGAGGAGCGCCTGTCGTCGCGCTTGAGTCCCACCAGGGCGAACGCGGGCAGTGAGGCGACCTCCAGGGCCACCACGAGCGTGGCGAGGTCGCGGGAGGCGGGCAGGAGGGCGGCGCCCGCCGCGGAGGACAGGAGGAGGAACCAGAACTCCCCCTCGGGAAGCGGCGTGTGCGCGTTCTTGGCGTCCTTCAGGGTGCTGATCGAGAGCAGGGCCGTGAGCAGGGCCCCGGCGAGGACCAGGAACTGGATGACGAGCGTGAAGCGGTCCGCCGTGTAACTGCACGCTTCCTGGGAGGACGCGAGGCAGAAGGTGGAGCGTTCGTCGCCGATCAGCGGGAGCAGGGCGAGTCCGGCGGCGGCCAGACCCGCGACGGAGATCCATCCGAGGACCGGTTTGCGGCGCTCGTCCACGAACAGGTCGGCGACCAGTACGACGAGGGCGACGACCGCCGCGATCGTCGGCGGGGCGATCGCGGCCCAGTCGACGGACTGGACGAGGGACGCCACGGAGGGCGCGGCGACGGCGGTCACTGGAGGCCTCCTGCGAGGAGCTTCTGCACGGCCGGGTCCGTGAGGCCGAGCAGCGCGGCGGGCCACAGACCCGCGAGGACGGTGAGGGCGACGAGCGGGGTCCAGGCGGCGAACTCGTATCCGCGGACGTCGACGAGGTGCGGCGCTTCGCGGTCGCGCGGGCCCATGCAGACGCGGCGGACCACGATGAGCATGTACGCGGCGGTCAGCAGGGTGCCGAACGCGGCGATCGACATGAACACGAGGAAGGCCGGGCGGCTGAGGGCGTCGGCGGGCCTGAACGCGCCGAACAGGGCGAGCATCTCGCCCCAGAATCCGGCGAGGCCCGGCAGTCCGAGCGAGGCGACGGCGGCGAACGCGAGCAGGCCGCCCAGGCGCGGGGCCTTGCCGTACAGGGCCATGCCGCCCTGCTCGGCGAGGGTGTCGAGGTCGCTGGTGCCAGCCCGGTCCTTGAGCGCGCCGACGAGGAAGAAGAGCAGGCCGGTGATGAGGCCGTGGGCGATGTTGGCGAAGAGCGCGCCGTTCACGCCGGTCGGGCTCATCGTCGCGATGCCCAGCAGGACGAAGCCCATGTGGCCGACGGAGGAGTACGCGATGAGGCGCTTGAGGTCGCCCTTCGCGCCCTGCTTGGCCAGGTTCAGGCAGGCCAGGGAGCCGTAGATGATCCCGACGACGGCGAACGCGGCGAGATACGGCGCGAAGGTCCGCATCCCGTCGGGGGCGATGGGGAGCAGGATGCGGACGAACCCGTACGTACCCATCTTCAGCAGGACACCGGCGAGAAGGACGGAGCCGACGGTCGGGGCGGCGGTGTGGGCGTCCGGCAACCAACTGTGCAACGGCCACATCGGGGTCTTCACCGCGAGCCCGATCCCGATTGCCAGAACGGCGATGACCTGCACGGACGACGTCAGACCCCGGCCGTTGTCAGTGGCGAGTGCCATCATGTCGAACGTGCCCGACTTAACACCGATAAGGAGAAGCCCGAGCAACATCACGACCGAGCCGAGCAGGGTGAAAAGGATGAACTTCCAGGCTGCCGCCTGCCGCTGGGCACCGCCCCAGCGGGCGATGAGGAAGTACATCGGGATGAGGACCATCTCGAACGCGAGGAAGAAGAGGAGGAGGTCGAGCACGGCGAAAGTGGCCAGCGTGCCCGATTCCAGAACGAGGACCAGGGCCACGAACGCCTTGGGCGAGGGGCCCGCCGGCATTTTGAAGTAGGAGTACAGCGCGCAGAGGAACGTCAGCAGCGCCGTCAGCACCAGGAGGGGGAGAGAGATGCCGTCGATGCCCAGGTGGATACGTACGTCCAGGGCCGGGATCCAACTGATGTCCGTCGTGGCCTGCATCTTCGACGGCTGGTCGTGGTCGAAGCCGAGCGCGAGGACGATCGCGGCGATGAGGATCAGACCGGTCACGGTCACGCCGTGGCGGAGCACGGCCTGGTCCGGGGACGTGCCCCGCAGCCCGGGCGGGGCCGGGAGAAGGGCGAGGACCGCGCCGATGAGCGGGCCGACGACGATCAATGCGAGAAGGAACTGCATCACGGATTCGCTGATATCGATCACGGCTGCTCACGCTCCGGCGGTGGCGACGAGGACGACGGCGACCACCAGCACGACGGTGCCTGCGAGGAGTGCGCTGAGGTAGGTCTGGACGTTGCCGGTCTGCGCGCGGCGCACGGCCCAGCCCAGCGCCTTGGGGCCTTCGGCGGCGGCGCGCACGTACGTGTCGACGACCGCCCGGTCCAGGAAGCGGACCAGCGCTGCCGCGGCCTGGACGGGGCGGACGAAGAGCGTCGTGTAGACGGCGTCGAGGTGGAATCCGGCGGCGGCGTGCCCGTGCAGCGGACCGAGCAGGAGGCGGCCCGGGTCGCCCAGGTCGGGGGCGCCCGCGATGTCCCCGTACGCGGCCGTGTGGCTGGCGATGGCCTCGGCCTCGACCAGACCGCCGTCCCCGGACGCGGTGTCGACGGCGACCGCGCCGATCGGCTCCCGGCGCGCGGTCATCGCGGTGGTGTGGCGCCACGCCCCGTACATGACCAGGACGCCGACGAGTGCGAAGCCGGTGCCGATGACGGACGTGGTCAGGGTCGGGGTGAGCGAGCGGCCGTCGAACCAGTCGGGCAGGACGCCCGTGGCCAGACCGAGAGCGAGGGAGGGGATCGCCAGGACCCACAGGACGGCGTTCATCACGACCGGCTGCCGACCGTGGTCGGGGGCTTGCGCGCCCCGGCCGTTGAAGGCGAGGAGCCACAGCCGGGTCGCGTAGGCGGCGGTGAGCAGCGCTGTGACAAGACCCGCGACGAGGACGATCCAGCCGGACGCGGCCGGGATGCCGTGCTCATGGCCGGTGGCGGTGTGCTCGGCGGCGCCGAGGACGGCCTCCTTGGAGAAGAAGCCGCTGAAGGGCGGGATCGCGGCGAGCGCGAGCAGCGCCACGGTCATCGTCCAGAAAGCGTCGGGGACGCGGTCGCGCAGCTTGCCCATACGGGCCATCGCGGCCAGGGAGTTGGTGCCGGCGGCGTGGATGACCACACCCGCCGCGAGGAACAGCAGTGCCTTGAAGGCGCCGTGTGTGAGGAGGTGGAAGACGGCGGCGTTGCGGTCGCCGACGGCGAGGGCGCCGGTCATGTAGCCGAGCTGGCCGATCGTCGAGTAGGCGAGGACGCGCTTGATGTCGTCCTGGGCGAGGGCGGCGAGGGCCGAGCCGGCCATGGTCGCGGCGGCCATGACGGCCAGCACGATCAGGGCCGCCCGTGAGGCGGCGAAGACCGGGAGGAGGCGGGCGACGAAGTAGACACCGGCGGCGACCATCGTCGCGGCGTGGATCAGCGCGGAGACGGGCGTGGGACCCGCCATCGCGTCGGGCAGCCAGGTGTGCAGCGGGAACTGCGCGGACTTGCCCGCCACACCCGCGAGGAGCAGCAGGGCGATCAGGGTGGGGTGGTCGAGGCCGCCCTCGCTGGTGACCTTGCCGAGGATCGTCGTGATGCGGAAGGAGCCCGCGTCGGTGGCGAGGGCGAACAGGCCGATGAGGAAGGGGACGTCGCCGAGTTTCGTGACGAGGAACGCCTTCAGGGAGGCGGCCCGCGCCTCGGGGGTCTCCCAGTAGTGGCCGACGAGGAAGTACGAGCAGATGCCCATGACTTCCCAGCCGACCAGCAGCACCATCAGGTCGCCGGAGTAGACGACGAGGAGCATCGCGGAGGTGAAGAGCGAGACGAGCGCGGCGTACGAGGGGTAGCGCGGGTCGTCGCGGAGGTAGCCCGTCGAGTAGAGCTGGACGCAGGTCGCGACCAGGCCGACCAGGACGGCGACAAGGGCGGCGAAGCCGTCGATGTGCAGGGCGAGTTCGATCGGTACGGAACCGGTCGGGGTGAGCTGGGTGTGCGCGTCGAGGGCCGTGGTGCCGTTGCCGGTGCCGCCGCCCTGCTGGACGGCGACGACGACGGCGAGGACGAGTGCGGCCAGGGGCGGCAGTACGGCCAGCGGGCGGACGAAGCCGGGGGCGGTGCGGCCGAGGAGGAGACCTGCGACGGCGCCGAGGAACGGAAGGAGGGGGACGAGGACGGCGAGGGTCGTGGTGGTCACGCGGTGGCCTCGGCCTTCTTGTCCGTCGCCGGGCCGGCCGGGGTGGTGGCCTGCCCGGCGGGGGCGGACGGGTCGTGCGGGTCGTCGTCCGGGGTGTCGCTCGGGTCGTCGTCCGGGTCGTGGGGTTCGGCGGAGTCGCGGAGCCTGTCGATGTCGGCCGTGCCCCGGTTGCGATGGACGGCCAGGACGATGGCCAGGCCGATGCCGATCTCGGCGGCGGCGATGGCGATGGTGAACAGGGTCAGGGCCTGTCCGGAGTGCAAGGCGTCGCGCAGCCAGACGTCGAAGGCGACGAGGTTGAGGTTGACGGCGTTGAGCATCAGCTCGACGGACATCAGGACGAGGATCGCGTTGCGGCGGGCCAGGACTCCGTACAGGCCCGTGCAGAAGAGGAGGGCGGACAGGACGGCGGGATAGGCGAGGTGCATCAGCGGTCGCCCTTCCGGCGGTCGGCGGGGGCGGCGTCGGCGCCGGCGTCCCCGGTCGCTTCGGCGGTGGACTTCTTGCGGGACAGGACGATCGCGCCGACCAGGGCCGCCAGCAGGAGGACGGAGAGGGCTTCGAAGGGCAGTACCCAGTGCTGGAACAGGATGGAGCCGGTGACGGCCGTGTTGCCCTGGGCGGCCACGTCCAGGTCGATCCAGGTCGTGCGGAAGGCGTCGACGACGACCCAGACCAGGGCCGCCGCGGCGGCGACCGCCACGGTCAGGGCGGCCCAGCGGTTGGGGCTGTCCGCGTCAGGTGACCGGCCGATGGGCGCGCGGGTCAGCATCAGGCCGAACAGGAGGAGGACGACGACGGAACCGACGTAGATGAGGACCTGCACCCACGCGATGAACTCGGCGGTGAGCAGGAGGTACTCGACGGCGAGTCCACCGAGGGCGACGACCAGCCACAGGGCGGCATGCACCAGTTGCTTGGTGGTGACGGTGACGATCGCGGCGCCGAAGGTGACGAGGCCGACGAGGAGGAAGGCGATCTCGACGCCCGTCGGTGAGAGGAACCCGTGGCTCTCGGCGGCCGTGGTGACGGCGGCGGAGGCCGCCGTTGCGGCGGGGGTCATGCGGGCGTCTCCTCTCCGGGGTCGTCGGACGCGGCGGGCTTCTGCGGCGCTTGGGCGGACGCGTCCTGGGCGGGCGGGGCGGTCTGCTCGGGCGGGGCGGTCTGCTCAGGCTGGCCGGTCTGCTCGGGCGAGGCGGTCTGCTCAGGCGGGGCCGTCTGCCCAGGCGCGCCCGTCTGCTCGGGCGGGGCCGTCTGCCTAGTCGGCGCCGTCTGACCGGGCTGCACACCCTGCCCAGGCCCGGCGGCCTGCTCGGGCTGGCCAGTCTGCTCGGGCGCGCCAGTCTGCTCAGGCTGGGCGGTCTGCTCAGGCTGGGCGGTCTGCTCGGGCTGGTCGGTCTGCCCAGACCCGGCGTCCTGCCCGGCGTCCTGCCCGGCCTGGGCAGCCTCGGCCGCCCGGGCCACCCCGGCTGCCTGCGCTGCCTCGCTCACCCGGGCCACCCCGGCTGCCTGCGCTGCCTCTGCTGCCTGCGCTGCCTCGCTCGCCCGGGCTGCCTCGGCTGCCTGTGCCGCCTCTGCCGCCTGTGCCGCCTCTGCCGCCTGTGCTGTGGCCAGTTTGTCGGCTGTTTTGCGGGCCGCGGCCAGTTCCTTCGGTTCCTCGGCGGACGGGTCGAGGGCGGGCGGGGACGGGACCGTCCACATCCACTCGCGGAGCTTGTCGCGCTCGTGGGTGAGATCGCGGATGTCCGTCTCGGCGTACTCGAACTCCGGGGACCAGAAGAGGGCGTCGAAGGGGCAGACCTCGATGCAGATACCGCAGTACATGCAGAGGGAGAAGTCGATGGCGAAGCGGTCGAGGACGTTGCGGCTGCGCTCGCGGCCGCCCTCGACGGCGGGCGGGACCGTCTCCTTGTGGGAGTCGATGTAGATGCACCAGTCGGGGCATTCGCGGGCGCACAGCATGCAGACCGTGCAGTTCTCCTCGAACAGGCCGATCACGCCGCGGGTGCGGGGCGGGAGTTCGGGCTGGGTTTCCGGGTACTGCTCGGTGACGGTCTTCTTCGTCATCGTGCGGAGGGTGACGGCGAGGCCCTTGGCCAGGCCGGACCCGGGGATCGGGGGCACTAGTTGATCGCCACCTTCACGATTCCGGTGAGCGCGATCTGCGCGAGGGCGAGGGGGATGAGCGTGGTCCAGGCGAGTTTCTGGAGCTGGTCCTCGCGCAGGCGCGGGTAGGACACGCGCAGCCAGATGACGACGAAGGCCAGGATCGCCGTTTTGAGCAGGGTCCATACCCAACCCAGGCCGTCGGCGCCCCAGGGCCCGTGCCAGCCGCCCAGGAACAGGACCGTGGTCAGGCCGCACAGGACGACGATGCCCGCGTACTCGGCGAGCAGGAAGAGAGCGAAGCGCAGGCCCGTGTACTCGGTGTACGCGCCGAAGATGATCTCGGAGTCGGCGACCGGCATGTCGAAGGGAGGGCGTTGCAGTTCGGCGAGGCCCGCCACGAAGAAGACCAGGGCGCCCACGATCTGCCAGGGCAGCCACCACCACTGGAAGGCGTCGAGGATGCCGGGGAGCGAGACCGTGCCCGCGGCCATCGCGACCGAGGCCGCGGCGAGCAGCATCGGGAGTTCGTAGGCGAGGAGCTGGGCGGCGGTGCGGAGGCCGCCGAGGAGGGAGAACTTGTTGGCGCTGGCCCAGCCCGCCATCAGCGAGCCGAGCACGCCGACGCCCATCACGGCGAGCACGAAGAAGATGCCCGCGTCGATGGCCTGGCCGACCGCGCCGTCGCCGGGCCCCACCGGGATCGCCAGCAGGACGAGGAGGTACGGCAGCAGGGCCACGGCGGGGGCGAGTTGGAAGACGCGGCGGTCGGCGTCGGCCGGGACCACGTCCTCCTTCTGCGCGAACTTGACGCCGTCGGCGACGAGTTGGGCCCAGCCGTGGAAACCGCCCGCGTACATGGGGCCGAGGCGGCCCTGCATGTGGGCCATGACCTTGTGCTCGGTCTGGCCCACGATCAGGGGCAGCACCAGGAAGGCGACGAAGACGAGGACGAGGCGCAGGGCGACGTCGAGAGCGTCGTTCACTGCGTGCCTCCGTCGGTCGTGTCGGGGTCGGGGCGGGGATCGGGGTCGGGGCGAGGATCGGGTTCGGGGCGGGGCTCAGGGGTGGAGGAGGGGGCAGGGTCGCCTTCCGCGTCCTCGTCGAACGCGGGTTTGGCGTGGTGCCAGGGCGCGTCGGCGGAGCGGGGTTTCGGTGCCGCCTCGGCCGGTCCGGTCCCCTGGGCCGGGGTGGTGTCCGGCGCGGGGCGCTGGCTCGCCGAGCCCTCCGAGACGCTGCGCGCGCGCCGGGCGGGACGCGCGGGACGCCCCTCCCCCGCCGGGTCGGACGGTGCGGAGGAAGCAGCGGGAGGAGAAGAGGACGCCCCCGCGGAAGCCTGGCTGGCCGAGCCCTCGCTCACCGAACGGGACCGTCGCGCCGGACGCTCACCCGGCCCACCGGAACCAGCGGCACCCGCACCGGAACCAGCGGCCCCCGCACCGGCACCAGTACCGGCACCCGCGCGCCCCGCCCCCCAGGCAGGACGTGCCGGGCGGGCCGGTGCGGCGGGCAACTGGCCCTTCAGCGGGCCCCACTCGTTCGGGTCGGGTACGCCGGGCGGCAGCATCTGGCGCCGCTTCGGGCCTCCGTGCTCGGACTCGCCCGGCTCCTTGGCGCCGGGCCACGCCTTGGCGACGCGCGCCGCGAGCACGAAGTCCTTGCGCAGCGGGTGGCCCTCGAAGGTGTCGGGCAGCAGCAGCGGAACGAGGTGCGGGTGGCCCTCGAAGCCGACGCCGAACATCTCGTGCGTCTCCCGTTCGTGCCAGGCCGCGCCCGCGTACACGTCGACCGCCGAGGCGAGCACCGGCGCGTCGTGCGGCACGGTCGTGCGCAGCAGCAGACGGCGTACGGAGCCGGGGGCGACGGCGGCGACGTGCGCGCACACCCGGAAGCCGGTCCCCGGTTCGTCGACGGCGCTGAGCCAGTCGAAGTAGGTGCAGCCCAGCGTCGTACGAGCCGTCCGGAGTGCCTCGGTCCAGGAGGCGGCGGGGACGTCGACCGTCAGCAGGTCGTACGCCTCCTCGACGGTGGCCTCGGCGCCGAACAGTTCCTCCACCGGGCCCGGCAGCCAGCTCATCGGTCACCGCCCGCGGCGGGCGGCTGGACGAGGCCGCTGCTCAGCGCCGCCGCCGAGGGACGCCCGGCCGCCGCGTCCGCGGACGCGGACCCGTACCGCTCGCCGAGCGATTCGCGGGCGATCTTCTCCTGGAGCTTGAGGATGCCCTGGAGCAGCGCCTCCGGGCGGGGCGGGCACCCGGGCACGTACACGTCGACGGGGATGATCTGGTCGACGCCCTTGGTCACCGAGTACGAGTCCCAGTACGGGCCGCCGCAGTTGGAGCAGGCGCCGAAGGAGATGACGTACTTCGGCTCGGGCATCTGCTCGTACAGGCGCTTCACGGCCGGGGCCATCTTGTCGGTGACCGTGCCGGAGACGACCATCAGGTCGGCCTGGCGGGGGCCCGGCGCGAAGGGGATGACGCCGAGCCGGATGAAGTCGTGCCGCGCCATGGACGCGGCGATGAACTCGATGGCACAGCAGGCGAGGCCGAAGTTGAAGACCCACAGGCTGTAGCGGCGGCCCCAGTTGAGGACCACCTTCATCGGTTCGGGGGCCAGGCGCGAGAGCACACCCAGCTTCTTCGGCCCGACCGGCCCGACCGGCCCGACCGGCTCGGGCAGCGGCACCGGCTGCGAGGGGGTCACGTCGCTCACGTCCATGCCAGGACGCCCTTCTTGTATGCGTACAGCAGGCCCACGGCGAGGAAGCCGAGGAAGATGAACATCTCCACGAGCGTCGTCGCGCCGTATCCGGGCGCGGCGAAGACCGTCGCCCAGGGGAAGAGAAAGATCGAGTCGACCGCGAAGATCACGTAGAGGAACGCGTACACGTAGTAGCGGACCTGGGTGTGGGCCCAGCCCTCACCGACGGGGTCGACGCCGCACTCGTACGTGAGCAGTTTCTCCGGGGTGGGGACCACCGGGCGCAGCAGTCGGCCCGCGCCGAAGGCCACGGCGACGAAGAGCACGCCGACGAGGGCGAGCAGCCCGACCACCGAGTACGAGTGGAAGTAGTCCGCCGCGATGACGGTCACGGTCGGTCCCGTCACGTCTGTCGCCCCTCGTGTGTTGGTGTTCGACGATCTGTACGCACGGGAGTCTAGGGCCTGTTAAAGGGAGGGTAAGCAGCCCGGTGCGAAGCGTGGCCCCGGTGGGTGCGGGGACGGGCGGGGCCCGGGGTGGGGTTATCCCCCGTTCGCCCCGGCAGTCCGCCTCATGGCGGAGCCGTGCGCGCGCAGGGCAGTCTGTCGCTTATGACCGACCCACTCGACTCCGCTGAGGCCCGCCCGGTGCCTCCACCGCCGCGTTTCGCCTACGACAAGCACACCTGGAAGGAGATCGCGTACCTCCTGACCAGCTTTCCGCTGGCCGTGCTCGGTTTCGTGTACGCGGTGACGCTCCTCGCGGTCGGTGCCGGGCTGACCGTCACGGTGATCGGGCTGCCGTTGATCGCGGCGGGGCTCGGCGGGGCGCGGATGCTCGGCAGGGCGGAGCGGGCGCGGGCGCGGCGGCTGCTCGGGGTGCGGATCGAGGAGCCGAGCCCGTTGCCGCGCCGCCGCGGGGACGGTTTCTTCGGGTGGCTGTGGAACGGCCTGAAGGACTCGGTGGGCTGGCGCGCCGTGCTGTACGAGGTGATCCGGCTGCCGTGGGGTGTGCTGACGTTCGCGGTGACCCTGGTCGGTCTCTTCGTGCTGTGGCCGGTGCTGCCGTTCCTGGCGCGCGGCCTCACCAACGCGGACCGCGCCATGGTGCGTGCGCTGCTCTCGCCCTCCGACGAGCTGGAGCGGCGGATCGAGGAGCTGGAGTCGGACCGCGGGGTCGTGGTCGACACGGCCGCGGCCGACCTGCGGCGCATCGAGCGCGATCTGCACGACGGCGCGCAGGCCCGCCTGGTCAATCTGGCGATGGGGCTCGGCCTCGCCAAGGAGAAGCTGCTGGAGGACCCGGACGCCGCGGCCACGATGGTCGACGAGGCGCACGGTGAGGTGAAGCTGGCGCTCCAGGAGTTGCGGGACCTGGCCCGCGGTATCCACCCGGCGGTGCTCACCGACCGGGGCCTGGACGCGGCGCTGTCCTCGGTGGCCTCGCGCTGCACGGTCCCGGTGAAGGTGACGGCCGATCTTCCGGCGCGGCCCGCCCAGGCGATCGAGGGCATCGCGTACTTCACGGTCTCCGAGCTGTTGCAGAACGTCAGCAAGCACAGCCGTGCCACGCAGGCGGCGGTCGACGTGTGGCGGTCGGACGACCGGCTGCTGATCCAGGTGCGGGACGACGGGCAGGGCGGTGCGAGCCTCGACAAGGGCACCGGGATGTCCGGGCTCGCGGAGCGGCTCGGCGCGGTCGACGGGCTGTTCGTCGTGGATTCGCCGGCGGGCGGCGGGACGACGGTCACGGCCGAACTGCCGTGGCGGGACCGCTCCCGGCAGTAGCCCCACGTCGCGCGCGGGGGCCGAAGGTAGGGAAAACCCCCGGTCCAAGACGCCTACCCACCGCATGGCCCGGGGCCCCGCCGCCCGGGACCCTGGAAGTGGAGCGGAGGGCACCGGCGGGAACGGCGGCCCCCCTCCGGCCGGACCCGGCCGGACCCGAGCGAAGACCCGGCACACCCCAGCGAACCTCAGCAGAAACGGACGGCATCCATGGCCACGCAGCAGTACGGATACCGCGGCGAGTACGCGTACGACGACGAGCCCGGTCCTCGGCGGCGCGGTCTCGGACGTCTGCCGGCCGGGCTGCGGGCGCCGGTCGAGGGGCGTACCTGGCGGGAGCTCGGCTATGTGCTGCTCAGCCTGCCGGTCGCCGTCGTCGGGTTCGTCTGGTCGGTGACGATGATGTCGCTCGGCGCAGGACTGCTCGTGACGTTCATCGGGGTGCCGGTGCTGGCGGCGGCGCTGGCCGGGGCGCGCGGGCTGGGCGCCCTGGAGCGGGCGCGGGCGCGGGGGCTGCTCGGCCTGGAGGTCGGTGCGCCCGAGCCGGTGCGCGCGGGGAGGGCCGGGCCGTTCGGGTGGATGGGCGCCACGCTCAAGAGCGGTGCCTCGTGGCGTCATCTGCTGTACACGGTGCTGCACTTCCCGTGGGCGGTGTTCTCCTTCTCGGTGGCGACCGCGTTGTGGACGACGGGCTGGGCGCTGTTCACGTATCCGCTGTGGCAGTGGGTCTTCCCCATGTACGCGGGGCAGGCCGGTATGCAGCTCTACGGCGACGAGGCACACTCCGTGTATCTGAACAACCCGTTCGAGATCGGGCTGACCTCGCTGGTCGGCCTGCTCGTGACGCTGGCGACGCCGTGGATCGTCCGGGGACTCACCACGGTGGACCGGCTGATGATCGTGGGGCTGCTCGGTCCTTCGCGGCTCGTTACGCGGGTGGTGGAGCTGGAGTCCGACCGCGGGATCGTGGTCGACACGGCCGCGGCCGACCTGCGGCGCATCGAGCGCGATCTGCACGACGGCGCGCAGGCCCGCCTGGTCAGTCTGGCGATGGACCTGGGTCTGGCGAAGGAGAAGCTGAGCGAGGACCCGCAGACGGCGGCCCGCATGGTCGACGAGGCGCACGGCGAGGTGAAGACGGCGCTCCAGGAGCTCCGCGACCTGGCCCGCGGCATCCACCCGGCGGTGCTCACCGACCGCGGCCTGGACGCGGCGCTGTCCTCGGTGGCCTCGCGCTGCACGGTCCCGGTGACGGTGGAGGTCGACCTGCGGGAGCGCCCGGCGCCCGCCATCGAGGGCATCGCCTACTTCACGGTCTCCGAGCTGTTGCAGAACATCAGCAAGCACAGCCGGGCGACGCGGGCCACGGTCGACGTGTGGCGCACGCGGGACCGCCTGATGCTCCAGGTCACTGACAACGGGGTCGGCGGCGCGGCCGTCTCCGCCGGTTCGGGTCTCGCGGGCCTGACCGAGCGCCTCGACGCGGTCGACGGCATCCTGCTGGTTGACTCCCCGGTGGCCGGGCCGACCCGGATCACGGCGGAGCTGCCGTGGCGCCGGGCCTGACACCCCCTCACCTCCCCCGGTCACCCGATCGCCCGGTCGCCCGAGGTGACCGGGTGACCGGGTGACCGGGTAACCGGGTGACCGGGTGACCGGGTGACCGGGTGACCGGGTAACCCGGAGGGATCCACCCCCTGTTACCGCCGTGTGGGCGCACCCCGCTCCGGATGCTGGAATGCTGGGCCTGTCAGAACTGGCCTCTGTGACAGGTGCACAGGGGCGCTGGGGGGCCGAAAACGTGGAGGACAGGGTGCGGGTCGTCATCGCCGAGGATTCAGTGCTGCTCAGGGAGGGCCTGACCCGGTTGCTGACCGACCGCGGGCACGAGGTCGTGGCCGGTGTCGGCGACGGGGACGCGCTGGTCAAGACCATCACCGATCTGGGGGCGCAGGACCAGCTCCCCGACGTGGTCGTGGCGGACGTACGGATGCCGCCCACGCACACGGACGAGGGGGTGCGCGCCGCCGTGCAGTTGCGCGGGCAGTTCCCCGGGCTCGGGGTCCTGGTGCTGTCGCAGTACGTGGAGGAGCGCTACGCCACCGAACTGCTCGCGGGGTCGAGCCGCGGCGTGGGCTATCTGCTCAAGGACCGGGTGGCCGAGGTACGGGAGTTCGTGGACGCGGTGGTCCGGGTCGCGGAGGGGGGCACGGCGCTCGACCCGGAGGTGGTCGCGCAGTTGCTCGGGCGCAGCCGCAAGCAGGACGTGCTCACCCATCTCACGCCGCGCGAGCGGGAGGTCCTCGGCCTGATGGCGGAGGGGCGGACCAACTCGGCGATCGCCCGGCAGCTCGTCGTCAGCGACGGCGCGGTCGAGAAGCACGTGAGCAACATCTTCCTGAAGCTGGGGTTGTCGCAGAGCGTCGGGGATCACCGGCGAGTTCTGGCCGTTCTGACGTACCTGAACAGTTGAGCGGCGGGGCGGGCGCCCGTCGGCCCAGAACCGGGGTACGCGCACGGAGCGTCTTGCGGACCGACGCGCGCGGCGCGTCGGGCTCGGCTCCGGGGGTGGGCAGATCACGGCGGAGCGGGGCGACACGCCGTCTGGATTCCGGGTCCATCCCACGAACATCCAGAGGAAGGCACCCCTTACAGACGTAGGGTGGGCCAGGGGAAGGCCAGTGGGACGGGCCTGCCCGCAAAGCCGCCTCGAGGGAGGTCCAGTTCAGTGACCAGCCAGGTCAGTACTACAGCCGAACAGGCCGACGGGACCGACAGCGCAGTGGTCGGAGGACAGCGCGCAGCCGGGGGTGCGTCGGGCAAGGATGTCCGGCGTCTGGACCGGGTGGTCATCCGGTTCGCGGGTGACTCCGGTGACGGGATGCAGTTGACGGGGGACCGGTTCACCTCGGAGACCGCGTCGTTCGGCAACGATCTGTCGACGCTGCCGAACTTCCCCGCCGAGATCCGGGCACCGGCCGGCACGCTGCCGGGGGTCTCCTCCTTCCAGCTCCACTTCGCCGACCACGACATCCTCACCCCCGGTGATGCCCCCGACGTGCTGGTGGCGATGAACCCCGCCGCGCTGAAGGCGAACATTGCCGACGTGCCCCGCGGCGCGGATGTCATCGTCAACACCGATGAGTTCACCAAACGGGCGATGGCCAAGGTCGGCTATGCCGTCTCCCCGCTGGAGGACGGCTCGCTGGACGGCTACCACCTGCACCCGGTGCCGCTGACCACGCTGACGGTGGAGGCCCTCAAGGAGTTCGCGCTCTCCCGCAAGGAGGCCGAACGCTCCAAGAACATGTTCGCCCTGGGCCTGCTGTCGTGGATGTATCACCGCCCCACCGAGGGCACCGAGAAGTTCCTGACGGCGAAGTTCGCCCGCAAGCCCGAGGTGATGAAGGCGAACCTGGCCGCGTTCCGTGCGGGCTGGAACTTCGGGGAGACCACCGAGGACTTCGCCGTCTCCTACGAGATCGCCCCGGCCACCACCGCGTTCCCCACCGGCACCTACCGCAACATCTCCGGGAACCTGGCGCTGGCCTACGGATTGATCGCCGCGGGCCGGCAGGCGGATCTGCCGCTGTATCTGGGCTCTTATCCGATCACCCCGGCCTCGGACATCCTGCACGAGCTGTCCCGGCACAAGAACTTCGGGGTGCGCACCTTCCAGGCCGAGGACGAGATCGCCGGGATCGGCGCCGCGCTGGGCGCCGCGTTCGGCGGATCGCTGGCGGTGACCACCACTTCCGGGCCCGGGGTGGCCCTGAAATCGGAGACGATCGGCCTGGCCGTGAGCCTGGAGCTGCCGCTGCTGGTCATCGACATCCAGCGCGGCGGACCCTCCACCGGCCTGCCCACCAAGACCGAACAGGCCGACCTGTTGCAGGCGATGTACGGGCGCAACGGCGAGGCCCCGGTCCCCGTGGTCGCACCGAGGACACCGGGGGACTGCTTCGATGCGGCGCTGGAGGCGGCCCGGATCGCGCTGGCCTACCGCACCCCCGTCTTCCTGCTCTCCGACGGCTACCTGGCCAACGGCTCCGAGCCGTGGCGGATCCCCGAGGTCGACGAACTCCCCGACCTGCGGGTGCAGTTCGCCACCGGCCCCAACCACACCCTGGACGACGGCACCGAGGTGTTCTGGCCCTACAAACGCGACCCGCAGACTTTGGCCCGGCCCTGGGCGGTGCCCGGCACCCCGGGCCTTGAACACCGTATCGGCGGGATCGAGAAGCAGGACGGCACCGGCAACATCTCCTACGACCCGGCCAACCACGACTTCATGGTCCGCACCCGCCAGGCCAAGATCGACGGCATCACCGTGCCCGACGCCGAGCTCGACGACCCCACCAACACCGCCACCACCCTCGTCCTGGGCTGGGGCTCCACCTACGGACCCATCACCGCCGCCGTCCGCCGCCTGCGCGCCGCCGGCGAGGAGATCGCCCAGACCCACCTGCGCCACCTCAACCCCTTCCCGCGCAACCTGGGCGACATCCTCGCCCGCTACGACAAAGTCGTCATCCCCGAGATGAACCTCGGCCAGCTCGCCACCCTCATCCGGGCCACCTACCTGATCGACGCCCACAGCTACACCCAGGTCAACGGAATGCCGTTCAAGGCCGAGCAGCTCACCACAGCTCTCAAGGAGGCCATCGATGCCTGACGCTCCCGCCAACGAGCTCCTGCACCTGATCCCCCGGGCCGACGCGAAACAGTCCATGAAGGACTTCAAGTCCGATCAGGAGGTGCGGTGGTGTCCGGGCTGCGGTGACTACGCGATCCTCGCCGCCGTCCAGGGCTTCATGCCCGCACTCGGCCTGGCCAAGGAGAACATCGTCTTCGTCTCCGGCATCGGCTGCTCCTCCCGCTTCCCGTACTACATGAACACCTACGGGATGCACTCCATCCACGGCCGCGCCCCCGCCATCGCCACCGGACTCGCCTCCTCCCGCCGCGACCTGTCCGTCTGGGTCGTCACCGGCGACGGCGACGCCCTGTCCATCGGCGGCAACCACCTCATCCACGCCCTGCGCCGCAACGTCAACCTCAAGATCCTCCTCTTCAACAACCGGATCTACGGCCTCACCAAAGGCCAGTACTCACCGACCTCCGAGATCGGCAAAATCACCAAATCCACCCCCATGGGCTCCCTCGACGCCCCCTTCAACCCCATCTCCCTCGCGCTCGGAGCCGAAGCCTCCTTCGTCGCCCGCACCATCGACTCCGACCGCACACACCTCACCGACGTCCTGCGCCAGGCCGCCGACCACCCCGGCACCGCCCTGGTCGAGATCTACCAGAACTGCAACATCTTCAACGACGGCGCCTTCGACGTCCTCAAGGACAAGCAGCAGGCCGAAGAAGCCGTCATCCGCCTCCAACACGGACAGCCCATCACCTTCGGCGCCGACGCCTCCAAAGGCGTCGTACGCGACCCCGCCACCGGCGACCTCACCGTCGTGGCCGTCACCGACGCCAACCGCGCCGACATCCTCATCCACGACGCCCACGCCACCTCCCCCACCACCGCCTTCGCCCTCTCCCGCCTCGCCGACCCCGACACCCTGCACCACACCCCCATCGGCGTCCTGCGCAACGTCAAACGCCCCGTCTACGACACCCAGATGGCCGACCAGCTCGACACCGCCGTCGAACACCACGGCAAGGGCGACCTCGCCGCCCTCCTCGCCGGCGGCGACACCTGGACCGTCATCGGCTGAACCAGCCACGAAGGGCCCGGACGCGCCGCCGCGTCCGGGCCCTTCCCCTGTTCGGATCCTGCCTAGGCCCGTGCGGCGTCGTACCGCTGCCGCGCCTCGGCCACCTCGGCCGTCCGCCGGTCCGTCCAGTCCGCGAGCGCGCGCACCTGCGCCGCCGCCTCCCGGCCGAGACCGGTGAGCGAGTAGTCGACGCGCGGCGGGATGACCGGCTTGGCGTCGCGGTGCACCATGCCGTCCCGCTCCAGGGTCTGGAGCGTCTGCGTGAGCATCTTCTCGCTGACCCCGCCGATCTCCCGGCGCAGCTCGCTGAAGCGGAACGACCGCTCCTCCAGGGCGAGCAGCACGAGCACACCCCACCGGCTCGTGACGTGTTCGAGGAGCAGTCGCTGCGGGCAGAGCCCCGCGCTGCTGGTGGTGGTCCACTCCCGCACCGTGCTCAGGTTGCTTACTCCCATACCAGTACCTTACTTCAAGGTGGGTACTTACGAATCGACAGCGCTACCCGTACGGTGGGGAAAGAACCCCCACTCAAGGAGATTTCCGTCATGAGCCTCGTCATCACCGGAGCCACCGGGCACCTCGGCCGTCTCGTCGTCGAAGGGCTGCTCACCGCGGGCGTACCGGCCGGGGAGATCGCCGCGGTCGTGCGCGACAAGGAGAAGGCCGCGGGTCTCGCCGCCCGCGGCGTCGAGCTGCGCGTCGCCGACTACAGCGTGCCCGAGACCCTCGCCGGCGCCTTCCGCCCCGGTGACAAGGTGCTGCTCGTCTCCGGCAGCGAGGTCGGGCAGCGCGCGGCCCAGCACCAGGCCGTCATCGACGCCGCCAAGGCGGCGGACGTGGCCTCGCTCGCGTACACCGGCGTGCTCGGCGGTCCGGACGCCGACTTCGCGCTCGCCGACGAGCACAAGGTCACCGAGCAGGCGATCCTCGACTCGGGCCTGCCGTACACGTTCCTGCGCAACGGCTGGTACCACGAGAACTACACCGAGAACCTGGCCCCCGTCCTGGAGCACGGCGCCGTCCTCGCGTCCGCGGGCGAGGGCCGTGTCGCCTCCGCCTCGCGCGCCGACTACGCCGCCGCCGCCGTCGCCGTACTGACCGGCGAGGGTCATGAGAACAAGGTGTACGAGCTGAGCGGCGATGTCGCCTGGTCGTTCGCGGAGTACGCCGCCGAGGTCGCGAAGCAGTCCGGCAAGGAGATCGTCTACCGGGCCGTGACGCCCGAGGAGAACCGCGAGATCCTGCTCGGCGCGGGCCTGCCCGCCCCCTTCGCCGACATCCTCGTCGGGGTCGACACGGCCATCGAGCAGGGCCTGCTCGCCCGTCGGAACGGGGACCTCGCCCGCCTCATCGGCCGCCCCACGACGCCGCTCGCCGACGCCGTCGCCGCCGCGCTGAAGTAGCGGCGCCGCCGACAGGACCGTATGCCGATACGGGCATGACACATGGAGCCCCGCGGCGCTACCTTGCTTGGTGGCCGCCGCGGGGCTGCCGCGTGTCATGAGGAGGGTCCGTGCACGATCGGGCGGCAGAAGACAAGGGGCAAGGCGGCGAGAGCCGCACCGGGCTCCTCAACGGTTTCGCGGCGTACGGGATGTGGGGCCTCGTGCCCCTGTTCTGGCCGCTGCTCAAGCCCGCCGGATCGGTGGAGATCCTCGCGCACCGCATGGTGTGGTCCCTGGTCTTCGTGGGCATCGCCATGCTGTTCGTACGGAAGTGGGGCTGGGCCAAGGAGCTGCTGCGCCAGCCCAGGCGGCTCGGGCTCGTCGCCGTCGGCGCCGCGGTCATCACCGTGAACTGGGGCGTCTACATCTGGTCCGTGAACGCCGGGCACGTGGTGGAGGCCTCCCTGGGCTACTTCATCAACCCGCTGGTCTCCATCGCGCTCGGCGTGCTGCTCCTGAAGGAGCGGCTGCGGCCCGCGCAGTGGACGGCCGTCGGCGTCGGGCTGCTCGCCGTGCTCGTCCTTGCCGTCGGCTACGGGCAGCCGCCGTGGATCTCGCTGGTCCTCGCGTTCTCCTTCGGCACGTACGGGCTCGTGAAGAAGAAGGTGAACCTCAGCGGCCTGGAGTCGCTGGCCGCCGAGACCGCCGTCCAGTTCCTGCCCGCGCTGGCGTATCTGCTGTGGCTGACGGCGCAGGGCCGTTCGACCTTCGCCTCCGAGGGCGCCGGGCACGCGACGCTCCTCGCCGCGACGGGCCTGGTCACCGCCATCCCGCTGGTGTGCTTCGGCGCGGCGGCGATCCGGGTGCCGCTGTCGACGCTCGGGCTGCTCCAGTACCTCGCGCCCGTCTTCCAGTTCCTGCTCGGGATCGTGTACTTCCATGAGGCCATGCCGCCGGAGCGGTGGGCCGGGTTCGCGCTGGTGTGGCTGGCGCTCGCGGTGCTGACCTGGGACGCGTTGCGTGCCGCGAGGGCCGGGCGGATCGCGTTGGCCCGGGCGGCGGCGGCTGCCGCCGAGTCACGCGGCGAAGCCACCCCCGTACGGCGGAAGTCGGCTCTATAACTGACGCATGACCTTCGAATGGAAGCTCGTCGTCGACGCCGCCGACCCGCATGCCCAGGCCGGGTTCTGGGCCGCCGCGCTCGGCTACGAGATCGAGGACAACGCCGCCCTGATCGAGCGGCTCCTCGGGTTCGGGGCGGTGACCGAGGCGGAGACCCTCGAACGGTGGGGGCGCCGCGCCTTCCGGGACCTCGTCGCCGTCCGCCACCCCGACGACCCGGTCGACGAGCAGACCGGGACCGGGCTCGGGCGGCGCATCCTGTTCCAGCGGGTGCCGGAGGCCAAGACCGGCAAGAACCGGCTGCACATCGACGTCCACGCCGGGAGCGACCGGCGCGACGCCGAGGCCGAGCGGCTGACCGGCCTCGGCGCGAGCGTGCTGCGGTCCGTGGACGCGCAGGGCGGGCAGTGGCTGGTGATGGCCGACCCCGAGGGCAACGAGTTCTGCGTGCAGTGAGGCCCTGCGTGCGGTGAGGCTCTGCGTGCGGTGAGGTTCTGCGTGCGGTGAGGCCGCCGCCGGAGCGCTACGCGTCGATGTCCGTGCCCCGCGACACCTCCTCCCACTCCGTGATTTCGGCCCGCACCGCGTCCAGGTGGCCGACGAGGGCGTCCACCGCGTCGCCGCCGAGCGCGAGGCGCAGCGGGGGCTTCTCCGCCGCCAGCGCCAGCCGGATCGCCGCGGCGGCCTTCGCCGGGTCGCCCGGCTGGGAGCCCGCGCTGTCACGCACCATCGCGCGCGTGGCGCCCACCGTCTCCGCGTACTCGGGGTGCTCCGCCGAGAAGTAGGCGGCGCCCCGCGCGAACAGGTTGGTGCGGAACGCGCCGGGCTCCACGATCAGCACCCTGATGCCGAACGGGGTCACCTCGTCGGCCAGGCCCTCCGACAACTGCTCCAGGGCCGCCTTCGTCGCGCTGTACGCGGAGAACCCGGCGAAGGACAACTGGCCGCCGAGGCTGCTGATGTTCACGATCGAACCGGCGCGGCGTTCCCGCATGTGCGGCAGGAGCGCGCGGGTCAGTCTCGCCGGGCCGAAGACGTGGAGCTCGAACAGGTCGCGCAGCTCGGTCTCCGTGGTCTCCTCGAAAGCGCCGACCTGGGTGCGGCCGGCGTTGTTGACCAGGACGTCCACGCGGCCGTGGCGGGCCAGTACGTCGGCGGCGACCTCGTCGACGCAGTCGCCGTCGGTGATGTCGAGGGCGACCGCCTCCACCTGGTCCGGGTGGGCGGTGACCAGGTCGGCGAGGCCGTCCGGGCGGCGGGCGGTGCCGATCACTCGGTCGCCCGCCGCGACGGCCGCCTCCGCGAGGGCCCGGCCGAAGCCGCTGCTCGCACCGGTGATCAACCAGACCTTGGCGGTGTCCTGCGTCATGTCGGTATCCCTTCGAGACGTTCAACTTCCTTACTGCGCAACCACATTGCCGCCGTCTGTCTTCCGCCCGCATGCCGGAACGCACCCAAGACCTTTCGATATGACGCGCGGTCAGTGAGTGCACACGACCGGGCGCCCGGTATGCGAACAGCGCTGACCGGATTACGCTCTTGACGGTGCATCGACAAGCCAGGACCATCGGGCCACCTCAATTCCGTCCCCCTCCCAGGAATCAGGAGCCCCCCACATGGCCCTGCACCCCCTACGCATGCGGCTCGCAGCCGCCTCCCTGCTCACCGTCGGCGTTCTCGTCGCCGCCACACCGGTCGGCGCGACACCCGGCGTGGCTGCGGCGCCCGACATCCCCGTGGCGTCGGTCAAGGCCCACCTCACCCAGTTCCAGTCCATCGCCGCCGCCAACGGCGGCAACCGCGCCCACGGCAGGCCGGGCTACAAGGCCTCCCTGGACTACGTGAAGGGGAAGCTGGACGCGGCCGGGTTCACCACCTCGATCCGGCAGTTCACGTCGGGCGGTCGTACCGGCTACAACCTGATCGCGGACTGGCCGGGCGGCGACACCACCCAGGTCGTCATGGCCGGCGCCCACCTCGACAGCGTGACGGCCGGGCCCGGCATCAACGACAACGGCTCGGGGTCCGCCGCGATACTGGAGACCGCGCTCGCCGTCTCCCGCGCCCAGTTCAAGCCCACCAAGCATCTGCGGTTCGCCTGGTGGGGCGCCGAGGAGCTGGGCATGGTCGGCTCCCGGAACTACGTCAACTCGCTCTCCCTCACCGACCGTTCGCGGATCGACGGCTACCTGAACTTCGACATGGTCGGCTCGCCCAACCCCGGCTACTTCGTGTACGACGACGATCCGGCCCTGGAGAAGGTGTTCAAGGACTACTACACCGGCCTCGGCGTCCCCACCGAGATCGAGACCGAGGGCGACGGGCGCTCGGACCACGCCCCCTTCAAGAACGCCGGCATCCCGGTCGGCGGCCTGTTCAGCGGCGCCGACTACCTGAAGACGACCGCGCAGGCCCAGAAGTGGGGCGGCACCGCGGGCAAGGCGTTCGACGCCTGCTACCACTCGTCCTGCGACACGGCCGCCAACATCAGCACGACGGCGCTCGACCGCAACAGTGACGCCATCGCCTACGCCATATGGGCGTTGGCCGAGTAGGCGTACGCCGGACTCACCCTTTGCGGCGCCCTTCCCCGGCACCCTTCCCCGGCACCCCTTCCGCGACTTACTTGCGTGTGCATATACTGCATGCGCAAGTAAGTCGCGTCCGTGTCAGCGCCCCAGGGGGAACCATGTCCGCCCGCTCTTTCCTGTTCGTGCTCGGCAGCAGCCGCTCCGAGGGCAACACCGAGATCCTCGCGCGGAAGGCCGCCGAGCAACTGCCGCCCGACGTCGGACAGCGCTGGATCGATCTGGCCAGGCATCCGCTGCCCGACTTCCAGGACCTGCGCCACGACAGCGACCACGTGCGCCCGCGCGGCGACGACGTCGCGCTGCTCCTCGACGCCACCCTCGCCGCCACCGACATCGTCATCGCCTCGCCGCTGTACTGGTACTCGGTCTCCGCCTCCACCAAGCGCTATCTGGATCACTGGTCCGGCTGGCTGCGCACCCCGGGCGTCGACTTCAGGGCCACCCTCGCCGGGCGCACCCTGTGGGGCGTGACCGCGCTCGCGCACGAGGAGGAGGTCGTCGCGGAGCCGCTGATCGGCACCCTGCGCAACTCGGCCGCGTACATGGGCATGCGTTTCGGCGGCGTACTCCTCGGCAACGGCAGCAAGCCCGGCGACATCCACCAGGACGAGGCGGCGCTGGCCCGCGCCAAGACGTTCTTCGCGCAGGAGGCGCCGCTCGCCACCTTCCCCTACGAGCACCAGGGGTGAGCGCGGGCGGTGGCGGCTCTACGCGGTGATGTCCTTCGCCGTGAAGCGGGCCCAGGCCGCCGAGCCGAAGACCGCCGCGTACAGCGCCTGGAGCTGGAGGTTCTTGGTCAGGTCGTCCCAGTAGACCGGCTCGCGCATCAGGTCGGCGAAGGACAGCCAGTGGTGGGAGAAGAAGTACGGCTGGATCGCGTGCAGCGGGGGGATCTGGTCGAGGATCTGCACGGTGATGAGCAGCCCCACCGTCGTCGCCATCGCCGCGATGCCGCTGTTCGTCAGCGTGGAGACGAACAGGCCGAGGGCCGCTATGCCGAGGAGGGACGCCGCCACCATGAGGGCGATGAGGAGCGCCCGCCACAGTCCCTCGCCGAAGCCGATCCGCGTTCCGGAGAGGGTGACGACGTCGCCCATCGGGAAGAGGACCGCCCCCGTGGCGAGCGCCGAGACGGCCACGACCAGCGTCGCCACCACACAGAACGCCATCGTCGCCGCGTACTTGGTGAGCAGCAGGCGGGTGCGGCCCGCCGGGGCGACGAGGAGGTAGCGCAGCGTGCCGGCGTTCGCCTCGCCCGCCACCGCGTCGCCCGCGACGACGCCGACCGACATGGGGAGGAAGAAGGGGAGCGTCGCCGCCAGCGCGGTGAAGACCAGGAACAGACCGTTGTTCGTGACCTGGGCGATGAAGGCCGGCCCGCCCGCGCCCTCGGGGCCTCCCCCGCCGAACGACCCGCCGTCGCCCGTCTCGATCTTGACCGCTACGCCGATCAGGACCGGGACACCGGCGAGGACCGCGAGCAGGGCGAGCGTGCGCCAGCGGCGGAACGTCGTGGTCAGCTCGTTGCGCAGCAGTCCGAGCGTCCACGACGGGCGCACCCTCGCGGTGGTGGGGACCGCTTCAGCCCGCGACATCGAAACCCTCCCCCGTCAGCGCGACGAACGCGTCCTCCAGGGAGGCCCGCCGCACGCCGAAGCCGCGGACCCGCACGCCCGCCGCGACCAGTGCCGCGGTGACTTCCGCCAACTCCGTCCCGGGCGGCGGCGGTTCGGCCGTCAGGTGGTCGTCGGCCGTCTCCAGGACGGCGATGTTGAGTTCCTTGAGGACGCGGGCCGCGTCGACCGGGTCGGGGGTGGTGACGGTCAGCTTTCCCCGGCTGCCCGCGGCCAGTTCGGCGACCGGGCCCTGGGTGATGAGGCGGCCCTGGGCCATCACGGCGGCGTGCGTGCAGACCTGCTCGATCTCGTCGAGGAGATGGGAGGAGAGGAAGACCGTGGTGCCGTCGGACGCCAGCTCCCGGATCAGGCTCCTGATCTCGCGCATGCCCTGCGGGTCGAGGCCGTTCGTCGGCTCGTCGAGGACCAGGAGGCGGCGCGGCTGGAGCAGCGCGGCGGCCAGGCCGAGGCGCTGCTTCATCCCGAGCGAGTACGCCTTCGCCTTCTTGCCCGCGGCGGCCGTCAGGCCCACCCGGTCCAGCGCCCGCGCCACCCGCGCCCCGCGGGTGCGCGGATCGGCGGCCGGGTCGGCGGCGTCGTAGCGCAGCAGGTTGTCGCGGCCGTTCAGGAAGCCGTACAGGGCGGGGCCCTCGATCAGCGCGCCCACCTGCGGCAGGACGGCGCGGGTGGCGCGGGGCATCGGCCGGCCCAGGACCCGGGCGGTGCCCGCGGTCGGCTCGATCAGCCCCATCAGCATGCGGATGGTGGTGGTCTTGCCCGATCCGTTCGGCCCGAGGAAGCCGAAGACGGCGCCTTCCGGCACGGTCAGACTGAGCCGGTCGACGGCCAACTGGCCGCCGCGGTACCGCTTGGTGAGATCCCGGGTCTCGATGACCGGCGCCATGCCCCTCCCTCGTCACATGCCTCGCCACCGCGACGCCGCCGTGTCAGCCCGCGTCGGCCGCCTTCACCAGTGCCTCCTTGGTGACCGCTCCCGCGTAGACCTTCCCGTCCTCGGTGATCAGTACGTTCACCAGGCGGGTCGAGTACACGGTGCCGGCCCCGAACTCACCCTTCACCTTGTCGCCGAGGGAGTCGAGGAACTTCTGCGCGTCGCCCGGCATGCCGCTCGACGCGGAACCGGAGGCGAGGCCCGCGACGCCCGAGTCACCGGGCAGCTTCAGCTCGGCGACCGAGGTCCAGCCGGTGCCGATGACCCGGAGCCCGTCCAGGCTGCCGACGCCGTCGGGTGCCTGCTTCGCCCGGCCCCCGTCCTGCGGTTCACCGGCTTCGGTGACCTTGGTGCCCTTCGGCGGCGTGAAGTCGAAGGTGGACGCGGCCGGCTTGCCGAAGTCGACCTTGGTGAAGCCCGCGTCGACGACGGCCGCGCCGCCGCTCGCCGGGGTCAGCGTGAACTTCAGCGGCGTACCCGTCTTCGCGTCCACGGAGACCGTGACCGCGCCGACCGTCGAGCCGGACTGCCTGGGCTTGATCTGGAGCCGGTACGCGTCACGCCCCGCGACCTGCGCCGTGCCGTCGACGGTGTACGACGTGGTGGAGCCGGACGCCTTCAGGATCTCGTCCGTGAGCTGCTTCGGCGTGGCCGGCAGCTCGGAGGAGTGCTTCCTCGCCCGGTCGCCGGACGCCCCCTCGGTGTTCTTCGCGTGGTACGCCTCGTCCGACCCGCTGTCGTACGCCCATACGTCGGCGCCGTTGTGGATCACGCTGTACTCGGACGCGTCGTCCAGGATCGACAGCTTCTGCCGGTCCTGGCCGTCCGCCGCGATCCGCAGCGTGTGCGTCCCGGTGGCCAGCTCGGTCAGCTTCGCCTTCGGGTCGGCCGACGAGGAGTCCTTGCCGCCGCCCGCGCCGGGCAGGCCCGGGGTCGCGCCGCCCAGGGACGGCAGGCCCAGGTCCGTGTGGATCTTCACGGTGCCCGACACCTGCTCGGTGTCCGAGGCGGCGATCTTCTCGATGAGTTCGCGGGCGGTGATCTTCGGGAGATCCGGGTCGCCCGAGTCGGCGAGCGCCGGGACGAGCCCGATCGTCACCGCGGCCACCCCCACCACGGCCACGGGGACCGCGTAGCGAGCCGCCTTGCGGCGCCCTGAGCCCTGGCTGTCTTCGGATTCGTACGGTGCCATGCTGATGCCCTACCTCCGTGTTCGGCGGCGGCCTACCGTCCTGTGCCCGCGTCGTCCGCTGATCGGATGCGCTGCGCGCTCGTCCACCCCAAGCCGCCATTCTCACCCGAATTGGTCAGGAGTGGTGTAAGCAATCTGACCAAATCGGCCACACGGAAGCGTCAGTCCGCGGGATCAACTCCGCGTACACCTACGGGATGACAAGGACGGGCGGCGCCTCCCCCGACCCGTAGGGGTGGCGCCGCCCGGTCGCTCTCGAAGACAGGCGCTCAGCGCTGCACGAACACGTAGTCCGCCCGGTAGGGCACGCCCACGATCGCCCCTTCGGCGCAGCTCCCGGCCGGGGCGACTCCGCCCACGGTGTTGAGCCGCAGGATCTCGGCTGTACGGGCCAGCAGGCCGTGGTGCTTGCCGGAGGAGGTCGCCTTGAGGTCCAGCTCGGCGATGTTGTGCTCGCCGTTCGGCGTCTTGCCGAGGACGGTGCCGGTGACGGCGCTGCCGTCGGGCGCGACCCACTGCGGCACACCGGAGTTCGGGGCCACGAACGAGTGCGCGATGTCATGGCCGAGCACGGCACGGACGTCCCGCTGCGCGAAGGCGGAGACGCCGGTCGCCGGATCCTTCCTGCACGCGTAGATCTGCTGTCCGCGCACCACGGACGCCTGGAAGCCGTCCAGGGCGTGGCGGATGTCGAACGGGGTGGTGACCCGGTGGAGCCGGCCGCGGACGGCGCCGCCCGGGAACGCGGCGGTGTGCAGATCGGCGTAGAACCCACCCGGATCGGACGTCAGCCGGCCGAGCAGCGCGCTGTCCCCGACGGTGACGGTGCCGGTGACGCGGTGGTGCCTCGCCTTCGCGAGGAGCGGGCCGAAGTCGATCCTGACGCCGCCGTTGGTGCCCTTGGCGCCCTCGTGGAGGTGGAGCATGGTCGGCGCGCCGGTGCCGCGCCAGCGGACGGCGACGGAGACCCGGTCGCCCTCGACCTTCACGAACTCCAGGGCCGATCCGTCCCGGTCGCCGACGGCGGGGCCGCCCGGCACGGGCACCTCGTCGGCCCCGTTGAGACTGGTGGCGAGGAATGTCCGGCCGGGGTCGTCGCCGCCGTCGGCCGAAGCGGGCAGCGCCGCACCGGTGACCCCGGCCGCGACGGCGGCGGCGACCCCGGCGAGGACGCGCCCCCGACGACGGAGCGCCTGCGGCGGCGCGGGCCGCGCGCTCCGCTTCCGGGTCTGCCGTGTGCTGCTGGTTCCGTCCGTGCCCATGTCGAACCCCCTGCCCCGAGCCGACGCCCCCTGCGCGGCTTCCGAGGGGAGGTACGGGCCCTGGCGACGCCCGCCTCATCCCACCCCTGTGACCTGCGTCACAGGGGGTGCGATTCAGCCTGCCCGGTGGACCACGGCGTCGCAGAGCTCCACGAGCGCCGCCTTCGCCTGGCACTCGGGGAGCGGGGCCAGCACCGAGCGGGCCTCCTCCGCGTAGCGCACGGTGTCGCGGCGGGCCTGCTCCAGGGCGGGGTGGACGCGCAGCCGCGCGATCGCCTCGGCCAGCCGCGCGTCGTCCGCGAGGTCGGAGTCGAGGAGCTCGACCAGGGCCTGGTCCTCGGGCAGGCCGAGGAGCAGCGCGCGCTCGCGCAGGCGCAGCACCGGCAGCGTCGGGATGCCCTCGCGCAGGTCGGTGCCGGGCGTCTTGCCGGACTCGTGCGAGTCGGAGGCGATGTCGAGGACGTCGTCGGCGAGCTGGAAGGCGACGCCGAGGCGCTCGCCGTACTGGGTCAGCACGTCCACGACGGTCTCGTCGGCGCCGGACATCATCGCGCCGAAGCGGCACGCCACGGCGATCAGCGAGCCGGTCTTGCCGGCGAGCACGTCCAGGTAGTGGTCGACCGGGTCGCGTCCCTCGGCCGGGCCCGCGGTCTCCAGGATCTGTCCGGTGACCAGGCGCTCGAACGCCTCGGCCTGGATCCGCACGGCGTCCGGGCCGAGGTCGGCGAGGATGTGCGAGGCGCGGGCGAAGAGGAAGTCGCCGGTGAGGACCGCGACGGAGTTGCCCCAGCGCTGGTTGGCGCTCTCCACGCCGCGGCGCACGTCGGCCTCGTCCATCACGTCGTCGTGGTAGAGCGTCGCCAGGTGGGTGAGCTCGACGACGACGGCGGAGGGCACGATGCCCGGCGCGTACGGGTCGCCGAACTGCGCGGCGAGCGTCACGAGGAGCGGCCTGAAGCGCTTGCCACCGGCCCGCACCAGATGCTGGGCGGCCTCCGTGATGAAGGGGACCTCGCTCTTGGTCGCTTCGAGCAGCCCCTCCTCGACAGCCACCAAACCTGCCTGGACATCGGCTTCGAGAGCCTGGTCCCGCACGCTAAGACCGAAAGTCCCGACGACGGTCACGAGAGGTTCTCCTGTCTGCTGACGATCACGACGCTCACATGGCGAACTCGGTCGATCATTCGGTCGTTCATTCGGTCGATCACACAGTTTGTCGATGTGTCGCTGCCATCACTCAAGTCAGCGTATCCGGTCGCGTTTCGATCACAGGTGGCGCCCGCCCGGACAACCCGGACCGGGCACCTCCCCAGTGCCCCCGGTATGTTCTTGATCAGCCGATAAGACCGGGAGTACGCACTTTGTCCCGCACCACGACCGACCCCGGCCCCGCGACCGGGCCACCGCCGGGCGACGACACCGCCTTCTTCGGGCAGCCGCGCGGCCTGCTCACCCTGTCCGGCCTTGAGGTCTGGGAACGGTTCTCGTTCCTCGGCATGCAGGCCATCCTCGTGCTGTTCTTCGCCGACACCGTCGCACACGGCGGCATGGGCATGGACGCGGGCACCGCCGCCTCGGTCTCGGCCGCGTACGGCACCCTCGTCTACCTGGTCTCCGTCGGCGGCGGCTGGCTCGCCGACCGGATCCTCGGCTCGTACCGCGCCGTCCTGTGGGGCGGCATCCTCATCGCCTGCGGCCACTACTCGATGGCGGTGCCCACCGCGGCCATGACCTGGGTGGGCCTCGGGCTGATCAGCGCCGGGACCGGGCTGCTCAAGCCGAACGTGGCCGCCATGGTCGGCAAGCTGTACCGCACCGACGACGAGCGCCGTGACGCCGGTTTCGCGCTGTACTACATGGGCATCAACATCGGCGCGTTCGCCGGACCGCTGATCACCGGCTGGCTCGGCGACCACAAGGGCTGGCACTGGGGCTTCTCCGCCGCCGCCGTCGGGATGACCCTCGGCCTGATCCAGTACGTCACCGGGCGGCGCCACCTGGCCGGGCGCAAGCACGCCGCCGAGTTCGCGCTGCCGCCCGAGGGGATGCGCCGCGCGGTGCGCACGATGATCGTCGGTGCCGTCGTGGTGGCCGCGCTCGCCGTGCTCCTCACCTCGGTCGGCTGGCTGACGATGGACCGCTTCGTCGACTGCCTCACCGTCCTCTCGGTGATCGCCCCGCTCGTGTACTTCACGGTGATGTTCAAGAGCCCGCGCGTCACGGCCGAGGAGCGCGGACGCCTGCGCCCCTACCTGGTCCTCTTCGTCGCGTCGGTCGCCTTCAACTTCATCCTCTTCCAGGCGTACTCGACGATGATCCTGCTGGCCTCCACCAACGCCGAGACGACCATCCTCGGCTTCCACTTCCCGGCCGGCTGGTACGCCTCCGCGCTCGGCGCCTTCGAGGTCGCCCTCGCGCCCGTGGTGGCGGGCGTGTGGGCCCGGATGGGCCGGCGCCAGCCGCACGCCTCCAACAAGATCGCCTTCGGGGTGATCCTCGGCGGCCTGTCGTTCCTCCTCATGGTCCTGCCGACGGCCGGCCACGGCGGTGACTCCTACCGGATGGCGGTCTGGTGGATCGTCGGCTCGTACCTGCTGCTCGGCCTCGGCGACATCCTCGTGGAGACCTCGGGCATGTCGGCGACGACGAAGCTCGCCCCGCGGGCCTTCGCCAGCCAGACCATGTCGCTCTGGTTCCTCTCCCTGGCCCTCGCCAACGGCATCCAGGCCCAGACCGTGAAGTTCTACGGCGAGGTGTCCGATCCCGCGTATTTCGGCGTCAACGGCGCCGTCGCCGTCGTCGTCGGAGTCGCCGTCATCGCCCTGGCGCCGTGGTTGCGCCGCACCATGCATCCCGTTCACTGACGCCACCGAGGGATTCCCATGAGCACTCCGAGCACTCCGAAGATCCGGACGGACCTCCCGTACGGAACGGTCCGTGAGGACATCCTCGTACCCCTCTCCGACGGGACGACGCTCTTCGCGCGCGTCTGGCGTCCGGTCACCGACGCACCGGTCCCGGTCCTCCTGGAATACCTCCCCTACCGGCTCTCCGACTGGACGGCGCCGCGCGACTGGCAGCGCCACCCCTGGTACGCGGGGCACGGCTACGCCTCCGTCCGCGTCGACGTGCGCGGGCACGGCAACTCCGAGGGCATGCCGGGCGACGAGTACGACGCGCGGGAGCTCGCGGACGGCGTCGAGGTGGTGCACTGGCTTGCAGGACAGCCCTGGTCGAGCGGCAAGGTCGGCATGTTCGGGATCTCCTGGGGCGGCTTCAACTCCCTCCAGATCGCGGCCCTCGCGCCCGAGCCGCTCAAGGCGATCGTCACCGTCTGCTCCACGGACGACCGCTATGACAACGACGTGCACTACATGGGAGGTTCCGTCCTCGCCGTGGACATGCACGCGTGGGCGGCGACGATGCTCGCCTTCGTGTCGCGCCCGCCCGACCCGGCGTTCGTCGGCGACCGCTGGCGCGAGATGTGGACCGACCGCCTGGAGGCCGTCGACCCCTTCGTCCACACCTGGCTGAAGCACCAGACCCGCGACGAGTACTGGCGCCACGGCAGCGTCTGCGAGGACTACTCGGCGATCAAGGCGGGCGTCCTCGCGGTGGGCGGCTGGCACGACCCGTACCGCGACACCGTGCTCCGGCTCGTGGAAGCGCTCCCCGACACGCAGGTGCGCGGCATCATCGGACCGTGGTCGCACCAGTACCCGGACCGCGGCCTGCCGCCCGGCCCCGCGATCGGCTTCCTCCAGGAGACCTTGCGCTGGTGGGACCACTGGCTCAAGGGCGACGACCCCACGGACGTCATGGCCGAGCCCAAGCTCCGCTCCTGGATCAGCGACGCACACCCCCCGGCCACCGTCTACCCGGAGCTGCCCGGCCGCTGGGTCGGCGACCCCTCCTGGCCCTCCCCGAACGTCACACCCGTCTCCTACGCGCTCCAGGGCCACACCGTCCTCGTCCGCTCCCCGCAGCAGACGGGCCTGGACGCGGGCCGCTTCTTCCCCTTCGGCAACGACGCCGACCTGCCGCCCGACCAGCGGGACGAGGACGCGAAATCGGCCTGCTTCGAATTCGAGGTGCCGCAGGACCTCCGGGTCCTCGGACGCCCGAGAGTCACCTTGCGCCTCACCTCCCAGGTGCCCCGGGGCCAGGTCGTGGCCCGCCTCTGCGACATCGCGCCCGACGGCTCCTCCACGCTGGTCACCCGCGGGGTCCTCAACCTCGGCTCACGGCACGGCCGCGCGGCGTCCGTCCCCTGGCTGCCCGGCACCACCGAGGACGTCACCTTCGAACTGAACGGCATCGGCCACGCCTTCCCCGCCGGGCACCGCATCCGCCTCGCCGTCTCCTCGGCGTACTGGCCCTGGATCTGGCCCCAGCCCGGCTCCGACGCCGGCTTCACCCTGAACCCGGTGGGCAGCACCCTCGAACTCCCCGTCCGCTCCGGGAACCTCGGCCCTGCCGTCACCTTCCCCGAGCCCGAGCAGTCCGAGCCGCTCGGCGTGGTGTACCCCGCCTCCCTGGACGAGCCACGCCCCGAGCGCCTCGTCGTCCGGGACGTGGCCAAGGGCGAATGGCGCCTGGAGGTCGACCCCCGGTACGGCGGCACCCGGGTGTACCCGGACGGCCTGGAGTTCACCGAGGACGCCGTCGAGACGTACGTCATCCAGGAGGACGACCCGCTCTCCGCCCGCACCCGCTCCGACTGGTCGATCCGCCTGCACCGGCCGGAACGCGGCTGGGACGCGACGGTACGGACCCGCTCCGAGATCACCTGCACGGAGCAGGAGTTCGTCACGTCGAGCGAGGTGGTGTGCCGGGACGGGGACGAGGTGGTGTTCCACCGGACGTGGGAGGAGCGGATCCCGCGGACGGCGGGGTGACCGCGCCTCCTGGGCGCCCGCCCGTCAGCCGAACAACCGCTCCAGCACCTCCGCCACCCCGTCCTCCTCGTTCGACGAGGTCACCTCGTCGGCGACGGCCTTGAGTTCGGGGTGCGCGCCGGCCATCGCCACACCCCGCGCCGCCCACGCGAACATCGGTACGTCGTTGGGCATGTCGCCGAACGCGACGGTGTCGGCGGGCCCCGCGCCGAGCCGGTCGGCGGCGAGCTCCAGCCCCGTCGCCTTGGTCACGCCGCGCGGCTGAAGTTCGACGGTGCCGGGCCCGGACATCGTCACGGAGGCGAGGGGGCCGACCGCGGCGCGGGCCACCGTCGCCAACTCGTCGTCGCTCAGCTCGGGGTGGCGCAGCAGGACCTTGCTGATGGGCTCCGCCCACAGGTCGGCGCGGCGGTGGACGCGGACGGCGGGCAGGGTGGGGTGCGGCATGAGGTAGCCGGGCTCGATGAGGGTGAGGCCGTCGACGCCGTCCTGGTCGACGGCGGCGTGCACCTGGCCGAGTTCCGCCTCGATCTTTCCGAGCGCCTGTTCGGCCAGCTCCCGGTCGAGCGTAAGGGACCAGAGCAGCCGGTCACGCGCCCCGTCGTACAACTGCGCGCCCTGCGCACATACCGCGAGCCCCCCTCCGCCCAGCTCGTCGAGGAGCGGCTTCACCCGGGGCGCGGGGCGGCCCGTCACCACGATGTGCCGGGCCCCGGCCGCGACGGCTGTGGCCAGGGCGGCGCGGGTCCGGTCCGAGACGGTGTCGTCGTCGCGCAGCAGCGTTCCGTCCAGGTCAGTGGCGATGAGGGCATATGCGGGTGCGGCCATGATCCGAAGAATACGGACCGGCCGCCCCGCCGGACCGTCGAGTACCGGCCGCCCTGGCGCGCTCCATCTGTTCGAGCTAAGCGGCGGTCAACATCGCTCCTGGCGACGGCAGTTGTAGTACGAGGTGCCCTCGTGGCCGGTCACGGGCCGCTCGCGCGGGACACGTGGCACTCGAAGCAGTACTCGGCCTCGGTGACGACGACGAGCCGGTCGAGGGGGCCCGCGAGGAACATCCAGGGGTCCTCGATCGCGTCCCGCAGCCGCGCCGCCCAGCCCGTCGCGGGAACGTCGCACTCCAGCCACGGCCGCAGCACCACATGGCTGGCCACGTAGAGCTTTCCGGTCATGCCGTGAGTGGCGAGCAGGCCCTCGATCCACGCGTCGAGTTCTTCCGGCGGGGTGTCGTCAGCGAGCAGTTCGTCCGGTTCCGTCCCGGTGGACAGGGACCGGTCGATCGCCGCGCGGACCCACCCCGGTTCCCCGCCGGGCGGCAGGGCGCCGCCGGTGCCCAGGACGCCCAGGTCCGCCTCGATGGCCTCCAGCGCCACCTGGTCCCGGCGCTCGCGGAGCTTCTGCCGCAGCTTGCTCTCCATCGCGTCCCTCCTGTTCGCGTCGGGGGCCGGGCAGCGCCCCGGCGGCCCTCACCCGTGCGCGGCCGCCAGATGCCGCGCCAGCCGCGGTGACGCGAACTCCGTGCCGCACACGAACCGCATCACCGGTCCGTACGACGATCCGCCGAGCATGCCCGTGAAGTACAGCCCCGGGACGGAGGAGACGTAACCGGCGCCGAGCCGCGGGGTGCCCCGGCTGACCGCGATCCGGGGGCGCAGACCGTCGCCCAGGAAGGGCAGCGCCGCCAGGTCCACGCGATACCCCGTCGCCGCGATCACATGGTCCGCGGACATCTCCCGCCGGCGCCCGCCGTGCGTGCGGACCTTAAGGACGGGCGCACCGCTCTGCGACACCGAGGCCGCGTCGATCGCGGCGACGTCCCGCACCGCGACCTTCCCCTCGAAGCGCTCGCGCAACCACCACGCGCCGAGCGGCCCGAGCACCCGCTTGACCAGGAAGTGCCTTGCCTGCGGCGGCAGTTGGCGGTAGCGGTGCGGATAGTAGGTGAGCGCGTACAGCGACCAGGCCCGCCCGAACGGTGTCTCGGGGCGCAGCTTCGGCTGTTCCCACGGCGGCGCCCCGAACCGCACCCTGCCCGCGCCGCGGGCCACCACCCGCACGCTCGCCCCGGCCTCCGCCGCGAGCACCGCCGTCTCCAGGGCCGACTGGCCCGCGCCGACCACGATCAGCTCCCTGCCCGCGAACCGGGACAGGTCGTGGTGCTGGGCGCTGTGCGAGAGCGGGCCCGCGGCGGAGGGCCCGTCGGGCACGGCCCCGGCGAGCTCGCGCGGCAGGTGCTCCAGGCCGGACAGGCCCGTGGCGACGACCACGGCACGCGCCGTGAACTGCTCGCCCGAGTCCAGCTTCAGCGCGAAACCGGCGCGGCGGTCGGGCCCGCCCCGGTCCACGGAGACGACGCGGACGCGCTCCAGGCCGGGCACAAGGCGCTGCTGGAACCAGTCCCCGTACGCGACGAACACCTCGGCGGAGATCAGGTCCTCGTCGGTGACGAGACGCTTGATGCCGGCCGCGTCGCAGTAGTCGGCGAGGGTGTGACCGCGCTGCGGCGCGTCGATGTTCGACGCGGACGGGACGGACTTGAGGATCATCCCCTCGGGCATGTGCGAGCGCCAGCTCACCATGGGCTCGCCGAAGACCCTGACGGGTATGCCGCGGGCCCGCAGATGCGCGGCGGTGGACAGGCCGTAAGGCCCCGCCCCGATGACAGCTACCGGATGGTTCACGAAGTCCCTCCCCAGGACGACGCGGCGTCACGTGCTCCGTGTCGGGCCCCGCCCTCAGAGGGCCGAACCGGTCGCGACGCCGCGGCGGTTGGCCCGCCACAGTTGATGAAGATGCCTGGCCCCCGGCCGTACGAAGCGGGCGAGCATCGTGAAGAACGGCCGCGGATCGTCGGCCGCCCACCAGGCCAGCTCCGTACCGCTCGCGCGGGCCGGGGCGTGCGGGGTCGTGTAGCCACTGCGCCGGTACGCGAGCAGCGCCGGCAGGTCGATGTTCTCCACCAGGTAACCGCGGCCCGCACGCTGCTCCCCCTGCGGGACGTCACGGCCGGTCAGCCGCAGATGCAGGGCGCGGACCACGTCGATGCCCGCCTCGCTCTCGAACAGGCGGAACTGGGCCCCCATCCTCGGGTTGAAGTCGAGCAGCTTGTACTGTCCGTCGCGCCGGTCGAAGCGCAGATCGAGGTCGATGATGCCGGTGAAGCCGATCTGCTTGACGAAACGTGCGGCGAGGTCCGCGAGTTCCGGGTTGTCGACGACGTACGCGTGCGCCGTCATCCCCGCGTGCGGTGGCCACGAGCGGACCTTGACCCCGGTGAACAGCGCCCGCGGCGTGGAGTCCTGGTCGAAGTAGGCGTGCACGATCCAGTCCTCGGCGTCCTCGCGCGGCAGGTACTCCTGGAGGATCACGCCGGGCCGCTCGCCCCAGCCCCGGGCGAGCGCGCGCAGACCGTCGGGGCCGGCGATCCTCGTCGTCCCGTTCACCACCGGACTGCTGCGGCGGGTGAACGCCTCCCGGTTCTTCGCGACGACCGGGAAGCGCGCCTTCCCGGCGAACTCCTCGATCTCCGCGCGGCTGTCGGGGAACGAGGCCACCGGCGAGGGGATCCCGTGCTCCACGCACAGCTCGTGCAGCCCCTGCTTGCTGGCGAGGCGGCGCGGCAACTCCCGCTCCACGCGCGGGAAGAGATAGCCCGCACCGGCCAGCGGGTCCTGGTGCTCGGCGATGAGGACGGCCGCCTCCTCGTCCGTCGGGATCAGTACGGCGGGCCGGCCGATACGGCCCGCGATGCGCACCAGCCCTTCGACGAGGCGTTCGGGCTCCTCCACCCCGGTGGTCCGCCAGGGGAACGCCCGGCACAGATAACGGGAGGCCGCCGCGGGCGTGTACCGGTCCTCCGTGATCGCGTACATGGGCACGCCGAGACGGCCCAGGCTGCGGATGGCCCCCACCCCGCCGTGGTGCAACGGGTAGTCACCGAACTTGACGATGAGAGCCGGCACGGAGCGGTCCAGTGCGAACGGCACACCTCCGGCACCCCCGCGAGCACGACCGGGACTCCTGGCCATCGGGTTCCCCCACGTGTCCTGTCCCCCTCGGGCCCGGCCCCACCCCACCCGAGCCCACCGAGCATCGACGCTAAGCCGGAACCGACCACTCCATCAACGGGTCATTCGGACATTGCGAACTCTTTAGACACTGCCCGAACCCGCGTCCCCCACGTAACGTGAGCCGCACTCGACGGAAAGAGAGGCAGGTAGGCATGGCCCACGCGCCCGAGCACACCCCGCTCGACCTCCCCGAAGGCGATCCCTTCGGCCCGCACAACCTCCCCTACGGAGTCTTCTCGACGGCCCCCGACGACCGTCGCCGGGTCGGCGTCCGCCTGGGCGACCACGTCCTCGACGCGGCAGCGGCGGCAGCGGCCCTCGGCTCCCCCTACGCCGACCTCCTGGCGGGGCCGACCCTCAACCCGCTGCTCGCGGCGGGCCGTACGGCCTGGTCCGACGTGCGCCGCGCGCTGACCGCCTGGGTGACGGTGCCCGCCCACCGCGCCACCGTCCTGCCCTTCCTGCACCCGCTCTCCTCGGTCACGCTCCACCTCCCCTTCGAGGTCGCGGACTACGTCGACTTCTACGCCTCCGAGAACCACGCCTCGAACCTCGGCCGCCTCTTCCGCCCCGACGAGGAGCCGCTGAAGCCCAACTGGAAGCACCTGCCCGTGGGTTACCACGGCCGGGCCGGCACCGTCGTGGTCTCCGGGACCGACGTCGTCCGCCCGTCGGGCCAGCGCAAGAGCCCGGCCGACCCGGCCCCGGTCTTCGGCCCCTCGGTCCGCCTCGACATCGAGACGGAGGTCGGCTACGTGGTCGGGACGCCCTCCGCGCAGGGCACCGCCGTACCGCTCTCGTCCTACCGCGACCACGTCTTCGGTCTCTGCCTCCTCAACGACTGGTCGGCGCGCGACATCCAGTCCTGGGAGACCGTGCCGCTCGGCCCGCACCTCGGCAAGTCCTTCGCGACGTCGATCTCCGCGTGGATCACCCCCCTCGACGCCCTGGACGCCGCGCGCGTGGCGGCACCGCCCCGCACGGTCCCCTTGCTCCCCTACCTGGACGACGCCGACCCGGCCCTGGACCCCGCCGGTTACGACCTGCGCATCACGGTCTCCCTCAACGGCCACGTCATCTCCGAGCCCCCCTTCTCCGGCATGTACTGGACGGGCGCCCAGATGCTGGCCCACATGACGGTCAACGGCGCCTCGCTGCGCACCGGCGACCTCTACGGCTCCGGCACCATCAGCGGCACCGAGGAGAACGAGCGCGGCTCGCTCATCGAGATGACCTGGAACGGTCAGCGGCCCCTCGAACTCCCCGACGGCAAGCGCGGTTTCCTGGAGGACGGCGACGAGGTGACCCTGTCGGCGTGGGCCCCGGGCCCGAACGGCACCCGGGTGGGCCTGGGGGATGTGACGGGCAGGATCGTGGCGGCCGGCTGAGGGACCCGGGCCCGGGCGGGCGACCGACCGGGCTCGGTGCGCTCACCAGTCGATCTCCTCGGGCTCGGGCTCGGGCCCGAAGTCCGGCTCGGGCCCGGGGTGCGGCTCGGGCCCGGGGTGCGGCGCCTGCTCCGGCTCGCCCGCGCCCACGCCCGCGGCCTGACCGCCGCCGTCCAGTCCTGCCAGCACCGCGAGCACCCCCTCGCCCCACGTCGCCAGCTTCTTCTCGCCGACCCCGCCGATGGTGCCCAACTGCGCCAGCGACGTGGGCCGTTGCACCGCGATCTCCTTGAGCGTCGCGTCATGGAAGATGACGTACGCCGGGACCCCGTTCTCCTTCGCCTGCGCCCCGCGCCAGGACCGCAGCGCCTCGAAGACGGGCAGCAGCTCCTCGGGGAGGTCGGCGGCGGGCGTCCTGGCCTTCCGGTCGCGTGCGGCGGCCCGCACCGTCGCCGCCTTCGGCGCCTCCTTGCGCAGCCGCACCTCGCGCCGCCCGCCGAGCACACTCCCGCTCTCCTCGGTGAGCACCAGCGTCCCGAACTCGCCCTCGACCGCGACGAGCCCCTGCGCCAGCAACTGCCGCGCGACACCCCGCCATTCGGCCTCGCTCAGATCGTCGCCGATACCGAAGACGGAGAGCTGATCGTGGTCGAACTGGATGACCTTCGCGGTGCGCTTGCCCAGCAGGATGTCGATGATCTGCCCCGCGCCGAACTTCTGCCTGCGCTCCCGGTCGAGCCGCACCACCGTGGACAGGAACTTCTGCGCGGCGACGGTGCCGTCCCAGGTCTCCGGCGGGGCCAGGCACGTGTCGCAGTTGCCGCAGTCGGCCGCCTGCGCCTCCTGGCCGAAGTACGTGAGCAACTGCGACCTGCGGCACCGGGCCGTCTCGCACAGCGCCAGCATCGAGTCGAGGTGGGAGGAGGCCCGGCGCCGGAACGCCTCGTCCCCCTCCCCCATGTTGATCAGCTTCCGCTGCTGGACGACGTCCTGGAGCCCGTACGCCATCCACGCCGTGGACGGCAGCCCGTCGCGCCCGGCACGGCCGGTCTCCTGGTAGTACCCCTCGACGGACTTCGGCAGGTCCAGGTGGGCGACGAAGCGGACGTCCGGCTTGTCGATGCCCATGCCGAACGCGATCGTCGCGCAGACGACCAGGCCCTCCTCGCGCAGGAACCGGGACTGGTGGCGCGCACGGGTGCCCGCGTCCAGGCCCGCGTGGTAGGGCACCGCCTCGATCCCGTTCCGGCACAGGAACTCGGCCGTGGCCTCCACCGACTTGCGCGACAGGCAGTACACGATGCCCGCGTCGCCCTCGTGCTCCTGCTTGAGGAAGGAGAGGAGCTGCTTCTTGGGGTCGGCCTTCGCGACGATCCGGTACTGGATGTTGGGCCGGTCGAAGCTCGCCACGAAGTGCTTGGCGTCCGGCATCCCGAGGCTCTGGGTGATCTCCTGATGCGTGGCGTGCGTCGCCGTCGCGGTCAGGGCGATACGCGGTACGTCCGGCCACCGCTGCCCGAGGACGGAGAGGGCCCGGTACTCGGGACGGAAGTCGTGCCCCCACTGCGCCACGCAGTGTGCCTCGTCGATGGCGAAGACGGAGATCTTGCCGCGCGAGAGCAGATCGAGGGTGGAGTCGAGGCGCAGCCGCTCCGGCGCCAGGTAGATGATGTCCAGCTCACCCGCGAGGAACTCGGCCTCGACGGTGCGCCGCTCGTCGAAGTCCTGCGTCGAGTTCATGAACCCGGCGCGCACGCCGAGCGCCCTGAGCGCGTCCACCTGGTCCTGCATGAGCGCGATCAGCGGCGAGACGACGACGCCCGTACCTGGCCTGACCAGGGCCGGAATCTGATAACAGAGCGACTTGCCGCCACCGGTCGGCATGAGGACGACGGCGTCCCCGCCGCTCACCACGTGCTCGATGACCGCTTCCTGCTCCCCGCGGAAAGCGTCGTATCCGAAGACGCGGTGGAGCGTGGCTAGCGCCTCGCTCTCGATGACCTCGCTCATGTCCCAGTCCCGTCCTGCCGATCCCGACTTCCCCCGCAACGATAGGGGTCCGGACCGACAGCCCGGAGTTATCCACAGCAGCCCCTGTGGATAACTTCGTCACAACGACAAAGACGTTCACACGTCCGTATGAGACCGGATCATTACTGCCGGTCAGCCTGAAAGCTTTGGCGAGACTCCGTCCCATGGGAGCACCGAGGAGCATCGATCCGAAGGCGTCCGAGCATGCCTGGCCGATGCCGCCCGAGGGCGGCTGCACAGCCGACGACCTGGACCGGCTTCCGGATCTTCCTCCGCGCACGGAGCTGATCGACGGGAGTCTGGTCTTCGCGTGTCCGCAGACCATGTTTCACACGCGCACCATTGATTTCTTCAACTGGCAGCTCCAGTCCCTGGCACCGGCGCAGTTCGAAGTCGTCCGCGAGTTCACCATCGACATCGACCGCCAGAACCGCCCCGAGCCGGACGTGGTCGTCGTCCGGGAAGACGTCGTCGAGGTCCCGGACCAGACCCGTTTTCCCGCCGAAGCCGTGATCCTGGCCATCGAGGTCGTCTCCCCCGACTCCGTCTCCCGCGACCGCGAGACCAAGCCCGTGAAATACGCCCGCGCCAAGATCCCGCACTACTGGCGCGTGGAGAACGAGAACGGCAAAGTCGTCGTCCACGCCTTCGAGCTGGAGCCGGCCACCGGTGCGTATGTGAGCGTCGGCATCTTCCGTGAGCGCATGAAGGTGGACGCCCCCTTCACCGCGGACCTGGACCTCACCGCGATCAAGGCGCGCCGCGACAGGACCGCCTGAACGACCCACTCGCTCCCGGACAGCCGAAAGCCCGGCCCCCGACCGGGGACCGGGCTCTGCGGATCGATCGATGCCTACCGGACGAAGACGCTCGCCTGGCCGGCCAGATCCAGGAAGTACTGCGGCGCGACGCCGAGCACCACCGTCACCGCGACGCCCACCGCGATCGTCGTCATGGTCAGCGGCGACGGCACGGCGACGGTCGGCCCGTCCGCCTTCGGCTCGCTGAAGAACATGAGGACGATCACGCGGATGTAGAAGAACGCGGCGATCGCGGACGAGATCACACCGACCACGACGAGCGCGCCCGCGCCGCCTTCCGCAGCCGCCTTGAACACCGCGAACTTCCCCGCGAACCCGGAGGTCAGCGGGATACCGGCGAAGGCGAGCAGGAAGATCGCGAAGACCGCCGCCACCAGCGGGGAGCGCCGGCCGAGCCCCGCCCACTTGGAGAGGTGCGTCGCCTCGCCGCCCGCGTCACGCACCAGCGTCACCACGGCGAACGCACCGATCGTGACGAAGGAGTACGCCCCCAAGTAGAAGAGGACCGACGAGACGCCGTCGGGGCTCGTCGCGATGACACCGGCGAGGATGAAACCGGCGTGCGCGATGGACGAGTAGGCGAGCAGCCGCTTGATGTCGGTCTGCGTGATCGCGACGACCGCACCGCCGAGCATCGTGACGATGGCGACGGCCCACATGACCGGCCGCCAGTCCCAGCGCAGCCCCGGCAGGACCACGTACAGGAGCCTGAGCAGCGCGCCGAACGCCGCGACCTTCGTGGCCGCCGCCATGAAGCCGGTGACCGGGGTCGGGGCACCCTGGTACACGTCCGGGGTCCACATGTGGAAGGGGACCGCGCCGACCTTGAACAGCAGGCCCATGACGACGAGCGCCATGCCGATGAGGAGCAGCGCGTCGTTGCCCATGGTGTCGGCGAGGGCCGGGTCGATGCTCTGCACACTGCCGTCGGCGACGCTCGCGATGGTGGCGTACGAGACAGAGCCCGCGTAGCCGTAGAGCAGTGCGATGCCGAACAGGGTGAAGGCGGAGGCGAACGCGCCGAGCAGGAAGTACTTGACGGCGGCCTCCTGCGACATGAGCCGCTTGCGGCGGGCCACGGCGCACAGCAGGTACAGCGGGAGGGAGAAGACCTCCAGGGCGATGAAGAGGGTCAGCAGGTCGTTCGCCGCGGGGAAGACCAGCATGCCGCCGATCGCGAACAGGGCGAGCGGGAACACCTCGGTGGTGGTGAACCCGGCCTTGACCGCGGCCTTCTCACTGTCGCTGCCCGGTACGGACGCGGCCTGCGCGGCGAAGGAGTCGACGCGGTTGCCGTGCGCCTCCGGGTCGAGGCGGCGCTCCGCGAACGTGAAGATCGCGACGAGTCCCGCCAGCAGGATGGTGCCTTGCAGGAAGAGGGCCGGTCCGTCGACGGCGATCGCGCCCATGGCCGCGATGTGTGCCTTGGTCGTGCCGTAGCCACCGGCCGCGAGGCCCACGACCGCCGCGAAGGCGGCGGCGAGCGCGACGACCGACAGGAACACCTGGACGTAGTAGCGGGACTTGCGGGGCACGAACGCCTCGACCAGGACCCCCAGGACGGCGGCACCAATGACGATCAAGGTCGGGGACAATTGCCCGTACTCGATCTTCGGTGCGTCGATCTTGGAGATCGGCTCGGCGGCGGTTGTCCACAGGCTGTGGACGGCTGAAGCGCTCACTTGTGGGCCGCCTCCACTTCCGGCTTCGGGTCCTTCTTCTGGACGTCGGACATGGTGTGCTTGACCGCCGGGTTCACCAGTTCGGTGAGCGGCTTCGGGTACACACCGAGGAAGATCAGTACGCCGATCAGCGGGACCACGACCGCGAGCTCACGCACCCGCAGGTCGGTGATGCCCTCGGTCGACGGCTTCACCGGACCCGTCATGGTGCGCTGGTAGAGGACCAGCGTGTAGAGCGCGGCGAGAACGATGCCGAAGGTGGCGATGATGCCGATGACCGGGTAGCGCGTGAACGTGCCGACCAGGACGAGGAACTCGCTGACGAACGGGGCGAGGCCCGGCAGCGAGAGCGTCGCGAGTCCGCCGATCAGGAACGTGCCGGCGAGTACGGGAGCCACCTTCTGCACACCCCCGTAGTCCGCGATGAGCCGCGAGCCGCGCCGGGAGATCAGGAACCCGGCGACGAGCATCAGCGCGGCGGTCGAGAGCCCGTGGTTGACCATGTAGAGCGTCGCGCCCGACTGGCCCTGGCTGGTCATCGCGAAGATGCCCATGATGATGAAGCCGAAGTGCGAGATCGACGCGTACGCCACCAAACGCTTGATGTCCCGCTGGCCGACAGCGAGGAGTGCGCCGTAGACGATGCTGATGAGGGCGAGCACCAGGATGACCGGTGTCGCCCACTTGCTGGCCTCCGGGAACAACTGGAGGCAGAAGCGCAGCATCGCGAACGTGCCGACCTTGTCGACCACCGCCGTGATCAGTACGGCGACCGGGGCCGTGGCCTCGCCCATCGCGTTCGGCAGCCAGGTGTGCAGCGGCCAGAGCGGGGCCTTCACCGCGAAGGCGAAGAAGAAGCCGAGGAACAGCCATCGCTCCGTGTTGGTCGCCATGTCGAGCGAACCGCTCGCCCGGGCCTCGGCGATCTCCTGGAGCGAGAAGTTCCCCGCCACGACATAGAGGCCGATGACGGCGGCGAGCATGATGAGGCCGCCGACGAGGTTGTAGAGGAGGAACTTGACGGCCGCGTACGAGCGTTGGGCCGCCGCGTTCTCGTCCGTGCCCGCGTGGGCCCGGTCCCCGAAGCCGCCGATGAGGAAGTACATCGGGATGAGCATGGCTTCGAAGAAGATGTAGAAGAGGAAGACGTCGGTGGCCTCGAAGGAGATGATCACCATCGCCTCGACCAGCAGGATCAGGGCGAAGAAGCCCTGCGTCGGCCGCCACCGGGTGCTCCCGGTCTCCTGCGGGTCCGCGTCGTGCCATCCGGCGAGGATGACGAACGGGATGAGCAGCGCGGTCAGCGCGACGAGCGCGACCCCGATGCCGTCCACACCCAACTCGTAGCGGACGCCGAAGTCCGCGATCCACGCGTGGGACTCGGTCAGTTGGTAACGGCCACCCTCCGGGTCGAAGCGGATCGCGACCAGCGCCGCGAGCACCAGCGTCCCGACCGAGACCAGGAGCGCGAGCCACTTGGCCGCGGTGCGCTGTTTCGCCGGCACGGCGGCCGTGGCGATCGCACCCACGGCGGGGAGCACCGCCGTCGCTGTCAGCAGAGGAAAGGACATCGGTATCAGACCGCCCTCATCAGCAGGGTCACGGCGGTGATGACCGCCGCACCGCCGAACATCGAGACGGCGTACGAGCGCACGTAGCCGTTCTGGAGCTTGCGCAGTCGGCCGGAGAGGCCGCCCACCGACGCCGCCGTCCCGTTGACCACCCCGTCGACCAGGGTGTGGTCGAGGTAGACCAGCGAGCGCGTCAGGTGCTCGCCGCCGCGGACGAGGACGACATGGTTGAAGTCGTCCTGGAGCAGGTCGCGGCGGGCCGCCCGGGTGAGCAGCGAGCCGCGCGGGGCGACCGCGGGGACAGCACGGCGCCCGTACTGGAGCCAGGCGAGGCCGACACCGATGACCAGGCACACCATGGTGGCCCCGGTGACGACGCCCGCGCTGATCGGCGGGTGTCCGTGCTTGTGCCCGGTGACCGGCTCCAGCCAGTCCAGGAAGCGGTCGCCGACGGAGAAGAAGCCACCCGCGAAGACCGAGCCGACGGCGAGCACGATCATCGGGATCGTCATGGACGACGGCGACTCGTGCGGGTGCGGCTCGTCGTGGGCGCCGCGCGTCTCGGCGGCGGGCTCCGCGCTGGGCTGCTCCGGCGACGGCGTCGCCCGGTTCTTCCAGCGCTCCTCACCGAAGAAGGTCATGATCATCACGCGGGTCATGTAGAACGCGGTGATGGCCGCACCGAGCAGGGCGACGGAGCCGAGGATCCAGCCTTCCGTCCCGCCCTTCGCGAAGGCAGCCTCGATGATCTTGTCCTTGGAGAAGAAGCCGGACAGGCCGGGGAAGCCGATGATGGCGAGATAGCCGAGGCCGAACGTCACGAAGGTGACCGGCATGTACTTCCTGAGGCCGCCGTACTTGCGCATGTCGACCTCGTCGTTCATGCCGTGCATGACCGAACCGGCGCCGAGGAACAGCCCGGCCTTGAAGAAGCCGTGCGTCACCAGGTGCATGATCGCGAAGACGTAGCCGATGGGGCCGAGTCCCGCGGCGAGCACCATGTAGCCGATCTGCGACATCGTCGAACCCGCGAGGGCCTTCTTGATGTCGTCCTTCGCGCAACCGACGATCGCACCGAACAGCAGCGTGACCGCGCCGACGATGGTGACGACCAACTGCGCGTCGGGAGCCGCGTCGAAGAGCGCCCCGGAGCGCACGATCAGGTAGACGCCCGCGGTCACCATGGTCGCGGCGTGGATGAGGGCCGAGACCGGGGTCGGGCCCTCCATCGCGTCCCCGAGCCAGGACTGGAGCGGGACCTGCGCCGACTTGCCGCACGCGGCGAGCAGCAGCATCAGGCCGATCGCGGTGAGCTTGCCCTCGGAGGTGTCGCCGACGCTGTCGAGCACCGGCTCGAAGGCGAACGTGCCGAAGGTCGTGAACATCAGCATGATCGCGATGGACAGACCCATGTCGCCGACACGGTTGACCAGGAACGCCTTCTTCGCGGCGGTGGCCGCGCTCGGCTTGTGCTGCCAGAAGCCGATGAGGAGGTACGAGGCGAGGCCGACGCCCTCCCAGCCGACGTACAGCAGCAGGTAGTTGTCGGCGATGACGAGAAGGAGCATCGCCGCGACGAACAGGTTCAGGTAGCCGAAGAAGCGGCGGCGCCGCTCGTCGTGCTCCATGTACCCGATCGAGTACAGGTGGATCAGCGTGCCGACCCCGGAGATGAGCAGGACGAACGTCATGGACAGTTGATCGAGCTGGAAGGCGACGTCCGCCTGGAAACCCTCGACCGGGACCCAACTGAACAAGTGCTGACTGAACGTGCGCTCCTCCGCGCCCTTGCCGAGCATGTCGGTGAAGAGCACGACGGCGATCACGAAGGAGACGGCCGCGAGCAGCGTGCCGAGCAGATGGCCCACCCGGTCCAGTGCCCGCCCGCCGCACAGCAGTACGGCCGCTCCCAGCAAGGGCGCCGCCACCAGCAGCGCGATCATGTTCTCTGCGTTCATGTGGTTCGCGGCCCCTTACAGCTTCATCAGGCTGGCGTCGTCGACCGAGGCCGAGTGGCGGGAACGGAACAGCGACACGATGATCGCCAGTCCGACCACGACCTCCGCGGCGGCGACGACCATCGTGAAGAACGCGATGATCTGCCCGTCGAGGTTGCCGTGCATCCGGGAGAACGCGACGAACGCGAGGTTGCACGCGTTCAGCATCAGCTCGATGCACATGAACACCACGATCGCGTTCCGCCTGATCAGCACGCCGGTGGCGCCGATCGTGAACAACAGGGCGGCGAGATACAGGTAGTTGACCGGGTTCACTTCGACGCCTCCTCCGACCGCTCCAGGCGCTCCGCCGAGCGCTGCTCCAGGGCCTTCAGGTCACGGAGCGCCTCACCGGAGACGTCGCGGACCTGACCGCGCTCGCGCAGTGTCCCCATGACCGTGAGCTCCGACGGGGTGCCGTCGGGCAGCAGGCCGGCGATGTCCACCGCGTTGTGCCGGGCGTAGACGCCGGGGGCGGGCAGCGGCGGCAGGTGCTTGCCCTCGCGTACTCGCTGCTCGGACAACTCCCGCTGTGTCTTGGCCCGCTCGGTGCGCTCGCGGTGCGTGAGCACCATGGCGCCGACGGCGGCCGTGATGAGCAGGGCGCCGGTGATCTCGAAGGCGAAGACGTACTTGGTGAAGATGAGGGCGGCCAGGCCCTCCACGTTCCCGTTCGCGTTGGCCTCGCCGAGGCCGTTGAACTGGTTCAGCGACGCGTTCGCGATCCCCGCGAACAGCAGGACGCCGAAGCCGAGCCCGCACAGGGCGGCCAGCCAGCGCTGCCCCTTGATGGTCTCCTTCAGGGAGTCCGCGGCGGTGACACCGACCAGCATGACCACGAAGAGGAACAGCATCATGATCGCGCCCGTGTAGACGACGATCTGCACGATGCCCAGGAAGTACGCCCCGTTGGCCAGGTAGAACACCGCGAGGATGATCATGGTCCCGGCGAGGCACAGGGCGCTGTGCACGGCCTTCCGCATCAGGATCGTGCACAGCGCGCCGATCACGGCGACCGTGCCGAGGACCCAGAACTGGAACGCCTCACCGGTGGAGGTACCTGCGGCGAGGGTGACGGCGGTGAGCTGCGTCATCAGCCGATCACCTGCTCCGCGGCGGGCTCGCCGTCCCCGAAGGTCGTGGCCCCCTCTTGGGGCTTCTCGCCCTTGGAGAGCGCCACTTGGCGCTCGGTGCCGGGCGCGGCCTCGGTCACCAGACCCTGGTAGTAGTCCTGCTCGTCCGTGCCGGGGAAGATCGAGTGCGGCGACTCGACCATGCCTTCCTCCAGCCCGGCGAGCAGTTGCTCCTTGGTGTAGATGAGGTTGGCGCGGCTGCTGTCGGCCAGCTCGAACTCGTTGGTCATCGTCAGCGCGCGCGTGGGGCACGCCTCGATGCACAGGCCGCACAGGATGCAGCGGGCGTAGTTGATCTGGTAGACGCGGCCGTACCGCTCGCCCGGGGAGTAGCGCTCCTCCTCCGTGTTGTCCGCGCCCTCCACGTAGATGGCGTCCGCCGGGCAGGCCCATGCGCACAGCTCGCAGCCGACGCACTTCTCCAGGCCGTCCGGATGGCGGTTGAGCTGGTGCCTGCCGTGGAAGCGGGGAGCAGTGGTCTTCTTCTGCTCCGGGTACTGCTCGGTCAGCCGCTTCTTGAACATGGCCTTGAAGGTCACGCCGAAACCGGCGACAGGGTTCTGGAACCCGGGCTTGGTGTCTTTCTCGTCAGCCATCGGACGCCTCCTTTCCATCACGAGATCCGCCAAGTGATTCGTCACTCGCAGTATCGGGCCCACCACTGACAATCAACTCCCGCTCATGCCTCGGGCGTCGACGTGGCACGGGCGGCAGGGTCTGTCCGGGCAGCGGAGGAACGGGGAACCCGCCCGCCATCGGGTCGAAGGCGGCGGGCTCCTCGGTCTCCGCGCGCTGCTTGGCGCCCCGGTCGCGGAAGATGTCCACGACGAACGACAGCAGCAGGATCACGAGGATGGCGCCGCCGATGTAGAGGGCGATGTCGGCGAAGTCGTAGTTCTCGTTGTGCAGGGTCCGCACGGTGGCGACGAGCATCAGCCACACCACGGAGACCGGGATGAGCACCTTCCAGCCGAGCTTCATCAACTGGTCGTAGCGGACCCGGGGCAGCGTGCCGCGCAGCCAGATGAAGAAGAACAGCAGCAACTGGACCTTGACGACGAACCAGAGCAGCGGCCACCAGCCGTGGTTCGCGCCCTCCCAGAACGTGGAGACCGGCCACGGTGCGCGCCAGCCGCCCAGGAAGAGCGTCACGGAGACCGCCGAGACCGTCACCATGTTCACGTACTCGGCGAGCATGAACATCGCGAACTTGATGGACGAGTACTCGGTGTTGAAACCGCCGACGAGGTCGCCCTCGGACTCCGGCATGTCGAACGGCGCGCGGTTCGTCTCCCCGACCATCGTCACGATGTAGATCAGGAACGAGACCGGCAGCAGGACGATGTACCAGCGGTCGTGCTGCTGGGCGACGATCTCCGACGTCGACATCGAGCCCGAGTACAGGAAGACCGAGGCGAACGCGGCGCCCATCGCGATCTCGTACGAGATCATCTGCGCGCAGGACCGCAAGCCGCCGAGGAGCGGGTACGTGGACCCGGAGGACCAGCCGGCGAGCACGATGCCGTAGATGCCGACCGAGGCGACGGCGAGGATGTAGAGCATCGCGATCGGCAGGTCGGTGAGCTGCATCGCCGTACGGTGACCGAAGATCGAGACCTCGTTGCCCGACGGGCCGAAGGGGATCACGGCGATCGCCATGAAGGCGGGGATCGCGGCGACGACCGGCGCGAGGACGTAGACCACCTTGTCCGCGCGCTTGACGATCAGATCTTCCTTGAGCATCAGCTTGATGCCGTCGGCGAGCGACTGGAGCATGCCCCAGGGGCCGTGCCGGTTCGGCCCGATGCGCAACTGCATCCAGGCGACGACCTTGCGCTCCCACACGATGGAGAACAGCACGGTCACCATCAGGAAGGCGAAGCAGAACACCGCCTTGACGACGACCAGCCACCACGGGTCGGTGCCGAACATGGACAGGTCCTCGGCCGCGAGCGGGCTCAGTGCCATCGGGCTCATGACTGCACCTCCGGGGCCCCGGCGACGGCCGGGCCGATCTTCACCAGGGCGCCGGGGACGGCACCGGTGTCCGACGCGACGCCGCCGCCCACGGAGTTGAGCGGCAGCCACACCACGCGGTCCGGCATCTCCGTGACCTGGAGGGGCAGCGCGACCGCGCCCGCGGGCCCGGTGACGGCGAGCACGTCGCCGGGCTTGACGCCCACCTCGGCGGCCGTGGCGGCGGACACGCGTGCGTGGGCAGCGTGCCGCGTACCGGCGAGCGCTTCGTCGCCGTCCTGGAGACGGCCCTGGTCGAGCAGGAGCCGGTGCCCGGCGAGCACGGCCTCCCCGACGGCCGGGCGCGGCAACGGGCCGCCGGTCTCCAGCGGCTCGCTCGCGTGCGGCCCGTCCCAGTTGCCCAGGCGGTCCAGCTCACCGCGGGCGGCGCGCAGATCCGGCAGCCCCAGGTGTACGTCCATGGCGTCGGCCAGCATCTGGAGCACGCGCGCGTCCGCGGGCGCGACACGGCGCGTCATCTGGTCGGGCTTGAGCGCGGCCTCGAACATCCGCACACGGCCCTCCCAGTTGAGGAACGTGCCCGCCTTCTCGGCGACCGCGGCCACCGGGAACACGACGTCCGCGTGCTCGGTGACCTCACTGGGCCGCTGCTCCAGGGAGACCAGGAAGCCGACCTCGTGAAGGGCTTCACGCGCGCGTGCCGGGTTCGGCAGATCGGCGATCTCGACCCCGGCCACGACGAGGGCCCGCAGTTCACCGGTGGCGGCGGACTCGATCATCTGGCCGGTGTCGCGCCCGTAACGGTGCGGCAGTTCGGCCAGCCCCCAGGCCGCGGCGACCTCGTCCCGCGCGCGCGGGTCGGTCACGGGACGGCCGCCCGGCAGCAGCGACGGCAGCGCGCCCGCCTCGACGGCGCCGCGCTCACCGGCCCGGCGCGGGATCCACACCAGCTCGGCGCCGGTCGCGGACGCGGCCCGCACCGCGGCGGTGAGACCACCCGCGACGGCCGCGAGCCGCTCGCCGACGACCAGCACGGCGCCTTCGGTGCGCAGCGCCTCCGCGGCTGCCGCGCCGCCCTCCGCCAGGCCGACCCCGGAGGCGAGCGCGTCCAGCCACTCGGTCTCGGTGCCGGGCGCGGCGGGCAACAGCGTGCCACCGGCCTTCTCCAGGCCCCGCGTCGCGTGCGTGGCCAGCGAGAACACCCGCTGACCGTGCTTGCGCCACGCCTTGCGGAGTTTGAGGAAGACGCCGGGCGCCTCCTCCTCCGACTCGAAGCCGACGAGCAGCACGGCGGGCGCGCTCTCCAGCTTCCGGTACGTGACACCGCTGCCGTCCAGGTCCCGGCCCCGGCCCGCGACACGCGCCGCGAGGAAGTCGGCCTCCTCGCTGCTGTGCACGCGCGCGCGGAAGTCGATGTCGTTGGTGTCGAGGGCGACGCGCGTGAACTTGCTGTACGCGTACGCGTCCTCGACCGTCAGCCGGCCTCCCGTGAGGACACCGGCCCGACCGCGCGCCCCGGTGAGGCCACGCGCGGCGACCTCCAGGGCCTCCGGCCAGGACGCGGCCCGCAGCTCACCGGTGGCGGCGTCCCGCACCAAGGGCGTCGTCAGCCGCTGTGGCCGCTGCGCGTACCGGAAACCGAACCTGCCCTTGTCGCAGATCCACTCCTCGTTGACCTCGGGGTCCTCTGCCGCCAGGCGGCGCATGACCTTGCCGCGCCGGTGGTCCGTGCGGGTCGCGCAGCCACCGGCACAGTGCTCGCACACCGACGGCGACGACACCAGGTCGAAGGGGCGGGAGCGGAATCGGTACGCCGCCGAGGTCAGCGCGCCGACCGGGCAGATCTGGATGGTGTTCCCCGAGAAGTACGACTCGAACGGGTCGCCCTCGCCCGTGCCGACCTGCTGGAGCGCGCCACGCTCGATCAGCTCGATCATCGGGTCGCCCGCGATCTGGTTCGAGAACCGGGTGCAGCGCGCGCACAGCACGCACCGCTCGCGGTCGAGCAGTACCTGCGTGGAGATCGGCACCGGCTTCTCATAGGTGCGCTTCTTGCCCTCGAACCGCGATTCGGCCTGGCCGTGCGACATCGCCTGGTTCTGCAACGGGCACTCGCCGCCCTTGTCGCAGACCGGGCAGTCCAGCGGGTGGTTGATGAGCAGCAGCTCCATCACGCCGTGCTGCGCCTTCTCGGCGACGGGCGAGGAGAGCTGGCTCTTGACCACCATGCCGTCGGTGCAGGTGATGGTGCAGGACGCCATCGGCTTGCGCTGGCCCTCCACCTCCACGATGCACTGGCGGCAGGCGCCGGCCGGGTCGAGGAGCGGGTGGTCGCAGAAGCGGGGGATCTCGATGCCGAGCTGTTCGGCGGCGCGGATGACCAGGGTGCCCTTGGGGACGCTGATCTCGATGCCGTCGATCGTCAGCGAGACCAGGTCCTCCGGCGGAACGGCCGCCTCGCCGCCCCCGGAGGGAGCGTTGGTGGTCACAGTCACGCGTTCACCTCCGTGCGGTGCTGGTCGGCCCACACGGTGGAGCGGGCCGGGTCGAAGGGGCAGCCCTTGCCCGTGATGTGCTGCTCGTACTCGTCGCGGAAGTACTTGAGCGAGGAGAAGATCGGCGAGGCGGCGCCGTCGCCGAGGGCGCAGAACGACTTGCCGTTGATGTTGTCGGCGATGTCGTTCAGCTTGTCGAGGTCGCCCAGGGTGCCCTTGCCGGCCTCGATGTCGCGGAGCAACTGCACGAGCCAGTACGTCCCTTCGCGGCACGGCGTGCACTTGCCGCAGGACTCGTGGGCGTAGAACTCGGTCCACCTGGTGACCGCGCGCACGACGCACGTCGTCTCGTCGAAGCACTGGAGCGCCTTGGTGCCCAGCATCGATCCGGCGGCGCCGACGCCCTCGTAGTCGAGGGGTACGTCGAGGTGCTCCTCGGTGAACATCGGGGTCGAACTGCCGCCCGGTGTCCAGAACTTGAGGCGGTGGCCGGGCCTGATGCCGCCGCTCATGTCGAGGAGCTGGCGCAGCGTAATGCCGAGCGGGGCCTCGTACTGGCCGGGCGAGGCGACGTGGCCGCTGAGCGAGTAGAGCGTGAAGCCGGGCGACTTCTCGCTGCCCATCGACCGGAACCAGTCCTTGCCGCGATGCAGGATCGCGGGAACCGACGCGATGGACTCCACGTTGTTCACCACAGTGGGGCACGCGTAGAGGCCCGCGACGGCGGGGAAGGGGGGACGGAGTCGCGGCTGACCACGGCGGCCTTCGAGCGAGTCCAGGAGTGCGGTCTCCTCACCGCAGATGTACGCGCCGGCTCCGGCGTGCACGGTGAGTTCGAGGTCGAGACCGGATCCCAGGATGTTCTGCCCGAGGTATCCGGCGGCGTACGCCTCGCGGACGGCCTCGTGCAGGCGCCGCAGTACGGGGACGACTTCTCCGCGCAGGTAGATGAACGCGTGCTCGGAACGGATCGCGTAACAGGCGATCACGATGCCCTCGATGAGGCTGTGCGGGTTCGCGAAGAGGAGCGGGATGTCCTTGCAGGTCCCCGGCTCCGATTCGTCGGCGTTGACAACCAGATAGTGCGGTTTGCCGTCTCCCTGCGGGATGAACTGCCACTTCATCCCGGTCGGGAACCCTGCGCCGCCGCGCCCGCGGAGCCCCGCGTCCTTCACATAGGCGATGAGGTCGTCCGGCGCCATCGCGAGGGCCTTGCGCAGCCCCTCGTACCCGTCGTGCCGGCGGTACACGTCCAAGGACCAGGACCTGTCCTCGTCCCAGAAGGCGGAAAGGACCGGTGCGAGCACCTTCTCCGGGCCGGCCTCGTCGTTCTCGATCTCGGCTGCCAAGGTCATCACTCCCCCTCCTCGGCGGCGGGACCCGCCGGGTGGGACGGGTCGGAGGCCGATGTGTCCTGGGGCGCGTCGTGCGAGCTCAGGTGCTCGGCGGGCGACGGCTCGTGCGTCGTCGTGCCGTCCGTGGCCTCGGCGCGCGGGTGGACCACGCGCGCGGGCGGCGTCTCGCCCTTGGCGAGCCGCAGCCCGATCAGGGACGCGGGCCCGGCGCTGCCGCCCGCCTCGACGGCGCCCTCGCGCTCGTCGGGGAAGCCGGCCAGGATGCGCGCCGTCTCCTTGAAGGTGCACAGGGGGGCGCCGCGGGTGGGCGTCACCTGGGTCCCGGCGCGCAGGTCGTCGACGAGTCGCTTGGCGGACTCGGGCGTCTGGTTGTCGAAGAACTCCCAGTTGACCATCACGACGGGGGCGAAGTCGCAGGCCGCGTTGCACTCGATGTGCTCCAGCGTGACCTTGCCGTCCGGTGTCGTGCCGCCGTTGCCGACTTCGAGGTGTTCCTGGAGCGTCTCGAAGATGGCGTCGCCGCCCATGACGGCGCAGAGCGTGTTGGTGCAGACGCCGACCTGGTAGTCGCCGCTGGGCGCCCGCCGGTACATGGAGTAGAAGGTGGCGACGGCCGTGACCTCGGCGGTGGTCAGGTCGAGCATGTCGGCGCAGAACCTCATGCCGGTCCGCGTGACGTGGCCCTCCTCCGACTGGACGAGGTGCAGCAGCGGGAGCAGCGCCGAGCGGGAGCCGGGGTAGCGGGAGATGATCTCCTTGGCGTCGCTCTCCAGGCGGGCCCGGACGTCGTCCGGGTAGGCGGGCGCGGGCGGCTGGGGCATGCCCAGGCTGACGCCCTGCCCAGCGGAGTCCGTGGAACTGGTGGTCACCGGTCGACGCCTCCCATCACGGGGTCGATGGACGCGACAGCGACGATGACGTCGGCGACCTGGCCGCCCTCGCACATCGCCGCCATCGCCTGAAGGTTGGTGAAGGACGGGTCGCGGAAGTGGACCCGGTAGGGGCGGGTTCCGCCGTCGGAGACGACGTGCACGCCCAGTTCGCCCTTGGGTGACTCCACTGCGGAGTACGCCTGTCCCGGCGGGACGCGGAAGCCCTCGGTCACGAGCTTGAAGTGGTGGATGAGGGCTTCCATGGAGGTGCCCATGATGTTCTTGATGTGGTCCAGGGAGTTGCCGAGGCCGTCGGGGCCGAGGGCGAGCTGGGCGGGCCAGGCGATCTTCTTGTCGCCGACCATCACCTCGCCCGGGCGCAGCCGGTCCAGGCACTGCTCGATGATGTGCAGCGACTGCCGCATCTCCTCCAGGCGGACCAGGAAGCGGCCGTAGGAGTCGCAGGTGTCGGCGGTCGGGATCTCGAAGTCGTAGGTCTCGTAGCCGCAGTACGGGTCCGTCTTGCGCAGGTCGTGCGGGAGTCCGGCGGAGCGCAGGATGGGTCCGGTGGCGCCGAGGGCCATGCAGCCGGTGAGGTCGAGGTGGCCGACGTCCTGCATACGGGCCTTGAAGATGGGGTTCCCGGTGGCGAGCTTGTCGTACTCGGGGAGGTTCTTCTTCATCTTCTTCACGAACTCGCGGAGTTGGTCCACCGCGCCGGGCGGCAGGTCCTGGGCGAGTCCACCGGGCCGGATGTACGCGTGGTTCATGCGCAGGCCGGTGATCAGCTCGTAGAGGTCGAGAATGAGTTCACGATCACGAAAGCCGTAGATCATGATGGTGGTCGCGCCGAGTTCCATGCCGCCGGTGGCGATGCACACCAGGTGCGAGGACATCCGGTTCAGCTCCATGAGCAGGACGCGGATGACGCTCGCCCGGTCGGGGATCTCGTCCGTGATGCCGAGCAGCTTCTCGACGGCGAGGCAGTACGCCGTCTCGTTGAAGAACGGCGTCAGGTAGTCCATGCGCGTCACGAACGTGGTGCCCTGCGTCCACGTGCGGTACTCGAGGTTCTTCTCGATGCCCGTGTGCAGGTAACCGATTCCGCAGCGGGCCTCGGTGACCGTCTCGCCGTCGATCTCCAGGATCAGCCGCAGCACTCCGTGCGTGGAGGGGTGCTGGGGGCCCATGTTGACGATGATGCGTTCGTCGTCCGACTTCGCCGCGGACTGGACGACCTCGTCCCAGTCGCCGCCGGTGACCGTGTAGACGGTGCCTTCGGTGGTCTCGCGTGCCGAAGAGAACGACTGCTGCGCGTGGGGAGTGGTCACGAGTACGACCTCCGCTGGTCCGGAGCCGGGATCTGGGCGCCCTTGTACTCGACGGGGATGCCGCCGAGGGGATAGTCCTTGCGCTGCGGGAAGCCCTGCCAGTCGTCCGGCATCATGATCCGGGTCAGCGCGGGGTGGCCGTCGAAGACGATGCCGAAGAAGTCGTACGCCTCGCGCTCGTGCCAGTCGTTCGTCGGATAGACGGGGACCAGGGACGGGACGTGCGGGTCCGCGTCGGGCATGGAGACCTCTAGGCGGATCAGCCGGCCGTGGGTGAGCGAGCGCAGGTGGTAGACGGCGTGCAGTTCGCGGCCCTTGTCGCCGGGGTAGTGGACGCCGCTCACGCCCGTACACAGCTCGAAGCGCAGGGCCGGGTCGTCGCGCAGGGTGCGGGCGACGCGGACCAGGTGCTCGCGCTCGATGTGGAAGGTGAGTTCGCCGCGGTCGACGACCGTCTTGTCGATGGCGTTGGCGGGGACGACGCCCTGTTCCTCCAGGGCGCCCTCCAGTTCGTCGGCGACCTCGTCGAACCAGCCGCCGTAGGGGCGGACGGACTCGCCGGGCAGCCGGATCGACCGGACGAGTCCCCCGTAGCCGGAGGTGTCGCCTCCCTTGTCGGCGCCGAACATGCCGCGCTGGACGCGGATCTCCTCGCCCTGGTCGCCGCGCTGCCCCGGGAGGTTCGCGGCACTGAGGTCCTTCTCGGGGTTGGCCCCGTCGCTGTGCGCGTCACTCACCGCAGCAGCCCCTTCATCTCGATCGTCGGGAGTGCCTTGAGCGCCGCTTCCTCCGCCTCGCGGGCCGCCTCCTCGGCGTTCACGCCGAGCTTGGAGGACTGGATCTTCTGGTGGAGCTTGAGGATCGCGTCCATCAGCATCTCTGGCCGGGGCGGGCAGCCGGGCAGATAGATGTCGACCGGCACGATGTGGTCGACGCCCTGCACGATGGCGTAGTTGTTGAACATGCCGCCGGACGAGGCGCAGACCCCCATGGAGATGACCCACTTGGGGTTGGGCATCTGGTCGTAGACCTGGCGCAGGACGGGCGCCATCTTCTGGCTCACCCGGCCCGCGACGATCATCAGGTCCGCCTGCCGGGGCGATCCGCGGAACACCTCCATGCCGAACCGCGCCAGGTCGTAGCGGCCCGCGCCCGTCGTCATCATCTCGATGGCGCAGCACGCGAGTCCGAACGTGGCGGGGAAGACGGACGACTTGCGCACCCACCCCGCGGCCTGCTCGACGGTGGTCAGCAGGAATCCGCTCGGCAGCTTTTCTTCGAGTCCCATTGGTCTGTGGCTCCCGGTCTCCCCTGTACGGGGCTCAGTCCCATTCCAGGCCGCCGCGCCGCCACACGTACGCGTACGCGACGAAGACGGTGAGCACGAAGAGCAGCATCTCCACGAGCCCGAAAACCCCCAGGGCGTCGAAGGTGACGGCCCAGGGGTAGAGGAAGACGATCTCGATGTCGAAGACGATGAAGAGCATCGCCGTCAGGTAGTACTTGATGGGGAAGCGCCCGCCACCGGCCGGTGTGGGGGTCGGTTCGATCCCGCACTCATAAGCCTCAAGCTTGGCCCTGTTGTACCGCTTTGGACCGATAAGCGTGGCCATGACCACGGAGAAGATCGCAAAGCCTGCCCCGAGGGCTCCCAGTACGAGGATGGGCGCATACGCGTTCACCGCTCCTCGCTCCTCTCAGTCGGCACTGACTGCTGGCGGTCACGGGCCCGCGCCCCCACTCCCCGCAAGCGGTCGAAGATCGCTTACATGTGAAGCAGGTCACAAGCCCAACTTGCCCCGCATCTTATGCCTGCTCCTCTGTGATCTGCGACACGGGGTACGCCAACTACTTTGTGATCTCCACCACCTGACGAAGGATCATGAAGTCGGATGAGCGGTGATCTTCACACGCGAAGCACCTGAGTGATCACCAGAGGTGACAACTTGTCGCGTCATGGCTGGTGAGAGGCGCGTCGCACTATCAAGAGGTGCGCCGCGCGGGCAAATTGGCGCTGGACGCGAGTGGCTGATAGTGGACGCCGTTCACGCATCAGAGGGAAAGGCGCGGACGGAAGTGGACGGAGGGTCGTCCCCTAGGGGTTCTGTGTGACCTGCATCACGTGCCACGTAACGTCCCGGAAACCGGGCTTGGCCAACGGTGTCAACGAGTGGTAGGCGTCGGGCAATTCGGGCGTATTGCAGAAACAGCGTGATCACAGCCGTGATCAAGGTTGTCCGTATTGCCCGTTACGGCGTCAATAAGGGCCATGGCGCGCCCGATTCGCGCCGCAACTTCACAACTGTGGCGCACCACACGTTTCTTGATGGGAACCGTGAAGCCCTGATAGCGGTTGTACTCATGTCCCACACCGCTCACATACCCAGCCACCGGAAGCCCCGTCGCAGCGCCTCGAAGATGGCCCTGCGCGCCGGAGTCACCGGTGGCGTACTCAGCACCCTCGCCGTGGCTGGTGCGTCCGGTGCGGCGAACGCTGCCGAGCCCGTGACGCAGACCATCGAGCTGCCCACGCTCACCACCGACCTGTCCTCCCAGGTCGCCCAGTCCGCGGACGCCACCCAGCAGGCCGCGGCCAACTACCAGCTCCAGGCCGAGCGCGACGAGGCGTTCGCCAACGCCGCCAAGCAGGCGAAGAAGGACCAGGCCGCCGCCGAGAAGAAGGCGGAGGCCAAGAAGAAGGCCGAGGCCGCCGCCAAGGAGAAGGCCGAGCGCGAGGCCGCCGCCCAGCAGGCCGCCTCCCGCTCCAGCGAGCGCACGACGCTGTCCACCGCCTCCGCCCCGGCCGCCTCCACGGCCACCGTGGCCGCCCCGGCCAGCGGCTCGGTCGGCGCCGTCATCAGCTTCCTGCGGGCGCAGGTCGGCGACGCGTACGTGATGGGTGGCACCGGCCCCAACTCGTGGGACTGCTCCGGCCTCGTCCAGGCCGCGTTCAAGCAGGCCGGTGTGGACCTGCCGCGCACCTCCCAGGAGCAGTCGACCTTCGGCACCCCGGTCTCGCTGTCCAACGTCCAGGTCGGCGACATCCTCTACTGGGGCGGCGCGGGCTCGGCGTACCACGTCGGCGTCTACATCGGTGGCGGCCAGTACCTGGACGCCGCCAACCCCTCCAAGGGCGTCGTCATCCAGGACCTGTCGGGCTACCCGGCGAGCGGCGCGGTCCGCGCCCTCTGAAGACTCCCCTGAGCACGGCGAAGGCCGCCGCACCCCCGTTCGGGGCGCGGCGGCCTTCGTGCGTCGCGCAGGCGGCGTCCTGGCGGGCGCTCAGTCCTGCGGGGTCAGCTCGCCCATCGGGCCCCAGCCCTCGTTCGGGATGTCGGCGTTGATGATCTCGGGGGTGGTGGCGATGAGCGGCGCCATCGCGGCGAGGCCGTCCTTGAAGTGGTCGGAGGCGACGTGCGCCGCGCCCGCGTCACCGTCCCGGAAACCCTCCAGGAGGACGTACTGGTTCGGGTCGTCGACGCTGCGGGACCAGTCGAAGAAGAGGTTGCCCTCCTCGGCGCGGGTCGCGGCGGTGAACGCGGCGGTCTTTTCCAGCCAGGAGTCGGCGTGTTCGGGGCGGGCGGTGAACTTCACGGCGATGAAAATCATGGCTCCACCCTGCCCCCACCACGCATCCCGACCAAATCGGACCGCGGCCCGGCCGCTTTACGCCTTCGGCGCCACCTTGCTCAAGCCGTTGATGATGCGGTCCATGGCGTCGCCGCCCGTCGGGTCCGTCAGGTTCGCGAGCATCTTCAGCGTGAACTTCATCAGGATCGGGTGGGTCAGCCCGCGCTGTGTCGCGATCTTCATGACCTTCGGGTTGCCGATGACCTTCACGAAGGCGCGGCCCAGCGTGTAGTAGCCGCCGTAGGTGTCCTTGAGGACCTTCGGGTAGCGCTGGAGGGCGAGTTCGCGCTGGGCGTCCGTGGCGCGGGCGTGGGCCTGCACGATGACGTCGGCGGCGATCTGGCCCGACTCCATGGCGTACGCGATGCCCTCGCCGTTGAACGGGTTGACCAGGCCGCCCGCGTCACCGACCAGGAGCAGGCCCTTGGTGTAGTGCGGCTGGCGGTTGAAGGCCATCGGCAGGGCCGCGCCGCGGATCGGCATGGTCATGTTCTCCGGGGTGTAGCCCCAGTCCGCCGGCATCGAGGCGCACCACGCCTTGAGCACCTCGCGCCAGTCCAGCTCCTTGAACGCCTTGGAGGAGTTGAGGATGCCGAGGCCCACGTTGGACGTACCGTCGCCCATGCCGAAGATCCAGCCGTAGCCGGGCAGGAGACGGTCCTCGCCGGGGCCGCGCCGGTCCCACAGCTCCAGCCAGGACTCCAGGTAGTCGTCGTCGTGGCGGGGCGACGTGAAGTACGTACGCACGGCGACGCCCATCGGGCGGTCCTCGCGGCGGTGCAGGCCCATCGCGAGGGAGAGGCGGGTGGAGTTGCCGTCGGCCGCGACGACGAGCGGGGCGTGGAAGGTGACGTCGCGCTTCTCGCCGGAGTCACCGAGTTTGGCGTGGACGCCCGTGATGCGGCCGGTGCGGTCGTCGATGATCGGCGCCCCGACGTTGCACCGCTCGTACAGCCGGGCGCCCGCCTTCTGCGCCTGCCGGGCGAGCTGCTCGTCGAAGTCGTCGCGCTTGCGGACCAGGCCGTAGTCCGGGTAGCTGGCCAGGTCCGGCCAGTCGAGCTGGAGACGGACACCGCCGCCGATGATGCGCAGGCCCTTGTTGCGCAGCCAGCCCGCCTCCTCGGAGATGTCGATGCCCATGGAGACGAGCTGCTTGGTGGCGCGCGGCGTCAGACCGTCGCCGCACACCTTCTCGCGGGGGAACGCCGTCTTCTCCAGGAGCAGGACGTCCAGGCCCGCCTTCGCCAGGTAGTAGGCGGTCGTCGAACCGGCAGGACCGGCCCCGACGACAATCACATCTGCGCTGTGCTCAGCGTTGTCGGCGAGTCGCTTGGGCTGCTCGGTCACGGCGGGTTCTCCCCAGGCTCGAAAACGGTGTGCCGTCCGGCACGGACATGGGCAGTCTATTCAGCGGTACCGATCTCCCAGCCGAAGGGCCAGCCCATGAGTCGAGTCCTGCCCGCCGTGGATCTGCGCGTCCCCACCCACGAGGACGCCTTCGCCTGGCACCGGGTCTTCGACCACCCCGACGTCATGGAGTTCCACGGCGGCGCCCCGGCCGAACTGTCCGTCTACGAGGAGCTGACGGCCCGCCAGCGCCGGCACGACGCCGAACGCGGCATCTGCCTGTGGACGATGACCGACGGCTCCCGCGAGGTCATCGGTTTCACGGGTGCGCAGCCGTGGGACCGCGCGTGGGGCCCGACCGGTGAGATCGAGATCGGCTGGCGGCTCGGGCGCGCGTACTGGGGTCAGGGGTACGCCACGGCCGCCGCGTTCGCGACCCTGGAGCGGGTCCGGGCGGCGGGCGTCACCAGCGTCGTCGCGATGGTCGACGCGCGCAACGAACGCTCGATCGCGGTGACCAGACGCCTCGGCATGGAGCGGTCGGAGACGTTCGTGACCCCGACGGGGCGCCAGGGGCACTGCTTCCGCCTCGCGTTGTAGCGGGCGGTCCCGGAGGAGGCGGGGCGATCGCGTCGACAGGCGCCGGTACGCACCGGTACGCGCGGCGCCCCGCGTTGTAGCGGGCGGCCTCGGAGGACGCGGGGCGGTCGCGTCGACAGGCGCGGGTACGCACCGGTACGCGCGGCGCCTCGCGTTGTAGCGGGCGGCCCCGGAGGACGCGGGGCGGTCGCGTCGACAGGCGCCGGTACGCGCCGTTCCGCGCGGCGCCCCGCGAGGGCTACCCTGCCGGTACCTCCTGGGGGTGACCTCCGTGCACATTCCACCCGAGAACCCACCGGAACCGGCGGACGTCCGGGTTCCGAGACTGGTCGGTCTGATGGCGGTCGACGCGCGCAGCACGGCCGAGGGCCACGGCGTGCGGCTCGTCACCCCCGACCGGCCCGACTTCCCGCTGACGAGCGTCGACTACGTGGTGCGCCAGTACCCGCGTCCCGGCGCCGAGATCCCCCGGGACGCGGCGGTCACCGTCTGGTTCGACCTCGGCGAGGGGGACGGCGGCGGGGGCGCGGGGGTGCGGGTGCCCCGCGAGCCGGGCCCGCGGGGTGGTGGCATGCGGCGCGAACTCGACGAGCCCGCCGCCCCGTTCACTCCGTGTCAGTGAGCCGCCATGAGTCGAGCCCGACCTGGTAGGTACCGGCCAGCTCGTTCCAGACGTCCTCCTTGCCGGTGAGGAAGATGGTGTACTCGGTGCCGTCCGCGGTGATGTAGGACTGGTCGATGCCGTGGATCGTCTGCCCGGCCTCGTTCTCGTACGTGTACTCCCAGATGGCTCCGGGCTCGCCCTGGAAGGTGTTCGTGTCCAGGAGGATGCGCCGGTAACCCGTCTTCTTCTTGTCCTCCTTGAGGTGCTTCTCCATGGCGAGCAGGTTGCCGTGCGAGGTGTAGTCCGCGTTCGGGATGACGCCGACGACGTACTTCTCCATGCCGGTGCTGCCCGCGTAGGTGATCTGGCTGCCGTTCGTGACGCCGACGCGGTCCCATACGTCGGGGATGACGAAGGAGAAGCCCTTCTCGTCGAAGACCTGGTGGTAACCGGCGGGCACGTCGGGCATGTCGCTGGGCGCGGCGGCGTTGCCCGTCGTCGGGGGCGCGGTCGGGGTCGGGGTGGGCGGGGCGGGGGTCGGCGTCGGGCTCTCGTCCGGGGTCACCGGCGGGGGCGGGCTCTGCTGCTGGGAGCGGGTGGCGACCGGACCCGGCTTGTTGTCCGCGGTGTCCTTCTTGCCGTCGCCGTCGTCCTGGAGCAGCAGCACACCGGCCGCCGCGCCGCCGCCGATGACGAACGCGCCGACGATGGTCCCGACCCACACCCCGACGCGCCGCTTCGGGAAGGGTTCGGCCCCGGCCGGCGGGGCGAGCTGGAAGGCGCCGGGATCGTATGGTGCCGGGACGTGGCCGGGCGCGTACGGGCCCTGGTGGGACATGGCGGGCGGCGGAGGGGACGCGGGGGGCGGGGTGGGGGGAGAGGTGGGAGAAGAGGTGGGGGTGCGCAGCAGGCCGGGGCCCATGGTCAGCGCCTGGTCCAGGGCGGGCGGCGGAGCGGGAAGCGGCACGGGGCCGGGCGCGGGTGCCTGCGTCCCGGTCGGGGGCTGGTCGGCCTCCGCGTCCGGGCCGGATGCCGGTCCCTGCTCGGGCACGGGCGCCTGACCCGCGGACGCCTTGTCGAAGGCCGCGCTCCCGAGGGACGTCGTCGGCCGGTCGAACGCCGGGGCCGGGAGCAGGGGCGGGGGCGGCATGAGCCCCGTGCCGAGTCCTGCCATCCGCAGCAGGTACGGCGCGAGGAGCGCGGCGCCACCGGTCCACAGCAGCCCGAACAGCAGCGCGTCCGGGACGCTCAGGCCCACCTCGACCCGGCCCTGGCCGCTGCCGAAGAAGTCGAGGTCCCCGGCGAACTCCGCGCCCAGGCCCCCGACCCCGGCGAGCAGCAGGAAAAGGGCGAAGAACAGCCCGGCCGAGAGGAGGTGTTCGCGCCGGTCCAGTGAGCGCCGCGCGGTGAGCACGCCCATGGCCAGGGCGCAGACCAGCCCGAGGGCGAGGGCGTAGACCAGGGCTCCCGAGCCGAGTTCGTCACCGATCCGGGACAGCCCGAGCGACTCCTTCTCGTAGCCACCGCCGCCGAACGACGACGAACCTCGGCCACTGGCCTCCAGCGGGGCGCCCCAGCAGACGCCGAGCACCGTGAGGGCGAGATTGGGCAGCAGCATCAGGGTGGCGCCGAGCGCCGCCGCGGTCGAGCCGTCGAAGTCGGAGGAGTCGGAGACGTCGGACGGGCCGGAACCGCTGTCCTCACCGAAGATCGCGAGCCCGATCCAGCCGAGGACCGCGGCGATCAGCAGCACCCACCCCATGGCGCGCACCGCCGTGCCGAACGCCCGTGCCGTCAGCCGCACGCCCGGCCGGGCCGCCGCGACCCGGTACTTCAGGTCGTCGGCGTGGAGCACTCCCCCGGCGACCGCGAGCGCGAGGAGCAGTGTCCACAGCGCGGTGAGGAACGGCGCCGTGGACAGGGACACGCCGTGGATGTCCGGCTGTCCGAGCAGCGCGAGCGCCAGCGTCGCCGCCGTCACCACCAGCGCGACCCGCACGGCCGCTTCGAGACCCGCTGTCGCGCCGGTCGCGCCGCCCGGGGCGCCGGGCACGATCCGCGCGTACAGACGCGTGCGCAGCATCCGTACGCCGATGACGAGCGCCACGATCCACAGGATGGTGACCAGAAGCGGGATGACGGACAGCGACGCGGTGCCGGAGGAACCGGAGTCGTAGCCGCCGTACAGCGATCCGCCGGAGTCCGCGCCGGAGACTTCGAGGCTGCCGCCGAGGCCCTGGAGCAGTACGGCCAGGGCGATGCGCATGCGGTCGGCGAAGCCGACGGCCACGTCGTCGGAGTCCTGCCCGTACGAGGGGACGGCGAGGGCGAACGCGGCGATCAGCACCAGCCCGACCGGCCACGACGCGGCCTGTGCCGCCCCGGCCCAGTCGCCGCGCAGCGCGCGCCCGAGGAACTGTCCGACGGCCGAGGGCTGAGCGGGGCCCGGGGCGTGGTTCGGGGCGTGGTTCGGGGCGTGGTTCGGGGCGTGGTTCGGGGCGTGGTTCGGAGCGGGCGGGGCGCCGGGGGGAGGCGGCAGGGGAGGTGGCGGCGGTGGCGCCGCCGGGGACCGTTCCTGGCCGCATCTCATGCAGAAGCGGGCTTCTTCAGGAGCCTCGGCTCCACAGTGCGGGCAGGACGACGGCATGGGGTTGCTCCGTGATGTTCCGGGGACGATCGGGTGACGTACCGTCACCGGCCGTCACCACGTAATCAACGGAGACACATCTTTCCCGTGGCCCGGTTCCCGTCAACTGCAATGGGCGAAACGGGACTTACTTGATACCGCGGTGCAACGCGACGATTCCGCCGGTGAGGTCGCGCCAGGCGACCTTCTGCCAGCCGGCGCCCTGGAGGCGGGCCGCCAGCTCGGGCTGGGTCGGCCAGGCGCGGATCGACTCGGCGAGGTAGACGTAGGCGTCCGGGTTGGAGGAGACGGCGCGCGCGACCGGCGGCAGGGCCCGCATCAGGTACTCGGTGTAGACCGTGCGGAACGGGGCCCACGTCGGATGGCTGAACTCGCAGATGACGACGCGACCGCCCGGCTTGGTGACGCGGTACAGCTCGCGCAGCGCCTGGTCGGTGTCCTGGATGTTGCGCAGCCCGAAGGAGATGGTGACGGCGTCGAACGTGTCGTCCTTGAACGGCAGCCGCGTGCCGTCGCCCGCGGTGAACGGCATCCACGGGTGGCGCCGCTTGCCGACCCGCAGCATGCCGAGCGAGAAGTCGCAGGGGACGACGTACGCACCGGCCCGCGCGAACGGCTGCGAGGACGTGGCGGTCCCGGCGGCCAGGTCGAGGATCTTCTGCGCGGGGCGCGCGTCGACCGCCTTGGCGACCTCCTTGCGCCACAGCCGCGCCTGCCCGAGGGAGAGCACGTCGTTGGTGAGGTCGTACTTCTCCGCCACGTCGTCGAACATCGAAGCGACTTCGTGCGGCTGCTTGTCCAGGGATGCGCGGGTCACCTGCCCATTGTGGCAGTACGGGATCCCGCACCGGCGGACCGGGACCCGTCCAGGATGCGGACCTGTTCAACCGATCTTGGAGGCGGGCGAGTTGGCGGGGGCGCGCGGGAGACGGTCGCTGCGGTGGGCCGCCGGGGCGTGGGCGGTCCTGGTGGTGGGCGGCTGGGGGGCTGGGGGCCACGCAGGTCCTGGAGGGCGGCATCCGGGCGACGGACGGGCCGCGGGCGGGCCGCGGCCGGGCCGGTCGGCCCCGCCGTCACCGGCACCGACACCGACACCGACACCGACACCGATCACTCTGCCGGGGGCGTGCCCGTCCTCGTCCCCGCCGATACGCCCACCGATACGCCCAACCGATGCGCCCGCCGATGCTCTCCCCGGGCCTGATCCCGGGTGAGTCCGCCGTCCAGGTCAGCGACCACCTCGTGTACTCGACCCCGGTCGGGGTGACGGGCGCCGGGAACTGCGTGGTCCTCACCACTCGTCGACGGCGCGGACCGCCCGTCGAGCGGGGGTCACCGGCCCCGGTACACCAGTCGTCCCGCGATCACGGTCGCCACACACGTGGCCGCCCCCCGCCGCACCAGCTCCGCGCGGTCCGCCACGTCGAACACCGCGAAGCGGGCGGGGGCGCCCTCGGTGAGACCCGGCAGCAGTACCAGCGGCTTCGGGGAGAGGGAGACCGGTCCGGGAAGCCGGTCGGGGCGCGCGGCGAAGACGAGTCCGGAGCGCTGTGCCACGTCGAGCACCGGTTTGGCCCTCAACTCCCCGGCCAGGGCCACCGTGCCGTGCGCGAACAGCCGCTGCACACCCCGCCGGGCACTGGCGCCGAGCCGTGACGGGTCCGCCCGGAAGATCTCGCGGGCACGCGCGCCGCCGATCGGCGTGGTGCCGTACGTGTCGGCCTCGCGCGGATCGGGGTGGTACGTGTGCTCCAGGATCTCCGGGCCGTACGGGTTGAGCAGCCCGGGCGTGAGGATGCCGGGCCAGCGCCGCACCCGTGCGTCCGGGTGGGCGTCGGCCAGTTCCTCGCAGGGGCCGAGCGCCTTGACGTGCTCCCCGTCGACGAGGACGGCCGAGCCGTCGGCGACGGCGTGAAGTGTCAGCACCGGGGCCCTAGTTGGTGGCGACGAGCTTCAGCTCGGGGTGGGCCGTGCCGCCGTCGATCGCGGTGGAGGAGATGTGGGACATGACGCGCTCGTCGACCGGGTCGTTCGCCGGGTCGTCGTGCACGACGAGGTGCTCGTAGGTGGTGGCGCGCTGGGCGGGGACGCGACCGGCCTTGCGGATCAGGTCGATGATCTCCATACGGTTCGAGCGGTGCTTGGCACCGGCCGAGGAGACGACGTTCTCCTCCAGCATGATCGAGCCGAGGTCGTCGGCGCCGTAGTGCAGGGAGAGCTGGCCGACCTCCTTGCCCGTGGTCAGCCAGGAGCCCTGGATGTGCTGGACGTTGTCGAGGAAGATCCGGGCGATCGCGATCATCCGCAGGTACTCGAAGAGGGTGGCCTGCGTACGGCCCTTGAGGTGGTTGTTCTCCGGCTGGTACGTGTACGGGATGAAGGCGCGGAAGCCGCCCGTCCGGTCCTGTACGTCGCGGATCATGCGCAGGTGCTCGATGCGCTCGGCGTTGGTCTCGCCGGTCCCCATGAGCATGGTGGAGGTGGACTCGACGCCCAGGTTGTGGGCGGTCTCCATGATCTCCAGCCAGCGCTCGCCGGACTCCTTCAGCGGGGCGATGGCCTTGCGCGGGCGCTCCGGCAGCAGCTCGGCACCGGCACCGGCGAAGGAGTCGAGCCCCGCGGCGTGGATGCGCTGGATCGCCTCCTCGACGCTCACCTTGGAGATCCGCGCCATGTGCTCGACCTCGGACGCGCCCAGGGAGTGGATGACGAGCTGCGGGTACGCCTTCTTGATCGCGGAGAAGTGCTCCTCGTAGTACTCGACGCCGTAGTCCGGGTGGTGGCCGCCCTGGAACATGATCTGGGTGCCGCCCAGCTCGATCGTCTCCGCGCAGCGGCGCAGGATGTCGTCGAGGTCGCGCGACCAGCCCTTCTTGGTGTCCTTGGGGGCCGCGTAGAAGGCACAGAACTTGCACGCCGTGACGCACACGTTCGTGTAGTTGATGTTCCGCTCGATGATGTACGTCGCGATGTGCTCGATCCCCGCGTACTTGCGGCGGCGGATCGCGTCGGCGGCGGCGCCGAGCGCGTGCAGCGGGGCGTCGCGGTACAGCTCGACGGCCTCCTCGGGGGTGATGCGCCCACCGGCGGCGGCACGGTCGAGGACGGACTGCTGAGCGGCCTTCTCGGTCACCGGGCGTGCCCCTTTCGGAGGTTCTGGACAAAAGCGGGTCGGACCGTTTCAGCGTACGTCAGGCGGCCAGGGCCCCCAGCAGAACCCCCACGAAGCCCCCCATGATCATGAACGGGCCGAAGGGGATCTCCGTCCGGCGCCCGGCGCGGCGGGTGACGACGAGCACCGCGGCGTACAGGCCGTTGCCCAGCACCCCCGCGAACACGCCGATGGCCAGCACCCCGAGCCCGTACCAGCCGAGCGCCGCCCCGAGACCGACCGCCAGCTTCACGTCGCCGAACCCCATGCCGCGCGGGCTGATCAGGTGCAGCACCAGATAGAAGGCCGCCATACCGAGCGCCCCGAGCAGCGCGCCGCGCCACGACCCGCCCGGCTCGGGGAGCAGCGCGGCGGCGCCCAGCGCGGCAAGGGCGAGCCCGGCGAGCGGGAGCGTGAGCACGTCCGGCAGCCGGTGCACGGCGAAGTCGACCGTGGCCAGCAGGACGCAGAGGGGCGCGAGCAGCAGCCAGGCGCCGAGTTCGGGCCGGGTGCCGGTGGCCGCGGCCAGCAGGGCGCAGACGAGGGCGGTGCAGAGGGTGAGCGCCGGGGCGCTCGGGCCGTAGCGCGCGGTGCCGAGCCAGCCGCGGATCGGCCGCCCGGCGGGGTCCTCCGCGCGCCACGGCTCCTCCGGTTCCACGGAGAGGCGGTGGGCGGGGCGCGGCAGCAGCAGTCCCGTGGCGGCGCCCCACAGGGCGGCCAGGACGACGAGCACGGTCTGCGCCGTCTGCGGGGCCGGATCGGGGCTCAGCACCGGCTCACCGCTCCACCCGCGTCAGATCGGCCGTGGGGTTGCCCGCCTGCGGGTACCGGGACGTGTACGTGAGGGTGGCGCCGTCGCGCGTGAGGTGCACGGTGTGGGTGCCTTTCGCGCAGGTCCCCGGATTGTCCGGCGCGGCCTCGCCCCCGGCCACGAGCTCCTTGTCGTCGGCGGACCTCAGCGTCAGTACGTCGACGCACCGGATGCCCAGTGGATCGGTCGAGGTCACCGTGCCGACCCGCTTCCCTACCGCGGCCTGCTCCAGATCGACGCGGAACGTGCCGAAGGAGATGCCCGCTTGGACGGCCGGGCCGTCCCACGCGCCGAGGTAGAACGCCGGCACGGCCGCCGCACCCGTCGGGCGCACCGAGCCGGTGGGCGGGGCCGAGCCCATGGGCGGGGCCGCCGTCGTGGGGGCGCTGCCGTCGGCGCCCGCGTCCCTGTCCCCCGAGTCGGGGAGCATGTTCACCACGAAGATGCCGCCGACCGTGACCGCCGCCAGCGCCCCGGCCACCGCGAGCGCCACCGAGCAACTCACCTTGCGGCCATGGCCGTCGGCCGAGGTGGGCGTCGAGGTCGCCGACACCGAGACGGAGAACTTCCCGGGGGCGGCGTCCCGCGGTTCCCGCGATCCGTGCGGGGTCCGCGGTTCCCGCGCCGGTGGTTCCGTGCGTGGCAACGGCAACGGCAACGGCGCCGACACCGGCCCGTACGTCGGATCCGGCGGCCCGAAGACCCCCGCCGGGGGCGTACCCGGGGGCGAACTCCCCGTGACCGAGGGGCTGGTGAAGCCGACCGGGCCCGAGACCGGCGCGGGCGACGGGGTGCCCTCCAGATCCAGGAGCTGCACCGCGCCGCGCGACACCTGCTCCACCAGCGCCCCGGGCAGCCAGCCCGCCGCGACGAGCCGCGCCGCCCCCTCCGGCGCGAGCCGCCGCGCGATCTCCTCGGGAGCGGGCCGCGCCGCCGCCTCCTTGGCCAGGCAGGCCGCCGCGACCTCACGCAGGTCGCCGGTGAGGGCGCCGAGTTCGGGCTCCTCGTGGACGACCTTGTAGAGCAGCGCCGCCGACGAGTCACCGGGGAACGGGGATCGCCCCGTCGCCGCGTACACCAGGACCGCGCCGAGCGAGAAGACGTCCGCGGCGCCGGTGACGCCCTTGCCGAGGATCTGCTCGGGCGCCATGTAGCCGGGCGAGCCGACGGAGACGCCCGTGGACGTCAGCGACGCCGTGTTGTCGGTGGCCCGCGCGATCCCGAAGTCGATCAGCCGCGGCCCGTCCACCGTCAGCAGCACATTGGAGGGCTTCACGTCCCGGTGGACGAGACCGAGACCGTGCACGGCCGCCAGCGCCTCCGCGAGGCCCGCGCCGAGAACCCGTACGGAATGCTCGGGCAGCGTCCTGACGGGACCGCCGCCGAGATCACCACCGGGGTCACCACCGAGGCCGTCACCTGCGCTGCCGCCCGGGTCGGTCCCCGCGCCGGGACCGGCCGCCTGCGCGAGCGAGGGGCCCGCGACATAACCCGTCGCCACCCACGGCACCCGCGCCGCCGGATCGGCGTCGAGCACCGGAGCGGTCCACGCCCCGCCGACCCGCCGCGCCGCGTCCACCTCACGCCGGAACCGGGCCCTGAACTCCTCGTCGAGCGCGAAGTGCGGATGCACCACCTTCACGGCGACGGTCCGCCCACCGGCGCTGCGGCCCAGATACACCCGGCCCATACCGCCGTGCCCGAGCCTGCCGACGAGCCGGTACGGACCCACGGTCGCCGGATCGTCCGCCTCAAGCGGCTGCATCTCCCGAGCCACCTCCCCCGAAGCTCTCCCCCGTACGGCCGGAACCGTACGCCCGGAACCATCCGTACCGCGCACCTGCCCCAGCAGCGTAGTCCCGTGCCGTGAATGCCGTGCGTTCACACCGATTTCATCCAGGGCCCACGGAATTTTGCCGCCGAGTTCATTCCCACCGGAATTCCTCCGCACGCCCCGGTCGAATTCCGGGGGCCCGAGCGATCAGCGTGAGAGGAGTTCCACCGTGACGTCCGCGGGAAATCCGGTGGTCGGGCCGACCCGCCGCGCGAACTCCGTGACGCCTTCGAGCTGCGCCGCCCCGAACCGGAAGTCGAGCGTCGTGAAGTACTCCTCCAGCACGGCCTCGTCGAAGGCCTCCCAGCGCGCCGCCTGCTCGGCGACCTTGGAGACCTCCTCCAACGACACGTCCCGCGACGTCAGGAACGCCTCGTGCACCTGCCGCGTGATCACCGGCTCCCGCGCCGCGTACTCCTTGCGCGCGGCCCACACGGCGAAGACGAACGGCAGCCCCGTCCACTCCTTCCACATGGCCCCCAGATCGTGTACCTGGAGCCCGAGCCGCGGGGCGTCGTGCAGATTGGCCCGCAGCGCCGCGTCCCCGATGAGCACGGCCGCCTCCGCGTCCTGCATCATCAGGCCGAGGTCGGGCGGGCACGTGTAGTACTCGGGCTGTACGCCGACCCGCTCCGCGAGCAGCAACTGGGCCAGCCTGACCGACGTACGCGACGTGGAACCCAGCGCCACACGGCGCCCGTCGAGCTGGTCGAGGGGCACCTGCGACACGATCACGCAGGACATCACGGGTCCGTCGCAGCCGACGGCCAGGTCGGGGAAGGCGACCAGTCGGTCGGCGGCCTTCAGGAACTCGACGAGGGTGATCGGACCGATGTCCAGGTCGCCCTCGACCAACTGCTCGCTGAGCTTCTCCGGGGTGTCCTTCGTGAGCTCGAAATCGAGGAGTGATCCCGTCCTGGCGAGGCCCCAGTAGAGGGGCATGCAGTTCAGGAACTGGATGTGGCCTACGCGCGGCCGGGTGCGCCGCGCGGCCTGAGGAGTCTCGGGAGAATTGTCCACATCGGTGAGGCTAGACCCCATGCGGTACGGTGCATGCTCCGGGTGGCACAGGCCACCGGCCAACCCGTTCGGGCCTCCGTCAAACCTCTGGGTGACGTGATCTTGCCCTCTATTGCGTTCGGCTGCCTACGTGCTAGGCTCGCCGCAAGTTGCAGTTTGGTTTCCCTTGCAGTACAGAGCCTGCGGAGCATGTAACCGCAGGCTCTCGTCGTATTCAGACTTTTGCAGTTGTTCGCAAGCGCATTTGCAGGTTCTGGAGCAGGGCGACCCTTTGGCCCATAGGAGGGCTTATGGCTACCGGAACCGTGAAGTGGTTCAACGCTGAAAAGGGCTTTGGCTTCATCGCCCAGGAAGGCGGCGGCCCGGACGTCTTCGTCCACTACTCGGCGATCAACGCGAACGGCTTCCGCTCCCTCGAGGAGAACCAGGCCGTGACCTTTGACGTCACGCAGGGTCCGAAGGGCCCGCAGGCGGAGAACGTCACCCCCGCCTAATTCCTTCGTGATCGCACGGCAGGTGCCGTGATCCGATCCGGAACCTAGCGCAGTACCCAAGGAGCCCCGCTCCCCCGTCCGGTTTCGCCGGTGGGGTGAGACGGGGCTCCTGCCTTCGCGTTCCTTACGTGTCCGGCAGATGGTCAGTCAGCCGTGCATCCGCGCGCCCTTCAAGGCCTTGTCCACCGCGTTGCGCGGCCCGTACACCGCCACCCCCACCAGATCCAGGTCCGCGGCGGCCACCGCCCGTACCGCCGCCCTGTTGTCCGTGTCATTGCCGGTCGCGAACAGGTCCGAGGTGAACACCGCTCGCGGCAGCGCCCTGCGCAACGCGCGCTCGTGCGCCGCCCTCAGCACCTCCTTGCCACCCTCGAAGACCAGCACCGGCTGCCGGAACATCGGCAGGTACGGGGTGTCGTCGGCGTCCGCGTACGGCTCCCCGACCACCTCGGGCACCTGCGTGCCGAGGCCGCTCACGAGGAACGCCGTCACGTTGAGCCGCTGCCACGTCTCCAGGTCGTCCCTGAGCAGAACAGCGATCTTGGTGTCGAAGCGGGTCGGGTGCGGGACCTCGGCAAACGTCTCTGTGCTCATGCCCTGAGACTGCCGAACGGGCGGCGACCCGGTCTTGTACGTTTTTTGCATGGCGGCCGACGGCGCGCGGACCGGCGGGTCCGAGCAGATCACCGCGTGGCGTCCCCAGGTGCGGGGCGTCACGGAGGTCTTCCACGCCCACTTCACCCGGCACGCCTACCCGATGCACGTACACGACACCTGGACGCTGCTCATCGTCGACGAGGGCGCCGTCCGCTACGACCTCGAACGCCACGAACACGGCACCCCGCTCGGCACCGTCTCCCTGCTGCCGCCCCACGTGCCGCACAACGGTTCCGCCGCGACGCCGCTCGGCTTCCGCAAACGGGTGCTGTACCTCGACGCCGTCGGTGGGCCGCTGGACGCCTCCTTCATCGGGGCCGCCGTGGACACGCCCGATCTCGCGGATCCGCTGCTGCGGCGCCGGATCAGTCAGCTCCACGCGTCGCTGACGCATCCCGGTGACGAACTGGAGGCGGCGGCGCGGCTCGCGCTCGTCGGGGAACGGTTGCGGGAGCGGTTGCGGCCCCGGCCGGCCGAGGAGGCGCGGCCCGGGCCCGATCGGCGCGTCGCGCGGTCGCTGCGGGAACTGCTCGACGCGCGCGTCGTCGAGGGCGTCGAGCTGAACGAGGCCGCGGGGCTCGTGCATGCGCATCCCGCGCATCTGGTGCGGTCGTTCGGGGCGGCGTACGGGATCGCGCCGCATCAGTATCTGATGGCGCGGCGGGTGGATCGGGCGCGGCGGTTGCTGTTGGCCGGGCAGGCGCCGGGGGAGGTCGCGGTGGCCTGCGGGTTCTATGACCAGTCGCATCTCAACCGGCACTTCAAGAAGGTGGTCGGGGTGCCGCCGGGGCGGTACGCACGCGGCCGCTGACAGCGGCACCGCCCTGCGCCCTATCGCGTTGTGGGGCGGGGCCGCGCCGGGTACCTCCTCGGCCGGATCAGGTGCCTGGCCCTCCGAACGCCGAGCGGCACCGCCTTGCGCCCCGTCGCGTTGTGGGGCGGGGCCGCGCCGGGTACCTCCTCGGCCGGATCGATTGCCTGGCCCTCCGAACGCCGAGCGGCACCGCCCTGCGCCCCGTCGCGTTGTGGGGCGGGGCCGCGCCGGGGTACCTCCTCGGCCGGATCGGCTGCCTCGCCCTCCGAACGCCGAGCGGCACCGCCCTGCGCCCTATCGCCTTGTGGGGCGGGGCCGCGCCGGGGTACCTCCTCGGCCGGATCGGCTGCCTGGCCCTCCGAACGCCGAGCGGCACCGCCCTGCGCCCCGTCCCTTCGTGGGGCGGGGCCGCGCCGGGGTACCTCCTCGGCCGGATCGGGTGCCTGGCCCTCTGAACGCCACAGGCGCGTCATCCGGCGCTGAGTCCCTGCGGTGTCCTGCGGGGGCACCCCGACACGTCCCCTCACGCCGTCGCGCGAGTACCGGACCGGTGGGGAGTCCCGCGCCTTGCGCCGACCCTCCCTTCGTAGGGCGGGGCCGTGCCCGGGTACCTCCTCGGCCGGATCGATTGCCTGGCCCTCCGAACGCCGACCGGCACCGCCCTGCGCCCCATCGCGTTGTGCGGCGGGGCCGCGCCGGGGTACCTCCTCGGCCGGATCGGGTGCCTGGCCCTCCGAACGCCATAGGCGCGTCATCCGGCGCTCGGTTCCTGCGGTGTCCTGCGGGGGCACCCCGACACGTCCCCTCACGTTGTCGCGCGAGTGCCGGGCCGGTGGGGGTGCCCTAATCGCGTCCCGGGGCTCGTCTCCAAGTGGTGACGCGACCTAGCGGGTGCCTGGCCCTCCGGACGCCATAGGCGCGTCACCCAGCGCTCGGTTCCTGCGGTGTCCTGCGGGGGCACCCCGACACGTCCCCTCACGCCGTCGCGCGAGTGCCGTCCGGTGGTCCCTTCCGTAATCGGGTGCGATCCGGTTCGGCCCGCCTTGGGCCATCTGCCTCCCCCAGGGCGGCAGGGTGGGCAAGGTGGCCCCCAGCGCCGGATAGCAAGGTCGAGCACCTGCTCACCTGGTTCGGGGCAAGCGCCACGCCGCCAGCGCCGCTGTCACGCACAGCGCGGAACCGGCCACCACCAGACTCACCCGCATCCCCGGCAGGGAGAACGCCCCGGCACCCCCCGCGATCAGGGACCCGAACAGAGCCACCGCCAGCGCCCCACCGGTCTGCCGAAACGCGTTGAGCAGGCCGGATGCCGTACCCACACGCGGGCCGGGGACGGAGTCCATGAGCATCGCCGTGACCGCCGGAATGGCGAACGCGCCGCCGAGACCCGTCGGGACGAGCAGGAGCAGGACCAGCCACAGCGGCGTGTCGGAGCCCAGCGGCAGCAGCACGAACATGGCCAGGGCCAGGACGAGTTGGCCGGTCACGATGACGGGGCGGCGTCCGATGCGCTCGGCCATGCGGGGCGAGACGAGGTTCGTCCCCGTGATGATCGCCGCGAGCGGCACGAACATCAGGCCCGCCGTCAGCGCCGTCATGCCACGCTCCTGCTGGAGGTAGAGACCCAGCAGGAAGACGAGCCCGTAGAAAGCGAGGTTGAGGGCGAAGCCGACCGCGAGGGAGACCGCGACCGTGCGGTCGCGGAGCATCGACAGCGGGACCATGGGCGCCCGGTGCCGCTTCTCGGTGGCGTAGAAGGCGAACCCGGCGCCCACCGCGACCGCCGCGGAGAGCAGGACCGGCACGGAGAGCAGCCCCGTGTGTCCGCCCTCGATCACCGCGAAGGTGAGTCCCGCCAGGGCGAGGACGGCCGTGATCTGGCCGGGTACGTCGAGCGGGGCGGGTCGCCTCGGCGACGGTGCGACGCGGAGCAGGAGAAGGAGAACGGCCGCGCCGACGGGCAGGTTGAGGAAGAACACGGCCCGCCAGCCCACGCTCTGGGTGAGGACACCGCCCAGCACGGGCCCCGCCGCCATCGCGACGGAACCGCCCACCGTCCACAGGGCGACGGCCCGCGCCCGTTGCCGCGCGTCGTCGTACGCCTGCCGGATCAGCGCGAGGGAGGCGGGCATGAGGATGGCGGCGGCCCCGCCCTGCACGACCCGCGCCGCGACCAGCGCGCCGATGCCGGGGGCGAGGGCGCAGGCGAGGGAGGCGAGGGTGAACAGGGCGGTGCCCCAGGCGTAGGCGCGGCGGGCGCCCGCGCGGTCGGAGAGCGCCCCGGCGGACAGCATCAGGCCCGCGAACATCAGGGTGTACGCGTCCACGACCCACTGGAGCCCCGTCATGCCGCCGTGCAGGGAGGCGCGGATGTCGGGCAGGGCGATGTTCACCGCCGACACGTCGACCGTGATGACGGTGAAGCCGAGGAGCGCGGCCACGAGCGCGGTGCCGCCGGACGCGGCGGCGCGGGCCGGTGGCGCGGTGCGGACGGCGACAGCGGGCGTACCGGTGAGGGGCACGGGGTCTCCAGACGGGTGGGCGGTGAGGGACGGGGTCGCGGGTGGCGGGCCCCCCGGGCCGCGGACCGGTGTCGTGCACCCCCTGGGCCCGGTGGCGCCCGCCACCCGCAACGGGTTCCACTCTCCCGGGGGCCGCCCGGAAGTGGCAGGCCGCGCTCCACAGGGGTGCCGCGTTCCAGGCCCTGGGACACCCCCCCACCGAACGCGCCGACCGGGGACAATGGGCGTATGGCGGAGAGCAACGGCACGGGCGGCGGCACCGAACTGGGCAGGTATCTGAGGGCGCGCCGCGCACAGGTCACCCCGGCCGAGGCGGGTCTGCCCGCCGGTATGGGGCTGCGCCGCACCCCTGGCCTGCGCCGGGAGGAGCTGGCGACTCTTGCCGGGGTCAGCGTCGACTACTACACGCGTCTGGAGCGGGGCCGCGAGACCAACCCGTCGACCGCCGTGATCGACGCCCTCAGCCGGGCCCTGCGGTTGCGTGGCGACGCCCATGAACGGCTGCACGAGCTGGCCGAGTTGGCGTCCGGGCGGCTCACCGTGCCGCACCCCACGACGGACGACACGGTCCGCGACTCGGTGCTCCAGATGCTGGAGGCGCTGCGTCCGATGCCCGCGTACGTGGTCAACCGGTACGGCTACATGCTGGCCGCGAACCCGGCGGGCCGCCGGTTGCTGCCGGGCATGTGGGACCTGCCGCCCGAGGAGCGCAACATGACCCGCTACCTCTTCCTGCATCCCGTCGGCCGGACGCTTTACGTGCCGTGGGAGGAGACGGTCGCCAAGTCGGTGGCGCATCTGCGGGCGGTGGGCGGCACCGATCCCGACGATCCGCGGATGACCCGGCTGGTCGGTGAACTCCTCCTCAAGTCACCGGAGTTCGCTCGCCTGTGGGACCGGTACGAGGTGCAGGAGCGGGGCGGCGGCACGAAGACGTTCGACCACCCGAAGGTGGGCGGCATGACCCTCACGTACGAGGTGATGCAACTGGCCCGCACGGGCGGCCAGCGACTGGTCGTCTACCAGGCGCCGGCCGGTTCCCCGGACGAGACCGCACTGCTCGGCCTCGACCCGGCCGCCCGCGCTTAGGGGTTCGAGGGCTCAGGCTCGTTCCAGGATCGCCGTCACTCCCTGCCCGCCCGCGGCGCAGACGGAGATGAGGCCGCGGGCGGGGCCCTCGCGTTCGGCGAGCAGCGTGGCCAGGGTCGCGACGATCCGTGCCCCTGTCGCCGCGAAGGGGTGGCCGGTGGCGAGGGAGGAGCCCGCCACGTTGAGCCGGGCCCGGTCGACCGGCGCGAGGCCCTGCTTCTCCCATGCCGCGAGCGTCGCCAGGACCTGTGAGGCGAACGCCTCGTGCACCTCGATCAGGTCGAAGTCCTCGATCCCGAGACCGGCCCGCTCCAGCATGCGCGGCACGGCGTACGCGGGCGCCATCAGCAGCCCGTCCCCGCCGCCACCGGTGACGTCCCCGCCGACGAAGTCGACGGCCGCCGTCTCGTGGGCGGTCAGGTACGCCAGTGGCCGCAGCCCGCGCGCCTCGGCCCACTCCTCGCTCGCGAGCAGCACCACGGCCGCCCCGTCGGTGAGCGGGGTCGAGTTGCCCGCCGTCATGGTGGGGTGGGGGTCCTTGGTGCCGAAGACCGGCTTGAGCGTGGCGAGTTTGGCCGTCGTCGAGCCCGGTCGCAGGTTCTGGTCGCGCTCAAGTCCCCTGTAGGGCACCACCAGTTCGTCGAAGAGGCCCCGGTCGTACGCCGCCGCGAGGCGCTGGTGGCTCGTCGCGGCCAACGCGTCCTGGTCCTCCCGGGAGATGCCCCACTCGCGGGCGGTGACCGCCGCGTGCTCGCCCATCGACAGGCCGGTACGCGGTTCCGCGTTGCGCGGGATGTCGGGCACGAGGTGGCCCGGCCTGATCCGGGCCAGCGCCTTGAGCCGGGCCGGTGCCGACTTCGCGCGCCGTGCGGCGAGCAGGATCTTGCGCAGGTCGTCGTTGACGCCCAGCGGGGCGTCGCTCGCGGTGTCCGAGCCACCCGCGATCGCGCTGTCGGTCTGGCCGAGCGCGATCTTGTTGGCGGCGGCGATCACGGCTTGCAGCCCCGTGCCGCAGGCCTGCTGGATGTCGTAGGCGGGGGTGCGCGCGTCCAGCGTCGAGCCGAGCACGGTCTCGCGCGCGAGGTTGAAGTCCCGGCTGTGCTTGAGCACGGCGCCGGCCACGAACTCACCCACCGCGCCGGGCTCGTGGAGCTCGAAGCGGCCGACCAGGCCGTCCAGGGCCGCGGTCAGCATCTCCTGGTTGGAGGCCGTCGCGTACGGGCCGTCGGAGCGTGCGAACGGGATGCGGCTGCCGCCGATGACGGCGACTCGGCGGGGCGGTGCCGGGGTTTTGGCGGGGCGTACCATCTCGACAACTCCTGACTACTGAGTAACCTTACTCCGAAGTAAATTTACGACCGCGCAGGGAGTTGGACAATGGCCGACCGCTATCTGAACTTCACCGGCACGGCCCCCGGCCGCTTCCTGACCCGCCGCCTGGGTCTGCCGCAGCCCGCGCCCCTGCACCGCCGAACCGAGGAGCACCCCGCCTTCGAGGGGCAGTTGCTGCACTTCACAGCGGGTGCCTCCCCCTACCGCAAGGAGCTTTCGGAGCTCCTCGCCCGCACCGGCCTCCAGGTGCGTGGCTCGCTCTCGGGCCGCGCCGCGGGGCCGAAGGACCTCGTCGGCGTCGTCGTGGACGCCACCGCCGTCACCGGCCCGGACACGCTCGCCGAGGTGCACGCCGCACTGCACCCCGTCGTCCGCTCCCTCGCGGCGAGCGGGCGCGTCCTCGTGCTCGGCGCACCCCCGTCCGCCGACGACCACCACCAGGCGGCGGCGCAACAGGGCCTCGAAGGGTTCGTACGCTCCCTCGGCAAGGAGATCGGACGCGGCCGTACGGTGAACCTGGTGCGGATCGCCGGGCCCGTCGCCGCGGCCGAGACGACACTGCGCTTCCTGCTCTCGCCCCGGTCGGCCTACGTCAGCGGACAGGTCATCGAAGTGGGCGCCATCGACAGCGAGTTGGTGCTGCCGGACGACTGGGAGCGGCCCCTCGCCGGGCGCACCGCCCTGGTCACCGGCGCCGCGCGCGGCATCGGCGAGGCCGTCGCCGAGGCCCTCGTACGGGACGGTGCCCGCGTCGTCCTCCTCGACGTGCCGTCCGCCGAGGGCGACGTGGCGAAGGTCGCGGAACGGCTCGGCGGGCGCGCGCTGCCCCTCGACATCACCGCCGACGACGCGGGCGAGCGCATCGCCGAGTTCACCTCCGGGCCCGACGGCCCCGAACTCGACGTCCTCGTCCACAACGCGGGCATCACCCGCGACCGCCGACTCGCCAACATGGACGCGGCGCGCTGGAGCTCGGTCCTCGACGTCAACCTCGGCAGCGTGCTGCGCACCACCGACACCCTGCTGAAGGCGGGAGCGATACGCCGCGGCGGCAGCATCGTCACCACCGCGTCCATCGCGGGCATCGCGGGCAACACCGGCCAGACCAACTACGCCGCCAGCAAGGCGGGCATCATCGGCCTCACCCGCTCCCTCGCGCCGCGCGCCCGCACCGAGCACGGCGTCACCGTCAACGCGGTGGCCCCCGGCTTCATCGAGACCAAGATGACGGCCGCCGTCCCGCTGGTCATCCGCGAGGCCGGCCGGCGCATGAACTCCCTCGGCCAGGGCGGCCTTCCCGTCGACGTGGCCGAGACGACGGCATGGCTCGCCTGCGCCGGTTCCGGCGCGGTGAACGGGCAGGTGGTCAGGGTCTGCGGACAGAGCCTGCTCGGCGCCTGACCTGCGCCGCCCGGCCCCCGGACGTCCGCCCCCTCTCCCCCAGGACCGCCATGACCGACACCGCCCGCACCACCACCGTCACCCTCCCCTCGCTCCCCTCCCTCCTGCCCCTCATGGCCCGCGGCGCCCTGCTGTCCCCCCTCAAACGGCCCCGCCACCCCGTCGGCGCCCGCGGTCTGTCCCGCACCCGGCTCGTGGTGCCCGCGCTCCGCATCTCGCGAAGCCACCTCGCCGCGTACGCACGCGTCTGCGCCTTCCCCACCGGTGGGGCCGAACTGCCCGTCACGTATCCGCATGTCCTGGGCTTCCCGCTGGCCATGCGGCTGATGTCGGAACGCGCCTTCCCCCTGCCGCTGCTCGGGCTCGTCCACACCTCGATCGACATCACCCAGCACCGGCCCCCGAACCCCGGCGACGTCCACGAACTCAGCGCACGCATCGAGGAGTTGCGGCCCCACCGGCGCGGCACCGAAGCCGTCGTCAGCACCGAGCTCCGCACCGACGGCGCCCTCGTCTGGCAGTCGACCAGCGCCTACCTGGCCCGCCACAGGACGCCCGGCACCACGGACACCGACCCGCCCGCACCCACCCCCGCCGCACCCCTCCCCCCGCTCGCCGAATGGACCCTGAGCGGCGACCTCGGCCGCCGCTACGCCGCCGCGTCCGGCGACCGCAACCCGATCCACCTGCACCCGCTCACCGCCCGCGCCTTCGGCTTCCCGCGCGCCATCGCCCACGGCATGTGGACCGTCGCCCGCTGCCTCGCGGAACACGGCGCGCGCGGACCCGTCCACGTACGCGCGCAGTTCAAGGCGCCCGTCCTGCTGCCGGGCACCGTGACCTACGCGGCACACGGCACGGCCTTCGCACTGCGCGCCACCGACGGGGACCGGGTGCACGTCACCGGTGACGTACGGGAGATCGACACCCCTCTACGGGGGTGACCAGCGCCGCCCGTCCATCAGGTTCCCGAGGCCCGACCAGGCGAAGTTCATCATCGTGGTGGCGGCCTCCTTCGCGGAGACGGACGGGTCGGCGTTGGCCCACCCGGCGAGCGCCTCGGCCGCCCCCACCAGGGCCAGCGCGAGCCCCGCGACCTCCCGTGCGGCCGGGCCCGGCTCCTCGTGCGCCTCCCGCGAGGCCTGCGCGATCAACGACGCCACGAACGCCACGATCTCCTCCCGGGCGACCCCGACCTCCGCGACGAACGGCTCCCCGCCCGACCGCGCCTGGCTGTGCAGCACCGCCCACCCGTCGGGGCGCTCGGCGGTGTGCGTGAAGAAGGCGGTGAGCCCGTCCCAGAGCTGCCGGTCGGCGGGCGCGTCCGTCCGCACCCCGGCCCGCACCGCCGCGATCAGCGCCCGCGCCTCCCGCCGGATGCAGGCGGTGAACAGCTCCTCCTTCGAGTTCAGATACAGGTACACCAAGGGCTTGGAGACCCCGGCCAGTTCGGCGATCTCGTCCATCGACGCCGCCCGGTACCCCCGTTGTCCGAACACCCGCACCGCGGCGTCCATCATCTGCCGCTCCCGCTCGGCCCGCGGCAACCGCACCGCCCGAACCCGCACCCCACCGCTCACCGCGGCCCCTTCCCTCCACACACCTGCGCCGCGTTCACCCTACGCAGCGCGCCCCGCCCCCGGAGTCCGGGGACGGGGCGCTGCGGCGTACGAGCCGGGGGACGTCAGGCGGCGGCCGACAGGGCCACCGGCTGCGGCTCGTCCACCGGGGAGGAGGTCGCGTTGTCGTAGGCGTCGCGGTCCAGGATCCGCTCACGGGCGGAGACGATCACCGGGACGACGACCTGCCCGGCGACGTTCGTCGCGGTCCTCATCATGTCCAGGATCGGGTCGATCGCGAGGAGCAGGCCGACGCCCTCCATCGGCAGGCCGAGCGTGGAGAGGGTCAGGGTCAGCATGACCGTGGCGCCGGTGAGGCCCGCCGTGGCGGCGGAGCCGACGACCGAGACGAAGGCGATGAGCAGGTAGTCACCGACGCTCAGGTCGATGTCGAAGATCTGCGCGACGAAGATCGCGGCGATCGCCGGGTAGATCGCGGCGCAGCCGTCCATCTTCGTGGTGGCGCCGAACGGGACGGAGAAGGAGGCGTACTCCTTCGGCACGCCGAGGCGCTCGGTGACCTTCTGGGTCAGCGGCATGGTGCCGACCGAGGAGCGGGAGACGAAGGCGAGCTGGATGGCGGGCCAGGCACCCTTGAAGAACTGGAGCGGGCTCAGCTTGGCGACGGTCGCGAGCAGCGTCGGGTAGACGACGAACATGACCAGGGCGCAGCCGACGTAGATGTCGGCGGTGAAGGTCGCGTACTTGCTGATGAGGTCCCAGCCGTAGGTGGCGATGGCGTAGCCGATGAGGCCGATGGTGCCGATGGGCGCCAGCTTGATGACCCACCACAGGGCCTTCTGGAGGAGTTCGAGGATCGACTCGGAGAGGGTGAGGATCGGCTTGGCCTTCTCGCCGACCTGGAGGATGGCGATGCCGGCGACGACGGCCATGAAGACGATCTGGAGGACGTTCAGCTCGGTGAACGGCGTGATGACGTCGGTGGGGACGATGCCGGTCAGGAAGTCGAGCCAGGAGCCCGCGTGGTCCGGCTTGCCGCCGTCCTTCGGGGTGAGTCCGGTGCCCGCGCCGGGGTTGGTGACCAGGCCGATGACGAGGCCGATGGCGACCGCGATCAGCGAGGTGATCATGAACCAGAGGAGGGTGCGGGAGGCGAGCCGCGCGGCGTTGTTGACCTTGCGGAGGTTGGTGATGGACACCAGGATCGCGAAGAAGACGAGCGGGGCGACCGCCAGCTTCAGGAGCTGGACGAAGATGCTGCCGATCTTGTCCAGGGTGGTGACCAGCCAGGACAGGTCCTGGCTGCGGGCGAGCCAGCCGAGCAGCACACCGAGGACGAGGCCGCCCAGGATCTGGGCCCAGAAGGGGAGCTTGGGTATGCGGGAGCCGGGCTTCGGCTCGGCCGGCGTGGCGTCGGCCGGGGCGGTGGTGTTCGCGGACACGAGAGCACTCCAGTGGAACGTGGGAACGCGCGGGGACAGGGCGGGGCTACGTACGGGACGTACTGGAGCGGCTGCCGGGACGAGGGTCAGCGGCGCCGCTGCATCGGGGATGGTCGCGTCAGGCGCGACAGGCCGCGGACATGCAGCGGCAGAGATCGACATGCAGGCGCGCCACGAGCGGGACGCCCGGGACAGTGCGGTGCGCGGCTGATGTCTTCATGTCAGAAACGTTAACACCAGAGCTTTGAGAACATCAAAGGGTCTCTTGGGGGAAGACCGGGGGGACGTACGCCCTTAAAGCCGCATTTGCCTTGAAAACACAGGCGCCCCCGCCACCTGAGCGGTGACGGGGGCGGAAGGTCTGTGAGGTAACTTACGCGCCGTGGGCGCGGGCGGCGTCGTCCGCCTGGTCCTCCATGGAGCGGTTGGCGTCCATGGTGGCCTTGGCGCGGTCGACGCGGGCGACGATCTTCTCGGAGGCCCGGTCGCGCTCGCCGCGCAGCACCACGAAGCTGATGGGCGCGGAGACGACCAGGGCGAGGAGCGCGATCCAGAGGTAGTTGGAGCCACCCAGGCCGCGCGGGACGATGCCGGTGGCGACGAGACCCCAGACGACGAGGAAGCAGCCCACGAAGATTCCGAGGCGCATCAGCGTGTAGCGGAGCATCTCAATCCACTCTTCCGTTGCGAAATGGTCCCCCCAGTGAAGCACGGGCGCCGCAAACCTTGTTGAGCGGTCCCGCATGTAATGGGTACGGTCGCCTTATGCCTCTTACCTTCACCCTTGATCCGTCGATCGACCCGGCGCTGCGGGACGGCGTCCTCACACTGTGGGCGGACGTCTCGAACGCGGGCGGGGCCGTGGGTTTCGTCCCGCCCGTCGCCCCCGAGGACATCCGTCCCGAGCTGATGAAGCACCTCGCCGGGATGGCCGAGGGCCGAATCCGTCTCCTCGTCGGCCACGACGAGGAGGGCAGGGTCGCGGCGACGGCGTTCCTGGCCCACAACCGGCACCGTCTGATGCGCCACCACCTGTGGGTGTACACGGTGATGGTCCACCCCCGGCACCAGGGCCGGGGGTACGGGCGGGCGCTCATGTCCGCCGTGGAGGACGCGGCGCGCGGCTTCGACGGCATAGAGGCGCTGCGGCTGACGTGCCGTGGCGGCACGGGCGCGGACGCCTTCTACGCGGCGTGCGGCTACAAGGAGGTCGGGCGGATCCCCGGGGCGATCCGGGTGGCCCCGGGGGACGACCGCGACGACGTGCACATGATGCTGCCGCTGTACTGAGGTCCGCTGTACCGAGGCCCCTGCACCGAGGCCCCTGTACCGAGTGGCCGGGCGGGGCCTCAGACGCGCATCGCCTGCGGGGTGTCCCGGCGGGCCGGGTCGGGGCCCTCGTACTCGCGGATGATCTCGTAGCGCGTGTTGCGCTCGACGGGCCTGAACCCGGCGTCGCGGATGAGGTCGAGCAGGTCTTCGCGGGTCAGCTTGTTCGGCGTGCCGTAGTTGTCCGCGTCGTGCGTGATCTTGTACTCGACGACCGAGCCGTCCATGTCGTCGGCGCCGTGCTGGAGCGCGAGCTGGGTGGTCTGGAGACCGTGCATGACCCAGAAGCACTTCACGTGCGGCACGTTGTCGAAGAGCAGGCGCGAGACGGCGAACGTCTTGAGCGCCTCCGCACCCGTCGCCATCGTGGTGCGGGCCTGGAGGCGGTTCCTGACCTTGCCGTCCTTCATGTCGACGAAGTCGTGCTGGTAGCGCAGCGGGATGAAGACCTGGAAGCCGCCGGTCTCGTCCTGGAGCTCACGCAAGCGCAGCACGTGGTCGACGCGGTGACGGGGCTCCTCGATGTGCCCGTACAGCATCGTCGCGGGGGTCTTGAGCCCCTTCTCGTGCGCCAGGCGGTGGATGCGCGACCAGTCCTCCCAGTGGGTGTCGTGGTCGACGATGTGCTGACGGATCTCCCAGTCGAAGATCTCGGCGCCGCCGCCGGTGAGGGACTCCAGGCCCGCGTCGATCAGTTCGTCGAGGATCTCGCTCGCCGGGAGACCGGAGATCTTCTCGAAGTGGTGGATCTCGGTGGCCGTGAAGGCCTTGAGCCCGACGTGGGGCAGGGCCTCCTTGAGGGCCTTCAGCGAGCGCGGGTAGTAGCGCCAGGGGAGCGTCGGGTGCAGGCCGTTGACGATGTGCAGCTCGGTGAGGCTCTCCGACTCCATCGCCTTGGCGAGCTTGACGGCCTCCTCGATGCGCATCGTGTACGCGTCCTTCTCGCCCGGCTTGCGCTGGAACGAGCAGTAGGCGCACGAGGCGGTGCACACGTTGGTCATGTTGAGGTGGCGGTTGACGTTGAAGTGCACGACGTCGCCGTTCTTGCGCGTGCGCACCTCGTGGGCGAGACCGCCGAGCCAGGCCAGGTCGTCCGACGCGTAGAGCGCGACGCCGTCCTCGCGGGACAGCCGCTCACCGTCCCTGACCTTCTGCTCCAGCTCGCGCTTGAGCCCTGCGTCCATGCCCGTACCTCTCCTCACCAACACGACCCATAAGTCCGGTCCACCGTACGCCCACCCTCCGACAGGCGGCGCTCAGACCTCCTCGGGAAGCTTCCCGACCCTGTTCTCCCACTTCGTGGAGAGGACGATCGTGGTGCGGGTGCGGGAGACGCCCTTGGTGCCGCTGAGGCGGCGGATCGTCTTCTCCAGGCCGTCGACGTCGCCGACGCGCACCTTGAGCATGTAGGAGTCGTCACCGGCGATGAACCAGCAGTCCTCGATCTCGTGCAGGTCCTTCAGGCGGCGCGCGACGTCCTCGTGGTCGGCGGCGTCGGAGAGCGAGATGCCGATGAGGGCGGTGACGCCGAGGCCGAGCGAGGCGGAGTCGACGGTGGCGCGGTAGCCGGTGATGACGCCGGCCGCCTCCAGGCGGTTGATGCGGTCCGTCACGCTCGGTCCTGACAGGCCGACGAGGCGGCCCAACTCCGCATACGAGGCGCGGCCGTTCTCGCGCAGGGCCTGGATGAGCTGCCTGTCCACGGCGTCCATAGGTCCAAAGCCTTTCATTGTTCAGCGTTGACGCGAGTTTACGCACAGAAAGCAAGGCGCATGGGGGCAATGCACCATAAATTTCAAGCCAAGGTGAGGGTTACGGCGTACGGGAGCCTCCCCCGAGCTCTCCCTGCCAGCGCCGGTACAGCGTGTGCGGCACCCCTGCCGCGTCCAGCGCCCGGCCCGCGACGAAGTCCACCAGATCCTGGATGTGTGTGGCGCCCGCGTAGAACGCCGGTGAGGCGGGCAGCACGACCGCGCCCGCGTCGTCCAGCGTCACCAGATGCCTCAGCGTCTGCCCGTTCAACGGCGTCTCCCGCACCGCGACGACCAGCCTGCGCCCCTCCTTGAGCGTCACGCTCGCCGCGCGCTGGAGCAGGTCCTTGGACAGGCCCAGCGCCACACCCGCCACGCACGCCGTCGAGGCGGGCACGATGATCATGCCCTTGACCGGGTACGAGCCGGAGGAAGGACCCGCCGCGAGATCACCGGCGGGCCAGTGCCGTACGTCGCTCAGATCGACGCCCTCGAAGGTGCCGGGCTTGCCGTCCGCGCCCCGCTCCAGCCACCGCGCCAGGTCCTCGCGCCAGTGCCCGTCCCGGAACGCGATGCCCGTCTCGTCGAGCAGCGTGAGCCGCGAGGCCCGCGAGACGACCAGGTCCACCGCCTCGCCCGCGGCCAGGAGTGCGCGCAGCACGGCAGCGGCGTACGGGGTCCCCGATGCGCCGGACACCCCGACAACCCAGGGCCTGCGGCTCGGTGCGTTAACGTGCTCCACACCACGAGCCTATCCGGCGCGCCCCGAGGGGAACTTGAGCAGGGGCCGTGGTCGTTCATCGGGCGGGGGGAGCTTGAGATGACGGACGGCACGAGGACGGTACGGGGACAGGCGCGCGGGCGCGTACTGGCCGCGGGACAGCTCATGGTCGGGTGGGTGGCCCTGCTGTGGCTGCTCGAAGCGGTGGACGCGGCGTCGGGGCACGCGCTCGACCGTTTTGGCATACAGCCGCGCGACCCCGCCGAGCTGGTCGACGTCGTCCCGGCCTCGTTCATCCACTTCGGCTTCGACCACGTCGCCGCGAACTCCGTACCCCTGCTGGTCCTCGGCTTCGTCGCGGCACTCTCCGGGCTGCGCCGCTTCCTGCTGGTCTGCGCCCTGATCGTGGTGGCCGACGGGCTCGGGGTGTGGCTGGTGGCCCCGGCCCACTCGAACACGGCGGGCGCGTCCGGCCTGATCTTCGGCCTGTTCGGCTTCGTCGTGCTCAGCGGTTTCGTCGAGCGCAGACCGCTCGGCATCGTCGTGGGCGTGCTGACGGCGGCGTACTGGGGCACGACGATCCTGGCGGGCCTGTCCCCGGCCAACGACGGGGTGAGCTGGCAGGGCCATCTCATCGGGCTGATCGCGGGCGTGGCGGCGGCGTTCGTCGTACGCCGCAGACGCATACCGGGCGCGGCCTGAACAAGCGGCCTGAGTACGTGCTCTGAGTACGCCGCCTCATGCGCGGGCCGCCCGGGCTCGTGAGAGTGGGGCCATGAAGGCCCGATACCTCGTGCTCTGCGCGGTGGCCGCCGTCGCCGCCCTCGTCCTGGTCCGCGTGCTCGGCATCCCCGCCGAGACCGTGCTGCTCGCCGTCGGTGCGACGGTCTGCCTGCTCTGGCTCGTCCTGCTGCTGACCCTGCCCTGGAACCTGTACTTCCGTGCCCGTTCCGTCGTCCACGAGGCCCGCGTCAGCCGCGAGAAGGGGATCGCGGTCCCGGCCGACCGGGACGCGGAGGCCGCCCGGATCGCCGCCGTCATGCTGCGCCTTGCCGTCGGCGCGCACCTCGTCACCGGCGCCGTCACGGTGTGCGCCGCCTGGGCCACGGGCCGGACCGCGGGCTACTGGCTCGCGGGCTGCTATCTGCTCAGCACCCTGTTCCGCCCCGCGGGCGCCTACTTCGCCGCGCTGCGGCGCCGCCTCACCACGCTCCACGGCGAGGTGCGCTTCCCGCGCGACGACGTGGCGGCACTGCGCACCGCCGTCACCGCGCTCCAGAACGGCACGGCCGTCCTGGAGGAGAAGGCGGAGGAGACGTACCGGGTCCTGGCCGAACTGCGTACGTCCGTCGACGCCGTGGGCCTGTCCGCCCACGGCCGCGCGGACCGCCTGGACCTGCGGATCGAGGCCCTCGGCCGCGAGTTCGAGTCAGTGGTGAACCGGCTGACGGACAACCAGGAGATCATCACCGGACTCAAGGCGTTCCTGCGGCTGCTGCGCGCCGGGGACGGCCCGGCACACCTCACACCGTGAGGCCGCGCACCAGCAGGTCGAGGAGCGCGCACACGAAGAGGGCGATCCCGATGAAGCCGTTGACCTGGAAGAACGCCCGGTTCAGCCGGGACAGGTCATGCGGCTTCACGATCGTGTGCTCGTAGAGGAAGGCAGCGGCGACGATGACCAGGCCGACCCAGAAGAAGATGCCGGCGCCGGTGGCGAGCGCGTACCAGACGAACAGGGCCGTCGTGACGAAGTGGCAGCCGCGCGCGCCGCGGATCGCGGCCGGGATGCCGAAACGGGCCGGGACCGACATGACGCCGACCTCGCGGTCGGTCTCCACGTCCTGGCACGCGTAGATCAGGTCGAACCCGCCGATCCAGATGCCGACGGCGAGACCGAGGATCACCGCGTCCCACGACCAGGAGCCGGTGACCGCGATCCACGCGCCGATCGGGCCCATCGCCTGGGCGAGACCGAGGATGGCCTGCGGGAAGTTCGTGAACCGCTTGCCGTACGGGTAGACGACCATCGGGATCACCGCGATGGGCGCGAGCGCCAGGCAGAGCGGGTTCAGGAGCGCCGCCGACGCCAGGAAGATCACCAGGGCGATGAGCGCGCCGGTCCAGGCGGACTTCACGGACACGGCGCCGGTGACGAGTTCGCGGTGGGCGGTGCGCGGGTTGCGGGCGTCGATCTCGCGGTCGATGATCCGGTTCGCCGCCATGGCGAACGTGCGCAGGCCCACCATGCAGATGGTGACCAGGAGCAGCCGGCCCCAGTGGATGTTCTTGTCCAGCTCGAACATCGCGGTCAGCGCCGCGGTGTAGGCGAACGGCAGCGCGAAGACCGAGTGCTCGATCATGACCAGGCGCAGGAACGCCTTGGTGCGGCCCGGCTGTCGCGGGATCGCGGCGGATGCTGAGGTCACTTGAGTCCGTACTCCTTCCAGCGGCGGTCCACCAGGGCCGCCGTTCGGGGGTCGGAGACGACCATCTCCGGCCATCCGCCGTCTCGCGTATAGCCCTCCTCGGGCCACTTCCTCGTCGCGTCGATACCCGCCTTGCCGCCCCAGAACTGCTGGTAGGAGGCGTGGTCGAGATGGTCGACGGGTCCCTCGACGACGGTCAGGTCACGGGCGTAGTCCGTGTTCCCGAGCGCGCGCCACGACACTTCATGAAGATCGTGGACGTCGCAATCGGAGTCGACGACGACGATCAGCTTGGTCAGCGACATCATGTGGGCGCCCCAGATGGCGCTCATCACCTTCTGGGCGTGCTTCGGGTACTTCTTGTCGATCGAGACGATCGCGCAGTTGTGGAAGCCGCCCGACTCGGGCAGGTGGTAGTCGACGATGTCGGGGACGATCACCTTGAGCAGCGGCAGGAAGAACCGCTCCGTGGCGCGGCCGAGCGGCCCGTCCTCGGTGGGCGGACGGCCGACGACGATCGACTGGAGCAGCGGACGCCTGCGCATCGTGACGCAGTCGATGGTCAGCGCGGGGAACGGTTCCTGCGGGGTGTAGAACCCCGTGTGGTCGCCGAAGGGCCCCTCGGGCAGCATCTCACCGGGTTCGAGCCAGCCCTCGATGACCACCTCGGCGTGGGCCGGGACCTGGAGCGGGACCGTCTTGCAGTCGACCATCTCGACGCGCTTGCCCTGGATGAACCCGGCCAGCATGTACTCGTCCATGTCGCCGGGGAGCGGCGCCGTGGAGGCGTACGTGACCGCGGGCGGGCAGCCGAAGGCGATGGCGACGGGCAGCTTCTCGCCCTTGCGGGCGGCCACCTGGTAGTGGTTGCGGCTGTCCTTGTGGATCTGCCAGTGCATGCCGATGGTGCGCTTGTCGTGGCGCTGGAGGCGGTACAGGCCGAGGTTGCGCACCCCGGACTCCGGGTCCTTGGTGTGGGTCAGCCCCAGGTTGAAGAAGGAGCCGCCGTCCTGGGGCCAGGTGAACAGCGCCGGGAGCGCGTCGAGGTCGACGTCGTCGCCGTGCAGCACGACCTCCTGCACGGGTGCGTCCTTGACCTTGCGCGGCGGCACGTGCGTCATCGCGCCGAGCTTGCCGAACGCCTCCCGGATCCCGACGAAGCCGTGCGGCAGTTCGGGCTTGAGCAGGCCGCCGATCTTCTCGCTGATGTCGTTGTACGACTTCAGGCCGAGCGCCTTGAGCAGCCGCCGGTCGGTGCCGTACACGTTCATCGCGAGGGGCATCGCGGCGCCCTTCACGTTCTCGAAGAGCAGGGCCGGGCCGCCGGACTTCTGTACGCGGTCGACGATCTCACCGACCTCCAGATAGGGGTCGACCTCGGCCTTGATGCGCAGCAGGTCGCCCTCGCGCTCCAGCGCCCGGAGCAGGGAGCGAAGATCGTCGTAAGCCATGCCTTCCAGTTTGTCATCCCCTGCGGCGGATCTCGCCGGGGGCCGGGCGCTACCCTGGGCCCGCCTTCGCGAACCCAGCGAACTCGTCACATGCCCCGGGGGGACCACACGTCATGCTCAGGTATCTGCCGTTCCTCTTGGTCCTGGCGCTGTGGATCTACGCCTTCATCGACTGCCTGAACACCCCGGAGGAGGAGGTGCGCGGGCTGCCGAAGGTGATCTGGGTCATCATCATCCTGCTCTTCGGCGAGGTCCTCGTCGGGCCGATCGCCTGGCTGGCGGCCGGAAAGCGACGGCACGCCCCCGCGGGCGGCTCGACCCCCTCCGAGTGGCATCGCGAGCACCGGACGCGGTTCGTGGCGCCCGACGACGACCCCGAGTTCCTCCAGTCCCTCAAGGGGGAGAACAAGAAGGACGAGGCGCTCCTCAAGGACTGGGAGGCGGACCTGCGCCGCCGCGAGGAGGAGCTGAGGCGCCGCGAGGGCGAGCAGGGCACCGAGTGACCGGGGCCCCGTAGGACACGGGCGGGGCGTGCCGCACACTGGATGCGGAACACCCCCCTCCGCCACCGCACTCCCGTGAAGGCCATGCCCAGACCCACGCACGCCCCGGCGCCCGATGTGGCCACCGGCCCCGAGAAACTCATCGCCGTCGAGGAGCACGGAGCCGATCCCGTCCCGCACGAGCGACGGCACGGCGGCCCGCGGCAGCTTCTGTGGACGTGGGCGTCGCCCCAGGTCGGTTTCGCGACGGTCTTCATCGGGGTGCTGTCGGTCACCGCGTTCGGCCTCGGCTTCCCGCAGGCGGTCGCGGCCCTGGTGCTCGGCGCGGGCCTCGGCTCGCTGGCGCACGGGGTGCTGTCGACGGACGGGCCCCGGTTCGGGGTCCCGCAAATGGTGATCGGCCGGCTCTCCTTCGGCCACCGCGGCAACGCGCTGCCGTCCGCCGTCAACGCCCTGGTCTCCGGCGTCGGCTGGTTCGCCGTCAACACGGTCGGCGGCGCCTTCGCCCTCAACTCCCTGACCGGGCTGCCGCCGCTGCCCAGCCTGCTGATCCTCGTCGTCTTGGAAGTCCTCATCGGCTACGTGGGCCACGACCTGGTGCACCGCTTCGAGCGCTACGCCTTCCCGGTCCTCGCGGCTGTCTTCCTGCTCGCCGGGGTGTGGATCTTCAAGGGCGCCGACCTCACGGGCCCGGGCCACGGCGGCGGCTTCGGCGGTTTCCTGCTGGCGTTCAGCGCCGTCTTCGGCTTCACGGCGGGCTGGAACCCGTGCGCCGCCGACTACGCCCGCTATCTGCCCGCCGACACCCCGCGCCGGGCCACCGCCTGGTACGCGGGGCTCGGCCTGTTCGTGTCGGTCGCCGTCGTCTCCGTGATCGGCGCCGCCTCCGGCACGCTCGCCGCGCCCGCGGGGGCCAGCCCCACCGACGCCTTCACCGGCCACCTCCCCGACCGGCTCGGCGACCTCACGCTCGTCGCGATCATCCTGGGCGCGATGGCCGCCTCCACCCTGAACGTCTACTCGGCGGCCGTCTCCCTGTCCTCGCTCGACCTGAAGCTGCCCCTGTGGCTGAACCGGGCCGCGCTCGTCGCGGTCGTCGGCGTCATCGGCACCGCCGCGGGCTGGGCCTCGCTCGCCGACGCGGGCCACGCCTTCGAGAACTTCCTGCTCGTCATCGCGTACTGGATCGCCCCCTGGCTCGGCGTCGTCCTCATGGAGCACCGCCTGCGCGCCCTGCCCGACGCGGCGCTCGCGGACCGCCTCCAGGACCGCTCCTTCGGCAATCCGGCCGGTCTGATCGCCCTGCTCGCCGGCGTCGCCGTGTCGGTCCCGCTGTTCTCCAACCAGACCGTGTTCGTCGGCGTCGTGCCGCACCACTGGCCCGGCGTCGGCGACCTGACCTGCCCGGTCGGCTTCGCGCTCGGCGCGCTCCTGTACGTGCTGCTGCGCCGCCGCGACACGCCCCTCTAGAAAGGCCCGTACGTCATGGAACTCGACCTCGCCCGCACCTGGCTCGCCACCGCCGTGGAGGAGGCGAAGGCCGGTCTCGCCGAGGGCGGCATCCCGATCGGTGCCGCGCTGTACTCGGCCGACGGCACGGTGCTCGGCCGTGGCCACAATCGGCGGGTGCAGGACGCGGATCCGTCGGTGCACGGGGAGACCGACGCGTTTCGCGCCGCGGGTCGCCAGCGCTCGTACCGGGGCACCACGATGGTGACCACGCTCAGTCCCTGCTGGTACTGCTCGGGGCTGGTACGGCAGTTCGGCATCTCCCGCGTGGTCATCGGGGAGGCGCGTACGTTCCACGGTGGGCACGACTGGCTTGCCGAGCACGGGGTGGAGATCGTGCTGCTGGACGATCCGGAGTGCGCGGCGATGATGCGGAACTTCATCGAGGCGAGCCCGGCCCTGTGGAACGAGGACATCGGCGACTAGGCGCCACGCCCCCGCGCCGGGCGCCTCCCCGTTTGAGAAGGTGCCCCGGCGCTGGGGGGCGGCGGGTCAGACGCCGGCGTAGGAGTGCTTGCCGGTGACGAAGATGTTGACGCCGTAGTAGTTGAACAGCCAGCAGCCGAAGGCGGCCAGCGCCAGGTAGGCGGCCTTGCGGCCCTTCCAGCCGGCGGTGGCGCGGGCGTGCAGGTAGGCCGCGTAGGCGACCCAGGTGATGAACGACCAGGTCTCCTTGGGGTCCCAGCCCCAGTACCGGCCCCAGGCGTCACCCGCCCAGATCGCACCCGCGATGATCGTGAACGTCCACAGCGGGAAGACCGCCGCGTTCACGCGGTAGGAGAACTTGTCGAGGGACTGCGAGGCGGGCAGCCGCTCCATGACGGAGGTCGCGAACCGGCCCGGCTGACCGCCGCTCGCGAGCTTGTTCTCGTAGCTGTCCTTGAAGAGGTACAGGATCGTGCCGACCGCGCCGACGTAGAAGACCGCGCCGCAGAAGATCGCCGTGGAGACGTGGATGTACAGCCAGTACGAGTGGAGGGCCGGGACGAGCTGGTCGCTGGCCGTGTACAGGACGGTGACGGCGAGGCCGAGGTCGAGCAGGACCGTGGTGACCAGGGGCAGGCCGAGCCAGCGGACGTTCTTCTTCGCCGCGAGCAGTCCGAGGTAGACGCCGACGGCGACGGTGGAGAAGGTGATGTTGAACTCGTACATGTTGCCCCACGGCGCGCGCTGCACGGAGAGCGCGCGGGTGAGGACACCGGCGAACTCGACGAGGAACGCGAGCACGGTGAGGGAGATGGCGATTCGCCCGTAGAGGTCGCCCTGTTCGTCACCGCCGGAGGCGCCGGGCCCGTCCGGTACGTCGCGGGAGCCCGCGGCGGCCCGGGTGACGACCTGGGGCCGTTCCAGGACGGCGGTGCCACCGTTCTTCTGCTGGACGGTGACGGCGGGGGCGGGGGCCGCCGCCTCGGCCTTGCCGGTGAGCGCGGCGGCGGTGCGGCCGACCTTGCTGCGGCTGCCGAAGATCCATTCGGCCATGTTGGCGAAGAAGGCCAGCAGGTACACGGCCATGGACGAATAGATGAGGACGTTACTGGTGTGCGCCAGGTTCTCGTTGGTCGCGGCGGCGAGATTCACTTCTCAGCCCCTTCGGCGGCAGGAACAGCGGTTGACGGTTCTTCTGGGCTGTGGGCGGGCTCGGGGGCGCTGGGCGCCTGGGTGTGCAGGCGGCCGACGAGATCGCCCAGTTCCTCGGGGAGCTTCGCGGACTCGCTGCGGCCGAGGCCGGCCATCTCGACGACGGTCACGCCGTCGGGGCCCTCGACGGCCCGGACCCAGACGCGGCGGCGCTGGATGAACAGGGAGCCGGCGAGCCCGAAGATGGCGACGACGGCACCGCCGAGCGCCCAGGTGTCACCGGGCTGGTGGGAGATCTGGAAGGTGACCCATTCCTTGATGTCCTTGTCGAAGGTGATGGAGCCGGCCCCGTCGGGGAGCTTCATCGTCTCGCCGGGCAGCAGCCGCGTCTTGAGCGGCTGGCCCTTGGAGTCCTTGAAGGCCTTCATGTGGGTGGTGTCGAGCTGGTACACGTTCTGCGGCAGACCGGCGTCGACGCCGAGGTCGCCGTGGAGCGCGTTGACCGCGAGGACGGGGAAGTCGAGCCCGGGGTACTGGGAGAACATCGTGCCCTTGCCCGCGCCCGCGAAGGTCGGGACGAACCAGGCGCTGAAGCCGAGCTGGTCCTTCCTGCCCTTGGCGTCGCGGTAGCCGTCCATCACCTTGATGGCGCCCTGGGAGGTGATGTTGGAGTCGACGGGGAGCATCGGCACGGTCTGCTGCGAGACGACCTTGCCCTTGCCGTCGCGGACGGTGACGTTCACGGCGTAGCCGTGGCCGTTGAGGAAGATCTTGGTGCCGTCGATGTCGAGCGGGTGGTTCGAGCGGATCGCGGCCTTCTTCTCCTTGCCGCCGGGGCCCTCGGTGTAGGTGACGTCGGCGCGGAAGACGCGGGGGGTGCCCTTCTGGGGCCCTGTGCGCTCGTACGTCGCCGTGAACGTGTCGAGGTTGAAGCTGAAGGGCGTGAGGTCGTTGTCCCGGTCGAAGAGGCTGCCCGACTTGAAGTCGTCGTACTGGGTGAGGGTGTTGGCGAAGCCGTCGCCCTCGACGACGAGTTTGCCGCCCTCGAACTTGAAGAGCTGCCCCCAGGCGAAGCCGACCAGCATCACGATCAGCGCGATGTGGAAGGCCAGGTTGCCGACCTCGCGCAGATAGCCCTTCTCGGCGGCGACGGCGTCCCCCGCGAGATGGGCGCGGAAGCGGCGCTTCTTCAGCAGGGCGAGCGCGTCGGCCCGCACCTGGCCGGGGTCGGCCTCGGTGCGCCAGGTCGCGTAGGCGGGCAGTCGTTCCAGGCGCTTGGGGGCGCCCGGCGGACGGCCGCGGAGCTGGCCGACGAACTGCCAGGTGCGGGGCACGATGCAGCCGATGAGGGAGACGAACAGCAGGATGTAGATGGCCGAGAACCACACCGAGCTGTAGACGTGGAAGAGGCCGAGCTTCTCGTAGAGCGGCCCGAGCGTGGTGTGCGCCTTCTGGAAGTCGCTGACCTTGAGCGGGTCCGTCCCGGACTGCGGGATCAGCGAGCCGGGGATGGCGCCGAGCGACAGCAGGAACAGCAGGATCAGGGCGACCCGCATCGAGGTGAGCTGCCGCCAGAACCAGCGGACCCAGCCGATGACGCCGAGCTTGGGCAGGTTCGGGGAGCGATCCTCCAGCGGGGCCGTGCTGAGCTGCGCCCCGGCTTCCTGCTCCGTGGTCTCCTGGCCCTCAGGGGTGTGCGTCTTGCTCATAAGTCAGATTCCCACCTGGAAGCCGGTGGACCAGGTCCGCATCTGCCCGACGAGGCTGTCCCAAGCGCCCGTGAGCAGGAGGAGTCCGGTCAGGATCATCATGATGCCGCCGATCCGCATCACCCATGTGTAGTGCTTCTTGACCCAGCCGAAGGCGCCGAGCGCCTTGCGGAAGGCGATCGCGGCGAGCACGAACGGCAGGCCGAGACCGAGGCAGTAGGCGACGGTCAGTATGGCTCCGCGTCCGGCGCTGCCCTGGTCCTGGGACAGGATGATCACCGAGCCGAGGGTCGGGCCGATGCACGGGGTCCAGCCGATACCGAAGAGGGCGCCGAGCAGCGGGGCGCCGATCAGTCCGGCGGCGGGCTTCTTGTGGATACGGAACTCGCGCTGGGTCATCCAGGGCATCAGCCCCATGAAGAACACGCCCATGACGATCATGAGCCCGCCGAGCACCTTGTTCAGGACTTCCTGGTACTCCTGGAGCGTCTGGCCGAAGAAGCCGAACAGCGCCCCCCCGGACACGAACACGGCGGTGAAGCCGAGCACGAACAGTCCGGCACCGGCCGCCATCCGGCCCCGCCGCCGCTCCATGAGGTCGGTGCCGGTGATCCCGGTCACGTAGGAGAGGTAGCCGGGGACGAGCGGCAGCACGCAGGGCGAGAAGAAGGAGACGAGTCCGCCGACGAGCGCGATCGGGATGGCGAGGAGGAGCGCGCCGTCGGTGACGGTGTCACCGGCGGCGAGCGTGACAAGCGTGGGGGGCACCGTCGCTCACTTCTCCGCGACTACCGGGTCGAGCATCTTCCGCAGGCTCTCCTCGCTGAGCGGCTTCAGCGAGCGCGCGGCGATCTTCCCCTCCCGGTCGACGATGATCGTGGACGGGATGGCCTGCGGGTTCAGCGTGCCCTTCTCGAACGTGAGGAGCAGCTTGCCCGTCGGGTCGTAGTAGCTCGGGTACGTGACGTCGAAGCTCTTCTCGAACTCCTTCGCCGGACTCGTGCTGGTGTCCCGCGTGTTGATGCCGAGGAACCGCACGCCCTGCTTCTCGGTGTCCTTGGCGACCTTGACGAAGTTGGGGGCTTCGGCGCGGCACGGCGGGCACCAGGAGCCCCAGACGTTGAGCACGACGACCTTGCCCCGGTAGTCGGCGAGGTCGAGGGCCTTGCCCTCCAGGTCCTTGCCCGTCAGGTCGGGGGCGTCGTGCCGCTCGCCCTTCTTGACGGTGGCGATTCCGCCGGAGCTGGTCACGAAGTTGGTGTTGTTGCCGCCTCCGGACGTGCCGCCGGAGCCGCACGCCGTGAGCGCGAGGGCCAGGGTGGCGGCTCCCACGGTCAGCGTGGCGGCGCGGCGCGGGATCGCGGAGGTGCGCGGGGTGCGGCGGGCGGCGCTCATGTGAAAAGTTTCGCATGTCTGTTTAGGGGATCTTCCGCACCCCCCTCATGGACGGAAAAGCCCATCTCAGGACGGGTTTGTCGCCGCCGTCGAGGACTTCGCGGGCTGCGCGAGGAAGGCGCGCCAGCCCTCGGCGGGCCGCTGTCCGACGTCGAGTGTGCGGAGCTTGGCGAGCACCTCGGGGTCCTGCGCGTCCATCCAGTCGACGTACTGCCGGAAGGAGACGAGGCGTACGTCGCCGTGCTTGTCCCCGGTCGCGGCCATGTGCTTGAGCGCTTCCTCGACGGCGTCCATGTAGATGCCGCCGTTCCACTCCTCGAAGTGGTTGCCGATGAAGAACGGCGCCCGGTTCGTCTCGTAGGCCCGCTTGAATCCGGATATGTACGCGCCGGTGGCCTGTTCGCGCCAGGCCGGGTAGTTGTGGGCGGGCGCCTTCGTGGAGTTGAGGGACTGGTTGGCCAGCATGTTGTAGTCCATGGACAGCACCTCGAAGCCGCGCCCGGGGAACGGGACGGCTTGCAGCGGCAGGTCCCACAGGCCGTGCCTCTTCTCCGGCCAGCGCTGCCGGCCGCCGGGCGATGAGGCGTCGTAGCGCCAGCCGAGTTCGCGGGCGGCGGGCAGCAGGTTGTCCTGTCCGAGCAGGCAGGGGGTGCGACCGCCGATCAGCTCCTTGTCGTAGTCGAACGGGAGCGAGGGCAGTTCGTGCCAGCCCGTGTTCGTCCGCCACCGCTGCACGAACGACCTGGCCTGGTCGATCTCGTCGCGCCACTGCTTCGGTGTCCAGTGGGCGACGGTCCCGGAGCCCGCGCAGAAGTGCCCGTTGAAGTGCGTGCCGATCTCGTGCCCGTCGAGCCATGCCTGGCGGACGTGGGTCAGCGTCGCCTTGATGTGCTCGTCGGTGAGGTAGCCGATGTCGGAGGCGCCGACCGGGTTGTTGGGCCCGTGGTAGAGCCGCTTCTTGGACTCCGGCAGCAGGTAGAGGCCGGAGAGGAAGAAGGTCATGTGCGCGCCGTGGTCCTTGGCGAGCTTCAGGAAGCGGGGGAAGAGGCCGTTGCCCACTTCTCCCGCGCCGTCCCACGAGAAGACCACGAACTGCGGCGGCTTCTGACCCGGTTCGAGCCGCTCGGGCGCGGCGGGCTGGTGGGGCTGCTTTCCGGTGTACGCGGTCGAGCCGTCCCCGATGGGCTTGGCGACGGGCCGCTCGGGCTTCCCCGGCCGCCCGCCACGGCCGTGCCCGGCCGGCGCGACGGTCGGCGAGCCGCCCGATCCGCACCCGGCGAGCGCCGCCGTGGCCGCCGCCCCGGCCCCCAGACCGAGAAGTCCCCTACGGCTGACATCACGCATCACAACCCCATTCGTCACGCCCTGTCCCCGTTCATGGCGGGCACACAGTGAGAGGGCGTGACGATCAAGCGGGTTCCGACAATTCGTTAGTGATTGCGGGGTTTGTCAGGGAAAGGCCTGCTCTCAGGCGCCGTAGGCCTTGCCGCCGCCCGTGGTGCCCTTGGCCGGCTTGGCGCCCGCGAGCAGATGGGCGGGGACCAGGTCCCGGGCGGGCTCGGTGTAGCCGACCGAGACGATCCGGTCGCCCTGGTACGTGAACGTGGTGAGCGAGGCGAGCGTGCACTGCCGCTTGCGCGGGTCGTGCCACAGCCGCCGCTTCTCGACGAAGCTGCGCACGGTCCAGATCGGGAGCTGGTGGCTGACGCAGACCGCCTCGTGGCCGCGCGCCGCGTCCTTGGCCGCGTCGAGCGCGCCCATCATCCGCACGACCTGCTCGACGTAGGGCTCGCCCCACGACGGCTTGAACGGGTTGACCAGGTGCTTCCAGTTGTCCGGGTTGCGCAGGGCGCCGTCGCCGACGCCGAACGTCTTGCCCTGGAAGACGTTGGCCGCCTCGATGAGCCGCCCGTCGGTGTCCAGGTCGAGGCCGTGCGCCTTGGCGATCGGCGTCGCCGTCTCCTGCGCCCGCTCCAGCGGCGAGGCGACGACGTGCGTGATGTCGCGGGACGACAGGTGCTCGGCGACCCGGTCGGCCATCTGCCGCCCGAGGTCGGAGAGGTGGTAGTCGGGCAGCCGCCCGTACAGGATGCCGTCCGGGTTCTCCACCTCGCCGTGGCGCATCAGGTGGACGACGGTGATGTCCTCGTCGCTCTTGATGGTCTTGCCCTTCTCGCCGGTGCTGTCACTCATGCCGTGGCCTCCGCGGCGGCGCGCGCGGCGGCCGGGAGCGCGGCGGCGATCCGCTCGACGGCCCGCTCGTCGTGGGCGGTCGAGACGAACCAGGACTCGAAGGCCGACGGCGGCAGGTAGACGCCCTGCGCCAGCATCGACTGGAAGAACGCGGTGAAGCGGAAGGACTCCTGCGCCTTCGCGTCCTCGTAGTTCGACACCGGCGTGTCGGGGGTCGTGGTGAAGAAGACGGAGAACATGTTGGAGGCGTTCTGCACGCGGTGCGCGACGCCCTCCTTGGTGAACGCCTCCGTGACCAGGGCGCGGAGCTGCTCGCTGACCGCGTCGACCTTCGCGTACGCGGCGTCGTCGAGGAGGCGCAACTGGGCGAGGCCGGCGGCGGTGGCGACCGGGTTCCCGGACAGGGTGCCGGCCTGGTAGACCGGGCCGGCCGGGGCGAGGTGCGCCATGACGTCGGCGCGACCGCCGAACGCGGCGGCGGGGAAGCCGCCGCCCATGACCTTGCCGAAGGTCATCAGGTCGGGCACGACCCCGTCGACGCCGAACCAGCCGGCCTTCGACGTACGGAAGCCGGTCATGACCTCGTCGGAGATGTACAGCGCGCCGTTCTCCTGGCAGACGGCCTTGAGCCCGGCGTTGAAGCCGTCCCGCGGCGGGACGACGCCCATGTTGCCGGGCGAGGCCTCGGTGATGACGCAGGCGATCTCGCCGGGGTGCGCGGCGAACGCGGCCCGCACGGCGTCCAGGTCGTTGTAGGGCAGGACGATCGTGTCCCCCGCCTGGGCGCCGGTGACGCCGGGGGTGTCCGGCAGGGCGAACGTGGCGACGCCCGACCCCGCGGCGGCCAGCAGCGCGTCGACGTGCCCGTGGTAGCAGCCGGCGAACTTGACGACCTTCGCGCGGCCGGTGAAGCCGCGGGCGAGCCGGATCGCCGACATGGTCGCCTCGGTGCCGGAGGAGACCAGGCGGACCTGCTCGACCGGCGCGATCCGGGCGACGATCTCCTCGGCGAGCGCGACCTCGCCCTCCCCCGGCGTGCCGAAGGAGGTGCCGCGGGCGACGGCCTCCTGGACGGCCGCGACGACCTCGGGGTGGGAGTGGCCGAGGATCATCGGCCCCCACGAGCAGACGAGGTCGACGTACTCACGGCCGTCGGCGTCCGTCAGATAAGGACCGGTACCGGACACCATGAAACGGGGCGTACCGCCCACGGCTCGGAACGCGCGCACCGGAGAGTTCACGCCACCGGGCGTGACCTGGGCCGCACGGTCGAAGAGCCCCTGCGAAACAGGTGCCTCATAGGGATAGGGGGTGTTGTTCGCCTCTGCCATGCCTCTCAGCGTACGGCCCGCTTGCCCGGCACCCTCCGCGCGCTCCCCGGGCGGCCTAGACTCGGGCTGTCAGGGCGCTGGACGGCTTCCGTGCAGCGGTGCGGAGCCGACCACTCGCGCAGTTGTTTCACTCGGACGTTTCGGCGGGTGACCGTGGGGGAGGTCACTGACACGATGATCGGGTTGCGCGCCGGCGGTCGCGCGGCCTAGAAAAGGGCCTGGCGCCCTGAGAACAGCAGTCGGGTGGAGATATGCATCGCGGTGGCGGCGGACTGGGCGAGGGGACCGACGATCTGGGCCCCCGGCGTGCCCGGCGGGGCAAGCACCGGCGCGAGGGCCGCGACGACACGGTGGCACGGGTCCAGAGAGCGACGGGCGGCGGGGACAGCGGGAATGGTGGCCGGGTGGGGGTGACGTACAAATACTTCGGCGCGCCCGACGGCGCGACGGCCGCCCGCGTCCCGATCTCCATGCGTCCCGAGGAGCTCGGCGGTGACGAGCTGGGCATGGGCGGCATGTTCACCAAGATCAAGCCGGAGACGATGGCCGCGATGGTCCTCACCGGTATCGAGGGCATACCCCTGCACAAGGTGCCCCCGCTGGAGCTGGTCGTCCTGCATCCCGACTACGCGGTCGTGAAGCTGCCCATGACGGTCGTCGACCCGCTGCGCGGGGTGGGCGAGGAGGCCGTCGGCGCGGCGGCGTTCATCTGGTCCACGGTGCCCGACCGCGGCGGCCCGCGCGACGCGTTCAACGTCTACCAACTCCTCCACGAGTGGCAGGACTTCAGCCACCGCCTGCACGACGCGGGCCACCAGGCGTACTGCTTGGTGTGGCCCTAGGGGCCGTCTGAGCCGCGTCCCCTGATCGGCCGTCGGCCAAAGGGCTTCTTGGCCGTCTGTCACCCGGCGCGGAGCGGTGCCTTACCCGCTCCCGGCGTGCCGTGCCGGTACATCAGGGGGTGTGCGGGGCCGTACCGGGCGCCCGCCGGGGAAGGCGCTACGTATGAAGATCGCGTTTTTGCTGCACAACGTGTACGCCGTCGGCGGCACGGTGCGCACCACCCTCAACCTCGCCGCGGCGCTCGTGGAGCACGGCGGTCACGAGGTGGAGATCGTCTCGATGTCCCGCCACCGCGAGAAACCCCGGTTCGCGGTCGACCCACGGATCTCCCTCGTGCCGCTGGTGGACACGCGGGCCGGCAGCGCGGACACGCTGGACGCCGCGTACCGGGAACCGGCGCGGGACTTCCCGGCCGCCGAGAAGCGGTACAAGCAGTACACGCTCCTGCACGACCAGCGGGTCCGCGCGTATCTGGAGGACCGCTGCACCGCGGACGTCGTGGTGGGCACGCGGCCCGGCATCAACGTCTATCTCGCCCTATGGGGGCCGCGGCGCGCCCTCAAGATCGGGCAGGAGCACCTGCGGCACGACGCGCACGGCAAGAAGCTGCGCGACCGGCTCGCGCGGCACTACCGGCGCCTCGACGCGCTCGTGACGATGACGGAGGCGGACGCGGCGGTGTACCGGTCGCGGATGTCGCTGCCCGGTGTGCGGGTGCTGTCCGTCCCGAACATCGTGCCGCCGGTCACCGGACCGCTCTGCGACGGCACCTCGAAGATCGTCGCGGCGGCGGGGCGGCTCGCGCCCGGCAAGCGGTTCGACCTGCTCCTGGAGGCGTTCGCCGAGGTCGCGGCGGAGGCACCCGACTGGGAGCTGCGGATCTACGGCGGCGGCGCCCAGGAACCGCGCCTGCGCGCGCTCGTCGCCGACCTCGGGCTGACCGGCCGGGTCCGGCTGATGGGGACGGTGTCGCCGATCGAGCCGGAGTTCGCCCGGGCGGCGCTCGTGGTGAGCGCCTCCGACGCCGAGTCGTTCGGGATGACGCTGGTCGAGGCGATGCGCTGCGGGACGCCTGTGATCAGCACGGACGCGCCGCTCGGCCCCGCCGAGATCATCACGGACGGCGTCGACGGGCGGCTCGTCCCGGTCGGTGACGCGCGGGCCCTCGCCGAGGCGATGCTGGAGCTCATCGGGGATCCGGCGGGCCGCGCACGGATGGGCGCGGCGGCTCTCGCCTCGGCCCACCGCTACGACCCCGAGCCCATCGTGGCGCGATATGACTCCCTGTTCATGGAACTCCGGGCCTCTCGCCGTCGTCGAGCATGGCAGAAGTTGTGCGCCCGGACGACCAACTGGGCGCGCAGGAAAGCACGCTCGCTGCGCGCTGCGCGGTCGGGCGGTCCAGGGGGGACATCGCATGACCGACGACGCAGCCGTGCCCACGGCACCGCACAGCCGGGGCGCCTCTGAGGTGCGGGCGGCACCCGCACGGCAGCCCGCGCCGCCGGGGTCCGCCGCCCCGCCCCGCTCCTCGTGGTGGCGAGCCGGTGCGGGGCGGGGAGCGGACCGGCCGAGCGCCGACGCGTGGCTCGCGCTCGTCGCCCTCCTCTACTGCGTCTGCCAGCTCGCCCTGGTGGTGACGCGGCTGGGGCACGGTCTGGGCTGGGACGAGTCGGTGTACGTGTCGCAGTACGACCCCCGCGGCCCGGCCGTCTTCTTCAGCGCCCCGCGCTCGCGCGGCACGAGTCTGCTGACGGCGCCGCTCATCGCCGCGACCGACTCCACGGTCGTGCTCCGTATCGCCCTCGCCGTGCTGTCCTCGGCCGCGCTGTACGCCGCGTTCCGCGTGTGGCGGCCCCTGGTCGGGGCGCGGACGACGGCGCTGGCGGCGCTGCTGTTCGCCGGGCTGTGGATCACCGTGCTGTCCGGCGCGATGGCCATGCCGAACCTGTGGGTGGCGTTCGGCGCGGTCGCCGCCGTGGGCTGGTTCCTGCGCGACGAGGGCAGGGGCCGCCACTGGTGGCTGGCCGGCTGTGTCGCGGCGGTGGCCCTGTTCCGGGCGCCGGACGCGGCATGGCTGGTGCTGCCGCTGGCCGTCGCCGCCCTGCTGCCGCGCGGGCGTCGGCGCACCCTGCCGTTCCTGGCCGCGGGCCTCGCGGCGGGCCTCGTCCAGTGGGTCGTGGAGGCGTACGTCCGCTGGGGCGGGGTGCCCGAGCGGCTGCGCGTGTCCAGCGCCACCGAGGGCGACATGGGCATTCACCTGAACCTGGGCACCGCCTGGCACGCGGTCAACGGGCCGCTGCTGTGCCGCCCCTGCACGGCGGGCAGCCCCGCCCATCCCGAACTCACCCTGTGGTGGCTCGCCCTGCCCCTGCTCGCCGCCGCGGCCCTCTGGACCGCCCGCCGGTCGCGCCGCCCCGCGCCGACCGTCCTGCCGGTGGCCTGCGCCGCCGCGCTGGCGGTCCCGTACCTCCTGCTCATCGGCTACTCGGCGCCGCGCTTCCTGCTGCCGACGTACGCGCTGCTGTCCCTGCCGGTGGCGGTGCTGGCGCGGCGGCTGCGCGGCCCGCGCCCCCTCGCCGTCGCCGCGGTCGCCGTCCTCGCGCTGCACCTCGCCTCGCAGCTCGTCGTGTTGCACAGCGAGGCCGGTTCCGCCGCGCGGACCAACGCCCGCTATGTCGCCGCGGCCCGGGGTCTGCACGCCATGGGGGTGACCCCGCCGTGTCTGGTCACGGGCCCGCGCGCGCTGCCCGTCGGGTACGCGGCGGGCTGCGCCTCGGCGCAGACGAAGGGCAACAACCGCTCCACGACCCGCGCCGACCTGCTGCGCCGCGCCGCGCGGGTGCCCACCGCCCTGCTCATGGAGTCCGGCCGCCGGCCACCGCGGTACGCCCGGGACTGGACCCCGTACGAGCTGCCGCACACCGGTGGCTGGACGGCGTGGAAGGCGCCGGTGACCTCCGCCTCGCCGCTACTCGGGCCGTAGGGCGGCCAGCCGCCGCGCGAACGGCACGATCTCGAAACCGTCCGCCGGGTCCACCGAGGTGATCGCGCCCGTCAGCGAGCGGGGCGCGATCGCGGCGGCGGTGTCGACATCGGGGGTGGCCGCCGTCCCGGAGGGTGCCATGAAGCGGGCCAGCTCGGCGCCCGCGCGGGCGATCCGCCGCTCCAGGCCCTCCTCGCCCCAGTCCTCCGACGCCGCGAACACGGCGGTCGGCAGGACGAGGGCGCGCAGGTAGGTGAAGAGGGGGCGCAGCGCGTGCTCGGTGACCAGGGAGTGCCGGGCGGTGCCGCCGGTCGCGGCGACGAGCACCGGCTTGCCGGTCAGCGCGTCCTTGTCGATGACGTCGAAGAACGACTTGAACAGGCCGCTGTAGGAGGCCGCGAACACCGGGGTCACGGCGATCAGGCCGTCCGCGGCGGCCACCGCGTCGAGCGCGGCGGCCAGGCGGGCGGGCGGGAAGCCGGTGACGAAGTGCTGGGCGATCTCGGTGGCGAGGTCCCGCAGTTCGACGACCTCGGTCTCGGTCTCGACGTGTCCGGCCGTCGCGGCGGCGAGCCGGTCGGCGAGCAGCCGGGTCGAGGACGGGGAGCTGAGCCCTGCCGAGACGACGACGAGCCTCATTCCGCACTCCCTTCCGGGGCAGCCGCCTTGGCGGCGACGCGGGCGGTGTGGGTGGGGGCGTCCGGCACGTTCGCCGGGCGCTTGTTCGCGAACTCCTTGCGCAGCACCGGCACGACCTCCTCGCCGAGCAGGTCGAGCTGTTCCAGGACGGTCTTCAGCGGCAGGCCCGCGTGGTCCATCAGGAACAACTGGCGCTGGTAGTCGCCGACGACGTCACGGAAGGACAGGGTCCGCTCGATGACCTCCTGCGGCGAGCCGACGGTCAGCGGCGTCTCGCGGGTGAACTCCTCCAGGGACGGGCCGTGCCCGTAGACCGGCGCGTTGTCGAAGTAGGGGCGGAACTCGCGCACCGCGTCCTGCGAGTTCTTGCGCATGAACACCTGGCCGCCGAGGCCGACGATGGCCTGCTCGGGGGTGCCGTGCCCGTAGTGGGCGTAGCGCTGGCGGTACAGGTTCACCATCTGCCGGGTGTGGCTGGCGGGCCAGAAGATGTTGTTGTGGAAGAAGCCGTCGCCGTAGTACGCGGCCTGCTCGGCGATCTCCGGGGAGCGGATGGAGCCGTGCCACACGAAGGGCGCGACACCGTCGAGCGGGCGCGGCGTCGAGGTGAACGACTGGAGCGGCGTGCGGAACTTGCCCTTCCAGGTGACGACGTCCTCGTCCCACAGGCGGCGAAGCAGCGCGTAGTTCTCGACGGCGAGGTCGATGCCGTCGCGGATGTCCTTGCCGAACCAGGGGTAGACCGGGCCGGTGTTGCCGCGGCCCATCATCACGTCGACGCGGCCGTCCGCGACGTGCTGGAGCATCGCGAAGTCCTCGGCGATCTTCACCGGGTCGTTCGTGGTGATCAGCGTCGTGGAGGTGGACAGGATCAGGTTCTCGGTGCGCGCGGCGATGTAACCGAGCATCGTCGTCGGCGAGGACGGGACGAACGGCGGGTTGTGGTGCTCACCGGTGGCGAAGACGTCGAGCCCGACCTCCTCGGCCTTCTGCGCGATGGCGAGCATCGCCTTGATGCGCTCGTGCTCGCTCGGCGCACGTCCGGTCGTCGGATCGGTCGTGACATCACCGACGGTGAAGATCCCGAACTGCATGCTGCTCACTCTCCCGGTTTGTTGACTGTTCAACTATACCCCGGAACCGCAGGTGCGGACGGGGTATTCCCCGCAGACCAGGAGGGTGTCAGTGGCCCGCCGTACGATCCGGGCATGGAGCGGGACACCCGGGACACCCGAGGGATCGTCGATCCGGCCGCGCTGCTCACGCGCGTCCGCCTCCGGCGGCACGAGCCCGCCGAGCCCCTGCGCCCGTACGTCGAGAACTACTGGTTCATCGACTGGGACCTGCCCGCGCCCTACGCCTCGCACGTCGTGCCGCACCCCGCCGTGAACCTCACGTTCCAGTGGGACGAGGACGAAGGGCCGCCCTACGGAGAACTGACCGGCGTATCCGCGCCCGGGCTCTACACCCGCAAGATCGGCGGGCGGGGACGGGTGTGCGGGGTGAAGTTCCGGCCGGGGGCGTTCCGGCCGTTCGTGCCGCGGGTGCCGGTCGCGGAGTGGACCGGGCGGGTGCTGCCGTACGAGGAGGTGTTCCCGGCGACGGACGTGGCGGCGATCGTCGCGCCCGAGCCCGACCCGGACGACGACCGGGCCCGGGTCACCGCCCTGGACACCTGTCTGCTCGCCCTCGCCCCGGCCGCACCCGATCCGGTGGCCGAGCTGGCGCGCGGGCTCGTCGCGCGGATCCGGGCCGAGCGCGGGATGCGCCGCGTCGCGGACCTCGCGCGGGAGGAGGGGATGTCGGTGCGGTCGCTGCAGCGGCTGTTCTCCGGCCACGTCGGCGTCAGCCCCAAGTGGTGCATCCTGCGCTACCGCATCCACGAGGCGCTGGAGACGGCCGGTTCCCGCGGGGACGTCGACTGGGCCGCCCTCGCCGCCGACCTCGGCTACGCGGACCAGGCGCACCTGGTCCGCGACTTCACGGCGACGGTGGGCGTCCCGCCGACGGCCTACCCGACCTCGTAGAGCGGGATCGGAGCGGGGCCCTCACTGCTCGCGGTGCACCTTCGAGTTCGACGCCTGGGCGCGCGGCCTGACCACCAGCAGATCGATGTTGACGTGGCTGGGCCGCGTCACCGCCCACGTGATCGTGTCCGCGACATCGTCCGCCGTCAGCGGCTCCGCGACACCCGCGTACACCTTCGCCGCCTTCTCCGCGTCCCCGCCGAACCGGGTCAGCGCGAACTCCTCCGTCTTCACCATGCCGGGCGCCACCTCGATGACCCGCACCGGCGTCCCCACGATCTCCAGCCGCAGCGTCTCCGCGAGCACGTGCTCGGCATGCTTCGCCGCCACGTAACCGGCGCCGCCCTCGTACGTGCTGAACCCCGCCGTCGACGACAGCACGACGACCGTGCCGTCACCGGACGCCGTCAGCGCGGGCAGCAGCGCCTGCGTCACGTTCAGCGTGCCGATGACGTTCGTCTCGTACATCTGCCGCCACTGGTCCGGGTCGCCGGAGGCCACCGGGTCCGCGCCGAGCGCGCCACCCGCGTTGTTCACCAGCACCCCGACCGAGGTGAACGCCGTCGCGAACTCGTCCACGGCCGCCCGGTCCGTGATGTCCAGGGCGTACGCGGTGGCCTGGTGCCCCGCGCCGTTGATCTCCTCCGCCAGCGCCTCGATCCGGTCCTTGCGGCGGGCCGTGAGCACCACCCGGTACCCGGCCGCGGCCAACTGCCGCGCGGTCGCGGCGCCGATGCCGCTGCTCGCGCCCGTGACGACGGCGATACGGGAAGACGCTGCGGGGGCCATGAGCTACTCCTCGAACGGCGGGACTGTTGTACGACAGATCGACAACGCCCAGCCTACGACGCGGTGATCAGTCTCCCCGAGGCGCAAACATGATCAGGCACATACCGGCCAGGCACACCAGCGCGCCCACCACGTCCCAGCGGGTCGGCCGGTACCCGTCCGCGACCACGCCCCACGCGAGCGAACCCGCCACGAACACCCCGCCGTACGCCGCCAGGATCCGCCCGAACTCGGCATCCGGCTGCAACGTCGCCACGAACCCGTACAGCCCCAGCGCGATCACCCCGCCCCCGATCCACGCCCAGCCCCGCCCCTCCCGCACCCCCTGCCACACCAGCCACGCGCCCCCGATCTCGAACAGGGCGGCCAGCGCGAACAGGAACACGGAACGGGCGACGACCATGGGCCACAGGGTGCCACGCGGCCCCGGACCCGTGACGCACGCCCGGCCCCGTGGAACACGTGGTTCACATCGGGCGGCCACCGCTACCGCCCCCTCCCGAAGGTCCCGACGCCGATGCCCTCCCCCCTCACCCTCACCCTCGCCCTGACCACCGCCCTCATGACCCCGGCGGCCTACGCGACCCCCGCCACCCCGGCCGCCCCGGTGACTCCCCCCACATCCAAGGCAGCCGCCACGTCCACGGCACCGCCCGACGGCGACCCGCCCGAGGCCGACCTCGCCTTCCACGGCCACGCCCGCCTGACCGGCACCCGGCTCACCGTCGTCCTCACCCCGCGCAACAACGGCCCCCACGACATCCCCGACGCCACCCTGCGCCTGACCCTGTCCAGCCCCCTGGCCGACGCCCAGACCCTGCCCACCACCTGCCTGCGCAGCGACCGCCGCGCCCTCTCCTGCCGCACCGGCCCCCTACCGGCCACGACCCACGGCCCCCGCCTCACCGTCCCGGTCGGATTCGCAGCGGCCCCCACGGAGATCACCGTCGAGATCACCACGCCCTGGAACGGCGGCCCGAGGGACCGCGCCCCGGACAACAACCACCTGGAGGTCCTGCTCCGGGACACGGACGCCACGTATTACTTCTGATTACTTCTGACCCGGGTCCGGGCGGAGGTGCTCGGCGTGTGACCGGGAGGCTCAGCCCTTCACACACACCACCTGCTTCAGCTTCGCCACGACCTCCACGAGGTCGCGCTGCTGATCGATGACCTGCTCGATCGGCTTGTAGGCACCCGGGATCTCGTCCACGACACCGCTGTCCTTACGGCACTCCACGCCCCGGGTCTGCTCCTCCAGGTCGCGCGTCGAGAAGCGCCTCTTGGCCGCGTTCCGACTCATCTTCCGGCCCGCGCCGTGCGAGGCGGAGTTGAAGGACGCCGCGTTGCCGAGGCCCTTCACGATGTACGAACCCGTCCCCATGGAGCCGGGGATGATCCCGAACTCCCCCGAGCCCGCGCGGATCGCGCCCTTACGGGTGACGAGCAGGTCCACACCGTCGTAGCGCTCCTCACTGACGTAGTTGTGGTGCGCGCTGATCTCCGGCTCGAAGGTCACCTTCGCCTTCTTGAACTCCTTGCGGACCACGTCCTTGAGGAGCGCCATCATGATCGAGCGGTTGTACCTCGCGTACTCCTGAGCCCAGAACAGGTCGTTGCGGTACGCGGCCATCTGCGGGGTCTCCGAGATGAACACGGCCAGGTCGCGGTCGACGAGGTTCTGGTTGTGCGGAAGCTTCTGCGCGACGCCGATGTGGTGGTCGGCGAGCTCCTTGCCGATGTTGCGGGAACCGGAGTGGAGCATGAGCCAGACCGAATCGGATGTATCTACACAAACCTCTACGAAGTGATTGCCGCTGCCGAGCGTCCCCATCTGCTTGAGGGCCCTGCCCTCGCGGAACTTGACCGCGTCCGCGACACCCCCGAACCGCTCCCAGAAGTCGTCCCAGCCCGCGGTTCCGAAGCCGTGCAGGCGGCCCGGGTCGACCGGGTCGTCGTGCATGCCGCGGCCCACCGGGATCGCCTGCTCGATCTTGGAGCGGAGGCGGGAGAGGTCGCCGGGGAGGTCGTTCGCCGTCAGGGACGTCTTGACCGCGCTCATGCCGCAGCCGATGTCGACCCCGACCGCCGCCGGGCAGACCGCGCCCCGCATCGCGATCACCGAGCCGACCGTCGCGCCCTTGCCGTAATGGACGTCGGGCATGACGGCAAGGCCCTTGATCCAGGGAAGGGTCGCCACGTTGCGGAGCTGCCGCATCGCCCCGTCCTCGACGGACGCGGGGTCAGCCCACATGCGGATGGGAACCTTGGCCCCCGGTACCTCTACGTATGACATGAAATCCCCCGAAAGTAGACGTGGTTGGCGCCAAAGGTGTCAGTGGTGTCAGTGGTGCCTATGGCGCTGAAGTCTCAATAAGCAAATACCGGGGCCAAGGTCGACGAAAAGGTTGCCGGACCGGCGTCCACGGCAGTGCGTGCGATAGACATTGTCAGCACTGGTCGCCTCGGGGCGGCAACCGATTAACCAGGCGTGACCCGCCGAGAGGAGCCCTTACGGTGCAGCGGAAGTCGTACGCGTACGTGGTGCCGGGCATCGCCGTGTTCCTGGCGGCGTTGCTCGCCGGCTGCACAGGAGGTTCCGGCTCCGACGACGACGCGGGCGACGCGAAGCAGGGCGGGATGAGCGCCTCCGCGCCGGCGGCCAAGCCCGGCAAGTACCGGACGCTGCCGGAACCGTGCGCCCAGCCCGACAAGGAGACGCTGGACGCGATGCTCCCCGGCATCAAGGAGCTGACGGACGAGCGGCAGCGGGAGAACGCGTACGAGGGCACGGCGACGGCCACGTACGACACGGACCGCCGGGCGGGGTGCGGGTGGAAGGACGGTTCGGCGACGGGCGGTACGCATCGGCTGACCCTGGACTTCGAGCGGGTGGTCTCCTACGGCGCGTCGGACAGCGACGACGCGTCGGCGCAGGAGGTCTTCGCCTCGAAGCTGGAGAAGGCCGATCTACCGACTCCGGTGCCGACGAGCTCCGTGACGGAGACCGATAAGCCCGAGAAGACCGATAAGCCCGAGGAGACCGGCAAGTCGGAGAAGGCTGACAAGACGGAGAAGGCGGACAAGGCCGATAAGTCGGGTACGTCGGAGAAGGCCGGGGAAGGTGGGAAGTCCGACCGGTCCGACCAGTCCGGCGCGTCCGATGCGGGCGCCGAGTCGTCGGCCCCCGCCTCGCCCTCCTCGTCCGTGCCCGCCGCCGAGCTCCAGCCGCGGCTGCTGGACGGTCTGGGTGACGAGGCGTTCATCGATGACGAGCTGTCGGGTCCCGAGGCGGCCCGGAGCCGGACGGTGACTGTGGTGTTCCGCACGTCCAACGCCCTGGTGACCATCCAGTACGTGGCCCAGTCCGCGACCCCGGGACAGGCCCCGGACAGCAAGGAATCGCAGGACACAGTGCAGGAGCTGGCGCAGAAGCTGGTCGGGAAGTTCGGCGAGTAGGGGGCTCTCGGGGGGCGTCGCGGGTGCGGGGAAGCCGAGGCGTGCGGGGCGGCTACGGCGTACGGTGGCCCATCGGACCCGGGTTCGTGGTGGCTCTGTGAAGATGCCGCCGTGTTTCCGGGGTCGTGCTCCAGCCAGCGTCCTAGTGAAGGAACCATGCACCGTCCGACCAAGCGACTCACCCGCATCCTTGCCTGCGCAGCCGCCGTGCCGGTGGTTCTCGTCGTAGCAGGCTGCTCCTCCGACTCCGGTTCGGATTCCGGCTCCGGCGACAAGGCGGCCAAGACGTCGGGGGCGAAGGCGTCCTCGTCGACCGCCGCGGACGCGGCGAAGAAGGTGGCTCCGGCGACGTACAAGTCGCTGCCGCAGGCGTGCTCGGCGCTCTCGAAGAAGACGCTGGGCGATCTGGTGCCGAAGGGCGACAGCAAGTCGGGGCCGTCGGACGACGAGTCGACGCGGGCGAGCTGTTCCTGGTCGAGCCTGGACAACAACGGGGTCAAGGGCTCCCAGTTCCGCTGGCTGAATGTCTCGATGGTCCGTTTCGAGTCGGATGTGAACCGGGGCAGCGGCGACAAGCTGGCGTCGGCGTACTACGCGAAGCAGGTCAAGGACGCGCAGGCGACGGACGGCGCGAAGGGCGTGAAGACGCAGCCGGTGGCGGGTACGGGTGACGAGGCGACGCTGGTGCGCTTCGACAGCACGTACAAGGAGAAGAAGAAGGACGTCACGTCCAGGCAGCAGACGGTCGTCTCGCGCGTGGACAACGTGGTGGTGACGGTCAACTACAACGGTTCCGGTCTCGCGGGCGAGAAGACCCCGGACGCCGACGAGCTGTCGAAGGACACCGAGAAGGCGGCGAAGGAGGCGGTGGCCTCGGTCGTGGACTCGGCGAAGAGCAACCCTTCGGGGTCGCAGTCGTCCCCGTCCTCGTCGTCCTCGTCGTCCTCGTCGTCCTCGTCGGTGAAGCCGTCCTCGTCGGCGAAGCCGAGCGCGTCCGCTTCGAAGAAGGCCGACGCCAAGGCCTAGGACGAGTAAGTCACCGTTGTTTTCCGCGGTTTGAGGAGCCCGGCCCCTTTTGGGTGCCGGGCTCCGGGCGTACCGGCCCACGGCCGTCCGCACAGGTGTGCCAGTCTGGTGGACGCAACATGCCGAACTGGGAGGGGAACTGGAGTGGCCGCGCCACTGGAGCTGACACGGACGCACCGGATACTCATCGGCCTGGTGGTGGCCGGTGCGGTCGTCATCGCGGGGATCGGTTTCGCCGGTTCGTACGCGGCCGTGCGTGAGCTGGCCCTGGAGAAGGGCTTCGGGAACTTCGCCTACGTCTTCCCGATCGGCATCGACGCGGGCATCTGCGTCCTGCTCGCCCTGGATCTCCTGCTCACCTGGATCCGCATCCCGTTCCCGCTCCTGCGGCAGACCGCATGGCTGCTGACCGCCGCGACGATCGCGTTCAACGGTGCGGCGGCCTGGCCGGACCCGCTGGGCACCGGAATGCACGCCGTCATCCCGATCCTGTTCGTGGTCGCGGTGGAGGCGGCGCGGCACGCGATCGGGCGGATCGCGGACATCACCGCGGACAAGCACATGGAGGGCGTGCGCCTCACGCGGTGGCTGCTGTCGCCGCTTCCGACGTTCCTGCTGTGGCGGCGGATGAAGCTGTGGGAGCTGCGCAGCTACGACGCGACGATCAAGCTGGAGCAGGAGCGGCTCGTGTACCAGGCGCGGTTGCGTTCGCGGTTCGGGCGGGCGTGGCGGCGCAAGGCGCCGGTGGAGTCGTTGATGCCGCTCAGGCTGGCGCGGTACGGGGTGCCGCTCTCGGAGACGGCACCGGCCGGGCTCGCCGCGGCCGGGATCGAGCCGCAGTTGTTGCCGCCGCAGCCCGTGGCGCAGGGCCGGGACGCGGTGCCCGCGCTGGAGCCGACGGCCGGGGCGGGGGCTGCTCAGGTGGCGGGCCCGATGGCGGGTCCGGCGGTCGCCGAGGCCGTTGCCGAGGCGCCGAGCCAGTGGTTCGCGACGCCGCGTGAGGTGGCGTACCAGGGTGACTACAACCCGGATTTCGAACCGCCGACGTTCGTCCCCGAGCAGGAACATCAGGGCTGGTACGAGGAGCAGCCGCAGCAGATCCCGGTGCCGGTGCCGCGACCCAGGGCGGCGGAGCCCGGGGTGGAGCAGGAGCCCGAGGCCGGGTTCCCGGTGCCGAACGGGGCGGGCGGGACGCGGGCGTTGGGTGACGGCGCGCAGGACACCGTCGCCGCGGCGCCCACCGAGGAGGATCTGTACCGGGTGTACCGGCAGGCGATCGACGGGGAGATGCCGTCGCCGGGGCGGTTCGCGGCGGACGTGGAGGACTCGTTCGGTATCCGGCTGGACCCGCGTGACGTGAAGCGGCTCGCGGACCAGTTCGAGGCGCGTTACAACGCGGAGCTGATGGCGGATCACATCGCCTGAGGCGTGTACGCGCCTGCGGCGACAGGAAGGGGCGGCACCGGAGTGGATTCCGGTGCCGCCCCTTCCCTGCGGCCGGGCGGGTCAGGCGCCGAGCAGCTTGCGCACGCGGTCGGCTCCGACGGCGAGCAGCAGCGTGGGCAGGCGCGGGCCGGTGTCGCGGCCCACGAGCAGGTGGTAGAGCAGCGCGAAGAAGGAGCGCTGGGCCACCTTGATCTCGGCGGGCAGTTCCTTGGCGGTGGCGTCGGCGGGGAAGCCGGCCTGCACCTTCGGGACGCCGTACACGAGGTGGGTGAGGCCGTCGAGCGACCAGTGCGAGTCCAGGCCGTCCAGGAGGAGGCGGACGGACTGGCGGTTCGCCTCGTCGAGGGCGGCGAGGGCGTCGGTGTCCGGTTCGGCGCGGACGATGGTCCGCGATTCGGCGGGCACGTACGTGGTGGCCCACGCCTCGGCCTTGTCGAGCCGGGGGCGGACGACGGAGAGGTCCGTGACCGGGTTCTCCGGGTCGAGCTCGGCGAGGATGCGCAGCGTCTGCCGCTCGTCCCCGGCCGTCACGTCGGCGACGGAGGCCAGCGTGCGGTAGGGCAGGGGGCGTTCGGTGCGCGGGAGTTCACCGGCGGCGGTGCCGACGGCGCGGCTGTACGCGGCGGCGTCGGCGGGCAGCGCGGAGCCGTCCGCCACCTTCGCGGCGAGCTTGTCCCACTCGTCGTAGAGCCGCTGGATCTCCTGGTCGAAGGCGATCTTGAAGGACTGGTTGGGGCGGCGGCGGGCGTAGAGCCAGCGCAGGATCTGCGGCTCCATGATCTCCAGCGCGTCGCCCGGGGTCGGGACGCCGCCCTTGGACGACGACATCTTCGCCATGCCGGAGATGCCGACGAAGGCGTACATCGGGCCGATGGGCTGCTTGCCGCCGAAGACGCGGTCGACGATCTGGCCGCCGACCTGGAAGGAGGAGCCGGGGGACGAGTGGTCGACGCCGGACGGCTCGAAGATCACGCCCTCGTAGGCCCAGCGCATCGGCCAGTCGACCTTCCAGACCAGCTTGCCGCGGTTGAACTCGGTGAGCCGGACGGTCTCGGTGAAGCCGTCGAGGGTGCAGGTGTAGGACAGCTCCGTCGTCTCGTCGTCGTAGGAGGTGACGGTGGTGAGGTCCTTGCCGCACCGGCCGCAGAACGGCTTGTACGGGTAGTAGCCGCCCGCGCCGCCGCTGCCGTCGTCCTCGGAGGCGGCGCCGGAGCCCTCGGCGGCCTCCACCTCGGCCTCGTCCAGCGGCTTCTGCTGCTTCTGCTGCTTGGCCGGGGCCTTCTTCGTGCGGTACTGGGCGAGGATCGCGTCGATGTCGCCGCGGTGCTTCATGGCGTGCAGGATTTGCTCGCGGTAGACGCCCGAGGTGTACTGCGCGGTCTGGCTGATGCCGTCGAACTCCACGCCGAGGGCGCCGAGCGCCTCGACCATGGCGGCCTTGAAGTGCTCGGCCCAGTTCGGGTGGGCGGAGCCGGCCGGGGCGGGCACGGAGGTCAGCGGCTTGCCGATGTGCTCGGCCCAGGACGCGTCGGTGCCGGGCACCCCGTTCGGGACCTTGCGGTAGCGGTCGTAGTCGTCCCAGGAGATCAGGTGCCTGACCTGGTACCCGCGGCGGCGGATCTCGTCGGCGACCAGGTGCGGGGTCATGACCTCGCGCAGGTTGCCCAGGTGGATCGGGCCGGACGGGGACAGGCCGGAGGCGACGACGACCGGTTTGCCCGGGGCACGGCGCTCGGACTCGGCGATGACATCGTCCGCGTAACGCGACACCCAGTCGGCCTGCTGGGCGCTCTGAGCGCTGCTGTCAGCCACGGTCGGCACGTCCTTCTCTCCTCGTTGTCTCATACGGAGTACATCCGCCGGGCCGCGCCGGTACGTCGGCGGGCCCGCCCATTGTCACCCGCGACGGTTCGTGCCGGAAAACGGATAGGTCCGCCGTACAACCCCAAGGGCCCCGCGTCAGTCCTCTCTGCGTGATCACAGACAGATTCCGCGCAGGGCTGCGCGTGGGGGCCGCCGGGCTCTCCATAGCCCTGCCGTCGGCCTGCGTCGTCCTCGCGGCGCCCTCCGCCGTAGCCGCCGTGACCTGCGGCGACACCACCTTCAAGCGGACGTTCTACAGCAATACCTCCTTCTCCGGGACGCCGAAGAAGACGGACTGCGACACCACCATCGACCAGAAGTGGACCGGCGCGCCGCTCTCCGGCATGGCGACGAACAACTTCTCGGTGCGCTGGTCGCTCACCCGTGACTTCGGCTCGGGCGGCTGCTTCACCTATCGCCTCTCCGGCACGGACGGCCTGCGGCTGTACGTGGACGGCGTCCGCAAGGTCGACAAGTGGAAGAACACCGGTGACGGCGGCAACAGCGTCCCCGGCACGTTCTGCGTCGGCTCGGGCACGCACACCGTCCGCGTCGACCACACGAACTGGACGGGGCTTTCCCAGGTGAAGTTCGCCTGGCCCGCCTCGTCGGACAGCAAGGCACCGCTCGCCCCGACCGGCATCAGTACCTCGTACGACGCGGCGACCGGCAAGGCGACCGCCCGCTGGACCAAGAACCGCGAGCTGGACATCGCTCGCTACGAGGTCCTGGTGGAGACCGTCGGGAGCGGTGTGTCGCGGTGGACGACCACCGGCACCAGCGCGTCGTACGCGCTGCCGAAGGACGGCCAGAAGTATCGGTTCTGCATCCAGGCCGTGGACAAGTGGACCAACTACGGCAAGACCGCCTGCGGCCCGTACGTCACCCCGCCGGACAAGACGGCCCCGCCGGTCCCGGCCGTGCGCGCGTCGGACGTCTCGGTCTCCACGTATCTCGGTACGCCGCGCGTCAACGTCTGGCTGGGCCAGGTGCAGCCGTCGGAGGGGCCCGTCTTCACGCTGTGGCGCGCCACCGCCGCGACGGGCCCGTTCACCGCGGTCGCCACCATGGACCTGCGCGAGAGCCCGGGCGAGCAGTACCTGTACGACGAGACGCCCGGCGAGAGCAGGACGTACTACTACGCGGCGTCCGCGACCGACGCCGTCGGCAACACCTCGGCGCGCACCACGCCGGTCAAGGTGAGCACGCCGGACACGACGGCGCCGGGCGCGGTGGCGGGGCTCGCGGCCACGGCGGACATCGACAGAGCCGTCCTGACGTGGAACGCGTCGTCCGACGGCGCGGTGCGCTGGGAGGTGTACGGCGCGGACGGCGGCGCGGCCCCGGCCCTGCTCGGCACCGCCACGACCGCCGAGTACCGGGACACCACGGCGAAGCCGGGCGTGCGGCGCACGTACACGGTGTACGCGTTCGACGCGGCGGGCAACCGGTCGAAGCCGGCGACCGTCACGGCGACGCGGCAGGTGGCGCCCCCGACGCCCGTCAGCCTGAAGCCCGACGCGCAGGGCCGCCCGGAGCTGCGCTTCAAGGTGGCGGCGGACAACGACCACAGCGGCGGCTTCAAGGTCTACTCGGGCTCCAGCGCGTCCACGGCGCGCACCACGCAGCGCGCCTGCGCGCCGGTCGAGGTGGCCCGGACGTCCCTGGACGTCGAGTATGTGTGCACGCTCACCGACTTCGGTGGCTCGACGGACCGCTACGTCACGGTCGCCGCCGTCGCCGGGAACGGGGTGACGTCCGGCTACGCCAAGGCGGTGCGGTACGACGACACGGTCGCGCCGCCGGTCCCCTCCGGCTTCGCGGCGACGCCCGAGGCGTGGGGCACGACCCTGCGCTGGGACGCCCCCGCCGTCGCCGACCTGCGCTCCTACTGGCTGCGCGCCGGGCGTCCCGAGACGGTCGACGGTGTGCGCACCTGCGCGGGCGGGAACACCGAGGTCCTCGCGGGCGGCGCCACGTCGTACCAGGACACGGAGGGCCTGCCGGACGGCGAGGAGCGCTGCTGGGAGCTGCGCGCGGTGGACGGCGCCAACAACTACAGCGAGGCCGTCACCGTCTACGCGGCCGAGCAGGACACCCGGCCCGCGGAGGCGACCGCGCCGGGCTCCCCCGTGACCGGCCTCGACGCCTCGGTGAACGCCGGTGACACCGCCTTGAACTGGGACACGCTCGACGGCGCCACCGGCTACCGGGTCTACCGCTGGGACCGGGCCTCTGGCGCGTACGAGCGGATCGCCGACGGCGCGCTGGAGAACCCGAACACGGCGGAGTTCCGGCACTTCCGTGACGAGCAGGCCCCGGCGGGCACCGCCGTCTACTACCGCGTGAGCGCGGTGTACGCGGACGGCACCGAGTCGGCACCGGCCCTCGCGGCCGTGGCCCTGGCACCCACGGCCTGACGCGGCGGCCGGCGGGGGCGGGCGGGAATCCATGCGACCGCCCGTCCGCCCCCGTGGGAGACTGGAGGCGTTTTCGGTACACCTGACTCCTACGAGCGGAACGGCATCTACTCCATGGCCTCGGTCACGTCCCTCACGTCCTCCGTCGATCAGCGTCTCGCCGACGCCCTCGGTGCCGCCCTCCCCGAGGCCGGTGCGGGCGCGGACCCGCTGCTGCGACGTAGCGACCGGGCCGACTACCAGGCCAACGGGATCCTCGCCCTCGCCAAGAAGGCGAAGGCGAACCCGCGGGAGCTGGCCGCGCAGGTCGTGGAGAAGATCGTCAAGGGTGAGCTGCTCGCCGACGTCGAGGTCTCGGGGCCCGGCTTCCTGAACGTCACGGTCACCGACCGGGCGATCACCGAGACGCTCGCCGCGCGCGCCGCCGACGGCGACCGGCTCGGCGTGCCGTTGAAGGAGAACCCGGGCGTCACGGTCATCGACTACGCGCAGCCGAACGTGGCGAAGGAGATGCACGTCGGCCACCTGCGCTCGGCGGTCATCGGCGACGCGCTGCGGGGCATGCTCGACTTCACCGGCGAGCGGACGATCGGCCGGCACCACATCGGCGACTGGGGCACCCAGTTCGGCATGCTCATCCAGTACCTGATCGAGAACCCCGGCGTGCTGGCCCCGGCCACGGACGTCGACGGCGAGCAGGCCATGTCGAACCTGAACCGGGTCTACAAGGCGTCGCGCGCGGTCTTCGACACGGACGAGCAGTTCAAGGAGCGGGCCCGCAAGCGGGTCGTGGCGCTCCAGTCCGGCGACAAGGAGACCCTCGACCTGTGGCAGCGGTTCGTCGACGAGTCGAAGGTCTACTTCTACTCGGTCTTCGAGAAGCTCGACATGGAGATCCGCGACGACGAGATCGTCGGCGAGTCGGCGTACAACGACATGATGCCGCAGACGGCGCGGCTCCTTGAGGAGTCGGGTGTCGCGGTGCGTTCCGAGGGCGCGCTCGTCGTGTTCTTCGACGAGATCCGCGGCAAGGACGGCGAGCGGGTGCCGCTGATCGTGCAGAAGGCGGACGGCGGCTTCGGCTACGCGGCCTCCGACCTCTCGGCGATCCGGAACCGCGTCACGGAGCTGGACGCGACGACGCTCCTGTACGTCGTGGACGTGCGGCAGTCGTTGCACTTCAAGATGGTCTTCGAGGCGGCCCGCCGGATGGGCTGGCTGAGCGAGAAGGTCACCGCGCACAACATGGGCTACGGCACGGTGCTCGGCGCGGACGGCAAGCCGTTCAAGACGCGTGCGGGTGAGACGGTGAAGCTGGAGGACCTGCTCGACGAGGCCGTCGAGCGGGCCACCGCCGTGGTGCGCGAGAAGGCCGAGAAGGTCGGCCTGTCCGAGGACGAGATCGTCGAGAACGGGCGCTACGTCGGGATCGGCGCCGTGAAGTACGCGGACCTGTCGACGTCGGCGAACCGGGACTACAAGTTCGACCTGGACCAGATGGTGTCGCTGAACGGCGACACGAGCGTCTACCTCCAGTACGCGTACGCGCGGATCAAGTCGATCCTGCGCAAGGCGGCGGGTGTGAGCCCGGCCGCGCACCCCGAGGTCGCGCTGGCCCCGGCGGAGCGGGCGCTCGGCCTGCACCTGGACGCGTTCGGCGATCTGGTCTACGAGGCGTCGGCCGAGTACGCGCCGCACAAGCTGGCCGCGTACCTGTACCAACTGGCGTCGCTGTACACGACGTTCTACGACCAGTGCCCGGTGCTGAAGGCGGAGACGACGGAGCAGGTCGAGAACCGGCTGTTCCTCTGCGACCTGACGGCCCGGACGCTCCACCAGGGCATGGCCCTGCTGGGCATCCGGACCCCCGAGCGCCTTTGATCAACCCCTGAGCGCCCGGCCCAGGCGTCGCAGGCCCTCCGCGATCTCCCGCGGGGTCTGGGTCACGAAGCAGAGTCGCAGGGTCCTTGGGTCGGGCTCGGCGCTGTGGAACGGGGCGCCGGGGACGTAGGCCACCTCGTGTTCGACCGCCTTGCTCAGCAGGGCGGTCGAGTCGTACGCACCGCTGTCCGGGAGCCGCGCCCAGAGGAACATGCCGCCTTCGGGGCGGGTCCAGGTGGAGCCGTCGGGCAGCGCGTCGGCCAGCCCCGCGAGCATCGCGTCGCGGCGTGTCCCGTACTCCGCGGCGACCTTCGCGACGTGCGCGTCGAGGTCGCTGTCGGCCAGGTAGCGGGCGGCGGCGAGCTGGTTGACGGTCGGGGTGTGCAGGTCGGCGGCCTGTTTGGCGACGGCGCAGGCGCGGCGCAGTTCCTCCGGGGCGCGCAGCCAGCCCAGGCGCAGTCCGGGCGCCATCACCTTGGAGAAGGAGCCGAGCAGGACGGTGCGGTCGCGGGCGCCTTCGTGGGCGGCGATCCAGGGGACGCGGTCGCCCTCGAAGCGGAGTTCGCCGTACGGGTCGTCCTCGACGATCCACAGTCCGCGGCGGGCCGCGACCTCGGCGACGGCGGCGCGGCGGTCGGCGGGCAGGGTGCGGCCGGTCGGGTTCTGGAACGTCGGCACCGTGTAGAGCAGCTTGGGCCGGTGCGCGGTGACGAGCGCGTCGAGGGCGTCCGGGTCGATGCCGTCGGCGTCGCAGGGGACGGGGACGACGCGGGCCCCGGCGAAGCGGAACGTCTGGAGGGCCGCCAGATAACAGGGGTTCTCGACGAAGACGGTGTCGCCGGGTTCGACGAGGGCGGTGGCGAGGAGGGACAGGGCCTGCTGGGAGCCGGTGGTGACGAGCAGGTCGTCGGCGGTCGTGGGCAGGGAGCGGGCCGTGGTGCGGGCGGCGAGCGCCTCGCGCAGGGCGGGTTCGCCCTCGGTGGTGGAGTACTGGAGGGCGCGCCGCGGGTTCTCGGCGAGGACGTGGGCGAAGGCGGCGGCGATGCCGTCGGTGTCGAAGAGTTCGGGCGCCGGCAGGCCACCCGCGAAGTTGATGACCTCGGGGCGGGCGGTCACCGCCAGGATGGCCCGGATCGGCGAGCCGCCGGTGGTGGCGACGCGGGCGGCGGGCGAGGCGGGTGGCACGGTGGCGGTCATGGTCGCGGGGTCCTTCCTGGCGGGTGTCTCCCGCGACCCTAGAGAGATCGGTGTCCTGTGCACCGGCCTTTCCGCGATCCGGACGACGGCCCCGGGTTATCCCCCCACCCGTTCGATCCACTCGCCGCCGCCCAGCGGGTAGTCGTAGCCGGGGCGGCCGGTGTTCGCGCTGGTGCGGAACGCGGTGCCCGCGTTGTCGATGTGCACGGTGCCGCGGCGGTCGCCGCTGGACCATTCCAGGCTGAGGTCCCAGCGGACGTCACGGGTCCTGGTGCGGGCGGTGAGGTAGAAGACCTCGGGGTCGGACTCGCTGACCTTGTACGGGAAGTCGCGCTGCCCGTGGGCGGCGCGGGCGGTCGGGGTGCCCGCGTCCAGGTTCACGTCGAACGACTTGGTCTCCACGCCGCCGCCGCAGCCGACGCCCATCGAGTAGTCGTTCCAGGCGAGCGGGGCGCCGCTGCTGACGACGCGGACGTGCAGCGCTTCCAGGACGACGGTGTCGTGCCCGGTGCCCTGCACGGTGAGGCCCACGCGCTGTTCGCCGGAGGAGACCGCGCCGTACGCGGACGCCCAGCGCTGGGCGTCCTGTTCACCGGCGGGCGGCCCCATCTGGGCCGGTCCGCTGTCGACGAGGAAGTGCTGGCTGCACGCGCTCTCGTAGACGTAGGGACGGGTGCTGACAGTGAGGGGGGTGCCGGTGGGGGCGGTGGTGGAGCGGGAGGGCCGCGCGGCCGGCGGGGCCTTCCGCCCCGTGGGCGCGGAGGGCGCGGCGGAGCCGGTGGCCGATGTGGACGCCGACGGTGAGGTCGACGCGGAGGCGGTCGGCGGGCGGGACGGTGCCCGGTCCGCCGCGCCCCGCCCGCTCGGTGCCGTCGCCCCGGCCGCCGTCCGGCGCGCGGCGTCCTTGTCGCCGCCGGAGGGCAGGTTCACGGCGAGGACGACGGCTCCGAGCACGGTGACGGCGGCGACACCGGCCACCAGAGCGGTGGGCCTGCGGCGGGACCGGGCGGGGGGTTCGGCGGCGCCGGGGAGGTCGATGTCCTCGGGGGGCGGCGCGCTGTCGGCGGACGTCTGCGCGGGCGCCGGGGTCTTTGAGGACTCCGGTGTCTCGTCCGGCGCGGTGAGGGCCTCGGGCGGGGTGGTGGCAGCGGTTCGGCGTCCCCGGTTCGCGTCCGCGAGGACCCACTGGCGGTGCAGGGCGACGAGTTCCTGCGGCGTGGCCTTGCAGAGCCGCGCCAGGCGCTCCACCGGGGCGTAGTCCGTCGGCACGGCCGTGCCGTTGCAGTAGCGGTGCAGTGTGGACGTGCTCATGTGCAGCCGCTTGGCCAGCGTGCCGTAGCTGAGCCCCGAACGGTCCTTCAGCTCGCGCAGCCGCGCCGCGAACGCGTCCGCGGCGCCTTGCGTGCTCTCCCCTGACACCCGTTCCTCCGTTCCCCCGCGTCCCGCCCCAGCGTTCCAGGCGGTCCGCGTTTCCCCTGGTCAAAGCGTGTTCCAGCGTTCCAGTGTCCCGTACTGCCCGTGGCTCGTGGCGGCTGGGACGGATCGCCGCACAAGCTCTGGTCATCCAAGCACCACACCCACCGCAGCACCGAAGGGGATCTCCCGCATGTCCAGCATCCGTACCTCCCGTACCCGTCGTGTTCGTCGTGCCCGTCTCGCCACCGCCGCGGCGGGTGTCGCCCTAGCCGCGTTCTCGCTGACCGCGTGCGACGACGGCTCGGGCGTCAAGGACGAGGGCGCGTCGGCGGGCAACGCCGGTTCCGCCTCCACCGTGTCGGACACGAAGCCCGCCGGCACGCAGCCCGCCCCGGCCGGTTCGCAGTCCGCCACGGCCGCTCCGAAGCCCACCGCCTCGGCGCCCGCCGCCCCGAAGCCGTCCGCCTCGGCACCGGCCGCGAACAAGCCGGGCGCCGCCGAGCCGGCCGCGCCGGGCAAGCGCGTCGTCTGCGACGCCTCCATCACGCGGACCACGGCCGCACCGGTCAACCGTCCCGTGAACCACATGCTGCTCACCGTCACCAACACCGGTTCGACCGCCTGCGATCTGTACTACTACCCGGCGGTGCAGTTCACGGGCGCCCAGTCCGTGCCGCCGGTCATCGAGGAGTCCCAGCCGCAGGCGGTGGTCTCGCTGGCGCCCGGCCAGTCCGGCTATGCGGGCGTCGCCCTCGCATCGGCGGACGGCAGCGGCTCCCACGGCTACACGGCGAAGTCCCTCACCGTGCACTTCGCGGGTCCCAAGGGCCACTCCGGCTACGACGGGAAGGCCGCGCGGCCCGCGCTCCCCGCCGGGGGCGTCTACCTGGACGACTCGGTCAAGGTCACGTACTGGCAGACGTCGATGGACGCCGCGCTGACCTGGTGAGGTGGGCCGTCGACGCGGGGCGTGGTGCAGGCTGTCGTCCATGCAGTCGTACGCCGATGTCGAGGAACTGGCCGCCCGCGCCCGCACCCTGGCCGCCACAGGATCGCGCCGCGTCCTCGGGGTGGCGGGCCCACCGGGCGCGGGCAAGTCCACGCTCGCCGGGGCTCTCGTGCGGGCCCTGGACGGTCTGGCGGTGCTCGTGCCCATGGACGGTTTCCACCTGGCCGACGCCGAACTGGCCCGGCTCGGCCGGGCCGACCGCAAGGGCGCCCCTGACACCTTCGACGCGCACGGGTACGCGGCGCTCCTCGCGCGGCTGCGGGCGCCGCGTCCCGGGGAGACGGTGTACGCGCCGTCCTTCGAACGGGACCTTGAGCAGCCGCTCGCGGGGGCGCTGCCGGTGGAGCCGGACGTACCGCTCGTGGTGACCGAGGGGAACTACCTGCTCCTGGACGAGGAGCCGTGGTCGACGCGGGTGCGCCCGCTCCTCGACGAGGTGTGGTGGGTGTCCGTGGACGACGCCCTGCGCGTCGAGCGGCTGACCGCCCGCCACGTCGCCTTCGGCAAGTCCCCGTCCGCCGCCCGCGACTGGGTCCTGCGCTCGGACGAGGCGAACGCCCGCCGGGTGGCCCCGGGCCGCGAACGGGCCGACCTGGTGGTGGACCTGCCTCTCCTCGGCCGCCGCCCCGGCGCCTGAGCGGGTCACCGGCCGCGCAGCTCCCCCTTGACGACTTTGCCGCTCGCGTTGCGCGGCAGTTCCGGTACGAAGGTGACGTGCCGCGGCACCTTGTAGTTGGCCATCTCGCGGCGGGCCCAGGCGATCAGGTCGTCGGCGGTGAGGAGCGCGCCGGGCCGCCGGACCACGTACGCCTTGCCGACCTCGCCGAGACGGCCGTCCGGTACGCCGACGACCGCCACGTCGGCGATGTCCGGGTGCAGGCCGAGCAGTTGCTCCGTCTCGGCCGGGTAGGCGTTGAAGCCGCCGACGATGTACATGTCCTTGATGCGGTCGGTGATGCGGAGGTAGCCGTCCGCGTCCATGACCCCGACGTCGCCCGTGCGCAGCCAGCCGTCGGCCGTGATCGCCTCGGCCGTCGAGGCGGGGTCCTCGAAGTAGCCGCGCATGACGTTGAAGCCGCGGACCAGGACCTCCCCGGGTTCGCCGGGGGCGGCCGAGTCGACCCGTACCTCGGTGCCGGGGATCGCCCGCCCGGAGGTCGCCGCGATCCGTTCGGCGGGATCGCCGCGCCGGCACATCGTGACGATGCCGCTCGCCTCGGACAGGCCGTAGGCGGTGAGCACCGTGTCGACGCGCAGTTCACCGCGCAACCGCTCGACCAGGCGCAGCGGCACCACGGCCGCGCCCGTCACGACGAGCCGCAGCGCCGACAGGTCGTGGGCGTCGCGGCCCGGGTGGTCGAGCAGGGCCTGGTGCAGGGTGGGCGGTCCCGGCAGCACGGAGATGCGTTCGGCGGCGATGTTGGCGAGGACCGTGTCGACGTCGAAGACGGGTTGCGGGACCATCGTGGCGCCGCGCGTGAGGCAGGCGATGATGCCCGCCTTGTAGCCGAAGGTGTGGAAGAACGGGTTCACGATGAGGTAGCGGTCGCCCTCGCGCAGGCCCGCGAGGTCCGACCAGATCTCGTAGCCGCGCACGGTCTGCGCGTGGGTGATGACCGCGCCCTTGGGCCGCCCGGTGGTGCCGGAGGTGAAGATGATGTCCGAGGCCGACGCCGGGGCGACGGCGTCGGAGCGGGCCCGCGCGTCCTTGTCGGTCACCGTGTCCCCGGCGGCCAGGAACTCCTTCCAGGTGCGGTACCCGGGCACGTCGGGCGCGGTGTCGCCGAGCACCACCACCTGTTCCAGGCAGGGGAGTTCGGCGCCCGCCTGGTGCGCGCGGCGCAGCGAGGCCACGTAGGAGGTGCCGAGGAAGGTGCCGGTGACGAAGAGGAGGCGGGCCCGGGAGCGGGCCAGGACGTCGGCGGCCTCGGCTCCCTTGAAGCGGGTGTTGAGGGGGACGAGGACGGCGCCCGCGCCGACCGCGCCGAGCGCGGCGACGATCCAGTCGAGGGTGTTGGGGGCCCAGATCGCGACGCGGTCGCCGGGTTCCACGCCCGCGGCGACGCAGGCCGCGGTGGCCCGTTCGACGCGTTCGCCGAGCTGCGCGTAGGTGACCCGGGTGCGGCCCTCGACGACGGCCTCCCGGTCGGCGTGGCGCCGGGCGGCGTCGCGCACCAGCTCCGGGATGGTCCGCGGGTCGCTCCCGGCCGCTGTGCCGCCGTCCGTACGCATCGCGCTCCCCTCCACGACCACCACCGCGGCGGCCGGGCACCGTAGCTGACTATCCGTCAGATTAGCTGTAGCCTGACGCGCTGTCAGCACACCGGGATTCCAGTCAGGGGTGTCCATGGCGCACGCGACGGCAGGCATCAAGGACGCGACGGCCATCGTCGGCATAGGACAGACGGGCTTCGCGAAGCAACTCCCCGAGTCCGAGAAGACGTTGGCGTGCCGGGCGGTCGTCGCCGCGCTGGACGACGCGGGCATCGCGCCGTCCGAGGTCGACGCCTTCGCCTCGTACACGATGGAGGAGACGGACGAGGTCGAGCTCGCGAAGGCCATCGGCGCCGGTGACGTCACGTACTTCGGCAAGGTCGGCTACGGCGGCGGCGGTTCCTGCGCGACCCTCGCCCATCTCGCCTCGGCCATCGCCACGGGACAGGCGAGCGTCGGCGTCGCCTGGCGCTCACGGAAACGGGGCAGCGGCCCCCGCCCGTGGAGGAGCACCACCGCCCAACTCCCCACGCCCGCCCAGTGGACCCGGCCGTTCGGGCTGCTGCGGCCCGCCGACGAGATCGGCATGCTGGCCCGCCGCTACATGCACGAGTACGGCGCCACCCGCGACCACTTCTTCAACGTCGCCCTCGCCTGCCGCAACCGGGCCAACCAGAACCCCGCCGCGATGATGTACGAGCGTCCCCTCACCCGGGACATGTATATGACGGCCCGCTGGATCAGCGAACCGCTCTGCCTCTACGACAACTGCCTGGAGACGGACGGGGCGCTGGCCTGCGTCCTGGTCTCCGCCGAACGCGCCCGCGACTGCCGCCACAAGCCGGTCTACGTGCACTCCGCCGCCCAGGGCCTGCCCGCCCAGCACCACGGCATGGTCAACTACTGGAACGACGACCCGCTCACCGGCCCCGCCTGGACGGCCGCCCGCCACCTGTGGAAGCACGCCGACCTCACCCCCGAGGACATCGACGTGGCCCAGATCTACGACGCGTTCACCCCGCTCATCCCGCTCTCCCTGGAGGGCTACGGCTTCTGCGGACGCGGCGAGGGCGGCGCGTTCACCGAGGGCGGCGCCCTGGAGATCGGCGGGCGGCTGCCCATCAACACCGGCGGCGGCGGCCTCTCCGAGGCGTACGTCCACGGCTTCAACCTCATCAACGAGGGCGTGAAGCAACTGCGCGGCACCAGCACGGCCCAGATCCCGGACGCACGGACCTGCCTGGTGACAGCGGGCGAAGGGGTCCCCACATCGGCGGTGCTGCTGAGAGCCCCGTAGGGCCTGGAAGTGCGCGAGCGACCACGACGAACCGGGCACCCGGCAAAGGACAGCGACATGGCAGACGCTCCCCCATCCGCCCTACTGACCCCGACCCCCGACGACGACGGCGCCCCTTTCTGGGCCTACACGGCACGCGGCGAACTGAGGATCCAGGCCTGCGCCGACCCGGCCTGCGCGGAACTCCGCTTCCCGCCCCGCCCCTGCTGCCCGCACTGCCGGTCCTTCGACAGCGAATGGCGCGCGATGAGCGGCCAGGGACGCATCTGGTCCTACGTCGTCCCGCACCCGCCGCTGCTCCCCGCCTACGCCGCGCAGGCCCCCTACAACGCGATCGTCGTCGAACTCGCGGACGCCCCCCGCATCCGTCTCGTCGGCAACCTGGTCGCCTCGGCCGACGCCCGCCTGGACTCGGTCGACCCGGACCGCATCAGGATCGGCGCGAAGGTGCAGGTCGTCTTCGCGCGGGTCGACGGCTTCGCACTGCCCCGCTGGGTCCTGGAGCGGCCGTGACCCTGCGCACGGAGACCGACAAGGAGACCGGGGTGGCCGTGGTCACCCTGGACCGCCCGCACCGCCTCAACGCGATCGACGCCGCCACCGCCGACGAACTGGCCGCCGCCTGGCGCAGGTTCCGCTTCGACGACACCGTACGGGCGATCGTCCTGACCGGCGCGGGGGACCGCGCGTTCTGCACGGGCATCGACCGCTCCACCGCCGCCCCGCAGCCCGGCTCCCCCTTCTCCACGGACGATCCGCTCCTGCGAGTCGGCCCGAAGGCCAACGACCTGTGGAAGCCGGTCATCGCCGCCGTCCGGGGCATGGCCTGCGGCGGGGCGTTCTACCTCCTTGCCGAGGCGGAGTTCGTGATCGCGGACGAGACGGCCACGTTCTTCGACCCGCACACCACGTACGGCATGGTCAACGCGTACGAGGCGATGCACCTCGCGCAGCGCATGCCGCCCGGCGAGGTGGCGCGGCTCGCGCTGATGGGGGCGGCGGAGCGGATGTCGGCGCGGCGGGCCCACGAGATCGGCCTGGTCAGTGAAGTCACCGCGCCGGGCGGGGCGTTGGAGGCGGCACTCGCGTGCGCCGCCACCGTCGCCGGATGCCCGACGGAGGCGGTGCAGGGCACGGTGCGGGCGGTGTGGGCGGCCACGGAGACCGCCCGCGCCCACGCCTTCGCCCAGGCCCCGCACCTGATCGCCCTCGGCAGCCTGCCGCCCGAGCGGCAGGCCGAGCTGTTCACGTCCCGGTCGCCGGGCGGGTTCCGGGTGCGGTGAGGGTCAGCCCGAGGGGGTGGCGGTCCGGTCGACCTCGCAGTGGTCCACCCGGGCCGCCAGGTCGTCGCCCCCGACCGGCACCTTCGCCCTCGTCCTCCCCTTCGCGTCCACCTTGACCTCGTGGAACACCTGCTTGACCGTGTCGCCGTCCGCGTCGAGGAAGCGGACGTCCACGGCGAACCGCACGTACTTGCTGTTGGGATTGCGCACCTCGACGGTGGCGTACGGCGTCACCGCGTCGGCGCAGGCGATCAGGCGCGCGGTGCCGTCCTGCGTCGTCGTCCGTCCGCCGCCGGAGGACGACGACGGCGTGGACCGGTACCCGGGCCGCCGCCGCGTGGTGCCGCTGTCGCCCGACGAACCGGACGACCCCGACGAGCCGTACGATCCCGAAGAACCGTACGGGTCCACGGAGGAGTCGTCGGAGTCGTCGGAGTCATCGGAGGAGTCGTAGGAGCCGGAGGACCCGCCGGAGCCGGACGAACCCGACGAGCCGGACGAGCTGTCGTGGCTCTGCGACGAGCTGCTGCATCCGCCGCCCCCGCCGCCGCTCCGGTGCCCGTGCGAACCCCCGTGCCCCCGGCCGGTGGAGAAACCCGTCAGGGCCAGTACCACCATCGCCGCGACAGCCGTCAGCTTCATTCCCCGTTTCATCACCCGGGGACCCTACCGGCACACGACTGCCGCGTGGCACCCCGCGGGTACCCGGCGTAGCGTCGAAAGCCCGACGGAGGAGGCTGTGATGCTGCGCAACATCGTCGGATCGGTCCTGGCTCTCGTCGGGGCGGCGGCCACCGTCTGGAGCCCTTTCCGCGCCTGGTACGACGGCCGTCGTGGCCGCGACTACCGCCTCGGAGACCTGTTCTCGGGCGGCGGGGTCACCGGCGCCCGAGCGGAGCTGTTCGGCTCCGCGTTCCTGCCCTTCGTGGTCCTCGCGCTGCTCGCGCTCCTGGGCATCCTGCTGCGGTCCCGGCCGCTGGTCGCCCTGACGGGCCTGCTCGTGCTGGCGGTGACCGTGCTGTGGATGGTGCGCGTGGCGCAGGCCGAGGGCGAGCTGGTCCTCACGGCGAACGGGAACGGGCTCGGCGACGGGGTGGCGGGCGCCCTCGGCGGCGGGCTGCTGCTCGTCATCGGCGCGCTGGTCATGCGCGGCCGGCGCCACCGCGGGCACCGGGAGCCCGCGCCCGCCCCCGCCGAAGGGCACGACCCGCAGGCGTGGGCCGCGACCGAACAGGACCGGACGCCCACCCAGACCCTCGGCACCCTGGGACAGCCGCAACCGCAGCCGCCGGTGCACTGGGGCGCGGACGCCGACCGGACCCAGCCGCTCCCCCAGCCACCCGAACGGCCGCCCGTGTGGGACGACACGAGTGCCCCGCAGGCGGCCCCACCCGACGACGGCCGGCCGCGCTAGCGGCTCGTCCCGGTCCCCTTCTCCGCGTCCAGGGCGTACACGCACCGGTCCTTGCTGCACGCGTACACCACGCCGTCGCGCACGACCGGGGTACCGGTGATCTCGCCGCCGGTGGCGAGCTTCCAGCGCAGTCGGCCGTCGTCCGCCTTCAGCGTGTACAGCAGGTGGTCCGTCGAGCCGAAGTGCACCCGCCCGTCGGCGACCACCGGCGAGCCGACGATCTCCCCGCCCGCCTGGAAACGCCACTTCGGCGTCCCCGTCACGGCGTCCAGGGTGTACAGGCCGTGGCCGCTGCCCACGTGCACATGGCCCTGGGCGACCAGCACCGGGTCGGTCGACGCGGGCCGCGCCTCCGTCGCGATGCGCCAGCGGTCACGGCCGTCCGTGGCGTCGAGCGCGTACACCGTGCCGAGGTGGTCGGCGAGGTACACGCCGCCGCCGGTCACCGCGGGTCCCGGCGCGAAGGCGGGCGGCGACAGGAACACCGCGGGCGCCTCGAAGTGCCAGCGGACGCGCCCGGAGCCGGTCTCCAGGGCGAGGACGCGGGTGCCCGCGGCGACGTACACGTGGCCGTCGGAGGCCGGGGTGAGCCGGACAGGGACGCCGCCGCAGGACGCCGCGTCGCCGATCGGGTACGACCAGCGCTCCTCGCCCGTGCGCGCCTCCAGGGCGCGCAGGCGCGCGTCCTGCCACACGTACACCGTGCCGTCGTGGACGACGGGCCCCGCCTCGGGCGACTCGAAGTCGGTCTGGCAGCCGGTGATCTCCCACAGCTTGTCGCCGCTCGCGGCCTCGCGGGCCTGGACGCCGCCGCCGCGGGTGCCGGTGACGACGGTGCCGCGGTCGGCCCGGAGCGCGTACACCCAGGCGTCGGTCTGGAGCCGCCACAGGTCGCCGCCCTCGCGGGCGTCGAGCGCCCACAGGGTCGGGCCGTCGGAGGCGTGGACACGGCCGTCGGCGACGGCCATGGACCAGGCGACGTCGCGGGTCTTGAAGCGGCGCCGCCCGGTCGCCACGTCGAGCGCGTGGACCTCGAAGGAGGTGACGTAGACGAGGTCACCGGCGACGTTCGGGGTGCCCCACACGTCGTTCGACATACGGAACCGCCAGGGCCGCCACGCGGAGCCCTCGGCCTGGGCGGGCGCGGGCACGACGGGGTCCGTCGTGCCGTTGAGGCCGGGCGCGGGGGAGGTGGCGCGGGACCAGGACGCGGCGAGGCCCGACGCGGCCGGGGGCGCCTTCACGGCGGCGGCGCGCGCGTCGGCGACCCGCGGCCCGGGCCCGATCGGCACCCGCGCCCCGGCCAGCCGGACGGGGCCGTCGGCGCCGAACCCCGTCCCCGCCATGGCCGGTGCGGGGCGCCGGTGGTCGGCGGAGCCGGGGCCCGGCGGGCGGTCCGGCATCGCGGGCACCCGGGCGCCGTGTCCCGGGGTGCGGCCGGCCGGGGGCTTGACGACGGTCCGGCCGCCGCGGCGCGCCTCGATCAGCGCGACGGACCGCTCGGGCAGCCACGCCGACGCCGTGCCGCTGTCGTCGCTGCCGGAGCCGAACAGGTGCGGTGCGAGCTGCGCCTGGAGGTCGGCGGGCGAGGGGCGCCGCGTGGCGTCCATCTGCATGCACGACTCGATGAGGGGCCGCAGCTCGGCGGGCAGGCCCTCCAGGTCGGGGCCCTCGCGCAGCAGCATGAAGACCGTCTCGACGGGGTTCGCGCCGTGGAAGGGGGCGTGCCCGGTCGCGGCGAAGACGAGGGTCGAGCCGAGCGAGAACACGTCGCTCGCGCCGGTGACGCTGCGGGAGTCCTTCGCCTGCTCGGGCGACATGTACGCGGGCGTGCCCACGGCCACGTTGGTCATGGTCAGGCGGGTGTTGGAGACGCCGGACGCGATACCGAAGTCGATGACGCGCGGCCCGTCCTCGACGACCAGGACGTTCGACGGCTTGAGGTCGCGGTGGACGAGGCCCGCGCCGTGGATGGACTGGAGCGCCTCGGCGACGCCCGCCGCGAGCCAGCGCACCGCCTGGGCGGGCAGCGGCCCGCACTCATTCACTATTTCCTCGAGGGAGGGCGCGGGCACGTAGGCGGTGGCGAGCCAGGGCACGGCCGCGCGCGGGTCGGCGTCGACGACGGCGGCCGTGTAGAAGCCGGACACCGCGCGGGCCGCCTCGACCTCGCGGGTGAAGCGCACCCGGAAGAGCTGGTCCTCGGCCAGTTCCGTGCGCACCGTCTTGATGGCCACGCGCCGGCCGGACGCCGAGCGTGCCAGATAGACCAGACCCATGCCGCCCGCACCCAGCCGTCCCAGCACCTCGAACGGCCCGATCCTCCTCGGATCGTGCTGCGTAAGCTGATCCATCACTTGCCTGCCACCTCCCCGTGCGATGCCGGAACCCCGAGGGTCCAGGTCGGTCGCACATACGGCCCCCGTCAGCGTCTCACCACCGCAGTGCTACGGCGGCACGCACCCTGATTCTTCCTGTCCGAGGCGCCGGTGGCGAACCTGGGGGCATATCGGGGTGTCACGGGCCCGCCCCGGCCGTTCTCAGACGGCGCACAGGGCGAACGCGGCGCCCTGGTCGTCGGTGAGGACCGCGAGGGGCCCGTACGGGGACTCGTGCGGTGCCTGAAGGACCCGTGCGCCGAGCCGGACCGCCTCGGCGCAACCGCCGGGGACGTCGGCCGCACCGAAGTGCGGCAGGAAGCGGGCGGCCCGCCCGGGGACCAGGCGGCGGCTCACCTCGGGAGCGGCGGGCCCGCCGGACCGCCACAGCCGCGCGTCGGCCGTGGCAGGGGTGCCGAACACGGCCGCGCGGAAGCTGTCACCGCGGGCCGCGTCGGGGGTCCGCAGTTCGACGCGGCAGAGGGCGCCGGGCGCCCCGGTCCGCTCGAAGCCCTGGTGGCTGCCCGCCTGCCACAGGCCGAACAGCGCTCCGTCGGGTCCCGCGGCGAGCGCCACGGTGGCCACGGCGCCGTCGGAGACCGGCCCCGAGACGAGGCGGCCACCGGCCGCGACGACCCGTTCGGCGGCGGCGTAGGCGTCCCGTACCGCGAAGTGCACGCGCCAGGCCGGAGGCCCGGGGGCGAGGGCGGCGACGGCCCGGTCCTCGCTGTACGCCGCCGTGTAGAAGCCGCGCTCGGCGCCCGCGCCCTCGTCGAAGGCCCACCCGAAGAGGTCGCCGTAGAAGCGCTTGCCCGCCTCGACGTCGGGCAGCCGGGCGTCGGCCCAGCACGGGGCGCCTTCGGGGAAGTCCGGCAGCATGGCGTAGACGCTAGCCACGGCGGCCCCGGCCCGGTGGTTCACATGCGAACGTCTGGCCGGATTCGGGCCCCCCGGTCGCCGCTTTTGTCCGGCAGGCAGGGGCCCCAACCCCATTTGCAGTCGGTCAGATCGCGCTCCGATCACCCCTCGGTAAGCTGACGGCATGACAGGACAAGTACGTACCGTCGACGGCCGTGTGGCCGGACGGCGTGGTCAGGCGACACGTCAGAAGCTGCTCGACTGCCTCGGCGAGATGCTCAGCTCCTCGCCCTACCGGGACGTCAAAGTCATCGATGTCGCCCGGAAGGCGGGCACTTCGCCCGCGACCTTCTACCAGTACTTCCCGGACGTCGAGGGTGCCGTCCTGGAGATCGCCGAGCAAATGGCCGCCGAGGGAGCGGGCTTGACCGATCTGGTCGCCGACCGTTCCTGGGTCGGCAAGGCCGGCTGGGCCACCGCCCAGGAGCTCGTGGACGGGTTCCTGGAGTTCTGGCGCCGCAATGACGCGATCCTGCGCGTCGTCGACCTCGGGGCGGCCGAGGGCGACAAGCGGTTCTACAAGCTCCGTATGAAGATCCTGAACTCGGTGAACAACTCCCTTGCGGACGCGGTCAAGGAGCTCCAGGACAAGGGCAAGGTCGACAAGGACGTGAGCCCGGCGGCGGTGGCCGGTTCCCTGGTCGCGATGCTCGCGGCGGTCGCCTCGCACCAGAAGGGTTTCCAGAGCTGGGGCGTCAAGCAGGCCGAACTCAGGCCGAACCTGGCTCTGTTGGTGTTCCTGGGCGTGACGGGGAAGAAGCCGACGAGGTAGCGCCTCCCCTTTCTCTCTTTTTCTTTCTTTTTCTTTCTCTCTTTCGTTCCTGGTCCTGTCGTACGGCGGCGGTCCGCGTGTTCCTCGCGGACCGCCGCCGTTGCTTCACCCGCTTCGACGCCTTTCGAGCCGGAACAGTCTGATCTCGCGGCCCACGCGTGCCTGGTACGCCGCGTACGGCGGCCAGAACCGCACGGCTGCCGCCCACGCCTCCTCGCGTTCGGCGCCACCCAGCAGCCGGGCCGTCACGGGTACGTCCTCGCCCCGCAGGCTGATCTCCGCGTCGGGGTGGGCCAGCAGGTTCGCCGTCCAGGCCGGGTGGCCCGGCCGACCGAAGTTCGACCCGATCAGCAGCCACGTCCCCGCGCCCTCGGGCATGCAGGCGAGCGGGGTGTGCCGCACGACCCCGCTCCTCGCGCCGCGCACGCTCAGCACCACACCCGGCAGCATCTGGGCGCTGAGCAGCACCTTCCCGCGGGTGAGCCGGTGGACGGCACGGTCGAGGGCCGGGACGACGTGCGGGGCGACGCGGGCGAACGCCCTGGTCGACGACACCTTCTGGACGAGCCGGACGCCGGGCGGGGCCATCAGACGCCCACCTCCGCGCCGGGCGCGAACAGGTCGGCGGCCCGGGCCGCGCGCGCCCGCAGCAGATGGACGGGCCCGAAGAGCAGTTCGTCGCCGGTGGCCCGCTTCAGGTACAGGTGCGCGTCGTGTTCCCAGGTGAAGCCGATGCCGCCGTGCAACTGGACGGCTTCGGCGGCGGCCGTCCGCAGGGCTTCCAGGCCCTGGGCGAGCGCGAGCCCGCCGACGCGCTCACCGCCCCGGACGCCCGCGGCCCAGGCGGCGTAGTACGCGGCCGAGCGCGCCGCCTGCACCTGTACGTACACGTCGGCGAGGCGGTGCTTGACCGCCTGGAAGGAGCCGATGGGGCGCCCGAACTGCTCGCGCGCCTTCACATGCTCGACCGTACGCTCCAGGGCCCGGTCGGCGGCGCCGACGGCCTCCGCGGCGAGCAGCGTGGCGGCGGTGTCGCCGGTCGCGGCGAGCGCCCCCGCCACGTCCGCGTCCTCGCCGCCCAGCAACTCGGCTGCCACGTACCGCAGTTCGAGCCTGGCCTGCGGGCGGGTCTCGTCGAGGGAGGTCTGCCGGGTGCGGACGAGGCCGTGGGCGTCGTCGCGGACGAGGAACAGCAGCGTGCGGGAGCGGACGAAGCCGCCGGTGTGGGCGGCGACGAGGAGCAGCTTGGCGCTGTGCCCGTCGAGGACCTGCCCGGCCTGCCCGTAGAGCCGCCAGCCGTCGCCTCGCCGGGTGGCCTGGACGCCGCCCGCCCGGCCGCCGCCCGCCCAGTCGCCCGCGTTGTCGGCGACGAGTCCGAGGGCGGTGGCGAGCCCGGTGCCGGGGACGGCGAGGGCCGCGGTCAGGCTGCCGTCGGCGATCCGCGGGAGGAGCGCCGCCTGCTGCTCCTCGCTGCCGAGAGCCGTGATCAGCGGGGTGGCGAGACCGCTGGTGGCGAACAGGGGCGTCGGTGCGAGGACCCGCCCCAGCTCCTCCTCGGCGAGCGCGAGTTCGGTGACGGTGGCGCCGACACCGCCGTGCTCCTCGGACAGGGCGAGACCGGCAAGACCGAGTTCCGCGCCGAGGGTGGCCCACAGGGGGCGGTCCTGGCCGGACGGGGTGCGGGTCGCGGCTTTGACGTCGTCCGGGGTGCAGCGTTCGGTGGTGAGTGCGCGCAGGGTGCGGCGGATCTCCTGCTGTTCCTCGGTGAACCTGGCGTCCATGCGGGCCCCTTCCTGACGGGCCGTCATATTAGGGCTCGGGGTCATGATTGCCCAGGGCCGAACCCGGTTACGCGGCAGAACATCTGATGTACCGTCAGCTTTATGACCGGCCCCCTCCGCAAGGCCGCCGTCGCGGGTGTCGCCCTCTCCGACTGCGGCCGCGTCGACGAAGCCACCCCCTACACCCTGCACGCCCAGGCCGCGCGCCGCGCGCTCGCCGACGCGGGGCTCACCCCGGACGCCGTCGACGGATTCGCGAGCGCGGGCCTCGGCACGCTCGCCCCGGCCGAGGTCGCCGAGTACCTGGGGCTGCGGCCCCGCTGGGTCGATTCCACCTCGGTCGGCGGCGCCACCTGGGAGGTCATGGCGGCCCACGCGGCGGACGCCATCGCCGCCGGGCACGCCCGCGCCGTCCTCCTCGTCTACGGCTCGACGGCCCGCGCCGACATCAGGGCGGGACGGCGCACGGCGAACCTGTCGTTCGGGGCGCGGGGCCCGCTCCAGTTCGAGGTCCCCTACGGCCACACCCTCATCGCCAAGTACGCGATGGCGGCCCGCCGCCACATGTACGCGTACGGCACCACCCTTGACCAGCTCGCCCAGGTCGCCGTGCAGGCCCGGGCGAACGCGGCCCGCAACCCGGACGCCCTGTACCGCGCGCCCCTCGGCGTCGACGACGTCCTGTCGGGGCCGATGATCGCCGATCCGTTCACCCTGCTGCACTGCTGCGTCCGCTCCGACGGCGGCGCGGCCGTCCTCCTCGTCGCCGACGACCTGCTGCCCGACTGCGCCAAGGCCCCGGTGTGGGTCCTGGGATCGGGCGAGTACGTCTCGCACACGACGATGTCCCAGTGGGACGACTTCACCGTCTCACCCGCCGCCGTCAGCGGCCGACTGGCCTTCGAACGAGCCGGTGTCACCCCCGGCGACATCGACATCGCCGAGATCTACGACGCGTTCACCTACATGACGCTGGTGACGCTGGAGGACCTCGGCTTCTGCGCCAAGGGGGAAGGCGGCCCGTTCGTGGAGAAGGGACGCCTGCGCCACGACGGCGCGCTGCCGACCAACACGGACGGCGGCGGCCTCTCCGCCCAGCATCCCGGCATGCGCGGCCTGTTCCTGCTGGTGGAGGCCGTACGGCAACTGCGCGGCGAGGCGGGCGGACACCAGGTGCACCGGCCGGACGGCTCCCCGCCCGCGCTCGCGGTGGCCTCCGGTACGGGCGGATGGTTCTGCTCGGCGGGAACGGTGGTGCTGGGCCGGGACTGACCGGCCCCGCCGAAGCGCAACCGTTACGCATCGAGATCCGCCCCGATATGCCGAGCCGACGATTCCGGCCCTAGCTTCGGACGCTATGCGGGGACGACTGCTCAGCGGCCGCTACCGGCTCATGGCGACCATCGGCTCCGGCGGCATGGGGCAGGTGTGGCGCGCCCACGACGAGGAGCTGGGGCGGCTCGTCGCCCTGAAACTCTTCGCGCCGCCGGACGACATCGCGGCGGGCGAACGGCACGAACTGCTGCGCCGCTTCCGGCGTGAGGCGCGGGCGGTCGCGGCGCTGTCGAGCCCGCACGTCGTGACCGTCCACGACCACGGCACCGACGAAACCACCGGGACCTCCTCCCCGTACCTGGTCATGGAGTTGATCGACGGGGAGTCGTTGCGACAGGTGCTGCGGCGCGACGTACGCGTGCCCGTGGACCGCGCCCTGGAATGGGCCCGGCAGACCCTGCGCGGCCTCGCCGTCGCACACGCCGCCGGGATCGTCCACCGGGACATCAAACCCGCCAACATCATGGTCACGCCGCCCCGCGCCGACGCCCCGCACGGCACCGTCAAGATCCTCGACTTCGGGATCGCCGCGTTCCTGGAGGGCGCGGAGGCCGCGACCCGACTGACCCGGACGGGGACGCTGCCGATCGGGAGCGTGCTGTACATGGCACCGGAACGGTTCCGGCAGGAGCCGGGCGACGGGCGGATCGACCTCTACGCGCTCGGCTGCGTCCTGTACGAACTCCTCGTCGGACGGCCCCCGTTCAACGGGCCGCCCGCCGGGGTCATGTACAACCACCTGCACGACACCCCGCTGCGTCCCGGCCGCGCACGTCCCGAAGTACCGTCCGACGTGGACGAGTTGATCGCGGCGCTGATGGCCAAGCGACCCGAGGACCGGCCCCGGGACGCACCGACGGCGCTCGCGACGCTGACGACGCTCACGGCACTGACGAGCGGCGGCTCGGCCCAGCCCGCCACCGTCCCGGACCCCGCCCCGGACCCGGACCCAAGCCCACCGCCGAGCCCCGCCCCGCCCGCGTCGCGGCCCCGTAGGCGGCGGGGGCTGCTCGTCGGGGCCGTCGCGCTGGCCTGTGTGGGGGCTGGGGTGGCCGTGCCCGCCGCCATGGACGGTGAGGGGGCGGCGCCGCGGCCCGGCATCACCGGCGCGGCGACCGGACCACCGCCCGTCTTCCGGATCGCCGTCGTCAGCCGGGGCGCCCGGGTCGACACCCGCGCGGCCGAGCGGGCCCTCGGCGCCTACGCGGGGCCGTCGCCGCTCAGGATCGTCGCCGTGCCGCACGCCGACCGGCTCACCGTCCGGGAGCTGGTGGCACGGCATCCCGGCGTCGTCGCGGCCGTCGGAGATCCGGGCGGGCTGCGCGGACCGTACCGGGACATCGCCTTCGTGCAGACCTGCCAGGACCCGCCGGGCTCCAGGGCCCGGCGCGGGAAGGGGTTCGTCGGGCTCGGCCAGCCCGACGACCGGTTCGGCGAACAGTTCGGCACCTACCTGGAGCGGACCCTGCACACCAGGCGACTCCTGGCCATGGGGGTGGCGACGTCCGGCCCGGACGGGTCCGTGCGGCGGCCGGGCGCACCCCACCGGCGCGCACTCGCCGCCCGTTTCGCCGCGGCACGCGGAGCGGGCTTCGCGTACACGGCGCACGATCACCGCCCCACCGCTCTGGCCCCGGCCGCGCTGGAGACGCTGCTTCGCCGGGCCCGCCCGGACACCGTCTATCTGGAGGACAGCCGCACGCCGGGGAGGGATGTCGGCCGGTTGCGGCAGGCCGGGTTCGGCGGCCGGGTGGTGTTGGCCCCGGACCGGCTGCGGGACTGTTCCCTCGCCGCGGGCGACCGCGCCGAGGACTCCGTGCCGACCGGCGTCCACCGCTTCCGCACCGTCTCCGACTCCCCGTACCGGCACGCGGACTGCGCTCAGGACGCCGCCCTCTGCTCCCGCGTAGGACCCCTGATGACGCGGCCGGGGGCGCTGGAGGAGTTCGAGGCGGTCCAGGCCGTCGTCGCGGCGTTCCGGGCGCGCGCCGCCCGCGACACCTCGGCGGACGCCGCGCGCGCCCACGTGCTTGAGGGCGTGCCGGACGCCCGGGTCCACGGCCTCCAGGGCGACTACACCGTCCGCCGACTGGACACGGACGCGGTACGCCCGGTGTGGGTGGAGCGCAGGACGGCGGGCGCCTGGAAGGTGCTGGGCACGGTGGCGTCCCTGACCCGCGACTGACAGCCTGCTTCGCACCGCCGCCCCGCCGACGGACGACAATCCCCCCATGGAACCCGATCTGCCCGAGCCGCACACCCCGCCCGCCGCGCCGGACCTCCAGGCCCTCCTGCGGTCCCTGCGCGTCTGGGACACCGCCCTGCCCGCCTTCGACCCGGCGACCGCGCCGCAGGCGCCGCTGCCGCTGTTCGTCCAGTGGTTCGCGGCGGCCGTGGCGGCCGGGCAGCCCGAGCCGCACACCCCGGCGCTGGCGACCACGGACGCCGAGGGCCGCGCCGACATCCGTACGGTGATGCTGCACGGCGCCGACGAGTCGGGCTGGCACTTCGCCTCCCACGCGGGCAGCGCCAAGGGCCGCCAGCTCGCCGCCCGCCCCTACGCCGCGCTCGGCTTCTACTGGCCGGTGCAGGGCCGCCAGGTCCGGGTGCGCGGCCCGGTCCGCACACTGCCCGCCGAGGTGGCGCACGCCGATCTGCACGCCCGCTCGACGGGCGCCCTCGCCTCGGCCCTCGTCGGCCACCAGAGCGAACCCCTGCCCTCCATCGACGAGTTGGAGCGCGCCTCCGACGCCGCCTGGGAGCGGGCGGGCCGCGAACCCGACGCCCCCGCCCCGAGCTGGACGGTGTACGAACTGGACCCGCGAGAGGTCGAGTTCTTCCAGGGCGACGCCCGGCGGCGCCACGTACGGCTCAAGTACACGCGCACGGGCGATGGTTGGGACAGGTCACTGCTCTGGCCGTGACGGGCCCTCCTGTGCCTTCAGCTCCAGGATCGTGAAGTCGCGCACGGGACGGTAGCCCAGGCGCTGGTACAGGGCGTTCGAGGTGGCGTTGGCCAGGTCGGTGAAGAGCAGCACCTGGGTGGCGCCGTCGGCGCGGGCGGCCCTGCTGACCTCGGCGGTGGCCGCTGCCGCGTACCCCTTTCCGCGCAGGGGAGCGGGGGTGTAGACGGGCGCGACGCGGACCGTGGCGGCGGACCTGCGGGTGACACCGGCCATCGACACGGGGTGGCCGTCCGGTGTCTCCCACAGGGTGACGCCGCCGTAGGACAACCGGCTGTCGGCCCAGCGGTACGCCCGGCCGCGGTCGACGGGGGGTTCGCCGACGTCCGCGTGGAAGCGCCGGAACCAGTCCGCGAGGAGTTCGCGGTCGTCCTCGCCGGCCACGCGGGCCCGCCCGGGCGGCGCCGGGTCGGGCGGTGTGAGGTCGCCGAGGCGGTACAGGCGCTGGGCCTCGGCCTGCGTGACCCGGCCGCCGGGACGCGAGCGCCGCCAGGCACGGGCCACGGCCCACGCGCCCTCGACGGGTCCGCCGATCTCCTCCGGCGCCTTGTCACCGGGGTCGAGGAGTCCGTCGAGCGCGGCGACGAGCCCCTCGGCCGCGTCGTCCCCGAGCGGGCTCACGTACGGGCGCTGCGGCGGCGTCCACATGAGGTAGCCCGCCGGGCGGCCCCCCGGGTCCGTCCACAGGCCGAAGCGGGGTGTCACCCCCTCGAACCGCGCCTCGCCCGCCCGCATCCCCTCCAGGATGCTCAGCACGACCGTGTGCAGGGCCGGATCGTCGCGCAGGAAGGGCCCGGCCCGGTCGGCGAACTCGGCGTGGTCCGAGGTGAAACGCCACTCCCCCGTACCGGCACCGCCGTCGTTGGTCCTCGTACTCTCGAAGGTCGTCATGGTCCCGATCGTGACGGTGCACGCCCGTGCTCGGCCACGGAATTACCCGGCCGCCGTCGCCCCCGACGGGCGGAAGACCGGTACCGCGAACCCGGCGTCGTCTTGGCGGAAGGCGACCTGGAGCTCCATCCCGATCCACAGGTCGCCCGCCGCGCACTCCACGATCTCCGTCATCATCCGGGGGCCCTCGGCGAGGTCGACGACGGCGGCGACGTACGGCAGGCGCCCGCCGAACGGAGGCAGGTCGTTGCGGTGCACCACGGACCACGTGTAGAGCACGGCCCGCCCGCTCGCGTCCCGCCACCGCACGCTCTCGCCCTCGCTCCAGCAGAACGGGCAGAACTCGCGCGGGTAGTGATGGGCGCGGTCGCAGACGGCGCAGTGGCGCAGCAGGAGCCGCCCCTCGGCCGCCGCGTCCCAGTAGGGGCGGGTGAAGGCGTCGGGCTCGGGGACGTCGACCCGGGCGTCCGCGCCGGTCGCGGCCATCAGAACAGCCCGATCGCGTGGTCGAGGGACCAGGTCTGCCAGGACATGGCGAACAGCGCGACCAGGGAGATGAGCGCCATCATCGCGTTCTGCCCCTGCTCGGCCCAGTCGTGGATCATGAGGGTGAGGTAGAGCAGGTTGAGCAGCAGCCCGCCGACGAGCGCGACCGGCGTCAGGAGGCCGAGCACCAGTCCGAGTCCCAGCGCGAGTTCGGCGTAGACGACGAGGTACGCCATGGTGCGCGGCCGTGGCGCGACGACGACGTCGAAGCCGCTGCGCACGGCGTTCCACCGGTGTTTTCCCGCCACGTCCGCGGCCCACGCGATGCCGGTGCCGCGCTCGAACCAACCCTTCTTGTCCTTGTGCCGCCAGCTCTCCAGCCACCACAGGCCGAGCCCGATGCGCAGCACGGCGAGCCACTCGGCGCCGCTGAGCCCTATCGCGTCCATGCGCGTCAGCCGCCTCCCCCTCGGTGTGCCCGGCCGCCTTTCTGACGGTACGTCAGTTCAGCGCACGCGGTGCCGCACGCGCAAGGGGCCCGTACCGCCGCGGCGCGCGGCACGGGCCACCGCGTGATCAATTCGCAATCGATTCCGGTCTCGACCGAGACCCACCGGGTAAGCGCGCGATTACGCTCCCGCACATGACCGCCCCCCTCCCCCCACCGGCCGCCCGCAGCCACGAACGCCCGCCCGTGTACGTCGTCGGGGGCGGCCCCGGCGGCCTCGCGGTGGCCGCGCGACTGAAGGCGCACGGCGTACGGGCCGTCGTCCTGGAGAGGTCCGACCGCGTCGGCGCCTCCTGGCGCGGCCACTACGACCGGCTCCGCCTGCACACCACGCGCCGCCTCTCGGGCCTGCCGGGGCTGCCGATCCCGCGCCGCTTCGGCCGCTGGGTCGCGCGGGACGACGTCGTGCGCTACCTGGAGAGGTACGCCGAGCACCACGATCTGGAGGTGGCCACCGGGGTCGAGGTCACCCGCGTCGACCGCGCGCCCGACGGCGCCGGATGGGTGCTGCGCGCCACCGGCGGCCGGGAGCTGACGGCCCCCGCGGTCGTCGTCGCCACCGGCTACAACCACACCCCGCGCCTGCCCGACCTGCCGGGCACCGACTCCTACACCGGCACCCTGCTGCACGCGAGCGCGTACCGCGCCCCTGGGGCCTACGCGGACCAGGACGTCCTGGTCGTCGGCGTCGGCAACACCGGCGCCGAGATAGCCGTCGACCTCGCCGAGGGCGGCGCCGCGCGGGTCCGGCTGGCGGTGCGCACCGCCCCGCACCTCGTACGCCGCTCCACGCTGGGCTGGCCGGCCCAGCTCACCGGCATCCTCTGCCGCCGCCTGCCGGTGCGGCTCGTCGACCGGCTCGCCGTGCCGCTGGGCAGGCTGAGCGTGCCGGACCTGACGGCGCGGGGGCTGCCGCGCCCGGACACGGGCCTGTACACGCGGGCGCGCCAGGGCTCGATCCCGGTGCAGGATGTCGGGCTGATCTCGGCGGTGCGCTCGGGCCGGGTCGAGCCGGTGGCGGCGGTCGCGTCCTTCGAGGGCGCCGAGGTCGTCCTGGCCGACGGCACACGGCTGACCCCCGACGCGGTGATCGCGGCGACCGGCTACCGGCAGGGCCTGGAGAGCCTGGTCGGCCACCTCGGCGTCCTCGACCCCGCGACGGGCCGCCCCCGCCCGCACGGCGCCCGTACCCTGCCGTCGGCGCCGGGCCTGTACTTCTCCGGGTACACGAACCCGATCAGCGGGATGCTGCGCGAGATGGCCCTGGACGCGGACCGGATCGGCAAGGCGCTGGCGAGATCCATGAGAGCGAGAGCCAAGAAGCCCGCGAGACCGGCGAAGCCCTAGGCGTCTCTCGAAGTTCCGCCCGCCCCCGATCCGCACTCCTCCCCTCCGGCGGCCAGACCTTTCCATGCAGCCCTGTTCCTGACGCGGTGTCAACTCGGTAATCTGATGGGGCGTCAGGTACCCCGTGTCACGACGATGCGGGGGTGAAGGCGCACGGAGGCACCGCGCACGGGCAAGAGTTGTCGCTGACACACAGGAGCGGGCGGACCGATGCTTGGATCGACTTACGGCACCCTGACCACCGACTCCCGCCGGGCCCGCGTGATCGCCTGCGGCGAACCGCCCGGTCCTGCCGTGCACGGCAGGACCGACGCCGGCGAACGGGACGTGAGCGGACGCCCGCTGCACGCCGACGTACCCGACCTCGACCGGTTCTTCCGGCCCGAGTCCATGGCCGTCGTCGGGGCGTCCGACACCGAGGGCCGGCCCAACGCGGGCGTGACGCGCCGGCTCATGGGCTGGGCGGAGCGCGTCGGCGCGCGGCTGTATCCGGTGCACCCCTCGCGCGAGACGGTCTTCGGCCTGCCGTGCCGCCCCTCCGTCGGCGACCTGCCCGAGCAGGTCGACCTCGCGGTCCTGCTGATCGCCGACCCGCTGCCCGTCATCGAGCAGCTCGCCGACACCAAGGTGCGGTTCGCGGTCGCCTTCGCCTCCGGGTTCGCCGAGACCGGCGAGGAGGGCGCCGCCGCGCAGCGGCGCCTCGCCGAGGCCGTCGGGCGCTCGGGGCTGCGGCTGCTCGGCCCGAACACCAACCTCAACGCGTTCGAGCACTTCCGTGACGACCTCGACGGGCCCGCCATCGCCCTCGTCACCCAGTCCGGCCACCAGGGCCGCCCGGTCTTCGCCCTCCAGGAGCTGGGCATCCGGCTCTCGCACTGGGCACCGACGGGCAACGAGGCCGATCTGGAGACCGCCGACTTCATCTCCTACTTCGCGCGGCGGCCCGAGGTCGGCGCCATCGCCGCCTACGTCGAAGGGCTCAAGGACGGCCGCTCCTTCCTGCTCGCCGCCGACCGGGCCGCGCGCGAGGGCGTGCCCGTCGTCGCGGTGAAGGTGGGGCGGACCGAGGCGGGGGCGCGCACCGCCGCCTCGCACACGGGGAAGCTGACCGGCGCCGACGCCGTCGTGGACGCGGCGATGCGGCAGTTCGGCGTGGTCCGCGTCGACGGGCTCGACGAACTCCAGGACACGGCCGCCCTGCTGGCCCGGGCCAGGCCACCACAGGCCGAAGGCGTCGTCGTGTACTCCATATCCGGCGGCACCGGCGCCCATTTCGCGGACCTGGCGGCGGCGGGCGGCCTGCCCCTGCCCACCCTGGGCGAGGCCAAGCAGGCCGAACTGCACCAGTGGATCCCCGACTACTTGAACGTCGCCAACCCGGTCGACAACGGGGGCCACCCGGTCGGCGACGCGCGCGGCCGGAAGATCATCGACGCGCTCCTCGCCGACCCGTCCGTCGGCGTGCTCGTCTGCCCCGTCACCGGCCCCTTCCCGCCGATGAGCGACAAGCTCGCGCAGGACCTGGTGGACGCGGCGGAACGGACGGACAAGCTGGTGTGCGTGGTGTGGGGTTCGCCGGTCGGCACCGAGGCCGCGTACCGCGAGACGCTGCTCGGCTCCTCCCGCGTGGCCACCTTCCGCACCTTCGCCAACTGCGTCACCGCCGTCCGCGCCTACCTCGGCCACCACCGCTTCACCGCCTCCTACCGCTCCCCCTTCGACGAGGCGCCCCGCACCCCCTCGCCCTCCCACCGCAAGGCGCAGGCCCTGATGCGCCCGGGCAAGCGGCTCAGCGAGCACGCGGCGAAGCAACTGCTGCGGGCGTACGGCATCCGCGTACCGCGTGAGCAACTGGTGACCAGCGCGGCGGCCTCGGTGCGCGCCGCCTCGCTCGTCGGCTACCCGGTGGTCATGAAGGCCTCGGCGCCCCAACTCGCCCACAAGACGGAACTCGGCCTGGTCAAGGTCGCCCTGACCTCCGCGAGCCAGGTCAGGGACGCGTACCGCGAACTGACCGACATCGCCCGCTACGAGGGCATCGACCTCGACGGCGTCCTCGTCTGCCAGATGGTCGAACGGGGTGTGGAAATGGTCGTGGGGGTCACGCCCGACGACCTGTTCGGCCCGACCGTGACGGTGGGCCTCGGCGGCGTACTCGTCGAGGTGCTGCGGGACACGGCCGTGTGCGTGCCCCCCTTCGGCGAGCACCAGGCCCGCGCCGCCCTCGACGAGCTGCGGGGCCGCGCCCTGCTCGACGGGGTCAGGGGGGCGCCTCCCGCGGATGTCGACGCGCTGGTCGAAGTGGTCCTGCGGGTCCAGCGCATGGCGCTCGAACTGGGCGACGACCTCGCCGAGCTGGACATCAACCCGCTGATGGTGCTCGGCCGCGGCCAGGGCGCCGTCGCCCTCGACGCGCTGGCCGTCTGCCGCTGACCCGCACCCGGATCGGAGCCGCTCCCCCATGACATCTCCCCCGTCCTCCCCCGACACCTCTCCTGCGTCATGGGTACTGCACGCCACTGACAACGGCGTCTCCTGGATCACCCTGAACCGCCCGGAGGCCCTGAACGCCGTCACCCGGGACCAGCGCGAACGCGTCATCGGCCTGCTCACCGCCGCCTCCGCCGACCCGGACGTACGCGCCGTCGTCCTCACCGGGACCGGCAAGGGCTTCTGCGCGGGCGCGGACCTGCGCGGCGCCCCCGACGCCGGGGAGCGGGTCGCGGGCGACGTCGCGCGGATGATCCGCCTCGGGGCGCAGCGCCTGGTCGCCGCGGTCCTTGACTGCGAGAAGCCGGTGATCGCGGCGGTCAACGGCACGGCGGCGGGCCTCGGCGCGCATCTGGCCCTCGCCTGCGATCTGGTGCTCGCGGCGGAGTCGGCCCGCTTCATCGAGGTGTTCGTCCGACGCGGTCTGGTCCCCGACGGCGGCGGCGCCCATCTACTGCCGCGCCTGGTGGGGCCGCGGCGCGCGAAGGAGCTGATGTTCTTCGGGGACGCCCTGCCCGCCGCCGACGCGGAGCGGTGGGGTCTGGTCAACCGGGTCGTACCGGACGCGGAGCTGGCGAGGACGGCGCGGGAGTGGGCCGAGCGTCTGGCGAGCGGCCCGACCCGCGCCCTGGCCCTCACCAAGCAGCTCGTGAACGCGGCCCTGGACACGGACCGCGCCGCGGCGTTCGCGGCGGAGGCGTCGGCGCAGGAGCTGAACATGGCCACGCACGACGCGAACGAGGGCGTCACCGCTTACCGGGAACGCCGCTCCCCCCGCTTCCGGGGCCGCTGACCCCGGGCCCCTCGGACCCCTTCCCATCTGACACTCCGTCAGCTTCACTGGGACCATGATGGGACACGCAGGGATGGCGGCCACCGCCGTCCGGTACCTCAGGTCGGTCGGCGCCCCCACCACCGCGGGCCCGGTGGAGGCGCTTCCCCGCCCCGCGCTGCGGGCCGTCGGCGACGACGAGCGCGCGCCCGTCGACCCGGCCGAGTTCCGCCGCGTCCTCGGCACCTTCGCGACCGGCGTCACGGTCGTCACGGCCCCACCGGCCGCCCCCGGCACGGCGCCCGCCGGGTTCGCCTGCCAGTCCTTCGCGTCCCTCTCCCTCGACCCACCGCTGGTCGCGTTCATGGTGGGCCGTACGTCGACGACGTGGCCCCGGATCGCGCGCGCGGGCGTCTTCTGTGTCAACGTGCTCGCGGCCGACCAGGACGAGTTGTGCCGCGCCTTCGCGGTCAGCGGCGCCGACAAGTTCGCGGGGGTGCGTCATGGGGCGGCGCCGGTGTCGGGCTCGCCCCGGCTCGACGGCGCCGCCGCGTGGGTCGACTGCGCCGTCCACGCCGTCCACACCGGCGGCGACCACCTGATCGTGGTCGGCCGGGTCACGGCGCTCGGCACCCACCCCGACGAGCGCCCCCCGCTCCTCTTCCACCGGGGCCGCTTCACCCGCCCGGCCGACGCCTGAGGAGCGCCGTCAGGCCGCGGCGACGACGACCCGCTCGCGCCGGATCACCAGGGACATCAGCGCGGCGACGGCGCACAGCGCGCCGGAGGCGTACCAGATCAGGTCGTAGGAGCCCGTGACGTCGCGCACCACACCGCCCAGGAAGGCGACGACGGCGGCCCCCACCTGGTGCGAGGCGAGCACCCACCCGAAGACGATGGCGCTGTCCTCGCCGTAGTGCTCACGGCACAGGGCGATGGTGGGCGGCACGGTGGCGACCCAGTCCAAGCCGTAGAAGACGATGAAAAGGATCATCGGCGGGTGCACGGTCGGGAACAGCAGGATCGGCAGGAACAGCAGGGAGATCCCGCGCAGCGCGTAGTACACGGCGAGCAGCCGCCGCGCCTCGAACCGGTCGGTGAACCATCCGGACGCGATCGTCCCGACCACGTCGAAGACACCGATGACCGCGAGCAGCGACGCGGCGGCCTGCACCGGCATGTGGTGGTCGTGGGCAGCGGGCACGAAGTGCGTCTTGACGAGCCCGTTCGTCGAGGCGCCGCAGATCGCGAACGATCCGGCGAGCAGCCAGAAGGGCCCGGTCCTGGCGGCTCTGAACAGCACCCGGACCGCCCGCCGCGCGGCACCGGTCACGGGCGCCGGCTTGGCGACGAACTCCTGGGCCCCGTACGCCTTCACCCCCACGTCGGCGGGGTGGTCCCGCAGGAGCAGCCACACGAACGGCACCACGGCGAGCGCCGACAGGGACACGGTGACCGCGGCGGGCTCCCAGCCGTGCCGCTCGACGATCCACGACAGGAGCGGCAGGAACACCAACTGGCCCGAGGCCCCGGCCGCCGTCAGGATGCCGGTGACGAGGCCGCGCCTGGCCACGAACCAGCGGTTGGTGACGGTGGCGGCGAAGGCGAGCGCCATCGAACCGCTGCCCAGGCCGACCAACACACCCCAGTACATGACCAGTTGCCAGGCGGCGGTCATCCAGACGGTCAGCAGTGACCCGGCGGCGATGACCGACAGGGCGACGGCGACGACCTTCCGTATCCCGAAGCGGTCCATGAGGGCGGCGGCGAAAGGGGCCGTGACCCCGTACAGCGCGAGGTTGACGGAGACGGCGAAGCCGATGGTCCCCCGCGACCAGCCGAAGTCCTGGTGCAACGGTTCGATGAGCAGTCCTGGCAGCGAGGCGAACGCGGCGGCCCCGATGATCGTCACGAAGGTGACGGCGGCCACGGCCCAGGCCCGGTGGGGGCCCCTCCTGCCACGCCGCGCACGGGTGTCGGGGAAGTCCTGCGTCGGTGTCGTAGTCACAGACCAAGAGCCTGGGCCACGGAACGTTCCCGGACGAGTGGCCCGACCGACAGCATTCGCTAGGATCGGGCCATGCGTGTTCCCCGGCACCGCGTCGCCGTACTGGCCCTTGACGGACTGATCCCCTTCGAACTGGGCATCCCCCAGCGCATCTTCGGCAAGGCCCGCACCCCGGACATGCGACCGCTCTACGAGGTGGTCACGGTCGCCGTCCGCGAGGCGGGCCCGGTCCAGACGGACGCCGACTTCGCGATCCTGGTGGAGAACGGCCCGGAGGCCCTCGCCACCGCGGACACGGTGATCATTCCGGCGTCGTACGAACTCGGCCCGGTCTACGAGGAGGGTCGCCTCGACGCCGACCTGGAGGCGGCCTTCGCCCATATCCGGCCCGGCACCCGCATGGTCTCCATCTGCACCGGCAGCTACGTCCTCGCCGCCGCGGGCCACCTGGACGGGCGGCCCGCGACCACGCACTGGGCGGAGGCGGCCCACTTCCAGGAACTGTTCCCCTCGGTCCGGGTCGACGCGGACGTCCTCTTCATCGACGACGGCGACGTCCTCACCTCCGCCGGGGTCGCGGCGGGCCTCGACCTGTGCCTGCACATCGTGCGCCGCGACCACGGCACGGCCGTCGCCAACGACGTGGCCCGCCGCACGGTCGTCCCCCCGCACCGCGACGGCGGCCAGGCACAGTTCATCCGACGCCCGCTCCCCGAACCCCGGTTGGCGACGACGACAGCGGCCCGCGCCTGGGCCCTGGCCCGCCTGCACGAGCCGATCCAGCTCCGCGACATGGCCGAGCAGGAGTCCATGTCCGTACGCACCTTCACGCGCCGCTTCCGCGAAGAGGTCGGCATCAGCCCCGGCCAATGGCTCACCCAGCAACGCGTCGAGCGCGCCCGCCACCTCCTGGAGACCTCCGCCCTCTCCATCGACCAGGTCTCCCGCGACGCGGGCTTCGGCACGGCCCAGTCCATGCGACAGCATCTCCAGTCGGCGCTGGGAGTGACCCCGACGACGTACCGCAGAACGTTCCGCTCCGCGGCTTGACCGGCGCCGCGGCGCACCCCCCACCGACCGTCATCCGCGTACGAGACGGGAGGGGCCGGTCGGGGTATGTGCGCGCGCAGCACACCAGCACGCGGTAGCGGCGGCCGAAGCAACCGGCGAGGCCATCAAGATGGCGAGCACGGACATACCCCGGGCGGCCCCGCACCCACCCACACACCTGTCGGATCGAGACGGAAACCCGCCAACGCACCCCAGACGGCCACCCTCCCTTCCTGCCCTTCCTGGCGACGAGGGCGCTAGAACGTCAGCACCCCCCGAGCGACCCGCCCCCGCTCCGCATCCTCGACCGCCTTGCCGAAGTCCTCCACCGGATAGGTCCGCGTCACCAACTCGTCCAGCAACAACCGCCCCTCCCCGTAAAGCTCCGCATACAGCCGAATATCCCGCTGCGGCCGAGAGGACCCGTACCGGCACCCCAGCACCGACTTGTCCAGAAACAACGCGGCGGGCACGAAGGAGGCCTCCGCATCAGCCGCCGGCATCCCGAGCAGCACCGCCTGCCCATGCCGGTCCAGCAGGTCGATCGCGGCCCGCACCAGCTCCACCCGCCCCACGCACTCGAAGACGTGATCGGCCCCGTCGGGCAGAACGCCCCGCACCTCCCCCACATCCGTCAGGAACTCCGTCGCCCCGAACAGCCGAGCCACCTCCTCCTTCCCGGGATTCGCATCGACGGCGACGATCCGCAGCGCCCCGGCGATCCGCGCGCCTTGCAGCACGTTCAGCCCCACCCCACCGGCCCCGATCACCACGACGGAGTCCCCCCGGTCGACCCGCGCCCGGTTCAGGACCGCCCCCATCCCGGTCAGCACCCCGCACCCCATCAACGCGGCCGACGTCATCGGAATCCCCGCCGGGATCTTCACCGCCTGCACGGCTTTCACCACGGTCCGCTCCGCGAAGGCCGAATTGGACGCGAACTGATACACCGGTCGGCCACCCCGCGAGAACGGCTGCCCGGGCATCCCGATCGCCTGTCGGCACATGGTCGGCCGCCCCCGGTCGCATTCGGCGCAGGCCCCGCAGTTGGCCAGGGTGGACAGCGCCACGTGGTCCCCCTCGACCACATGCGTCACCCCGGCCCCCACCGCCTCGACCACTCCGGCCCCTTCATGCCCGAGCACCACGGGCCGCGGGAACGGAATGGTCCCGTCGATCACGGAGAGGTCGGAGTGGCACAGCCCGGCGGCGGCGACGGCGATCCGCACCTCCCCGGCCCCCGGCTCCCGCACGTCGAGATCGTCCACGACGACGACCTGTCGCCCGTCGAACAGAACACCCCGCATGACCTACGCCTCCCTGGGCAGGCCGAGCACGCGCTCGGCGATGATGGTGCGCTGGATCTCGTCGGAGCCGCCGTAGATGGTGTCGGCGCGGCTGAAGAGGAACAGCCGCTGCTGGTCGTCGAGTGCGTAGGGCGCCGCGGCGGACCAGTCCAGCGGCCCGACGGCGCCACCGGCCCCCCGGACGCGGATGGCCAGCTCCCCGAGCCGCTGATGCCAGCCGCCCCACAACAACTTGGCCACACTGGAAACCCCACCAACACCAGCACCCGCACCACCACCCCCACCCGCACCGCCCCCTCCACCCCCACCCAACATCCGCAACGCATTCCAGCGCATCACCCGCAACTCACCCCACAACCGCACAATCCCCTCCACCACCACCGGATCCCCCACCGCCCCCGAGGCGACCGCACTCCTCACCACCCCCCGCAACTCCTCCTCGAACCCCACCTGCTGCGCCAGCGTCGACACCCCCCGCTCGACCCCGAGCAGCCCCATGGCGACCCGCCACCCGTCCCCCTCCTCCCCCACGAGATCCGCCGCGACGGCCCCGTCGAAGAACACCTCGTTGAACTCGCTCGTCCCGGTCAACTGCCGGATGGGCCGCACGTCGATCCGCCCGGGCTGGTCCATCGGCACGAGCAGGAACGACAGCCCCCGGTGCCGCACCGACCCCGCCTCGCTCCGCGCGAGCACGAAGCACCAGTCGGCCTCATGGGCCAGCGACGTCCACACCTTCTGCCCGGTGACCCGCCACCGCCCGTCCCGGCCGCGCGAGGCGCACGTCCGCAGGGAGGCGAGGTCCGACCCGGCGCCGGGTTCGCTGTAGCCCTGGCACCACAGCTCCTCGCCCCGGGCGATGGGCGGGAGGTAGCGCCGCCGCTGCTCCTCGTCGCCGTACGCGAGCAACGTGGGGGCGAGCAGGTTCTCCCCGATGTGTCCGTACCGGCCCGGGGCCCGCGCCCGGGCGTACTCCTCGGCCCAGACGACCTGCTGCGTCAGGGTGCCCACGCGATTGCCGTACGCACCGTCGCCCCACCCGAGCCCGATCCACCCCCCGCTCCCCAACTCCCGCTCCCAGGCGCGCCGTTGTGCCGCTCCGACATGCTCACTGCCGGGCCCACCCCGCCCCACGATCCGCGCGAACCGCCCGGTCAGACGCGTATCGAGCCACGCCCTGGCCTCCTCCCGGAACGCCTCGTCCTCTTCCCCGAACCCGAACTCCACGCCACCGCCCCCGCCCCCGCCCACACCACCGGGCCCCCACCGGGGCCCGGCCGCTCCCCGGCCGCTCATGAGTTGGGCCGCTCCGCGGCGGCGGCGGCCCGGGCCATCTCCGCCACGACCGCGAGCATCGGCATCGGGTCGACCCCGACCGTCCCGGGCAGGAAGTCGGCGATCCGCTCGGGCGTCCAGGACCCTTCCGCGTACCCGGCGCGCAGCTCCCGCGGCTGCGCCCAGACCGCGATCTTCGGTCCGGCCACGGTGTAGACCTGCCCGGTGATCCCTTCCGCGCGGGCTCGTTCGCTGAGCAGGTAGACGACCAGGGCGGCGACGTCCTCCGGCTCCCCGATCTCCGTCAGCTCCATGGGTACGTCGGCCGACATCCGCGTACGGGCGACGGGCGCCACGGCGTTGGCGCTGACCCCGTACTTGTGGAGCCCGAGGGCGGCGCTGCGCACCAGGGAGATGATCCCGCCCTTGGCTGCGCTGTAGTTGGCCTGCGCGACGGACCCCTGATGGTTGCCGCTGGTGAACCCGATGAGGGTCCCGGACCCCTGCCCGCGCATGACGGCACTGGCGGCCCGGAAGACGGTGAAGGTGCCTTTCAGGTGAGTGGCGACCACCGGGTCCCACTCCTCCTCCGTCATGTTGAAGAGCATGCGTTCCCGCAGGATCCCGGCGACGCAGACCACCCCGTCGACGCGCCCGAACTCCTCCACGGCCACGTCGACGACCCGCTGTCCGCCGGCCATGGTCGACACGTCGTCGGCCACGGCGACCGCCGACCCGCCCGCGGCCTCGATCTCCTTGACCACCGCCGACGCCACCTCGGAGGTGGGCTCGCCGCCCGTTTTGGACACCCCGTAGTCGTTGACGACGACCTCGGCGCCCTCGGCGGCGCACGCGAGCGCCACGGCGCGGCCGATGCCCCGCCCCGCTCCTGTCACGGCGACGACCTTGCCTGCCAAGAAGTTCCCCACGCCCGGCCCCTTCCCGCAGTTTCTGACGGCCCGTTAGATTTTGCTCGGGTTCGGATTCTACGGCCCGTCAGATACCGGAACACAAGACCCGGGGAGGCCCCGATGCCGTTGCCCGCCGAGTTCCACGACATCGCCAAGCGCGTGAACAACTGGGGGCGTTGGGGGGAGAACGACGAGATCGGCACCCTGAACCTGGTCACCGACGAGGTGGTCCGGCTGGCCGCGTCCGAGGTCCGCCGGGGCCGCCGCGTCCCCCTCGCCCTGCCGCTCAAGGAGGACGGCGTGCAGGCGGGCCTGATCCCCGGCCGGATCAACCCGCTGCACACGATGGTCCAGATCAACCAGCGGATCTTCGGCCCCGACACGGTGGCCACCAGCGACGACGCGGTGACGATGGGCCTCCAGGCGGCCACCCACTGGGACGCGCTGACCCACGTCTCGCACTCGGGCCGCCTCTACAACGGCCGCCCGGCGGACACCGTCACGGCGCACGGCGGAGCCGAGTTCAGCGGCATCGACAAGATCCCGTACCTCGTCTCGCGCGGCGTCCTGCTCGACGTGGCGGCGGCGAAGGGCCTCGACCGGCTGCCCGGCGACCACGCGGTGACGCCCGAAGACCTGGACGAGGCGGCGGAGTTCGGCCGCGTCACCGTCCGCGCGGGCGACATCGTGCTGGTGCGCACGGGCCAGATCCAGGTGTATCTGGCCGGTGACAAGCACGGTTACGCGTATCCGTCCCCTGGCCTGTCGGTCCGCACCCCGGAGTGGTTCCACGCCCGCGATGTGGCGGCGGTCGCCAACGACACGCTGACCTTCGAGATCTTCCCCCCGGAGATCGAGAACCTGTGGCTCCCGGTGCACGCCCTCGACCTGGTGGAGATGGGCATGGTGCAGGGCCAGAACTGGAATCTGGAAACGTTGTCCACAGCCTGTGGAGAAGAGAACCGCTACACGTTCCTGCTCTCGGCGATGCCCGAGCCGTTCAGCGGCGCGACGGGCACCCCGGTGGCGCCGGTGGCCGTGCTCTGAGCCGCGCGGGACGGCGAAGCCGCGAGGGGTGCGGGACGGCGGTCCCGGCACCCCCACGGCGACGATCCGACATGTCGCCGAGGGCCCCCGTCACAAGGGCCCTCGACGTCCCCTCGCAGCGAATCGCTGACCACAATCGTGATCAAACGGGCACTGCGCGTCAACACCCGCAAGAAGATTCACCGTTGATGTGCCTATTTCTCCGGGCGCGCACCGAAGCACGGGGCGGGAGCGGACCCGGCGCGCGCCCACCCGGGTCCCAGCGGTCGCACACGGGCGGTCTCACACCGCCTCGAAGGCCACCCCGTCGTAGGACCCGACGCCCCCGGCCGCGGCTGCCGCCGCGCACCGGTCGAGTTCGCACCAGATGGCCTTGCCCGCGCCCTCGGGGCGCCAGCCCCAGCGGTCGGCGAGCCCGTCGACGAGTTCCAGGCCGCGCCCGTTCGTCGCCTCGCCGTCCGCGTGCCGGGGCGCCGGTGGCCGGTCGCTCGCGTCGGCCACCTCCACCCGCACCATGCCGGGACACACGCCCTGGACGCCGGGCAGCACCATGCGGAGCACCGCGGGGCGTCCGGTGTGCACCACGGCGTTGGTGACGAGTTCGGAGACGAGCAGGACCAGCGTCTCGGCCAACGGCTCATCGGCCTGTATCCCCGAACCGGCGAGGCGTGACCGCACCCACCTGCGGGCCCGCCCGACCTCTGCGGGGTCGGCCCCGACCTCCAACTGCACCTGAAGCACCTGCACCGCTCACACCATCCGAATCCGGCGGGACCGTTGGAGTTCTGCCTCGCGCCACTGACCATCCTGGACACTGCCAAGGATCACGGTCCGTGATCCCGTTGCTGCACAGCATGGTTGACGTACAGTCACGTCAACAAGGGCTTCGGGCATATTCCCGCGCGAAGGAGTACGCGTGCGGCATACTGTGCGACGCGTATCGAGGGGGGTCGAACAAGCGGGCGTGACGCCCCGCCCTGCGCTGCGAACGGCGCACATCCCGGGCCCCGGGGCCGCCTCGGAGGCAACACCGGCACCTTCACCCGGGTTCAGCACCACTCGCATCTGCCACAAGGTACCGGAGCCGGATGCCGACTCCGCGCCGTGACGAGCCTCCCGAAGGACACAACCCGGTATCGGCGGACCGTCACTCTCCGTGCACCCTTGCTCAAGGCGTCCGCCGGATCTTCACAGGGCGGCGGCGAGCACGTCCTCGGCGGCCCGCGCGCCTCCCCCGAGCTCGGCCCGCACCCACGCCCGCTTCAGATGCAGGTGCACATCGGCCTCCCAGGTGAAACCCATGCCGCCGTGCACCTGGAGGCAGTCGCGGGCGCCCCGCACGGCGGCCTCGTCGGCGAGCAGCTTCGCGGCGGCGGTCTCGGCCGGGTCCCGGGTCACGGCGGCCGCGTACACGGCGACGCGGGCCATCTCGGTCCGTACCAGCATGTCGGCGCAAAGGTGTTTGACGGCCTGGAAGGCGCCGACCGGCCGCCCGAACTGGTGGCGGATCCGGGCGTGTTGGACGGCCATGTCGAGGGTGCGGCCGGCCGAGCCGAGCTGTTCGGCGGCGTACAGGAGGGTGGCCTCCGGCGGGGGCGGGGTCCGGTCGCCGGGCACGGTGTGCAGCGGTGTGAGCGGGTCGACCGAGGCGAGCGGTTCGGCGCCGCCCGCGTCGCCGCGCACCACGTCGGCGGCGTCCGGCCAGGGCAGCAGCCCCCCGTACGGCTGTGTCACGACCGTCTCGCCGCGGGCCGCGCCCGGTACGTCCCCGGCGGCGAGGAACGTGGCCACGAGGGGTCCGGGCAGCAGCGCCCGGCCGCACTCCTCGAACACGACGACGGCCTCCGGCAGGCCGAGCCCGAGCCCGCCCGCCGCCTCGGGCACGCGGAGCGAGAAGAGGCCCGCCGCGCCGAGCTCCCGCCACAGCGACCGGTCGAGCGCGGGCCGCTCCACCGCGCCGCGCAGGGCGTCCCGGCCGAACCGCCCGGCGAGCAGGTCCCGCGTGCCGCCTTGCAGGGCCCGCTGGTCCGCCGTCAGTTGGAAGTGCATGGTCAGCGGCTTCCTCTCGGTTCTTTGGGCAGGCCGAGGATGCGTTCGGCGACGATGTTCCGCTGGATCTGCGACGTACCGGCCGCGATCGTGTAGGACAGTGACGCCAGCCGGTCGAGCGTCCATTCCCGGCCGGTGTCCAGCGCCCCGGCGCCGCCGAGGACCTGGGCCGCGGCGTCGTAGAGCCGCTGCCGTGCGTGCGAGTAGCGGAGCTTGAAGACGGAGCCGCCCACGCCGGGTCGTCCGCCACCGGCCTGGGCCTCGCTCACGTTCCACTGGGTGAGCCGCCACAGCGCGCCGAACTCGGCGGACAGCAGCGCGAGTTCGCGGCGCAGTACGGCGTCGTCCCAGCGTCCGCTCGCGCGTGCGTGGGCCGCCAGTTCCCCCAGGGTGCGGCGGCAGGCGACGACCTCTCCGACGAAGGCGGTGCCGCGTTCGAACGACAAGGTGACCATCGTGACGCGCCAGCCGTCGTTCTCGGCCCCGACCCGGTGGGCGACGGGCACCCGTACGTCGTCGAGGAACATCTCCGCGAACTCCGTCGACCCGGCGAGGGTGCGCAGCGGGCGCACGGTGATGCCCGGGGTGTCCATCGGCATGGCGAGCCAGGAGATGCCGCGGTGCGCGGGGGCGTCGGGGTCGGTGCGGACGAGCAGTTCGCACCAGTCGGCGACCTCGGCGTGCGAGGTCCAGATCTTCGAGCCGTTGACCACGTACGTGTCGCCGTCGCGCACCGCGCGCGTGCGGAGCGCCGCGAGGTCGGACCCGGCGTCCGGTTCGCTGAAGCCCTGGCACCACACCTCCTCGCCGCGCAGGATCGGCGCCAGCCAGCGGGCCCGCTGCCGTTCGCTGCCCTCGGCGGCGACGGTGGGCCCGGCGTGCAGCAGGCCGACGAAGTTGGCGCCCACGTAGGGCGCGCCCGCCTTCTCCGTCTCCTCCAGGAAGATGAGCCGGGTGGTGGGTGAGGCGTCCCAGTGGATCTCCCCGTACCCGGCGTCGTGGAGCCTGCGCTGCCATCCCGTGTCGTAGGCGCGGCGTCCGGGCCAGTCCGTGGGCGACGGCTTCGCCGGGAGGGCCGGCAGGGTGGCCGCGAGCCACTCCCGCAGGCGGGCCCGGAACCCCTCTTCCTCCTCGGTGTACGCGAGGTCCATGGGGGCGCGGCCTACCTGGCCGGCTTGTCGAGGTCCAGGCCGAGCATGCGGATGGCGTTGCCGCGCATCAGTTTGTACACGGTCTCGTCGTCGAGGCCCTTCACATGGTCGAGGGCGACCTCCTTGGTGTTCGGGAAGGTCGAGTCGACGTGCGGGTAGTCCGTCTCGAAGGTGGCATTGTCGCGACCGACGACGTCGAGCGAGGCGACGCCGTGCTTGTCGCGGAAGAAGCAGCAGAACATCTGCCGGTAGTAGTACGTGGACGGCGGCTCGGGGACGATGTCCCGGACGCCGCCCCACGCGCGGTGCTCCTCCCACACGTCGTCGGCGCGCTCCAGGGCGTACGGGATCCAGCCCATCTGGCCCTCGCTGTAGGCGAGTTTGAGCGTCGGGTGCTTCACCAGCACGCCGCTGAACAGGAAGTCCATCATCGACGCCATCGCGTTGTTGAAGCTGAGCGCGGCCTGTACGGCCGGGGGTGCGTCGGGGGAGGCGGCCGGCATCTGGGAGGAGGAGCCGATGTGCATGTTGACGACGGTCCCGGTCTCCTGGCACACGGCGAAGAAGGGGTCCCAGTACCCGGAGTGGATCGACGGCAGGCCCAGGTGGGTGGGGATCTCGGAGAAGGTGACCGCCCGTACGCCGCGGGCCGCGTTGCGCCGGATCTCGGCGACGGCGAGGTCGATGTCCCACAGCGGGATGATGCAGAGCGGGATGAGCCGGCCGCCGCTGTCGCCGCACCACTCCTCGACCATCCAGTCGTTGTAGGCGCGTACGCAGGCGAGCGCGGTCTCCTTGTCGTGCGCCTCGGCGAACGTCTGGCCGCAGAAGCGCGGGAAGGTCGGGAAGCAGAGGGACGCCTCGACGTGGTTGAGGTCCATGTCGTCGAGGCGCGCCTTGGGGTCCCAGCAGCCGCGCCGCATCTCGGCCCGGGTGATGCCTTCGAGGGTCATGTCGTCCCGGTCGAACCCGACCGCGGCGATGTTGCGCTTGTACGGGAATGTCAGGTCCTCGTAGACCCACCAGTCGGTCGGCGGTCCGTCGGGGTCCATGGTGATCCGGTACTTGCCCGCCTCGTAGGCGAGCTCGCCGATCCCGGCGGTGAGCGGCTTCGGGCCGCGGTCGCGGTACTTGGCCGGCAGCCAGGTCTCGAAGAGGTGGGCCGGTTCGATCACATGGTCGTCGACGCTGACGATGCGCGGCAGTTCCGTCATGACTACTGAGCCTCTCCGCGTTACCTGATGACCCGTCAGATGCAGGCTAGCCCCGCGCCTCTGGACCGACAAGGAGCGCGGACTTACGCTCTCCCCTGGTTCTGATGGTCCGTCAGTTATGGCGCCGCGCGCGGCGCTCAGGGGGGTCACGGCAATGACGCAGAGCACCGCACACGCCCTGGGGGCCTCCCGCACGCTCTGGGAACTGGTCGAGCGCCGCGCCGCGCTCACCCCCGACCGCCCGGTCCTCCTCCAGGGCGAGCGCGTCCTCACCTTCGGCGGGCTGCGGGACCGCGCCGAGCGGGTCGCGGCGGCCCTCCACGCACGCGGCGTCCGCCCGGGCACCGTGGTCGCCTGGCAACTGCCCACCCGCATCGAGACGGCCGTGCTCAGCTTCGCGCTGGCCCGTCTCGGCGCCGTCCAGACCCCGGTCATCCCGTTCTACCGGGACCGCGAGGTCGGCTTCGCCCTGCGGGAGTCGAGGGCCCGCTTCTTCGCGACACCCGGCACCTGGCGCGGCTTCGACCACACCGCCATGGCGCGCCGCCTCGGCGCCCCCGGCGTCTTCGAGGCGTACGAGGGCCTGCCCGAGGCCGACCCGTCCGTCCTCCCGCCCCCGCCCGCCGACGGCACCACGGTCCGCTGGATCTACTGGACCTCCGGCACGACCTCCGACCCCAAGGGCGTCCTGCACACCGACCGCTCCCTCATCGCGGGCGGCTCCTGCCTCGCCCACGCCCTGCGCCTGTCCGCCCGCGACGTCGGCTCCATGGCGTTCCCCTACGCGCACATCGCGGGCCCCGACTACACGGTGATGCTGCTCCTGTACGGGTTCCCCGCGGTGATGTTCGAGCAGTTCGCCCTGCCGGACGCGCTGGAGGAGTACCGGCGGCACGGAGTGACGGTCGCGGGCGGTTCGACGGCGTTCTACTCGATGTTCCTGACCGAGCAACGCAAGGACCCCGGGCGGCCGTTGATACCGACGCTGCGGCTCCTCGCGGGCGGCGGCGCGCCCAAGCCGCCGGAGATCTACCACGCCGTGGTGCGCGAGATGGGCGTACAGCTCACCCACGGGTACGGCATGACCGAGGTCCCCATGATCACGATGGGGGCGCCGGACGACACGGCGGACCATCTGGCGACGACGGAGGGCCGCCCGCCCGCGGGCATGGAGATCCGGACGGTCGACGCCGACGGCAAGCAGCTCCCGGCCGGGGTCGACGGCGAGGTCAGGCTGCGCGGGGAGGCGGTCTGCCAGGGCTATCTGGACCCGCGCCAGAGCGCCGACGCCTTCGACGCGGACGGCTTCCTGATCACCGGCGACCTGGGCCACCTCCTGCCCAGCGGGCATCTCGTCCTCACCGGGCGCGCCAAGGACATCATCATCCGCAAGGGCGAGAACATCTCCGCCAAGGAGATCGAGGACCTGCTGCACCGGCACCCCGGGGTCCAGGACGCAGCCGTCATCGGCCTGCCGGACGCGGAGCGCGGGGAGCGGGTCTGCGCGGTCCTCGAACCGGCGCCGGGGACCGCACCGCTGACCCCGGACGCCGTGACGGCGTACCTGCGCGGCCAGGGCCTGTCGACCTTCAAACTGCCCGAGCAGGTGGAGGTCGTTCAGGCCCTGCCCCGCAACGAGACGCTGAGGAAGGTGCTCAAGTACAAGCTCCGGGAGCGGTACGGGTCCGGCCCGCGACAGTGACGCGGGCGGGTGCTCACTCGGGGACGGTGAAGTACGCGGCGAACCCGCGCACCAGTTCTTCCTCCGCGATCCGCCCGTCGCCGTCCGCGTCCAGCGCCGCCACGGCCGCCGCGGCGGACCGCTCCTCGACACCCAGCACGCGCAGGGCCCGCCGGGCCGCGTCCGCGCCGATGCCGGGGCCCTCGGGGTCGGCGACCTCGATGGCGCCGCGCAGGAACGGCCGCGCGATCTCGGCGAACCGCTCCGGGCTGTCCCGCAGCCGCTTCACGGCCCCGGTCACGAACTCCCCCCGGGTCACCCGCTGGTCCCCGTCCACGTCCGCGATCCCGGCCATGCCCTGCCAGAACGCCTCGGCCCCGGCGAACAGCGCCTGCCCCTTGTCGCAACGGGCGGTCGCGCCGAACTCGGCGAGCAGCGCCTTGGCCGCGGCGTAGAAGTCCTCGCGGTCGATGTATCCGTTGCCGTCCTGGTCGAAGCCGGTGAACCGGGCCGCGATCCTCCGCTCGTCCATGCTCATGAGCCGCCTCTCGCATCGGTGGGTCCTACACCTCGGAGCGTACGTCCGCGAGGACGGGCTCTCAGGCGGAATCTCAGGCGGACAACGGCTCCGCCTCGTCGTCCACGGCCGCCGTGACGTCCGGGTACACCTCGAAGAGGCGGCGGACACCGAGCGCGGCGAGCACCCGGTTCACGTGCGAGCCGTCGACCGCGCCCTGGGCCGGCAGGATCACCCGGAGCCGCCCCTGGCACGAGCGCATCAAGCGGCGGGCGGCGATGAGGACACCGACGCCGCTGGAGTCGCAGAACAGCACGTCGGAGAGGTCGAGCACGAGGCTGCGCCGCCCGTCGGCGACCGCGTCGTGGACCTGCTGCCGCAGCGCGGGGGAGGTCACGAGGTCCATCTCTCCCGACACCCGTACGACGGCCCAGTCGCCCCGTCCGCTCTCACTCATCCTGAGCGTCACGCGCCACCCCTCCTCTCGCTCGCCAGTGATCCCGGATACGGAACCTGTCACTACGCTTGCACTGCGCGGCTGCCCGCGTGGCGATGCGCTGAAACAACCCCCGCAGACCTATCACATATGACCTGGTTAAGACCGACCCGGTCACAATCGAGCACTTACGGTCAACGTTCTCGGCTGTTCTTTACCATTCACTCCTGCCCCGCCGCGCACAATGCGGCAAAGGTGCGTGCGTTGTCGGCGCCGCGCACTACATTCGAGGAGAAGACAAGCAGTTCAGCAGTTGAGCAGCACGGGCGGTCGGTGAGGGGGCCCCATGCCCAAGGAGACTCCGTCCCGCTGGGACCGGAGGATGCAGCAGCGCCTCGCGCACGGCGAGGCCGCCGCCCTCGGCGAGCTGTACGACCGCTTCGCGTCCCTCGTGCACGGCCTCGCCCACCGCGTCCTGGACGACGAGGACGCCGCCGACCAGATCACCCGCGAGGTCTTCACCCACATCTGGGAGAACCCCGAGGCGTACGAACCCAAGCAGGGTCCCCTGCGCTCGTTCATCGCCACCCTCGCCCACCACCAGGCCGTCCAGCGGCTGCGCCAGACCGAGTCCGCCGCCCTCGTGCGCACCGGCCTCGGCACCACCGAGGACCTGGAGCGCAAAGTGCGTCACGCCTCCGCGGCGGCCCGCGCCGACTACATCGTGACGTCGATGCCCGCCCCGCTCAGGGCCGCCCTGGAACTCGCCTACTTCCAGCGCCGCGACTACCGCCAGACCGCCGCCGACCTCGGCGTCACCGAGGACGAGGCGCGCCGCCGCCTCCGCCTCGGCCTGCAACTGCTGTCCACGGCTCACGACAGCGGCACACCGCCCGGCCGGTACGGGAGGCCCGCATGAGCGGGACGCCCGGCCCCGGTCCCTTCGACCCCTTCGACGGCGAACCGTGGGAGGGGCAGCACCCCGGCGGCGCGGCGGACGCGCCACGGATACCGCCCCCGCGCACCTCCGTCGAGGACACCGGGCGCCCGCTCCCCGCACCGCCCGCGCCCGCGCCGGTCGTCCTCGACCACCACGTCCTCAAGTCACTGCTCGGCGCCTGGGCCCTGTCCGCCTGCTCGCCCGAGGAATCCGCCGCCGTCGACGACCACCTGCTCGACTGCGGCACCTGCGCCGAGGAAGCGCTGCGCCTGCGGGACGCCGTCGGCCTGCTGCACCCCGAGGAGTCCCTCGACCTCGACCCGATGCTGCGCTCCCGCGTCCTGGAGGGCTGCCTGTCCCGGCGCCCGGCCCGCATCCCGGTCCCCGGCTGGGCCGCCCCCTACGACGCGGAGACCGCCCGCCTCGACGCCCTGCTCAAGGACATCGGCGAGAGCGAGTGGCACGCGCCGGTGCGGCTGCGCTGGTACGAGCACGAGGAGCAGGTCAGCCGCAGGACCACGGTCGCCGGGGTGATCGCCCATCTCACCGGCGTCGACGGCCTGGTCGCCCGCGCCCTCGGCCTCGACGACCCCGCCCCCGGCACCCCGCTCCGCCCGACCGACGGCGACCACGCGGCCGTCGCCGCCGCGCTGGAGGGGCTCGGGCCGGCCGAGCGCACCGAAGCGCACTGGAAGGCGTCCCACTTCCCGTTGACGCGGGCCGTGCGGGCGCCCTGGCGGGACCAGTCGCACGCCCTCATCCGCACGGTGTCCTTCGCCGGTTCGGACACCGCCGGCCCCGGCGGCTCGGGCCAACTCCCCGTCTCCTACGGCGCGTTCGACCTGCCCCTGCGGGACGCCATGATCGACCGGGCCTTCGAGTGCTGGATCCACGCCGGTGACATCGCGGACGCGGTGGACTACCCGTACGAGCCGCCCTCGCCGCGCCACCTCAACCGCATGATCGACCTCGCGGCGCGGATGCTCCCCGCCTCCCTCGCCGCGCGCCGGGGCACCTGCGCCCCGGCGGACGAGCCCGGCCGCAGTCTGCGCCTGGAGGTCGAGGGGGCGGGCGGCGGCGAGTGGCTGATCGCCCTGGACTCCCCGGCGGACGGCTCCGCCGGGCGCCAGGTGGCGCATGTCGCCCTCGACGGGGTGGAGTTCTGCCGCCTGGCCGCGGGCCATGTGTCGCCGGACGAGGCGGCGGCGGGCGGAGTGGGCGACCGGGAGGCGATCCGGGAGGTCCTGTCGGCGACGGCGGCGCTGAGCCGCTTGTGACCGAGCGTTCGCCACGGGGGACCGGGTACTGCCCCACCCGGAGCAGCACCCGGCGAACGGCCTAGGCGAAAACGACGGTCCGCCGCCCGTTCAGCAGGATGCGCCGCTCCGCGTGCCACTTGACGGCCCGCGCCAGCGCCTGGCACTCCACGTCCCGCCCGATCGCCACCAACTGGTCAGGCGTGACATCGTGCCCGACCCGCTCGACCTCCTGCTCGATGATCGGCCCCTCGTCGAGGTCGGCGGTCACGTAGTGCGCGGTCGCCCCGATCAGCTTCACCCCGCGCGCATGCGCCTGGTGGTACGGCTTCGCGCCCTTGAAGCTCGGCAGGAACGAGTGGTGGATGTTGATGATCCGCCCGCTGAGCTGCTTGCACAGGTCGTCCGAGAGCACCTGCATGTACCGGGCGAGCACGACCAGCTCGACGCCCTCCGCCCGCACCAGGTCGAGGACCTGCTGCTCGGCCTGCGCCTTGGTGTCCTTGGTGACCGGGATGTGGTGGAAGGGGATGTCGTAGGAGCCGACGAGCTCCGCGAAGTCCCGGTGGTTGGAGACCACGGCCGCGATGTCGACGGGCAGCGCGCCGATCCGGGCCCGGAAGAGCAGGTCGTTCAGGCAGTGCCCGAACTTGCTGACCATCAGGACGACCCTCATCCGGTCCGAGGCCCGGTGGATCTGCCAGTCCATCCGGAACGAGTCCCCGATCGCGGCGAAGCTGGCGCGCAGCTTCTCCACGGTGACGGGGGCGTCCGCGCTGAAGTGGACGCGCATGAAGAAGAGTCCCGTGTCGTGGTCACCGAACTGCTGGCTGTCCTCGATGTTGCAGCCGGTCATGAAGAGGTAGCTCGACACGGCGTGCACGATGCCCTGCTTGTCGGGGCAGGAGAGGATGAGGACGTACTGCTCGGAGCCGGTGGTGGAAACGGGTGCGGGCGCGTTCATGCGAAAAGGTTCGCACATCGGCGGCGTCCGGCGACCGCGTGTCCCGCGAAGCGGACGTACCGGGACCGCCCGTCACCCGCGCTACGCGGCCCGCGTCATGATCCGCAGCACTTCGAGGGTCCGGGGCGCGTCGTCCGGGTCCTCGCCGTCGCTGGTGGCCAGCCGCACATGGGCGTCACGGGCCGACCGCACGGCCTCGGGCCATCCCGGGTCGTTCAGATAGGCGGAGACCGGCGCGTCCGGCCCGACCTGGTGCATGATCCGCAGGACCCGCAGCACGGCGGTGTCGACCAGGGCCGCTTCCTGCGAGTCCCGGAATATCGTCCCCACGTACTTCTCGGCCGACCAGTTGTCCAGCCAGGTGTCCTCGACGAGCCGGTAGACGGCGTCGGTCACGTCCCCGTACCCGTCCACACCCGCGAGCCAGACGTTCTGTTGGAAGGACGGGTCGGAGAGCATGTGCAGCGCGGAGCGCACATTGCTGCGCCAGCGCCACCACGGCATGTCGTTGAGTGGCATGCCGTCCATTTTCGTGGAGCGACGGCCACGGCGGGAAGACTTCTCCGAGCTTTGCACGGTCATCGATCGTACGTCCCACCCCGCGATGCCCCGACCTCCCCCCGTAATTCACCTCCCTGTCACCCCGTGTTGACCGCTGGTCACTCACCGGTTCCGGATGTGCCGGAATCGTGCGGGCCCATGACCGGTCGGCGCCCCACCCTCAGCAAGCGCACCTTCCGTATCACCGCCCTCGCCACCGCCCTCGCCACGGGCGCGGCCCTCCTCGCCGGCTGCGGACTGGTCCCCGGGACCACCGCGGGCGCGGGGGACGAGGCGGTCACCGTGATGACCTGGGCCCCGGAGCGGACCGCCGCGACGAACATGCCCGGCATGCCCGCCATGGCCCAGGCGTACGCGCGCTGGGTCAACGCCCACGGCGGCCTCGGCGGGCGCACCCTGAAGGTCCTCACCTGCAACGACCACAACGACAGCGTGGGTGCCGCGAAGTGCGCCCGCGCGGCCGTCGACCGGCACGTCGTCGCCGTCGTCGGCTCCTACAGCCAGCACGGCCGCGCCTTCCTCTCCCCGCTGGAGGCGGCCGGCATCCCCTACATCGGCGGCTACGGCGTCACCGACGCCGAGTTCACCAGCCCGCTGTCCTACCCGGTCAACGGCGGCCAGGCCGCCCTGCTGGCGGGCAACGGGGAGCAGCTCGCCGCGACGTGCGGGCGCACCGTCCTGGTCCGGCCCGACACCATCGCGGGCGACGGGCTCCCGGCCCTGCTCGACACGGGCCTCGCCCTGCGCGACCGGCCCGCCGCCACCGACCTGCGCGCCGCGGAGGACGCCACCGACTACGGCGACGCGGCGCGCCGCGCCCTGGCCACCGCGAGCGCCGGGCCCGCCGGCGAGGGCTGCGTCGCCGCCGTGCTCGGGGAACGTACGGACACGTTCTTCGACTCGTTCCGGCGGCTGCGCGACGACTACCCGGCGGTGCGGACGTCGACCGTCCTCGGCAGCGTCGACCAGTCCGTCATCGACCGCACCGGTGGCGCGAACAGCCCGTACGAGGGCGCGTACGTCACCGGCTGGTACCCGGCGGCCGACGACGAGCGCTGGGGGCCGATGCGCAAGGCGGTCGGCGAGCACGCCTTCGGCGACAACCGGATCGACCCGGCGGACGCGGGCGTGCAGACCACCTGGATCGCGTACACCGTCCTGAAGCAGGCCGTCGAGGGGCTCGGCGACGGCGAGGTGAGCGCGCGCGCCCTGCGCATCGCTCTCGACAAGGGCGCGGAGGTCACGACGGGCGGCCTCACTCCCCCACTGCGCTGGGGCTACGACCACATGTCCGCGGCCGGTGACTATCCGCGCCTGGTCAACGCCCGGGTCACCTTCCAGAAGGTGACCCGGGGACATCTCGTCGCGAGCCGCGAGGGCCAGGTCGACGTGACGGACACGCTGGCGAAGGCGCCCTGAGCCGCAGGGCCCGACTAGAGCTGCACGGCCGTGCGCCGGGTCAGCAGGTACTTGTCGGCGATCGTGTTCCACAGCCCGGCGGCCTTCGTCTTCTCGGTGGAGGCCGTACTGCTGTCGGAGTCGCCCGCGCGGCGCTGCGGCGTCACCCTGGCCCGCCCCTTGTGGCAGCCCTTCTTCCCGGCGACCTGGTCGCCCCACGCCGCGTAGTGGCTGTCCGCCGACGCGGACGCCTTCCACGCCCGGGTGAGCGCGTCCTTCAGGGCGACGTGGTCGGGGAGCTGGTCCACGGCGAGGGCGTTGAGGCGCGTCACCAGGTTGTTGCGCTGGCTCGCGGCGTCCCGCAGCGCCTGGGAGGCCGGGCCGAGTTCCTTGCAGGCCCCGATGTCGGCGACGGCCCCGACGACCGCTTCGCGGCTGTTGTTGGAGTCGGCGAGCAGCTTGTCGAGGGCGACGGCCTGCTCCCTGGCGGGGTCGGCGGGCGGCGACGACTGGTCCGAGGCGGCGGGCGAGGAGTCCGAGACGGTCTGGGTCGCGTCCGCCTTCTTGTCGTCGTCCCCGCCACTGCTGAGCATGGCGCCCGCGCCGACACCGACGACGAGGAGGGCGACGCCGACCGCGGCGATCAGCGGCAGCTTCGAACCGGTGCGGGCCTTGCGGCGCGACGGCTCCGGCTCGTACGCCCGCTGCTGCGGGTACTGGGGTCCGGGCCCGGCCGGGCTCTGCTGCGCGTGCGGGTCGAAGCGCGGCATCTGCTGCGTCGACGCGGCCCCGCCCTCCGGCTCCGTACGGAACAGGGCGTCGAACTCGGCGGGCGGCTGCCGCTCACCCGGCGCACCGGGGCGGACGTCGTAGGCGCCATTCTGCGGCGACGGCTGCGACGGCTCCGCGGGCACCGGCGGTATGTACTGGGTCGCCTCGCTGTCCGGGCCGCCCGGTACCGCGTCGGGCAGCGCCCCCGGCATGGGCTGCCGCACCGCGTGCCCCAGGTACCGCGTGTCGTCCGGGGCGGGCGCCTCGGGCGGCAGCGGCGCGGCGGCCTGCGGGTGCGGGCCCGGCTGCTGCGGGACGGGCGCGATGTACTGCGTGGCGTCACCGTCGAAGGAGGCACCGGCGTACGGAGCGCCGTAGGCCCCGCCGTGCGAGCCGTCGTAGCCGGTGGGCGCGGCGGGCGGCAGCGGGGCCGACCGCCCGTGCCGCGGCTGTTGCTGCTGAGGCGGCAGCGGAGCCCCGGGCTGAGGCTGAGGCTGAGGCTGCGCGGACGGCTGCCCCCACTCGTACGTCGGCATCGGACCGGCGGCCTGGGCCTGCTGGGAGTCGGGCCCCCACGGCTGGCCCCACGGCGAGGCGCCCGCGGGTCCCGCCTGGTCGCCGAACGTGCCCGGCAACAGGGGCTCTCCGCCGTCGGCGGGCAGCACGACGCCTTCATGTGCCTGCCGTGCCGCGGGAAGATGCGGATCTTCACCCTGTCCGCGCTGCTGCGTCACCGGGACTCCTACGTAGGGGGGTCGGAATCGTCGGCTCACGCTACCGGGTTCCCGCACGCCCGTGCTACGCACCTCAAACTCAGGGAGCCTCCCCCGTGACAGGAGTAACAAAACAAGCCGGTCGGGCGCTGGTTTTGCGCCCGACCGCCCTCGTTCACGCCGCCTGTAGCTCCACGCGCGCCCCGAACTCCCGTACCACCGGCTCCTCCCGGAACGGTTCGAGCCGTTCCTTGAAGTCCTCCAGGTACTCCGCGCCCCGGTTGGAACGCACCGTGCCCAGCAGCTCGGCGGCCTGAAGTCCGGTGGCACAGGCCTGTTCCACCTCCCGCTGCTGCACCTGCGCCGTGGCCAGCAGGACGAGCCCGATGGCGCGCCGCCTGGTCCGCGACTCCGGATGCCCGTCGAGCGCTTCGCGCGCGCACCGCGCCGCGTCCCGCGCCTGACCCAAGTCCCGGTGGCAGTGCGCGAGTTCGTCGGCGAGGTAGGCGTGGCCGAAATGGCTGATCCAGTCCGGGTCGTCCCCGGAGCCGGTCTGCCCGTCGGCCCGCTCCATGGCGCCGATCGCCGCGCCGGAGGCGGCCTGCGCGGCCCTGGCGTCCCCGAGAAGGGCGTGGCCGCGCGCCTCGGCGGCGTGGAACATCGCCTCCGCACGCGGCGTCACGCGCCCGCGCGCCCCCTCCTGAGCCGCGCGGGCGAGCTGGGCGATCTCGCGCGGGTTGCCGAGCTGCGCCGCCAAGTGGCTCATGGACGCGGCCAGTACGTACCCGCCGTACCCGCGGTCCCCCGCGGCCTGGGCCAGCCTGAGCGCCTGGATGTAGTAGCGCTGGGCGAGGCCCGGCTGCCCGGTGTCGATCGCCATGTACCCGGCCAGCTCCGTCAACCGGGCCACTGCGGCGAACAGTTCACGCCCCACGGCTTCCCGGTAGGACCCGGCGAGCAGTCCGCTCACCACGCTGTTCAGGTAGTGCACGAGCACCGGGCGCACATGCCCGCTGCCGTACTGGTGGTCGAGCTCGGTCAGCGCCCGCGTCATCGCCCGCACCGCCGCCACGTCCGAGGGGCCGACCCGTGGCCCCGCGGCCCGCGCGACCTGCGAGTCCGGCACGGAGATCAGCCAGTCGCGGCTGGGCTCGACCAGCGCCGACGACGCCACGGAGGCCCCGGACAGGAAGTCCCTGCGCCCCACGTCGCTGCGCCACAGCTCACACACCTGCTCGATGGCGCCGAGCACGGTCGGCGAGAACTGGAGTCCCACGCCCGAGGCGAGGTTCTTGCCGTTGGCCATGCCGATCTCGTCGATCGTCACGGTGCGGCCGAGTTTGCGGCCCAGGGCCTCGGCGATGATCCCCGGCGCCCGGCCGCGCGGCTGCTGCCCGCGCAGCCAGCGCGCCACCGACGTCTTGTCGTAGCGCAGGTCGAGGCCGTGCTCCGCTCCGCACATGTTGACCCGGCGGGCCAGGCCGGCGTTGGAACAACCCGCCTCCTGGATGAGTGCCTGAAGCCGTTCGTTGGGCTGTCGCGCGACGAGTGGCCGTGCGGCCATGGCGTACCCCCTGCTGTGCCCGTCTCCCGGTGGCCGGCTGCCGACGACAGCCGGATCGATGGATCACTGCCCGGCGGAGAAACGGAAGATGCACCACAAACGGGTAGCAAACCACGCACTCGGCGTGTCGCGGCCCTTCATGGACTCGTCCCGGTCTCCCCCTCGTTCCCTCACCGCACTACCCAGCCCCCGCCGCCGTCTCGCGTGCGCGCCCCCGCCCATGCACCCATGCGCCCCACATGCGGGAACGATGCCTCCGTCTTGTCCGCTTGTACGCCCGTAACCCCGGGTGTCGGCGAGAGTTGAGAACGTCGTGGAAGAGACCATCGCAGGCACCTCGGACGTCACCTCACCCGTCACCGCGGCCGGACAGATCCCCCAGCAGCGCGGTGAAACCCTCCTCGACACGGCCGTTCGCTACGCGGAGGAACGGCACTGGGACGTGTTCCCCGGCACCTGGCTGGAGTTCGACGAGGGCCTACAGCGCTGCTCGTGCGGCGACGCCCGCTGCCCGGCGCCCGGCGCCCACCCCGCGCGCCCCGACTGGGCGAGCCAGGCGACCGGCAGCGCGACGGCCGCGCGCCGCATGTGGTCCAAGCAGCCGACGGCGTCGATCCTGCTGCCCACGGGCCGCACGTTCGACGCGATCGACGTCCCCGAGACCGCCGGGTTCCTCGCGCTGGCCCGCATGGAGCGCATGGAGCTGACCCTCGGCCCGGTCACCCGCACCCCCGACCGGCGCATGCAGTTCTTCGTGCTCCCCGGCGCGAGCCTCAAGGTCCCCGACCTCATCCGCAAGCTGGGCTGGCCCCCGGCCTCCCTCGACCTGCTCACCCTCGGCGAGGGCGGCTACGTGGCGGCGCCCCCCACCCGCTTCGGCGGCCAGGGCGCCGCCCAGTGGGCCTGCCGCCCCACCGCCGCGAACCGCTGGCTCCCCGACGCGGAGGAACTCGTCTCCCCCCTGGCCTACGCCTGCGGGCGCGAGGGGCGGCGCGGCCAGGGCGTGTCCTAGAGTCCATCGTGCGCGGACGCGCGTAAGCGCCGACGTGCGACAGGGCCGCCGAAGGGAGCGCACCGAGTTGAGCTCGGCCGAGGAAACAGCAGCCGTCCACGTACACGACCTCTGGAAGTCCTTCGGGCAGCAGACCGCGGTCGCCGGAATCGACCTCACGCTGCCCGCGGGCAGGTTCATCGGCCTGGTCGGCCCGAACGGGGCGGGCAAGACCACCACCCTCTCCATGGTCACCGGGCTGCTGCGGCCCGACCGCGGCACCGTGCGCGTCGCGGGCCACGACGTGTGGGCCGACCCGGCCGAGGTCAAGGCCCGCATCGGCGTGCTCCCCGAGGGCCTGCGCCTCTTCGAGCGCCTCTCGGGACGGGAACTCCTCGCCTACACGGGCCGGTTGCGCGGCCTGCCCGGCGAAGAGGTCGACACCCGCGCGGCCCAGCTCCTGGACGTCCTCGATCTCGCCCCGGCCCAGCACAAGCTCGTCGTCGACTACTCGACCGGCATGCGCAAGAAGATCGGCCTCGCCGCGGCCCTCCTCCACAACCCCGAAGTCCTTTTCCTGGACGAGCCGTTCGAGGGCGTCGACCCGGTCTCGGCGCAGACGATCCGCGGCGTCCTGGAACGCTTCACGCGCGGCGGGGCGACGGTCGTCTTCTCCTCCCACGTCATGGAGCTGGTGGAGTCGCTGTGCGACTGGGTCGCCGTCATGGCCGCCGGCCGCATCCGCGCCCAGGGGCCGCTGGCGGAGGTGCGGGGCGACGCGGCCTCCCTCCAGGAAGCCTTCCTGAAACTGGTCGGCGCGGGCGACCGGGACAACGGCACCACCCTCGACTGGCTGGGCGGCGCCCGGTGACCCGCGTCCTCGTCCAGCTCAAACTGGCCCTGCTCCGCAACGGACTGCGCCAGTCCGCCGGGCGCCGCGCCGCCTACCTCGCCTCGGTCGTCGTCGTCCTGCTGATCGCGGCGCTCCAACTCCTCGGCCTCGTCCTCCTCCACGGGAACGCGCACGCCGCGACCGTCGGCACCCTCCTCACCGCCCTCCTCGCGCTCGGCTGGGCGGTGCTCCCCCTCTTCTTCCCGAGCGGCGACGAGACCCTCGACCCGACCCGCCTCGTCATGCTGCCGCTCCGCCCCGACCCGCTGGTCCGCGGACTGCTCGTGGCCTCCCTCGTCGGCATCGGGCCCCTCTTCACGCTCACCCTGGTGGTCGGCGCGGCCTACGCCACCGCGCGCGGACCCGCCGCCGCGGCCGTCGCCGTGCTCGCGGTGCCGCTCGCCCTCCTCACCTGCGTCGCGCTGGCCCGTGCCGTCGCCGCCGCCAACATCCGGCTGCTCACCAGCCGCAAGGGCCGCGACCTCGCCGTCCTCAGCGGCCTCGTCGTCGCGATCGGCGCCCAGCTCGTCAACTTCGGTGTGCAGCGCCTCGGTGCGGCGGGTGGCGTCGGGGCGCTCGACCCCGTGGCGGACGTCCTGCGCTGGATCCCCCCGGCGTCGGCGATCGGCGCCGTCGACGCGGCGGGCGACGGCGCGTACGGCACGGCGGTGGCGCGACTGGCGCTCTCGGTGGCCGGGTTGGTGTTCCTGCTCACCACCTGGCGGCGCGCCCTGACCCACCTGATGACCTCCCCGGACGGATCGACGATCCAGGCCGCCGAGCCGGGCCGCAGGAGCCGGCGCGGCGACCCCGGCCGCCGCCTGCTCCCCGACGGCCGCACCGGCACCGTCATGGGGCGCACCCTGCGCTACGTGTGGCGCGACCCGAAGACCAAGGCCGCCTGGGTCACGTCCCTCGCCATCGGACTGATCGTCCCCGTCCTCAACGCCCTCCAGGGCACCGGCTCGGTCTACTTCGCCTGCTTCGCCGCCGGCATGCTCGGCATCCAGATGTACAACCAGTTCGGCCAGGACACGTCCGCGTTCTGGATAGTGGCCATGACGATCTCCTCGCCCCGCGACGCGTACCTGGAGATGCGGGCCCGCGCCCTCGCGCTGCTCCTGATCACCCTGCCCTACGCCACTCTCGTCACCGTCGTCACGACGGCGATGCTCGGCGCCTGGGCGGATTTCGCGGAGGTCCTGGGCCTCTCCTTCGCGCTGTTGGGCGCGATGCTCGCGACGGGTGCCTGGTCCTCGGCCCGTTTCCCGTACTCGATCCCGCAGGAGGGCTACAAGAACGTGGTCCCCGGGCAGGCCGGTCTCGCCTGGATATCGATTTTCGGCGGGATGGTGGCGGCGGCCCTGCTCTGCGCCCCCGTCCTCGCGCTCACGATCACCCTGCACGCCCAGGGCGCCGACTCCTGGTCCTGGACGCTCCTGCCGATCGGCGCGGCCTACGGCGCGGCGGCCACCCTCCTCGGCCTGCGCCTGGCGGCCCCGCGCACGGCGGACAGGCTGCCGGAGATCCTGACGGCGGTCAGCAAGGGGTAGCGGGCGGCTGGACGCAGGCGACCCGCGAGCCATGGTTCCTCCCGTGCGGACACGGGCGGAAGCCGGCCGGACGTACCGGCGGCTCGCGGGTCGGGTGACTGCTTGGGAATGGGGCCGGCTGCACGCACCACTCACGTGCTGGTCCGACGCCGAATCCGAGATGCGACGACGGGCCGCTAGCCCGCAGTCACCTCAGACGTCCGGTGTGCATACATGCTCCGAACCACCTCCTCTCCTCTGTGCGACACAGCCTACGAAGCCGGATGACGGGCCTCAACCGGTTTTTCGGGAACGGGCCCGGGGCGCGTACGGGCATGCTGGAGGCGTGCGGATATGGACTTTCGTGAAGTTGACCGAACCGCGTGTGGGATGCGTCACGTTCGAGTTGAATGATCTGGAGCACTACAAGAAGCAGTACGAGCAGTACGAGGATGTCGTCGCGCCGACACAGCCCGCAGGGGGTGCCAGGTGAGTGCTTCCCGGCGTAGTGGGACCGCCGATGCGCTCGGGCCCGATGAGCCCGGGCGGGACGGGGCCGATCTGCTGGCCGCGTTGCTGGACGGGATGGACGCCGCGTTGTGCGCCTTCGACGCCGATGGGGTCGTGACCCATTGGAATCGGGAGGCCGAGCGGATCCTGGGCTGGACCGCGGCGGAGGCCGTGGGGCGGACCGGGTTCGCGGGGTGGGCCGTGCGGTCGGCCGACGCGGACGAGGTGCAGGGGCGGCTCCTGGCGGCGATGCACGCGCCGGGCCGCCAGGTGCACGAGTTCGCGCTGGTCACCAAGGACGGGGGCCGCGTCCTCGTCCGTACGCAGTCGGCCGCCGTGCCGGGGCCCGACGGCAAGCCCGCCGGGGTGTACTGCGCCTTCAGCGAGGTGCACGCGCAGATCGACCTGGAGCGGTCCATCGCGCTGAGCGAGGCGCTGTTCGAGGACGCCGTGTGGGGCGTGGTGCTGGTCGACGCCGATCTGCGTCCCGCCGTGGTCAACGCGCACGCCGCGCGGGCGCTGGGCTCCGGGCGCAGCGCCCTCCTCGGGCGTCCGCTCGGCGATCTGATCGCCCAGGGCCTGGAGGAGCTGGAGGGCGCGCTCAGCCATGTGCTGTCCGAGGGTGTGCCGCCGGCGCCCATGGAGGTGTGGGTGACGCTGCGGCTGCCGGAGGACGGCCAGGAGCGCAGGTGCTGGCGGAGCGGTTTCGTGCGGCTGTCGTCGCCGCTGGCCGAGGAGCCGGTGCCGCTCGGGGTCGGCTGGCTGTTCCAGGACGTCACCGAGGCGAAGCTGGTCGAGCAGGAGGCGGCGCAACTGCGCTTCAGGGCGAACCAGTTGCACCGGGCCGCGCGGGCCGCCGCCGAGTGCGAGGACCCGGCCGAGGCGGCCACCGTGCACCTGGACTTCGCGCTGGCCGGGTTCGCCGACCACGCGGTGATCGACCTGCTGGTGAGCGAGGAGCCGCCGCGGCTCGTGCGCGCCGCGGAGACGCCCTCGGGGGCGCCCGGGGCGAGTCTGCTCGTGACACGGGGCGCGCTGCCCGTGCGGTACGCGGAGGGGCATCCGGCGTTGCAGTGCGTGGACCGGGCCGGTTCGGTGCGGGCCGGTGCGCCGGAGCGGGGCGGGGCCGACGCGGCGCGGTGGGCGGCGGACCGGCAGTGGCCCGAGGGGTCGGTGTACGCGTTGTGCGCGGTGCTGCGCAGCCGGGGGCGCACGCTCGGGGTGGTGACGTTCCTGCGGGGCGCGAGCCGGGCCCGGTTCGAGCGGGGCGACGCGATGTACGCGGAGAGCGTGGCGGTACGGATCGCGGCCGCGGTGGATCTGGCGGGCCTCGGCCCGGACGGGGCGTGAGAGCCGGGGCCTGAGGGTCTGGGCTCTCAGTGCTGGTAGAAGATGCGGTCGCGGTACTCGGCGAAGACCTTGGCGTTCCAGGCGTGGCCGCCGTCCACGTTGCCCGAGCGCAGCAGCGGCGGCTGGATGCCGCGGTCGGCGAGGGCGGTGGCGCAGGTGGCCAGCACGGCCTGCATGAGGGCGCTGGTGGTGACGGTGGAGGCGGAGGCGAAGGGGGCGTCGATGCCGTCGTGGTCGAGTTCCGCGTCGCCGACCTCGATCTTGGAGTCGAGGACGAGGTCGCAGTGGTCGCGCAGGTAGGTGCCGGAGACGTGGCGGGACTTCGGGGCGTCGGGGCCGCTCGCGTAGGCGAGGGAGGTCACGCCGATGACCTTCAGGCCGAGCGCCCGGGCGTTCATGGCCATCTCGACGGGCAGGGCGTTGCGTCCTGACAGGGAGATGATGACGAGGGCGTCGCCCGCCGTGGCGGGGCTGGAGTCCAGGACGGCGGCGGCCAGGCCGTCGACGCGCTCCAGGGCCGAGCCGAGGGTGGCCGGCATGACGTCCACGCCGACGGCGCCGGGGACGGCCAGCAGGTTCATCAGGGCGAGGCTGCCCGCGCGGTAGACGACGTCCTGGGCGGCGAGCGAGGAGTGGCCCGCGCCGAAGGCGAAGAGGCGGCCCCCCGCGACGACGGTGTCGGCGAGCAGGGTGCCGGCGGCGGTGATGTTCTCCGTCTCCTCGTCGCGGACCCGTCGCAGCAGGCCGATCGCGGTGTCGAGGTACTGCGTGGCCGGCTTGCTCTCGCGCATCGGCGTAGCCCCTTGAGTCGTGGTGTCGCGGATCACGGTGCGGTCTGGACCAGGGCTGTGTCAATACGCTTCCGGGCGCTGTCGGGCCACTGTTTCCCCGGCGCGGGACGGTTGTCAGCGGTATGCGTCAGAATTGGGGCAGGGCCAGCGCACGAGCGACACGGCGAGCCAGCGGGGCCGTCGCGGAGCAGAGAGCTACACGAGGGGCACGTATGTCCGGACTGATCGACACCACGGAGATGTATCTCCGCACCATCCTCGAGCTCGAAGAGGAAGGTGTGGTCCCCATGCGCGCCCGGATCGCCGAGCGGCTCGACCAGAGCGGCCCGACGGTCAGCCAGACCGTGGCCCGTATGGAGCGGGACGGCCTGGTCGCCGTGGCCGCCGACCGGCACCTGGAGTTGACGGACGAGGGGCGTCGGCTGGCCACGCGCGTGATGCGCAAGCACCGGCTCGCCGAGTGTCTGCTGGTCGACGTGATCGGCCTGGAGTGGGAGCAGGTGCACGCGGAGGCGTGTCGCTGGGAGCACGTGATGAGCGAGGCCGTGGAGCGGCGCGTCCTGGAGTTGCTGCGGCATCCGACGGAGTCGCCGTACGGGAACCCGATCCCGGGCCTGGAGGAGCTGGGCGAGAAGGACGGCGCGGACCCGTTCCTGGACGAGGGCATGGTCTCGCTCTCCGAGCTGGACGCGGGCGCGGACGGCAAGACGGTCGTCGTGCGGCGCATCGGTGAGCCGATCCAGACGGACGCGCAGCTCATGTACACGCTGCGGCGTGCGGGGGTGCAGCCCGGTTCGGTGGTCAGCGTGACGCGGTCGCCGGGCGGGGTCCTGGTGGGCAGCAGTGGTGAGGCGGCCGAGCTGGCGCTGGACATCGCCTCGCACGTCTTCGTCGCCAAGCGCTGACCTCCCGCCTCCGGCTTGTGGCCGCAACGGCCGTGACGGGCGGGGCAGTTGGTGTGTTCTCCGGCGCGTGGCGCCTTCGCGCAGAAAGCAAGATTCACTGTGCGGAATCGCAGCGGCGGGACGCCGCACGTGCAAGGCTGTCGCCGTGAGGCATATGACCGGAGGGGGCCTGGTATGGACCTGCCGCTCGAAGCCGAGGGCCCCGGCGCCTGGCGGCGCCGGGGCCTGTCCTCCCCTGTGCTGACCCGGAGCCCCGAGCTCCCAGGGTCACTCCCCACGGACCTCTTTCCCCGAGTGGTCCGCTCCCCGAGGAAGAGATCCCCTCGGCGGCGCAGGTCATTCCTTGAGGGCTGTCACTCAAACGAGGGGTGTATTCCGAGACCACGAACAGCACCGCACACTCGAAAGAATGTTCGATAGCGTGCGGGGGTACGCGACTGCAGGCGCGACCACAAGGGGGTGCCGGGGCCTATGGCGCGGCGCATCGACGTGACGGGAGCGGGCGGCATCCGCCTGGCGGCCTGGGAGTTCGCCGACCCGCCCAAGACCGGTGACGGCGGACGGACCCCGGGGGTCCTGCTGTTGCACGGCCTGATGGGCCGGGCGTCCCACTGGGCGGGGACCGCGCGCTGGCTGGCCGAGCGGCACCGGGCGGTCGCCCTCGACCAGCGCGGGCACGGCCAGAGCGACAAGCCCCCGCAGGGCCCCTACGACCGGGAGGCGTACGTCCTGGACGCCGAGGCCGCCCTGGTCCAGCTCGGTCTGGAGCCCGCCGTGCTGATCGGGCACTCCATGGGCGCGCTGACGGCCTGGCAGCTCGCCGCCCGCCGCCCCGACCTGGTGCGGGGCCTGGTCATCTGCGACATGCGGGCCTCCGCGCTCGGGGCCGCGTCCCAGCGAGAGTGGGAGGACTGGTTCAAGGCGTGGCCGCTGCCCTTCGCGACCCTCGCCGACGTGCGGAAGTGGTTCGGGGAGGACGACCCCTGGGTGGAGCGGCCCAACCCCGCGCGCGGGGAGTTCTACGCCGAGGTGATGACCGAGTCCACGGACGGCTGGCGGCCGGTGTTCTCCCGGCGCCAGATGCTCCAGGCCCGCTCCACCTGGGTGTTCGACGCCCACTGGGAGGAGCTGACCGCCGTGCAGTGCCCGACGCTCGTCGTGCGCGGCCTGGACGGGGAGCTCGGCCGGGCGGAGTCGCAGGAGATGGTCCGGGTGCTGCCCCGCGGGGAGTACGCGGAGGTGGCCGACGCCGGTCATCTGGTCCACTACGACCAGCCCGAGGCGTGGCGCGCGGCGATCGAGCCGTTCCTCGACGGGGTACTGGCCGAGTGGTGACCCGGGCCCGGCGCTACGGGCTCAGTCGTTCGACCCGCCAGGCCCCGGCCCCGGCGTCGACGTAGCGGAGCCGGTCGTGGAGCCGGTTCTCGCGGCCCTGCCAGAACTCGACCGTGTGCGGGGTGACCCGGAAGCCGCCCCAGTGCGGCGGCACAGGGATCGCCGAGCCCGCGGGGTGGCGCCGGGTTAACTCGGCGTAGGCCGCGTCGAGTTCGGACCGGTCCGCCAGGACGGACGACTGCGCGCTGGCCCAGGCCCCGAGCTGGGACCCGTGCGGGCGCGAGTGGAAGTACGCCGCCGTCTCCTCCCGTGTCGTACGCGCCGCGGTGCCCGTGACGAGGACCTGGCGGCTCATCGGATGCCAGGGGAACAACAGCGCGACATGCGGGTTGACGGCGAGGTCGCGGGCCTTGCGCGAGCCGTAGTTGGTGTAGAAGACGAAGCCCTCGTCGTCGTACGACTTCAGCAGCACCGTGCGGGAGCTGGGGCGGCCCTCGGCGTCGGCGGTGGAGACGATCATCGCGTTCGGCTCGGCGAGCGGCGGACCCGCGGTGGCCGCCTCCTTGAACCAGCGGGTGAACTGCTCCATCGGGTGCGCGGCGATGCCGGTCTCCAGCAGACCGCCGTCGTGGGTGCGGTACTGCTCCCGCATCACGGCGGGGTCGGGCACGGGGCCGTCCTCGTCCACGCGGCCGGCTACGCGGTCGGCTTGTTCTACGCGGTTGTCATGAGCGCTCACGGCGCCATCCTGCCGCACCCGGGCCCGGCGGCGTGAGACGTGGCACTCAGTGCCGTCAACTCTCGCCAAGTGTGGCACCGGGAGTTAGGGTCCAGGGGCCGAAACGGTGCCGAAACACATCCCGGATCGGTTGGGTGACCCCGTGCCGTACGGGGCATGACGGGGTTGACCCGGGACTGTCGAAGTCCCGCCGCACGTCCACGCATCACGAACGCATCCAGAGGAGCCGCCTGATGTCCGACCCCGGCTTTGACCCCGGTTTCGTACCCGGCCTTGAAGGCGTGGTCGCCTTCGAGACGGAGATCGCCGAACCGGACAAGGAGGGCGGCGCCCTGCGGTACCGGGGCGTCGACATCGAGGAACTCGTCGGCCATGTCTCGTTCGGGAACGTCTGGGGCCTGCTCGTCGACGGTGCCTTCGACCCCGGGCTGCCGCCGGCCGAGCCGTTCCCCATCCCCGTCCACTCCGGTGACATCCGCGTGGACGTCCAGTCGGCGCTCGCCATGCTGGCGCCCGTCTGGGGCCTGAAACCGCTGCTCGACATCGACGAGAAGCAGGCCCGCGACGACCTCGCGCGGGCCGCCGTCATGGCCCTGTCCTACGTCGCGCAGTCCGCGCGCGGGCAGGGTGTGGCGATGGTGCCGCAGAGCGAGATCGACAAGGCGCAGTCCGTCGTCGAACGGTTCATGATCCGCTGGCGCGGCGAGCCCGACCCGAAGCATGTCGCGGCCGTCGACGCGTACTGGACGAGCGCCGCCGAGCACGGCATGAACGCCTCGACGTTCACCGCCCGCGTCATCGCCTCGACCGGCGCGGACGTCGCCGCCGCGCTGTCCGGTGCCGTCGGTGCCATGTCCGGGCCGCTGCACGGCGGGGCGCCGTCGCGCGTCCTCGGCATGATCGAGGAGATCGAGCGGACCGGTGACGCGGAGGCGTACGTCCGTAAGGCGCTCGACCAGGGCGAGCGGCTGATGGGCTTCGGGCACCGGGTGTACCGGGCCGAGGACCCGCGGGCGCGGGTGCTCCGCAGGACGGCCCGCGATCTGGGCGCCCCGCGCTTCGAGGTCGCCGAGGCGCTGGAGAAGGCCGCGCTGGCCGAGTTGCACGCGCGGCGGCCCGATCGGGTGCTGGCCACCAACGTGGAGTTCTGGGCGGCGATCGTCCTGGACTTCGCCGAGGTACCGGCGCACATGTTCACGTCGATGTTCACGTGCGCGCGCACCGCGGGGTGGAGCGCGCACATCCTGGAGCAGAAGCGGACGGGGCGGCTCGTGCGTCCCTCGGCGCGGTACGTGGGGCCGGGTTCGCGTTCCCCGCGCGACATCGACGGCTTCGCCGGGATCGCCTGACAGGCCGGGTCCCCCGCCGGTTCGCGGTCGCGGGCCGGTGGGGGCTGGTCGCGCGGTTCCCCGCGCTCCTGAGAGGCGCACTGCCGGGCCCGGCGACGGCCCCTACGGCGAGAGCACCCGGTCGATGATCCCGGCCCACGCGGAGACGACCCGTTCGCGCCGCGCCCCGTCGTCCGTCAGCAGATTGGCGAGGCCGAGACCCCGCGCCATGTCCAGCAGCCCCTGCACCGCCTCCCGCACCCCGGGCACGGACTCGTCCGCGTCGAGGAGCCGGACGGCGATCCGGTGGGTCTCCCGGCCGACGCGGGCCTCCAGCTCGGCGACCCGGCCGCCCAGCGCGGGCTCGTCGGAGGCGGCGACCCACAGGTGGAGCGCCGCCCGGAACAGCGGGCCCGTGTACAGGTCGACGAGGGCCGCCACCGCCTCGGCCCTGCCGTGGGGGCGCAGCCCGCGCAGGGCGACGGAGCGTTCCTCGGCGACGTACTCGACGGCTGCCGTGAACAGGTCCTCGCGGGTCGGGAAGTGGTGCTGGGCCGCGCCGCGCGAGACCCCGGCGTGTTCGGCGACGACGGCGACCGTGGAGCCGGACCAGCCGCGTTCGGCGAGGCACGCCACGGCCGACTCCAGGAGTTTTTGCCGGGTGGCGCGCGAGCGGTCCTGTTTCGGCGACGTCGCGGCGCGCGCGCCTGCTGCACGTGGGGTCACAACACCCATGCGGGGTCCCGTCGTTCGAGGAAGGCGGTCATCCCTTCGCGGGCCTCGGAGGAGGCGAACAGCCGTGCCGACAGCGCCGTCAGCGACTCCGCGTCCCGGTCGAAGGCTTCCAGGACCTTAACCGTGAGCAGTCGTTTCGTCTCGGCCAGGCCCTGGGGTGAGCTCCTGCGCAGCCCGTCGAGGACCGGTTCGAGCACCTGGTCCACGTCCGGCCCGGCCGTCGTCACGAGCCCGGCGCGGACCGCTTCCGCCGCGTCGAACCTCTCCCCGGTCAGGTAGTGGCGGGCCACCGCGCGCGGGTCGAGGCGGGGCAGCAGCGGCAGGGAGATCACGGCGGGGGCGACGCCGATGCGTACCTCGGTGAAGGCGAACGACGAGGACGCGGACGCCGCCGAGATGTCGCAGGCGCCCAGCAGGCCGAGGCCGCCCGCGCGTACGTGCCCGTCGACGCGTGCGACCACCGGTTTGTCCAGGGCGACGATGCGCCGCAGGAGTCCGACGAGGGTGTCCGGGTGCGGTGGGTCGCGCAGGTCGGCGCCGGCGCAGAAGGTGGTGCCGGTGTGGGTGAGCAGGACGGCGCGTACGCCGGTGTCCTTCCCGGCGCGGTTGAGCCGTTCGGTGAGTTCGCCGACGAGGGCCGACGAGAGGGCGTTGCGGTTGGCGGGTGAGTCGAGGGTGAGGGTGGTGATGCCGCGCGTGTGGGCGTGGTGGACCAGGTTCGCGGCGGGCATCAGCTCTCCCTGAGTCGGCGGCGCAGGATCTTCCCCGACGCCGCGCGCGGCACCCCGTCGATGAAGTCGACGCGGCGGATCTTCTTGTACGGGGCGACGCGTCCGGCGGCGTACGCCATGACGTCCTCGGCGGTGAGTGCCGGGTCGGAGCGCACGACGAACGCCTTCGGGATCTCGTTGCCGTCGGCGTCGGGCACCCCGATGACGGCGGCGTCCGCGATGGCGTCGTGGGTGAGGAGCAGTGCCTCCAGTTCGGCGGGGGCGACCTGGAAGCCCTTGTACTTGATGAGTTCCTTGACCCGGTCCACGACGAACAGCCAGCCGTCGGCGTCGACCCGGCCGACGTCGCCGGTGTGCAGCCAGCCGTCGGTGTCGATCATGTCGGCGGTGGCCTGGGGGCGGCCGAGGTAGCCCTTCATGACCTGCGGGCCGCGGATGAGGACTTCGCCGGGTTCGCCGGGGGCGGCGTCCTTCGCCGGGTCGTCCAGGGACAGCAGCCGCATCTCGGTGGAGGCGATGAGTTTGCCGACGGTGCCCGGCGGCGGGTCCTCGGCGTGCAGGGGGACGACGTGGGTGCCGGGCGAGAGTTCCGTCATGCCGTAGGCCTGGCCGACGGGTGGCAGGCCGAGCCTGCGGGAGCAGGCCTGGGCGAGTTCGGCGTCCAGGGGCGCCGCCGCGCTGATGACGTACTGGAGCGACGACAGGTCGTAGCCCTCGACGGCCGGGTGTTTGGCGAGGGCGAGGACGATGGGCGGGGCCACGTAGAGCGCGGTGATGCGGTGCTTCTCGATCGCGGCGAGGAACGTGTCGAGGTCGAAGCGGGGCAGGACGACGACGGTCGCGCCCTGGCGGAGCGGGGCGTTCATGAGGGCGGTCAGGCCGTAGATGTGGAAGAAGGGCAGGACCGCGAGGATGCGCTCGCCGGGGCCCATCGGGATGAGGGGTTCGAGCTGGGCGAGGTTGGTGGCGATGTTGCGGTGGGTCAGCATGACGCCCTTGGGGACGCCGGTGGTGCCGGACGAGTACGGGAGCGCGGCCACGTCCTCGGCCGGGTCGAGGGTGACCGACGGCTCCGGGGCGCCGGTGCCGAGCATGTCGAGCAGGGAGCGGTGGCCGCTGTCGCCCGCCGGGTCGCAGACGAGGATCTCCCGTACGCCGCCCGCGCGTTCGGCCGCCGCGCGGGCCGGGGCGAGCAGCGGGGTGACCGTGACGATCCAGCGCGCGGCGGAGTCCCGGAGCTGTTTCGCGAACTCCTCGGGGGTGGCCAGCGGGTGCACGGTGGTCACGGAGGCGCCCGCGCGCGTGGCGCCGTAGAACGCGACCGGGTAGGCGACCGTGTTGGGGCTGTGCAGGGCGACGACGTCCCCCTTGCGGACGCCCGCGGCGGTGAGCCCGGCGGCCACTTCGCGGTGGAACCGGTCGAGCTGGGCGTACGTGATCGTCGTGCCGGCCACCCCGTCGATGAGGGCCGGGGTGTCCCCCCGGGCCGCGGCGCCACCGAGCACGACGTCGTGGATGGGCTGGTCGACGACTGCTGTGTCCTCGTACTCACTCCGGTACACCATGCTGGGCTCCTCGTGGCGGGAGACGGACTCGGGCAGGTGGCTCAGTACGACTTGGGCAGTCCCAGGGTCTGGTGGGACACGTAGTTGAGGATCATCTCGCGGCTCACCGGGGCGATACGTGCCACGCGTGAGCCGGTGATGAGGGAGGCGAGGCCGAATTCGCGGGTGAGGCCGTTGCCGCCGAGGGTGTGCACGGCCTGGTCGACGGCGTGCACGCAGGCCTCGGCGGCGGCGTACTTGGCCATGTTGGCGGCCTCACCGGCGCCGACGTCGTCGCCCGCGTCGTACAGGCGGGCCGCTTTCTGCATCATGAGGCGGGCCAGTTCCAGCTCGATGTGGACCTGGGCGAGGGGGTGGGCGATGGCCTGGTGGGCGCCGATGGGGGCCTTCCACACGGTGCGTTCGCGGGCGTACTCGACGGCGCGGCGCAGGGCGTAGCGGCCCATGCCGATGGCGAACGCGGCGGTCATCACGCGCTCCGGGTTGAGTCCGGCGAAGAGCTGGAGCAGGCCCGCGTCCTCGTCGCCCACGAGGGCGTCGGCGGGCAGCCGCACCTCGTCGAGGGTCAGCTCGAACTGCTTCTCCGCGGCCTGGAGCTCCATGTCGATCCGACGCCGCTGGAAGCCCGGGGTGTCGCGGTCCACGATGAACAGGCAGGGTTTGAGGGTGCCGGTGCGGTCGTCCGACGTACGGCCCACGACGAGGGTGGCGTCGGCGATGTCGACGCCCGATATGAAGACCTTCCGGCCGGTCAGCACCCAGGTGCCGTCGTCGTCCCTGCGGGCGGTGGTGGTGATCCGGTGCGAGTTGGACCCGGCGTCGGGTTCGGTGATCCCGAAGGCCATGGTGCGGCTGCCGTCGGCGAGCCCGGGCAGCCAGGCGCGCTTCTGCTCCTCGGTGCCGAAGCGGGCGATCACGGTGCCGCAGATCGCGGGTGACACGACCATCATGAGGAGTGGCGAACCAGCAGCCCCCAACTCTTCGAGGACGATGGAGAGTTCGGAGATGCCGCCGCCTCCGCCGCCGTACTCCTCGGGGAGGTTGACGCCGAGGTAGCCGAGTGCGGCGGCCTCGGTCCACAGTTCGTCGGGGTGGGCCCCGGCGGCGGTGACGCGGGCCATGTAGTCGCGGCCGAACCGCTTGCCGAGCGCGGCGACGGCGGCGCGCAGCGCCCGGTGCTCTTCGGTTTCGAGGACGGTGCCGACAGTGCTCATGCGGGTGTTTCCTCCACGGCTTCCACGACGACGGCCAACAGGGAACCCACCTCGACCTGGCGGCCGACGGTGGCGTGCAGAGCGGTGAGCGTTCCGGAGGCGGGGGCGGTGATCCGGTGCTCCATCTTCATGGCCTCCAGCCAGATGAGGGGCTGCCCGGCGGTGACGGGGGCGCCTTCGGCGAGTCCGTCGGCGACGCGGACGACGGTGCCGGGCATCGGCGCGAGCAGGGAGCCGGGGGCGCGTTGTGCGCTCGGGTCGGTGAAGCGGGGCAGGGCGGTGAGGGCGGCGCCGTCGACGTACACGCGGTCGCCGTACGCGGCGACGTGGAACTTCCGCCGTACGCCGCCCACTTCGAGCACGACGTGATCCGGCGCCACGCGGACGACACCGGCGTCGTCGGCTTCGAGCCCGGTGCGGGTGTGCCGGTAGCGGACCTCGTGCTCGACGCCGTCCGCCTCGGTGCGGTACCGCTTGACCTGGGGCTGCGACGCCACGTTGCGGAAGCCGCCGAAGCGGTGTCGGCGGGCGCTCGCGAGGGCGGCGGCGAGCGGGGCGTACGGGTCGGGACCGGGGGTCGTCAGGGCGGCGAGGTGTCGTTCGTAGAACCCGGTGTCCATCCGGCCGTCCGTGAACTCGGGGTGGCGCAGGGAGCGTACGAGCAGGTCGCGGTTGGTGGCCGGGCCGTGCACCTGGGCGCGTTCCAGGGCGCCCGCGAGGGCGCGGACGGCGGCGCCGCGGGTGGGGGCGTGGGCGACGACCTTGGCGAGCATGGCGTCGTAGTGGACGCCGATGGTGTCGCCGTCGGCGTATCCGGTGTCGAGCCGCACTCCTTCGCTCACGGTCAGGCGGTGCAGGGTGCCGGTCTGCGGGGCGAAATCGGCGGCCGGATCCTCGGCGTAGAGGCGGGCCTCGACGGCGTGTCCGCGCGGTTTCGGGGGCTCGGGGTCGAGCGCCTCGCCCTCGGCGATCCGCAGTTGCAGGGCGACGAGGTCGATGCCGAACACGGCCTCGGTGACGGGGTGTTCGACCTGGAGGCGGGTGTTCATCTCCAGGAAGTGCGCCGCCCGGTCCGTGACCAGGAACTCGACCGTCCCCGCACCGACGTACGCGACGGAGCGCACGGCCCGCTCGGCCAGCGCGTACACCTCGCGGACGCGTTCGGGGGCGAGGCCGGGCGCGGGCGCCTCCTCGATCACCTTCTGGTGGCGGCGCTGGAGCGAGCAGTCGCGTGTCCCGAGCGTCCACACGGTGCCGTGCGTGTCGGCGAGGACCTGCACCTCGACGTGGCGCCCGCCCTCGACGTACGGCTCGACGAACACCTCGCCGTCCCCGAACGCGGACAGCGCCTCGGCCCGAGCACCCTCCAACGCGCTGTCCAGTTCGCCCAGTTCCCGCACGACGCGCATGCCGCGCCCGCCGCCGCCCGCCGCGGCCTTCACGAGGACCGGCAGATCGTCCTCGGTGACCTCGCCGAGCGGCGCGATGCCCATGAGCCGCTTGGCGCGCGTCTTGGACGCCATCGCCTCGATCGCCTCGGGCGGCGGCCCGATCCAGAGCAGCCCGGCGTCGGTGACGGCCCGCGCGAAGTCGGCGTTCTCGGAGAGGAACCCGTAGCCGGGGTGGACGGCGTCGGCGCCCGCGTCCAGGGCGGCCTTCACGACGAGGTCGGCGCGCAGGTACGTGTCGGCGGGGGTGGCCCCCGGGAGGCGTACGGCGAGGTCGGCCGTGCGGACGTGGAGGGCGTCGGCGTCCGGGTCCGAGTGCAGGGCGACGGTGCGGATGCCCAGCTCACGGCAGGTGCGAAAGACGCGGCAGGCGATCTCGCCACGGTTGGCGACAAGTACGGAGGAGATCACGTGAGGCTCACATCCTGAAGACGCCGAAGCCGCCGCGGGCGCCCTCGTACGGTGCGGTGTGCAGGGCGGACAGGCAGATGCCGAGGACGGTGCGGGTGTCGCGCGGGTCGATGACCCCGTCGTCGTAGAGCCGTCCGGACAGGAACATCGGCAGCGACTCGGACTCGATCTGCTGCTCCACCATGGCGCGCAGCGCGGCGTCCGCGTCGTCGTCGTAGGGCTGCCCCTTGGCGGCGGCGGACTGCCGGGCCACGATCGACAGGACGCCCGCGAGCTGCTGGGGGCCCATGACGGCGGACTTGGCGCTGGGCCAGGCGAACAGGAAGCGGGGGTCGTAGGCGCGTCCGCACATGCCGTAGTGCCCGGCGCCGTACGAGGCGCCCATGAGGACGGACAGATGCGGGACGCGGCTGTTGCTGACCGCGTTGATCATCATGGCGCCGTGTTTGATGATGCCGCCCTGCTCGTACTCCTTGCCGACCATGTAGCCGGTGGTGTTGTGCAGGAACAGCAGCGGGATGTCGCGTTGGTTGGCCAACTGGATGAACTGGGCGGCCTTCTGCGACTCCTCGCTGAACAGCACTCCCCGCGCGTTGGCGAGGATGCCGACGGGATAGCCGTGCAGGGCGGCCCATCCGGTGACGAGGCTCGCCCCGTAGAGCGGTTTGAACTCGTCGAAGTCGGAGCCGTCGACGATCCGGGCGATGACCTCGCGCGGGTCGAACGGGACCTTCAGGTCCTCCGGCACGATCCCGAGCAGTTCCTCCGGGTCGTACTTGGGCGGCTCGGCGATGTCCGGGTCGGCGTACGCCTTGCGGTGGTTGAGCCGGGCGACGACGCGGCGGGCCTGGCGGATCGCGTCCTGCTCGTCGAGCGCGAAGTAGTCGGCGAGGCCTGAGGTGCGGGCGTGCATCTCGGCGCCGCCGAGCGATTCGTCGTCGCTCTCCTCGCCGGTCGCCATCTTCACGAGGGGCGGCCCGCCGAGGAAGACCTTGGCCTTGTCCTTCACCATGATCACGTGGTCGGACATGCCGGGGACGTAGGCGCCGCCGGCCGTGGAGTTGCCGAGGACGACGGCGACCGTGGGGATCCCGGCGGCGGACAGCCGCGTGATGTCGCGGAAGATGCCGCCGCCGGGGATGAAGATCTCCTTCTGGGACGGAAGGTCGGCGCCGCCCGACTCCACGAGTGAGACGCAGGGCAGCCGGTTGGCGAAGGCGATCTCGTGGGCGCGCAGCGCCTTCTTCAGGGACCACGGGTTGCTGGCTCCGCCGCGCACGGTCGGGTCGTTGGCCGTGATCAGGCACTCCACGCCCTCCACGACCCCGATCCCGGTGACGAGGGAGGCGCCCACGGTGTAGTCGCTGCCCCAGGCGGCGAGCGGCGACAGCTCCAGGAAGGGGGTGTCGGGGTCGAGGAGGAGTTCGACGCGTTCGCGGGCGAGGAGCTTGCCGCGCCCGCGATGCCGTCGCACGTACTTCTCGCCGCCCCCGGCCACCGCCTTCGCGTGCTCGGCGTCGAGCGCGGCGAGCTTGTCGAGGAGGGCCGCGCGATGGGCGGCGTAGTCGTCGGACCGGGTGTCCAGGGCGCTGGCCAGGACGGTCACAGCAGAGCCTCCGGTATGTCGAGGTGGCGGGAGCGCAGCCATTCGCCGAGCCCCTTGGCCTGCGGGTCGAAACGGGCCTGCGCGGCGACGCCCTCACCGAGGAGGCCCTCGACGGTGAAGTTGAGGGCGCGGAGGTTCGGCAGCACGTGCCGGGTGACGGGCAGGCGCGCGGTCTCGGGAAGGAGCGCGCGGAGCCGGTCGACGGTGAGGGTGTGGACGAGCCAGGGCCAGGCGGCGTCGGTGATCGCCCATACGCCGATGTTGGCGTCGCCGCCCTTGTCGCCGCTGCGGGCCCCGGTGACGCGGCCGAGGGGGGCGCGCCGGGTGGTCCCGGCGGGCGGGGGCGGGGGCGGTTCGGGTGCGTCGACGGGGGCCAGGGCGCGGGTGGGCCCGGTGTGGGGCGGTACGGGGCGGCGCTCACCGTCCGGCAGGGCAGCGGTGTGCGGGACGTCGCCGCGGGGGACGTACGCGGCCTCGAAGACGCCGTACGGGGAGCCCTTGCCGGGCGGGGCCGTGACGTGGAACCCGGGGTAGGAGCCGAGGGCCAGCTCGACGGCGGCCCCGCTCAGCGCCCGCCCGACCGCGTCCTGGTCCTGGTCGCGGACGACGAGCCGCAGCAGGGCACTGGCGGTCTCCTCGGTGTCGGCGTCGGTCCTGTCGGTCCTGGCCAGCTCCCAGCGCACCTCCCCCGGCCGGGTCTTGGCGGCGCTCAGCGCCTCCTCCATCTGCTGTCGCACGAGGGCGGCCTTGGCCTCGATGTCGAGCCCGGTGAGCACGAAGACGACCTCGTTGCGGAAGCCGCCGAGCCGGTTCAGGCCGACCTTGAGGGTGGGCGGTGGTGCCTCGCCGCGTACGCCGTGGACGCGGACGCGATCGGGCCCGTCCTGCGTGAGCCGTACGGTGTCGAGCCGGACGGTGACGTCGGGTCCGGCGTACCGGGCGCCGCCGGTCTCGTACAGCAGTTGCGCGGTGACGGTGCCGATGTCGACGAGGCCGCCGGTGCCGGGATGTTTGCCGATGACGGCGGACCCGTCCTCGTGGATCTCGGCGAGGGGGAACCCGGGGCGGGCCGTCCGGTCCGTGTGCTGGGTGAACTGGGAGTAGTTTCCGCCGGTCGCCTGGGTCCCGCACTCCAGGACGTGCCCCGCGACGACCGCCCCGGCGAGCCGGTCGTAGGCGTCCTGTCCCTCGTGGGCCCACCCGAAGTGCCAGGCGGCGGGCCCGCTGACGAGGGCGGCGTCGGTGACGCGCCCGGTGACCACGATGTCGGCGCCCGCGTCCAGGCAGGCGGCGATGCCCGCGCCGCCGAGGTAGGCGTGGGCGGTGAGGGCGCCGGGGAAGCGGCCGGTGCCGAGCAGGTCGTCGCCCTCGACGTGGGCGACCCGCACGGGGATACCGAGCCTGCCACCCAACTCCCGTACGGCGTCGGCAAGTCCGGCGGGATTGAGCCCGCCCGCGTTGGTCACGATCTTGGTGCCGTGTTCGACGGCGAGGCCGAGGCATTCCTCCATCTGCCGCAGGAAGGTACGGGCGTAACCGCGCCCCGGGTCCTTGAGCCGGTCCCGGCCCAGGATCAGCATGGTCAGCTCGGCGAGGTAATCGCCGGTGAGCACGTCGAGGGGGCCGTCGCTCAGCATCTCCCGCATGGCGGTGAAGCGGTCACCGTAGAACCCGGAGGCGTTGCCGATGCGCAGGGGTGGCCGGGTCATGTGGCCGCACCCTTGGGCGAGCGCCCCTGCCCCGGTGGCCCGGCGAAGGCCTGCGCGATGTCGAGCCAGCGGTCGGCGTCGGGGCCTTCGGCGCGTACGGCGAGGTCGTCGCGGTGGGCGCGCTGGGTGACGAGGAGGCAGAAGTCGAGGGCGGGCCCGGTGACGCGCTGCGCGGCGTCCCCGGGACCGTAGGCCCACAACTCACCCGTGGGCGTCGTGAGTTCGACGCGGAACTCGGCGCCGGGGGCGGGGAGGCCGTGCACGGCGAAGGCGAAGTCCCGGGCCCGTACGCCGATCCGGACGACATGCCGCAGCCGGTCGGTGGGCGGGCGCGGAACCCCGAGCGCGTCGGCGACGTCCTGCCCGTGCGCCCAGGTCTCCATGAGGCGCCCGGTGGCCATCGACGCGGCGGACATGGGCGGCCCGTACCAGGGAAACCTGGTACGGCTCGCGGCTGCGGCGCGCAGCGCCACCTGCAACTCCTCGCGCCCCCGCCGCCACTGGGCGAGCAGGGCCGCGGGCTTCTGCGCGGCGCCTTCCTCGGCCCCGTCGTCCACGAACGACTCGGGCGCGGCGATCGCCTTCTCCACTTCCTTCGCGAACGCGTCGGCGTCCCGTACGGCGAGCAGGGCGGCGCGGTCGGTCCAGGCGAGATGGGCGATCTGGTGGGCGACGGTCCAGCCGGGGGCGGGGGTCGCGGCGGCCCACTCCTCGTCGGCCAAGTCACCCACGAGCGCGTCGAGTTGCGAGCTCTCTGCGCGCAAGTCGTCGAACACGGACAGCGTTTCGGACACGGTGCGCTCCCCTCGGGGCAGGGCGGTGTGGCGGCGACGTGAGGGGAGCATGGCAGCGGCCCGAGAAACAATCAAGCGTGCTTGCATGGAAAGTTCCCTGTATCGCTGCGCACACGTTCCACTACTCTCCGCTACAGGACAACCGGAACGGGGTTCCTCCGCATGACCAACCTTCGCTCGCTCGACCCCAGCGCCTCCCCCCTCGACTTCTACGGTTCCGAGCTGCGTCGGCTACGCGAGGAAGCGGGTCTCAGCCAGGAGGAGTTGGGCGCCTGCATCTTCTGTACCGGCTCACTCGTGGGCCAGATCGAGACGACCAAGCGGATCCCGACCCGGGATTTCAGTGAGCGGGCCGACGCGGCGCTCGGCACGGGTGGCACGTTTTCCCGCCTGCTCGGCCTGGTGCTGCGCAGTCGGCTGCCCTCATGGTTCCAGCCGTACGTGGAGCTGGAGGCGCGGGCGTCGTACATCTCCACGTACCAGTGCCAGTTGGTCTACGGGCTGTTGCAGACCGAGGAGTACGCGCGGGCGCTGCTCGGCGTGGACCATCCCGACAAGTTCGAGGAGCAGGTGGCGGCGCGCATGGAGCGCCAACGCATCTTGGACCGTGGCACTCCGCCCGCCTTGTGGGTGGTGCTCGGCGAGGCGGTGCTGCATCAGGAGGTCGGCGGCCGGGATGTCATGGCGGAGCAACTGCGGCACCTGGCGGGCTTCGCCCGGAGCCCCTGGGTGAAGATCCAGGTCCTGCCGTTCGCGGCGGGCCAACACGCCGGGATGATGGGCTCGTTCAATCTCCTGCGCTTCGACGAAGACCCCGATCTCTTCTACGCGGAGAACTACGATCACGGGCACATGACCGCCAATCCGCAAGTCATGAGGGAGCGTTCGGTCGGTTACGCTCGATTGCAGGCTTGCTCCCTCTCCCCCGAGGAGTCGGTCCAGTTGATCGTTCGTGTGACGGAGGAACGCTATGGCTAGGAACCCGATCCCGGCGGAGACGGAATGGCGAAAGTCGTCCTACAGCGGCACCAGCGGCGGTGACTGCATCGAGGTCGCCGCACCGTGGCGCAAGTCGTCCTACAGCGGGCCCAACGGTGGTGATTGCGTCGAGATCGTCGCACTGGCCGCGACCGTGGCGGTACGGGACTCCAAGGACCCCGGTGCCGGCCTCTTCCGCGTCACGCCGAAGGCGTTCACCGCGTTCGTGGCGGCGGCCTCGCTCGGGCGCGTCTGAGCCTTGAGGGACTTGCCGCCATACGGGTACGTACCCGTATCCTGAGCGCAGGAGGTCCCACCATGACTGACGCCAACGTCCGCATCCCCACGGAGGCCCGCGACCGGCTCGCGCAGATAGCGGCCGAGGAAGGGATGTCGCTGCGCGCCTATCTCGCCCACCTCGCCGAGACCCTCCTGACCCCGGCCGAGCGTGCGGAGCGCGCCGCGCGGGCCCGTGCGGTGCTGCGGGAGTGGAACGGATACGACCCCACCCGGGCCGAGGAGGCCCGCATCGACGCCGAGCTCGACCGGCGGCTCTCCCAGGCGGGTGCGCCGTGACCGACGCCCTGCACATCGTCCTTGACGGGTCGGCGTTGGTGGCCGCGGGGAAGGGCAATGCCTTGGCTTCCCGGCTCATCGACCGCGCTCATTCCACGGCCGGTTTCCACCTGTACGCTCCCGTCTGCGCCCTGATCGAGGCCGACCGGGCACGGCGGGGCACCGCCGAACACATCGCGGCCCTGCCTGGCATCACGCTGCTCGAACTCGACCTGTCCACCGCGCTTGCCATGATCCAGGATGACACCTGGGCCTGGTCGCACTGCCGTCACGCGGTGCAGCCGACGCCGGACCGGCCGGACGGCGCGTTCGTCGCCACGGTCGAGCCCGATCGCTGGAAGGGCTACAGGATGATCGACCTCACCCCCTGAACCCCGCACTCCGGTGCCGGATCGCCGCCTCGGCCCGGGCTCGGGTGGGCAGTGAAGACGAACGTGGAGTCGTCGCCGTCCAAGTCGGTGCTGAGAGAGGCGTCCAGCGCGTCCGCCTCGCACAGCTTCAACCCCTCACGCGCCGATCCCCCCGCCCCGCCGACCCACCTGCGTCCGCACCGCGCCCATGCTCGCCACGATGACGAGGGCGATCGCCAGGGCCTGGACCCAGGACAGGGCCTGGCTCAGGACGAGGAAACCGGCTAGGGCCGCCAGAGCCGGTTCCAGGCTCATCATCACGGCGAACGTGGACGCGGGCAGGCGGCGCAGGGCGATGAGTTCGAGGGTGTAGGGCAGCACCGAGGAGAGGATCGCGACGGCCGCGCCGAGGCCGATCGTCACCGGGTCGAGGAGACGGCTGCCCGACGCCGCGACGCCCAGCGGCAGGCAGAGCACGGCCGCGACCGCCATCGCGAGCGCCAGCCCGTCGGCCTGCGGGAAGCGGCGGCCGGTGCGGGCGCTGAAGATGATGTACGCCGCCCACATGCCGCCCGCCGCGAGGGCGCAGGCGACGCCGACGAGGTCGAGGCCGCCCAGCCCGTCGCCCGCGCCGCCGAGCAGGAAGACGCCGCACAGGGCGAGGCCCGCCCACACGAAGTTGATGGCGCGGCGCGAGGCGAGGACGGAGAGGGTCAGGGGGCCCAGGACCTCGAAGGTGACAGCCAGACCGAGCGGGATACGGGCCGCGGCCTGGTAGAAGATCAGGTTCATGCCGCCCATGGCGACGCCGAACGCGACGACCGTGCCCCAGTCGGCGCGCGAGTGGCCGCGCAGTCGCGGGCGGCACACCACCATCAGCACGAGCGCCGCCACGACCAGCCGCAGCGTCACCACACCGACCGCGCCCGCGCGCGGCATCAGGCTCACCGCGAGCGCGCCGCCGAACTGCACCGACACACAGCCGGCGAGCACCAGGCCGACCGGGCCGAGGGAGCCGCCCCGACGTGCCCCTTCGGGCTGTGCCGCGCCCCCGGCGCCGTCGAGGACGGCGGCCTCCGGCACGGGCGGCTGTGGCTGTTGCGTGCGCGAGCCGTTCACAGGGCCTCGTCGTCCTCTCCTCGATCCGACAGCAGTGCATTATTTTGGACGCATATATTCACCATACTGCACCTGCATCACCTCAGGCACCCTCACGCTAGAACCGCCGGGCGCGGCCCGTGAAATGCCTTGTGCGCTCCCGTTATGCTCCGCGGACATGAGCCGCGCACGGGACCACGCCATCGAACTGCGCCACCTGCGCTGCTTCCTCGCGATCGCCGAGGAGGGCGGTGTCACCCGCGCCGCCGCCCGCCTGGGCCTCACCCAGCCCGCCGTCTCCCGCACGCTCGCCGCCCTGGAGACCGCGCTCAGCGTGCGCCTCGTCGACCGCTCCACCCACCACCTCGCCCTCACCCCCGAGGGCCACGCGTTCCAGGAGAAGGCGGCCGTCGCCGTCGCCGCGTTCGAGGACGCCGTCGCCGCCGCCCGCACCACGCACCGGCCGCTGCGCCTGGGCCACGCCTGGTCGGCGGCGGGCGACTTCACGACCCCTCTCCTACGTCGCTGGCGGCGGACCCACCCGGACGTGCCGCTGGTACTGCTGCGGATCGACGACCGCACGGCCGGTCTGACCCGCGGCACCGTCGACGTCGCCCTGCTGCGCGGCCCGGTCGAGGCGCCCGGCCTCGTCACCGAGCTCCTGCACCGCGAGTCGCGGGTGGCGGCACTCCCCGCCGACAGCCCGCTGGCCCACCGCCCCGCGCTCACCCTCGACGACCTCCGCGACGAGGTCATCGCCCTGAACACGGTCTCCGGCACGACCACCCTCGACCTGTGGCCCCCGGCCGCCCGGCCCACCGCGGTCCTGACCGTCGCCAACACGGACGACTGGCTCGCCACGATCGCCGCGGGCCAGGCGGTCGGCGTCACCTCGACCGCCACGGCGGGGATGCACCCGTACCCCGGGGTCACTTTCGTACCGCTCACCGACGCGCCCGACCTGCCCGTCCACCTCGCCCGGCGCGAGGGCCCGGGGCACCCGTCGGGCCCCGATCTCATCGCGCTCGCGCACGAGGTCGCCGCCCAGGGACGGCAGACCCCCGGCTAGCCGAGTCCCTCGGCCAGTACCTCCGCGAGGTGCATCGCCCGCACCCCCGCAAGTTGTTCGACCTGTGTCCGGCACGAGAAGCCGTCGGCCAGCACCAGCGTGTCGTCCCCCGCCGCCCGTACCGCGGGCAGCAGCGACTCCTCCGCGCAGGCCACCGACACCTCGTAATGCCCCTTCTCGAAACCGAAGTTGCCCGCGAGACCGCAGCACCCTCCGCTCAACTCGCCGCTCAGGCCCGCCCGTTCGCGCAGCCTGCGCTCGGCCGCGTCCCCGAGCACCGCGTGCTGGTGGCAGTGCGTCTGGCCTACGACGGGCCGGTCGACGCGGGGCGGCTCCCAGTGCGGCGCGAACCGTTCCAGCGCCTCGGCGAACGTGACGACCTGGTCCGCGAGCAGCCGCGCCCGCGGATCGCCGGGCAGCAGCTCCGGCAGGTCCGAGCGGAGCGCCGCCGCGCACGACGGCTCCAGGACGACGAGGGGCGTCTCCCCGTCGAGCACCGGTTCCAGCAAATCGAGGGTGCGGCGCTGCACGGCGCGGGCCCGGTCGAGCTGCCCGGTCGAGACATACGTCAGGCCGCAGCAGACCCGCCCGCGCACCACCGGCTTTCGGCCGTACGTCCGGGTCGGCGGCGGCGCCACGGCAAGACCGGCCGCCTCCAGGACCCGTACCGCCGCCCACGCCACCCGCGGCGCCAGATGCTCGGTGAACGTGTCCGGCCACAGCACCACCGTGCGACCGCCCGAGCCCCGCGCCGCCGCGACCGACCGCCCGAGCCTGCGGTACCAGGCACGGGTGAACGTCTGCTCGGCCACCCGCGGGAGGTCCCGCTCCCGCGCGATCCCCCCGGCGCGCTTCACCAGAGCCGCCACCACCCGCACCCCGCCGAGGCGGTTGACGATCCGCGCCGTCCGCGTCCGCTCGACCAGCCGCAGCCAGCGCGGCAGCCACCCCATCGCGTAGTGCGCCGTCGGCCGGCGCCGCCCCTCGTAGTGGTGGTGCAGGAACTCCGCCTTGTACGTGGCCATGTCGACGCCGACCGGACAGTCGCTGCGGCACCCCTTGCAGGACAGGCACAGGTCGAGCGCGTCGCGCACCTCCGTCGACCGCCATCCGTCGGTGACGACCTCACCGGCCAGCATCTCGTGCAGCAGCCGCGCCCGCCCGCGCGTGGAGTGCGCCTCCTCCCCGGTGGCCCGGAACGACGGGCACATCACACCGCCGCCCGAACCCGGTGATTCCGTACGGCACTTGGCGACGCCCACGCAGCGGCGCACGGCGGCCGAGAAGTCCCCGCCGTCGTGCGGATAGCCGAAGGCGACGTCCACCGGTTCGCGCGGCAGCACGGCGAACCGCAGGTTCTCGTCGAGCCGCGCGGGCCGCACCAGCATCCCGGGATTCAGCACACCGGCCGGGTCCCACACGCCCTTGACCCGCTCGAACAGGCCGACGAGGTCCGCCCCGTACATCGTCGGCAGCAGCTCGGCCCGCGCCTGCCCGTCCCCGTGCTCCCCCGAAAGCGACCCGCCGTGCGCCACGACCAGCGCCGCCAGCTCCTCGGAGAACCGCCGGAAACGCCCGACCCCCGCGTCCGTCAGCAGATCGAAGTCGATCCGGACGTGGATGCAGCCGTCCCCGAAGTGCCCGTACGGGGCCCCGCGCAGCCCGTGCTCGCGCAGCAGCCCCCTGAACTCCCGCAGATACGCCCCGAGCCGGGCGGGCGGCACGGCGCAGTCCTCCCAGCCGGGCCACGCCTCGCTGCCGTCCGGCATCCGCGTCGCCGTGCCGCTGGCGTCCTCCCGGATCCGCCACAGCGCCCGCTGCCCCGCCGGATCGTCGACGACCAGCGCGTCGTGCACGTCCGCCGCCCGTACGATCCGCTCGGCGGCGGCCCGCGCCTCCCCCGGCGTCGCGCCCCCGGCCTCCACGAACAGCCACGCCCCGCCCCCCGGCAGCCCGGAGCGCTCCGGCACGAGGTCGGCGGCCATGCCCTCGACGGTCAGCGGCCCGTACGGCAGCAGGCCCGCGGCGGCCTCCGCCGCCGCGCTCTCGTCCGCGTACCCGAGCACGGCGAGCGCCTTCGCGCGCGGCGCCTCGACGAGCGCGACCGTCGCCTCGGTGACGAGCCCGAGGGTGCCTTCGGTGCCGCAGAAGAAACGGGCCAGGTCGGTGCCGTTCTCGGGCAGCAGCGCGTCGGCGGCGTACCCGGAGATCCTGCGGGGCAGCCCGGCGAACGGCGCGAACCCGGTCCTGATCGTCGCCAGTTCCCTCTCCACCAGGGCGCGCAGCCCTTCCGGCGCGCCCTCCCAGCCCTTTCCGAGCCGGCAGACGGCGCCGCCCGCGCCCGCGACGTCCAGCGCGGTGACGCTGTCGGCCGTCGTCCCCCAGGCCACGGAGTGCGAGCCGCACGAGTTGTTGCCGATCATGCCGCCGAGCGTGCAGCGGCTGTGCGTCGAGGGGTCGGGCCCGAACCTGAGCCCGTGCGGGGCGGCTGCCGCCTGGAGCCGGTCCAGGATGAGCCCCGGCTGCACACGGGCGGTCCGCGCCGCCGGGTCCAGGTCGAGCACGCGGTTCATGTACCGGGTGAAATCGATGACGACGCCGGTGCCGGTGGCCTGCCCGGCGATGGACGTGCCGCCGCCGCGCCCCACTACCGGGACGTTCCGCTCCGCGCAGAGGGCGAGGGTGGCCCGCACGTCCTCCGCGTCCTTCGGGGCGACGACGCCCAGCGGGACCCTTCGGTAGTTGGAGGCGTCCATGGTGTGCAGGGCGCGGGCCGTGACGCTGAGGTCGACGTCGCCGCGCAGGGTGTTCCGGAGGGCTTTACCGATGTCGTCAGCCATGCGTCCAGCGTGCCCGCCGGGTCCCGGTTGTGTCAGCGGGCCCGGTGGGGGCTGGTCGCGCAGTTCCCCGCGCTCCTCCGGAGCCGCGACGAAACCGCACCCCCTCGGCCGAGACCCCGTATCTCACCGGCCGGACAAAGCCCGGGCCCGCCAAATCCACCCGCTACCCTCCAAGGCGTGGCTGAGATCCAGATTCCCGCTGACATCAAGCCCGCCGACGGACGTTTCGGCGCTGGCCCCTCCAAGGTGCGTACGGAGGCGTTGGACGCCCTGGCCGCCACCGGTACCTCCCTGCTCGGCACCTCCCATCGCCAGGCCCCGGTCAAGAACCTGGTCGGTCGCGTCCGTGAGGGCGTGAAGGACCTGTTCCAGCTCCCCGAGGGCTACGAGGTCATCCTCGGCAACGGCGGCTCGACCGCCTTCTGGGACGTGGCGACGCACGGCCTGATCGAGAACAAGTCGCAGCACCTGAACTTCGGCGAGTTCTCCTCCAAGTTCGCGAAGGCGTCGAAGCTGGCCCCGTGGCTGGCCGAGCCCACCGTGATCAGCTCGGAGCCGGGCACGCACCCGGAGCCGAAGGCCGAGGCCGGTGTCGACGTCTACGGCCTGACGCACAACGAGACCTCCACCGGTGTCGCCGCCCCGATCAAGCGGGTCGCGGGCGCCGACGAGGGCGCGCTCGTCCTGGTCGACGCCACGTCCGGCGCGGGCGGCCTGCCCGTCGACATCGCCGAGACGGACGTCTACTACTTCGCCCCGCAGAAGTCCTTCGCCTCCGACGGCGGCCTGTGGATCGGCGTCTTCTCCCCGGCCGCGATCGAGCGCGCCGAGCGGATCCACGCGTCCGGCCGCCACGTCCCGGAGTTCTTCTCCCTGCCGACGGCGATCGACAACTCGCGCAAGAACCAGACGTACAACACCCCGGCGCTCGCGACCCTCTTCCTGCTCGCCGAGCAGTTGGACTGGATCAACGGGCAGGGCGGTCTCGCCTGGTCGACGGCGCGGACGAAGGACAGCTCGTCCCGGCTGTACTCGTGGGCCGAGGAGTCGAAGCACGCGACGCCGTTCGTGACGGACCCGGCCAAGCGGTCGCAGGTCATCGGCACGATCGACTTCTCCGACGACATCGACGCCGCCGCCGTGGCGAAGGTGCTCCGCGCCAACGGGATCGTCGACACCGAGCCGTACCGCAAGCTGGGCCGCAACCAGCTCCGGGTCGCCATGTTCCCCGCGATCGACCCGGCCGACGTACAGGCGCTGACCGCCTGCGTCGACCACGTCATCGGTCAGCTCTGATCCCGACCCGGATCCCGACTCCGTTCCCGTCGCCGGAGGGGCCCGACGCGGCCCCTCCGGCGCGGTGAGCGGATCACTTCGCCCTGGGGCGCCGCAGCAGCCGCCCGACACCGAGGACGGCGATCAGCACGACGGCCGCGCCGACGGCCCCGGCCTTGCCGGTGAACCCGCCGCCGTCACCGTCACCGCCGTCGTCCGCACCGTTGCCGCCGCCCCCGGAGCCGCCGCCGCCCGCGCCCTCGACCTCCACGGCCTGGACCGAACTCCCCCGGCCCTCGCTGCCGTAGAGCAGCGTCCGCCCGTCGAGGGTGTACGTCACCGACTCGCCCTGCTGCTGCATCGGCACGCTCAACTGGCCCTGCCTCTTGGGCTTCCCGCCGTTCCAGGAGTACGCGACGCCGCCGAAGTAGCCGCGCAGCGCGAGCTGCTTCCCGTCGGGCGAGAAGGCGCCGTCCGTCACCCACAGATCGATGTCGGCGACGCGTCGGAAGACGTTCGTGGCGCCGGGGTTCAGCGGGTCGGGGCCCTCGTAGAGGCCGCCGCCGTCCTCGTCCTTCTCCACGAGGTAGACCCGGCCGGTCTTCGGGTGGACCATCATCGCCTCGGCGTTGCGCGGCCCGTCCGCGTACGTCACGACGTACTGCGTGGCCCGTACGGTCTGGTCGCGCAGCTCCTTCGGCTCGGGCAGCTTGTAGATCCACACGTGGTCCCACTTGCCGCCCAGGTTGTCGCCGATGTCGCCCACGTAGAGGTCGCCGTCGGGGCCGACCGAGATCGCCTCCACGTCGCGCGGAGAACCGATGCCGGTGAGGGTGAGCGTGGCGACGGTCTTCCCGGTGCGGCCGTCGACGGCGTACAGGTAGGCGCCGTCGTCGCTGTCGTTGTGGGTCCAGTAGACGCCGGGGTGGGCTCGGGAGGCCGCCAGGCCGCTGGACTCGGTGATCCGCGGGTCCTTGATCGTGAACCCGTCGGAACCGGCCGGCGGGTCGGCCGCGAGCGCGGGACCGACCGCGCACACCGACAGCAGCACGGCGGCGGTCGCGACCCCACCCACACGCGACGACGCCTTGTACGAACGCATGCCCCCAGCTTGCCAGGCGTGTTGGGTCTCACACGCACGCGGTCCGGGTGATCGAGGATGATGAGCGGATGCTCAGGTTCACTTTCGTCGGCGACTCCATGACGATAGGCAGCGCGGGCGAGCACACCTGGCGCCACCGGATGTGGCAGCACCTGCGCGCCACCGGCACCGACTGCGCCTTCGTGGGCCCCCGCACCGCCCTGCACGGCGGTGGCCACGCTTACGCCGACCCGGACTTCCCGCAGGCCCACCTCGCGGGCTGGGGCGAGGGCTGGCTGCACATGGCACCGGCGATCGCCGACGCCGTCACCGAGTTTCGCTCCGACGTCCTGCTGATCTCGCTGGGCCTGATCGACCTCGGCTTCTACACGAACGCCGAGCAGACCGCGGCCAACGTCCGCCGCTTCGTCACCGAGGCCCGCACCGCCAACCCGGCCCTGCGCATGGTCGTCCTCCCCGTCATCCCGAACATCCGGGCCGAGACCGACGCCCCCTTCGCCGCGCAGGTCGCCCACTTCAACACCCTGCTGGCCAAGACGGTCGCGGACCTCGACGAACCCCGCTCACCGCTGCTGCTCGCCTCGGTCCCGGAGTCGTACGACATCCACACGGACACCTACGACGGCACGCACCCGAACGCGTCCGGCGAACACAAACTGGCCTCGGCGTTCGCGGACGCCCTGCATCAGGCGTGGGGCATCGGCGGCCCTTACCGCGCCCCGCTCACGGCGGTTCGATCTCCGGTGGGTTGACGTGACGGGCGGGTGACCGGCCACTCCGCGTATCGCAGTACCGCGCGGTCCCCTCCTTGTGCGCTTCACACCCAGCCCGCCTTGTATTGTCCTGATCCGCTTGCCTAGAGCGCACTCCACGTCCTTGGCTGGAACCCATGAAGTACACGCAGCTCGGACGCACAGGACTTAAGGTCAGCCGCCTCGTCCTCGGCACCATGAACTTCGGCCCGCAGACCGACGAGGCCACCAGCCACTCCCTCATGGACGCGGCGCTGGCCAGTGGCATCAACTACTTCGACACCGCGAACGTGTACGGCTGGGGCGAGAACAAGGGCCGTACCGAGGAGATCATCGGGAGCTGGTTCGCCCAGGGCGGCGGGCGGCGCGACAAGACCGTTCTCGCCACCAAGGTCTACGGCAACATGTCGGCCGACGGCGGCGCCGTCTGGCCGAACCACGACCGGCTCTCCGCCGTGAACATCCGGCGCGCCGTCGACGCCAGCCTGAAGCGGCTCCGGACCGACTACATCGACATCTACCAGTTCCACCACATCGACCGGCACACCCCGTTCGAGGAGATCTGGCAGGCCATCGACGTCCTGATCCAGCAGGGCAAGATCCTCTACGCGGGCTCGTCCAACTTCCCCGGCTACAAGATCGCCCAGGCCAACGAGGTCGCCGCCCGCCACGGCCGCGTCGGCCTCGTCAGCGAGCAGTGCCTCTACAACCTGGCCGAGCGGCGCGCCGAGATGGAGGTCATCCCGGCCGCCCAGGAGTACGGCCTCGGCGTCATCCCGTGGTCGCCGCTCCACGGCGGCCTGCTCGGTGGCGTCCTGAAGAAGGAGAGCGAGGGCAAGCGCCGCAAGGACGGCCGCAGCGCGAGCGCCCTGGAGAACACCAAGGTGCGCGAGCAGGTCCAGCGCTACGAGGACCTGCTCGGCAAGCACGGCATCGAGCCCGGCGACGCGGCCCTGGCCTGGCTGCTGACCCGGCCCGGCGTCACCGGCCCGATCGTCGGCCCGCGCACCCGGGAACAGCTCGACTCGGCGCTGCGCGCGGTCGACCTCGAACTCGGCGAGGAGGTTCTGACGGCGCTGGACGAGATCTTCCCCGGCCCGGGGCCGTCCCCCGAGGCGTTCGCCTGGTAGGGCGCGGCGGGTGCGGGGCGGCGGCCGGGCGCTGTCAGCCGACGGCCGCCGCCACCGCCACCACGACCAACATCAGCACAAGCACCCCGGCCATGATCCGGTTACGCGTCTTCGGGTCCACGCTCCGAGCCTAACGCGCGCCCGTCAGCTCCCAGGCGGCGACCTTCTCGTAGCGCGGGCGCTCCCCCGGTACCCCGGACCTCGGCAGATCGCTGCGCATGAGCGCCAGCTCGGCCACGGTCCAGGGTGCGCCGGTGAAGGTGTCGAGGGCGGTGACGTACGGCGTGAGGTCGGTGGTCGCGCGGGCGCGGGCCAGCGTCAGATGCGGCCGGTGTTCGCGGTGCTCTGTCGGCAGTCCGGCCTCGCGGCCCGCCGCCCCGGCCCGCTCGGCGAGCCGCCGCAGCGCCTCCGTGCCCCCGCGCACCCCCGCCCACAGGGTCCGCCCGCCGAACTGACCGCCGCCTCCCAACGCCAGCTCGAACGGTTCCGTACCCACCGCCGCCCGCCCGAGCCGCTCCCCGAGCTCCGCCGCGGCCGTCTCCGGTACGTCACCGTAGAAGGCGAGCGTGAGGTGCCATCCGTCCCGGCCGGTCCAGCGCAGCCCGTCGCCGTCGGGCAGCCGGTCGACGGCGAGGCCGAGTTCCACGAGGACGGCGCGGGGCGGCAGGACGGCGGCGAAGAGTCTCACGGGTCCAGGGTCGCTCAGCGGCGCGTAGGGCCGGACGGAGAACCGCCCGGCCCGGCCCGACGCCACCGGTCAGGCGACCGCTGCGAGACGCCGCGGGTCGCGCGGCACGAACTGGACGTGGCGTTCGCCGCGCCGCAGGTCGACCTTGAGGCGCAGGTTCGCCGCGCGGGCCAGCATGAGGCCGACACCGGCCGCCGCCGCGGCGCAGATCACACCGCCCAGCATGAGGCTGACGCGGACCCCGTACTGGTCGGCGAGCCAGCCGAAGAGCGGGCCGCCCAGCGGCGTACCGCCGGTGAAGACCATCATGAACAGGGACATGACGCGTCCGCGCATCTCCGGGTCCGTGCCCATCTGGACCGTGGAGTTGGCCGTGACGTTGACCGTCAGGCCGAGGATGCCGAGCAGCACGATCAGCGGGGCGAACGCCCAGACGCCGGGCGCCCACGCGGCCAGGACCTCCAGGACGCCGAACCCGACCGCGGCACCGACCAGGACCCGCAGGCGGGTCGAGCGGCGGCGGGCGGCGAGCAGGGCGCCGGCCAGTGAGCCGAGCGCCATGAGCGTGTTGAACAGGCCGTACTGTCCGACACCGCCGTGGAAGACGTCGTCGGCGTAGGCGCTGAGCCAGATCGGGAAGTTGAAGCCGAAGGTGCCGACGAAGCCGACGAGCACGATCGGCCAGATCAGCTCGGGGTGCGCGGACACGTAGCGCAGGCCCTCGCGGAGCTGTCCCTTGCCGCGCGGGGCGCGCTTGCTCTCGTGCAGCTCGCGGGTGCGCATCAGCGCCAGGCCGGTGAGCGGGGCGAGGAAGGACAGGCCGTTGGCGAGGAACGCCCAGCCGGGGCCGACGGCCGCGGTCAGCGCGGAGGCGACGGCGGGGCCGATGAGCCGGGCGGACTGGAAGTTCGCGGAGTTCAGGGAGACCGCGTTGCGGACCTGGTCGGGGCCGACCATCTCGGAGACGAAGGACTGCCGCGTCGGGTTGTCGACGACGGTGACCAGGCCGGTGAAGAAGGCGGCTACGTAGACGTGCCAGACCTGTACGTTGCCGGACAGGGTCAGCGCGGCGAGGAACAGGCCGGACAGGCTCATCGCGCCCTGCGTGCAGAACAGCAGGCCGCGCTTGGCGAAGCGGTCGGCGATGACGCCGCCGTACAGCCCGAAGAGCAGCATCGGCAGGAACTGCATCGCCGTGGTGACACCGACGGCGGCGGAGGAGCCCGTGAGGGACAGGACCAGCCAGTCCTGGGTGATGCGGGCCATCCAGGTGCCGGTGTTGGAGATGACGGCCCCGGTCGCGAAGAGGCGGTAGTTGCGTACCTTCAGGCTCGCGAACATCGAGGGCTTGCGTGGGCGGGCGGCTTGGTCGTGGGCGGTTGGTGCGGGGGCGGAGTCTGCTCCGGATCCCGTACTCAAAGTGGCGTCGCCTCCTCGGCGGTCGTGTGCTGGTTGTCAGGGCTGCTCAGAGATGGGCCAGCTTCTCCAGGACGGGTGCGGCGGCGCGCAGCTTGGCCCACTCGTCCTCGTCGAGGCCGACGGCGAGGTCGGCCAGCCACGCGTTCCGCTTGCGGCGGGACTCGGCGAGCATCGCCTCGGCCCGCTCGGTCGACGTGACGACCTTCTGCCTGCGGTCCTCGGGGTGCGGCTCCAGGCCGACCAGTCCCTTGGCCTCCAGGAGAGCGACGATGCGGGTCATGGAGGGCGGCTGCACGTGCTCCTTGCGGGCCAGCTCGCCCGGGGTCGCCGAGCCGCAGCCGGCCAGGGTGCCGAGCACCGACATCTCGGTGGGGCTCAGCGATTCGTCGACCCGCTGGTGCTTGAGTCGACGGGACAGGCGCATCACGGCGGAGCGCAGGGAGTTCACGGCGGCTACGTCATCGCCATGGGAGAGGTCCGGCATGTTCGTTAGCATAACTCATTACTGTGCCTAACGACTACCGGTAGGGCGCACGGTGCCCGTGATACGCGCCACCGAACCCCTTCGTCACTCGTACGAGTGAGCTGGCTCCAGAAAGTGACGCACCGGGCGCGGCCGGGCCGCGACCCTGTCCGCATGGGATCGACAGTGCTCAGCCTGCGGATAGACGGTGAGCTGCTCGACCGGCTCAAGGGGCATGCCGCGAAAAGGGGAATGAGCGTCCAGGACTATGTGGCCCGGACGCTCATTCGAGACGACTTCGACGAACGGTTCAAGACGTCCGTCGAGGAGACGGAGCGGTTCTACGGGGCGGTGTGACGCGCCCCGGGGAGCCGGATCACGTCAGACCGAGCGCCGGCATCAGGTAGTAGAAGGCGAAGACGGCCGAGACCGCGTACATCGCGACCGGCACCTCCTTGGCGCGGCCCGCCGCGACGCGCAGCACGGTGAAGGTGATGAAGCCCATGCCGATGCCGTTCGTGATCGAGTACGTGAACGGCATCATCAGCATCGTCACGAACGCCGGGATCGCGATGGTGTAGTCGCTCCAGTCGATGGCACGGATGCCGCCGGACAGGATCAGGAAGCCGACCGCGAGCAGGGCCGGGGTGGCCGCCTGCGACGGGACCATCGTGGCGATCGGCGTGAGGAACAGCGCGACGGCGAAGAGGCCACCGGTGATCACGTTGGCGAAGCCGGTGCGGGCGCCCTCGCCGACCCCCGCCGTGGACTCCACGAAGCAGGTGGTGGCGGAGGACGAGGAGGCGCCGCCCGCGGCGACGGCGATACCGTCGATGAACAGGACCTTGTTCATGCCGGGCATCTGGCCGCGCTCGTCGGTCAGGTGCGCCTCGTCGCTGATGCCCATGATCGTGCCCATCGCGTCGAAGAAGCACGACAGCAGCACGGTGAAGACGAAGAGGATGCCGGTCAGCACGCCGACCTTGTCGAAGCCGCCGAACAGGCTGACGTCGCCGACGAGCCCGAAGTCCGGGGTGGAGACCGGGTTGCCGGGCCACTTCGGGGAGGTCAGACCCCAGGAGGGCACCTTGGCGACGGCCTCCACGATCACCGCGACGACCGTCATCACGACGATGGAGATGAGGATGGCGCCCGGCACCTTGCGCACGAGCAGCGCCAGCGTGAGCAGCACACCGAGGACGAAGATCAGTACCGGCCAGCCGTTGAGGTGGCCGTCGGCGCCGAGTTGGAGCGGCACGGTGGTCTGCGCGGCGTCCGGCATCCGGGAGACGAAGCCCGAGTCGACGAGGCCGATCAGCATGATGAACAGGCCGATACCGATGGCGATGCCCTTGCGCAGGCCGAGCGGTACGGCGTTCATGACGCGCTCCCGCAGACCGGTGGCGACGAGCAGCATCACGACGAAGCCCGCGAGGACGACCATGCCCATCGCGTCCGGCCAGGACATGCGCGGCGCGAGCTGGAGGGCGACGACGGTGTTCACGCCGAGCCCGGCGGCGAGCGCGATCGGCACGTTGCCGATGACGCCCATGAGCAGCGTGGTGAACGCGGCGGTCAGCGCGGTCGCGGTGACGAGCTGCCCGTTGTCGAGCTGGTGCCCGTACATGTCCTTCGCGCTGCCGAGAATGATCGGGTTCAGCACGATGATGTAGGCCATCGCGAAGAACGTGGCGAAGCCGCCGCGGACCTCACGGCCGACCGTCGAGCCGCGCTCGGAGATCTTGAAGTACCGGTCGAAGCCGTTCTTCGGGGGAGACGGCGGCTGTTCGTGGGCATCGACCGGAGCGGTGGCCGAAGTGGACATGGGTGACCTCAGCGGTATTCGGAGCGGGGCTTCTGTGGGCGGGGAACGTGATCGAGTCTGGGCCTCGCTTGATCACCGAACGGTTTCCCCGGTGTTTCCGTTGGTGTTTCGTACGAACAGAAGTGGCCAGCCTCAGGCCGTTTCAGTATGAACATATGAGCCCCAAATCGCTATCTCCGCGCGTAGACCCTTGCGGCACCTGGGCGAAGCGGTGCCCCGAAGATGTCTGAAGCAGTGCCTGTCAGGCACAGAACCGGTCACTCGTAGACTGTGCGCATGGCGAAGTGGATCCCGCAGCACGAGGCACCGGAACCCCTGGAGGGTCCCGTCGTCGCCACCGTCACCGGCGGCACCATCCTGTGGTTCGTCCTCTTCCTCGTCCAGTTGCCGTTCTACGGCTGGTTCGACGACCACGGACGCACCTGGTGGGTGTGGACGTGCCTGGCCGGTGCCGGGCTCGGACTCATCGGCATCTGGTACGTCCGCAAGCGTGACGCCGCGATCAAACGGGCGGCGGCCCAGGTGTCCTGACCCCGCGCACCACCGCGGAATCGCCCGTACTGTCGGATTCATGACGCACATCGACGCGGGCGCCGAACTGGACCCGGTGCACCCGGTGCCTGTCCCGGGGCGGGCGACAGGGCTCACCGGCGCCGAGGTCGCGGAGCGCGTCGCCCGCGGCGAGGTCAACGACGTACCGGTACGCAGCTCACGCTCGCTCACCGAGATCGTCCGCGCCAACGTCTTCACCCGCTTCAACGCGATCATCGGCGTGCTCTGGCTGATCATGCTCTTCGTCGCGCCGATCCAGGACAGCCTCTTCGGCTTCGTGATCCTCGCCAACACCGGCATCGGCATCGTCCAGGAGTGGCGCGCCAAGCAGACCCTGGACGCGCTCGCCGTGGTCGGCGAGGTCCGCCCGACGGTACGCCGCGACGGGGAGGCCACCGAGGTCGCCACCTCCGACATCGTCCTGGGCGACCTCATCGAGGCCGGTCCCGGGGACCGCGTCGCCGTCGACGGCACCTGCGTCGAGGCCGACGGCCTGGAGATCGACGAATCCCTGCTGACCGGCGAGGCCGACCCGGTCGTGAAGCGGCCCGGCGACGCGCTCATGTCCGGCTCCTTCGTCGTCGCGGGCACCGGCGCGTACACGGCGACGAAGGTCGGACGGGAGGCGTACGCGGCCCAGCTCGCCGAGGAGGCCAGCCGCTTCACCCTCGTCCACTCCGAACTGCGCTCCGGCATCTCCACCATCCTCAAGTACGTGCAGTGGATGATGGTCCCGACCGCGATCGGCCTGGTCGTCAGCCAGCTCGTCGTCAAGGAGCACGGCTTCAAGGACTCGATCGCCCGCACCGTCGGCGGCATCGTGCCGATGGTCCCCGAGGGCCTCGTCCTGCTCACCTCCGTCGCCTTCGCGATCGGCGTCATCCGCCTCGGCCGCAAGCAGTGCCTCGTGCAGGAACTGCCCGCCATCGAGGGGCTGGCCCGCGTCGACACCGTCTGCCTCGACAAGACGGGCACCCTCACCGAGGGCAGCATGGACGTCGCCGCGCTGCGCCCGCTCGGCGACACCGACGAGGAGTACGTCCGCCGGGTCCTCGGCGCCCTCGGCGCCTGCGACCCACGGCCCAACGCCTCCCTCCAGGCCGTCATCGACGCCTACCCGGACCACGGACGGTGGCGCTGCACCCAGGCGCTGCCCTTCTCCTCCGCCCGCAAGTACAGCGGCGCCGCCTTCAGCGAGGACGACGGGACGCACAGCGCCTGGCTGCTCGGCGCCCCCGACGTCCTGCTGCCCGACGGCGACCCGGCCCTCGCCGAGACCGAGGAGCTGAACCGGCGGGGCCTGCGCGTCCTGCTCCTCGCCCGGGTGCGCGAGGACCTGGAGGACCCGCGCGTCAAGGAAGGTGCCGAACCGGCCGCGCTCCTCGCCCTGGAGCAGCGGCTGCGCCCCGACGCCGCCGACACGCTGCGCTACTTCGCCGAGCAGGACGTCAAGGCCAAGGTCGTCTCCGGCGACAACGCCGTCTCCGTCGGCGCGGTGGCCGCCAAGCTCGGCCTGAGCGGCGCCGAGCACACCGTCGACGCCCGGACCCTGCCCGAGGACCGCGCGGAGATGGCCGACGCGCTGGACGCGGGCACGGTCTTCGGCCGCGTCACCCCGCGGCAGAAGCGGGACATGGTGGGCGCGCTCCAGTCCCACGGGCACACGGTCGCGATGACCGGCGACGGCGTCAACGACGTGCTCGCGCTCAAGGACGCGGACATCGGCGTCTCGATGGGCTCGGGCTCGGAGGCGACCCGGGCCGTCGCCCAGATCGTGCTGCTCGACAACAGCTTCGCGACACTGCCCTCGGTCGTCGCCGAGGGCCGGCGCGTCATCGGCAACATCACGCGCGTGGCCACCCTGTTCCTGGTCAAGACCGTCTACTCGGTGATCCTGGCGCTGCTCGTCGTCTGCTGCCAGGTCGAGTACCCGTTCCTGCCCCGGCACCTGACGCTGCTGTCGACGCTGACGATCGGCGTCCCCGCGTTCTTCCTGGCCCTCGCGCCGAACACGGAACGCGCGGAGCCGCACTTCGTGCGCCGCGTCATGCGGTACGCGATCCCGGGCGGGGCCGTCGCGGGCCTCGCCACCTTCGTGATGTACATGATCGCCCGGCACTTCTACCGGGGCTCGGGCGCGCTCGACGCGGAGACCAGCTCGGCGACGCTGACGCTGTTCCTGATCTCGATGTGGGTGCTCGCCATCATCGCCCGCCCCTACACGTGGTGGCGGGTGTGTCTGGTGGCGGCGATGGGGCTCGGGTTCCTGCTGGTCCTGGTGGTGCCGTGGCTCCAGGACTTCTTCGCGCTGAAACTGGTGGGCTCCACCATGCCGTGGACGGCGGTGGGCGTCGCGGCGGTCGCGGCGGTCGCCCTGGAACTCCTGTGGAAGTGGGTCGGCCGCCGCTTCACCGGCTGAAAGCCTGTCGCCGAAAGGCTCTCAGTCGAACCAGCGGTCCCGCGCCAGCTCCGCCGTGCGGGACGGGTCCTCCAGGAGCGCCGCCACCTCGAACCGCCGCGGCCACTGCCCCGCCGCCCACGCGAGCCCCGCCGCGACACCCTCCAGGGTCGCCGCGTGCACGGTGCCGTCGGGGGTGCGACGCCAGTCGACCTCGGTCCCGGCGACGTACAGCTCCTCGTGTTCGACGTACGAGTCCGGGACCGCGGGCCCGAGGAGGGTGCGGACGGCGTCGGGCACCGGGTGCTCGACGCCCTCCCCGCTCACCTCGGCGTCGACGGCCTCGCTCAGGCGGCGCACCTGGAACAGCTCGGCGAGGTGCGCGGCCCCGGCCGGGGCGACCGGCAGCAGCGCGCGGCCACCGGCGAGCGGCAGCAGGTCGGGGGCGTCGGCGACGAGTGCGTCCCGGGCGTCCACGACGACCACCTCACCGTCGCGCACCGCGCGCACCTCGTCCGGGAGCGTCACCTGCTCGGGATCGAGCTCGGCCAACGCCCCGTAGATCGCGTGCAGTTGAGCCGCGCCCACCTCGCGGTCCGGATCGGCGAGGCGGTCCAGTAGTTCGGCGGCGCCGCCGGGCTCGTCGAGCAGCGCGGCGACGGAGGTGCGCACCCCGAGGGAGCGCAGCACCTGCTCGTCGTCGAAACCACCGGCGTCGGCGGACTCGTACAGGCCGACGAGGAGCGGGTCCGTGCCCGCGGCGCGCAGTCCGGCGGGGCGGCGGCCGTCGAGGACCGGGTTGCCGCGCAGCCACCACGCCGTGTACGGGCGGACGAGTTCATGGGTGCCGTCGGGCAGCAGGACGCGGACGGGCTGGGTGAGGGCGTCGCGCAGCGGCGGCCTGGACAGCAGGGCGAGCGCCTGCGGCCAGCGGTCCTCGTCGACCAGGTCGAGGTCGCGTACGGCGATCAGCTCGGTGGCGACGGGCGGTACCGGCGTGTCGGGCAGCCGGTCGAGGACGTCCTCGCACCACACGTCGACGGCGTCGAGGAGACCGGGATCGTCGGGCTCGGGGTAGTCGGAGTCCCCGGAGTAGCGGGGTTCGAGCTCGTCCGGGTCGAGGACCACGTCGGTGGCGCGGACCAGGGCGAAGGTGGCGAGCACCCCGCAGGCGGCGAGCGGCTGTTCGCCCCACCGCTCGGCCAGCTCCTCGTCGACGTAGGGGAGTTCCCCTTCCCGGACGACGGAGGCGAGGGGGCTGCCGGGCAGCAGCAGCTCGGCGGCGGGGGCGAGTTCACCGTTCTCGTCGGGCAGGGCGAGGGCGCCGAGCCACGGCTCGTCGACGGGGTCGAGGTGGGCGTCGCGCACCAGGGCGAGGACGACGTCGGCCAGCTCGTCGACGCTCAGGGTGCCCTCGTCGTCCCAGGCGGGCTCGTCGTCCAGGGACGCGGCGACGGCGGCCCGCAACTGCGGCGTCCGCAGCACGGCGCGGGGCGTCGCGGGCAGCGCGCCCAGCTTCTCCAGGAGCGGGTGTGCGGCGTCGGGGTGGGCGACCTTGAGGCCGAGCCGGGCGAGGGAGTCGCCGGGCGGCGTGGACGCCTCGCCGGTCGGCAGCAGCACCTGGCGCGGCCCGATGACGGTCCGGCCCCCGGCGAGCGGTACGGGCAGCCCGCTGAGCCGGTCGGGGTCGACCCCGGCGAGGGAGTCGTAGAGCCGCCGCCACCAGCCGGGCTCCTTCTCCAGGCCGGCCAGCCGGTCGATCGCCTCGGTCAGCGGGACCCGGGCGACACCGACCGTGCGCAGCTCCGCGCGGCGTTCGAGCCCGGCGGGCAGCAGGCAGGGCAGCACCTCGGCGAGGACCCGCACGGTGTCGGCGCCGACCCCCTCGACGACCTCCGCTTCACGCGGCCGGAGGGCGACGGGCCGCCCGGTGTCCTCGTCGTCGGCCTCGGCGACGGGTTCGAGCGCGGGCGGCAGGAACGCGACGCGGGGCAGGCGGTGCAGGATCGCGGCCCGCAGCGCCCCGTCCAGTTCGCTCTTGCCGAGCGGGCCCGGCACCAGGTCGAGGATGCCCGGGCCCACCGGCCGCCAGTCGCCGAGCAGTTCGGCGTACGCGTCGGCGGCCCGCTCCGTGAGGAACGCGGTGAGCGGGCCGGGCGCCACATGCCGCCGCGCGGTGTCCAGCGGGAACGAGCCGATGAGCAGCGCGGGCACCCCGAGGGCCTCGTCGCTCGGGGTGGGGGCGTACAGCACGGGCTCGCTGAGAGGCCGTCGCGGGGCACCCTCGTCGTCGACGGGCACCGCCCAGGTGACGGACCAGTGGGGGCGCAGCCGCTCCTCGACGGGCCGGTCGGCGAGCAGGTCGGAGGTGAGGGCACCGGAACGGGTGACGGTGCGCCAGCGCAGTTCGGCGGGTACCCGGGCGTCGTCCGAGACGACCGTGTACGCGTCCGCGGCGCGGCGGCGCAGCACGCGCGTCCCGGCGTCGGTGGTGACGGTGACCTCGGCGAGACCCGGCAGGGCCAGCAGCAGCGTGTCGTCGATGTCGGCGAGGAGGCGGGCCGCGAGCGCCTCCGCGGCCTCGTCGCGCAGCGGCAGGATCACGACGGTGTCGTACGGCTCGGGGGCCTGCCCCTCGGCCGCGAACGGGAGCCGCAGCAGCGGTACGTGGCCGTCCCTGCGGCGCAGTTCGTCGCCCAGGGCCGGGCTGTGCCGGGCGGTGTCGGCGGCGGCGATGCGCGCCTCCCCCAGCGACCACCGCACGCCCCCCGTACGGCCGACGACGGCGGGCTCGTCGCTGACGGCGAGCACGGCGGCGAACCCGACCCCGAACCGGCCCACCGCCCCCACCGCCCCGTCGACGGGCTCTCGCTTGGCGGACGCCCGCAGGGTGGACAGGGACTCGACCCCGGCGGCGTCCAGCGGCGCCCCGGTGTTCGCCGCGGCCAGCACCCCGCCGCGCAGGGTGAGCGCGAGCCGGCCCTCGACACCCGCGCGGGCGGCGGCGTCGGCGGCGTTCTGTGCCAGCTCCACGACGAGCCGGTCCCGGTAGCCGCCGAGCGCGAGATCTTCCTCGGCGTTGGCGTCCTCCCGGAACCGGGCCGCGCTCCCGGCCCACGCGTCGAGCACCCCGCGCCGCAATCTGGCGGTGCCGAACGGGTCCATGTGGCCCGGTGCGGCTTTGCTGACGCTCACGGGTGTCTCCTTCTGGGCGCTGTCATCGGTGGGCCCGCACGGTATCGCGGCGCTCGCGGGGGCCCGTTCGGCGCGTCGCCGGGTGCGGCCCGGTGGGGCTTCTCGCGCAGTTCCCCGCGCCCCTGAGGCATGCGGCTTCGCCGCAGCCCCATGAGGGCGCACGCAGTGCGCCTTCCAGGGGCGCGGGGCTACGAGTGCCCCAGATCCTCCACGCCGTCGGCCGGCGCCGCCCCGACCGAGCCCCCGTCCGCGTCCAGGCGCAGCGAGAACGGGTCGAGCCGGGTCTCGTCGATCACCGGCGGGGCCGGCCGCGGCGCCTTCGGCATGACCGCGGCCTCCGAGTGCCCGCCGCAGCCGTACGCCAGCGAGACCACTCGCCCGTCGGCCGGCGAGAACTCGTTCGCACAGACACCGAACGCCTGACCGAGCGAACCGCCGATCGGGGCGAGGAACCCGCACGAGACACAGGTCGCCGGGGCCGCCTGCGCCATCGGGGTCTTCGCCCCGAACGACTCCTCCCAGCGGTCGGCGGCGACGTGCAGGCCGTAGCGCGAGAGCACCCGCGCCCGGCGCATGCCCAGCTCCTCCGCGACCGCCGCGATCGAGCCGCGCGTCGGCACGACGGGCAGCTCCGACACCGGGCCCTCGGTGACCTCGGCGTCCTCGGCCTCGACGAGCTCGGTCATCTCCTCGGAGAGCAGCGCGTTCGGCGGCGGCGCGTCCTCGCCCGTGTAACCGGGCTCCAGCCGCAGATCGTCGGCCTCGGTGGGCAGCAGATCGCCGGGGCCCATGTCGCCGGGGCGCAGCCGCTCGCTCCAGGGCACCCACTCCGGGGCGAGGAGGGCGTCGGGGCCGGGCAGCAGCACCGTCTCGTCGAGAGTGACGTACTTGGCACGCGAGGCGCGGGCCACGGTGACGGCCCACCGCCAGCCGCGGTAGCCGAACTCCTTGCACTCGAAGAGGTGCGTGACGACACGGTCGCCCTCGACGACGATGTCGACGTGCTCGCCGACCACTCCGGGCGCGGCGGCCTCCTCGGCCGCTGTCCGGGCGAGGTCGACCGCCTCGGCGCACAGACGGTCAGGGGTGCGGCTACGCGTTGTCGCTGCGCTCACAGGTATCGCTTCTCTCCTACGCCGTCTCTCGAGTGCGCCATCCTGTGTGCGGGAGCGCGGACGGAGCGGACCGGAGGGCCGCGTCGACGTCCGCACCCGACGTTCCGGGCGCACCTACGTCATCCATTCTGCGGGATGGCCGAGAGGCGCGCGGCCGATAACAACCGCCGCGGGCGCGCTACGCACGCTACCTCCTCCCGCGCTCCGCGCCCACACCGACGTACGAGCCGCACCTGACGCGAAAGCCGACCCGCGTACCCATATCGGCACTAGTACGCCCGTTCCCGGGGCACTATGACGGGGTGGCAACCGCGCGGTCGGCATACGCACACAGCGGTTCGGGCCCGGTGCGCGGGGCCGTCCGCAGGATCGGGCGTGCGCTGCGACGCCCGTTCACCGGCACGGGACGCGGTATCCGAAAAGTGACACACGCGCACGGCGCGGGCGAGTCGGGTCTCGGAAAACTCATCGAACTCCACGCCGTGAACGGCGCGGGCGACGTCATGATCACGGTGGCGCTCGCCTCGACCGTCTTCTTCTCCGTCCCCACGGACGAGGCCCGCGGCCGTGTCGCCCTCTACCTCGCCATCACCATGGCGCCCTTCACCCTGCTCGCCCCCGTCATCGGCCCGCTCCTGGACCGGCTGCCGCACGGGCGGCGGGCCGCGATGGCCGGATCGATGGCCGCCCGGGCGCTGCTCGCCCTGGTCCTGTCGAGCGCCGTGGTGACCGGCGGCATCGAGCTGTACCCCGCCGCACTCGGCGTCCTCGTCGCCTCCAAGGCCTACGGCGTCGTCCGCTCGGCAGTCGTGCCACGCCTCCTCCCACCTCGCTTCTCCCTGGTCAAGGCCAACTCACGGGTGACGCTCGGCGGACTCCTCGCCACCGGGGCCGCCGCACCCGTCGGAGCGGGCCTCCAGATGCTCGGGCCGCGCTGGCCCCTCTACGGCGCCTTCGTCCTCTTCGTGGCGGGGATGTTCCTGTCGTTCACGCTGCCGCCCAAGGTCGACTCGGCCAAGGGCGAGAGCAGGGCGCTGCTCGCCGCCGACGAGGCCCATCTGCACGGCCCCGTGAAGCGACAGCGCAGACCGGGCCTGCGGACCGTCGGCACCGCCGTCACGCACGCCCTCGCCGCCAACGCCGCGCTGCGCTGCCTCTCCGGGTTCCTGATCTTCTTCCTCGCGTTCCTGCTGCGCGAGCATCCGCTGACCGGGCAGAGCGCGGCCGTCTCCCTCGGTCTGGTCGGCGTGTCGGCGGGCGCGGGCAACGCCCTGGGCACGGCCGTCGGGGCGTGGCTGAGAGCGCGGGCGCCCGAGGTCATCATCGTGACGGTCGTCGCCGTGGTGCTCGGCGCCGCCATCACCTCCGCGATCTTCTTCGGCGCCTTCATGACGGCCTGCCTGGCGGCCGTCGCCGGTTTCGCCCAGGCCCTCGCCAAGCTCTCCCTGGACGCGACGATCCAGCGCGACGTACCGGAGGCCGTGCGGACGTCCGCCTTCGCCCGCTCGGAGACCCTGTTGCAGGTGGCCTGGGTCCTGGGCGGAGCCATCGGCATCGCGCTGCCCCTGAACGGGACACTGGGCCTCTCCGTGGCGGCCGGGATCGTGGCACTGGGCTGGCTGTCGACGGCCCGCGGCCTCCTGTCGGCGGCCCGCAGAGGCGGACCGGCACGGTCGCGCGTGGCGTAGTCCGGGGCCCGTCCGCGCGGCTCACCCCGGGACCGGCCACGCCGACGGGCGACCCACCCCCGGGCCCACCGGCGGCGCCCGATAGCCTTCGGCCATGACCTCCCAGCGTTTCGTAGTGCGCCACAGGCGCACCGTGGCCGCCGTCGGTGCCGTCGGCGCCGGACTGCTCGTGCTCTCCGCCTGCGACAAGCCGACCCCGCTGGCCACCGTCACGGTGGGCCGCTCCTCGGTGAACTCCGACGCCTCCTGCCACAACGACGGCAAGGCCCTCAAGGCCTCGTCGCTCGAAGGCTGCCTGAAGGACAAGAGCGCCAAGACCATCAAGGTCGATCCCGACGAGACGGTCCGCTTCGGCGTCGACCCGGAGATCGCGGACAAGGGCTGGACGATCCTGATGAACGGTCAGCCCCTGACCGACGCCAGCAAGAAGACGTACCGCACGGTCCCCGGCAGCGTCTTCTTCAACCAGCAGTACGGCGCCACCGGCGGCTCCACCACCGTGACGATCCTGGAGGGCGGCAACTCCAAGGCGTACGGCCTGTGGTCGTTCAAGCTGAAGAAGGACTCCTGACGGACACCGGCACGACGCGCACCCGCGTACTGATCGCCACCGCCGTCCCGGCCGAACGGGACGCGGTGGCACGCGGACTGCCCGCACCCCACCCGGCGGTCGACGTCATCGCCGTCGGTGTCGGCCCCGCCGCCGCGGCGGCCGGCACCGCCACCGCACTCACCCGCGCCGCCCTGGCCGACCAGCCCTACACCCTGGTCGTCTCCGCCGGGATCGGCGGCGGTTTCGCCGCCCCGCCCGGCACGATCCTGGTCGCCGACGCGATCACCGTCGCCGACCTCGGCGCCGAGACCCCCGAGGGCTTCCTGCCGGTCACCGAACTCGGCTTCGGCACCGTCACCCACCGTCCCCCGGCGTCCCTCGTACGAGACCTCGCCGCGTCCACCGCCGCCACCGTCGGCACCGTGCTCACCGTCTCCACCGTGACCGGCACCGCCGACCGCGCCGCCCTGCTCGCCCAGCGCCACCCCGGCGCCGTGGCCGAGGCCATGGAGGGCTTCGGCGTCGCCGAGGCCGCCGCCGCGCACGACGTGCCCGTGGCCGAGATACGCACCGTCTCCAACGCCGTCGGGCCCCGCGACCGCGCCGCCTGGCGCATCGGTGACGCTCTCGCGGCGCTCACCGACGCGTTCGGGAAGGCGGCGCCCGTACTGGAGAGTTGGAAGACCACATGACGACACGCATCGCCTTCTCGCCCTGCCCGAACGACACCTTCGTCTTCGACGCCTGGGCCCACGGCCGCGTCCCGGGCGCCCCCGCGCTCGACGTGACGTTCGCCGACATCGACATCACCAACGGGGTCGCCGAGCGCCGCGAGGACACGTACGACCTCCTCAAGGTCAGCTACGCGGTCCTGCCGTACGTCCTCGACGACTACGCGCTGCTGCCGTGCGGCGGCGCGCTCGGCCGCGGCTGCGGTCCGCTGGTCCTGACCCGTGAGCCGGGCGTGGACCTGAGCGACAAGCGGGTCGCCGTGCCGAGCGAGACCTCCACGGCCTATCTCCTCTTCCGTCTGTGGGCGGCGGACACCGTCCCCGGCGGCGGGGTCGGCGAGATCGTCGTCATGCCCTTCCACGAGATCATGCCCGCGGTACGGGACGGCAAGATCGACGCCGGGCTCGTCATTCACGAGGCCCGCTTCACGTACCAGAACTACGGCCTGCACAAGCTCGCCGACATGGGCGAGCACTGGGAGGCCACGACCGGCCTGCCGATCCCGCTCGGCGCGATCATCGCCCGCCGCGACCTGGGCGCCGAGAAGCTGCGCGCGTACGCGGAGACGATCCGCGCCTCCGTCCGCGCCGCCTGGGACGACCCCGAGGCGTCCCGCCCCTACGTGATGGAACACGCCCAGGAGATGGACCCGGCCGTCGCCGACCAGCACATCGGCCTGTACGTCAACGAGTTCACGGCCGACCTCGGCGAGGACGGCTACGCGGCCGTCCGGGGCCTGCTGACGCGGGCCGCGGCCGAGGGCCTGGTCCCGGCCCTGGCCCCGGACGCGCTCACGTTCCCGTAGCCCCCCCGTGGAACCGCGGGGGCTCAGACGTCCAACTGGTCCGCCACCGCCCGCAACAGCCCAGCGATCTTCGCCCCCGCGGCCTTGTCGGGATAGCGCCCGCGCTCCAGCATCGGCGTGATGTTCTCCAGCAGCGTCGTCAAGTCCTGGACGATGGAGGCCAGTTCGTCCGGCTTGCGGCGCTGCGCCGCGGCGACGGACGGGGTCGGGTCGAGGATCGTGACGGAGAGCGCCTGGTCACCGCGCTGACCGGCGACCACTCCGAACTCGACGCGCTGGCCGGGCTTGAGGGCGTCGACACCGTCGGGAAGTACGGAGGAGTGCACGAAGACGTCGCCGCCGTCGTCGCGGGAGAGGAAGCCGAAGCCCTTCTCGCTGTTGAACCACTTGACCTTGCCGGTAGGCACCTGAAGTCCTCGTCCTCGTACTAGAAAGAAAACGCTCTGGATAGCAGTACAGCGGGTCGTGGTCCGACCCGCCGTGACCAAGACTATGGGTCCCGGGGCCGGTGGCAAGACGTCGCCGGACAGTCGGCTTGCTTGTCCCTCCGGCCTGGGAACTACCCTTGCGGGGTGCGCGACAAAACCCAAGTCAATTCCCGGGCGGCCGAGCCGGGGCCCGGTGACGGTCTCGTGAGGGCGGGGGGCATCGTCTTCGTCGTGGGGGCGATCGCCACCCTGGTCACGGTGGCCCCGCTGTTCCTCGACACCGACCCCTTCCCGCCCATCGCCTACGCCGTCTGCATGCTGATGGGCGTCGGTTTCCTGCTGGCCGCGGCCGGTGTGGTCCGGGGCGTCTCCGCTCAGCGGCGGGCGGCCCGCTCCACGTAGCCGTCCAGCCAGGCCGGGAAGGCGGTCAGGTCGGGGAGCACCACGTCGGCGCCCGCCGCCCGCAGCTCGGCGGCGTCGCAGGGCCCCGTCGTGACGGCCACCGAGAACGCGTCGGCCGCGCGTGCCCCGCGTACGTCGCCGACGTGGTCGCCGACGTAGACGCTCGCGCCGTGCTCGCGCAGCGCCTCCGCCTTGCCCTCGGCCCAGAGGTCGCCGACGACGACGTCCGCGTCGATGCCGAGGTGCGCCAGGTGGAGCTTGGCGTTCGGCTCGTACTTGGCGGTGACGACCATCGTGCGACCGCCCGCGGCGTGCACGGCGTCCATGGCTTCGTGGACGCCTGGCAGCACCAAGGTCGCCTCGATGGCGTAGGTGGGGTACATCGCGCGGTAGAGCTCGGCCGTCGCCGGGATCCGCTCGGCCGGGAACCACTCGGCGAGTTCGTCGACCAGGGGCGGCCCGAGCCGGCTGATGGCCAGGTCCGCGTCGACGTGCACGCCGGTCCGCTCGGACAGGGCCACCCAGGTCGCCCGGATTCCGGGGCGCGAGTCGATCAGCGTCATGTCGAGGTCGAACCCGACGGTGGGGGCGGGGTCTATGTGGGCAGCCATGCCCCCATTGTGCCCGCGCCCCACCACCGTCGATCAGAGGCGTACGCCTCTCAGACCCGGCCGCGCTGTGAGCGCCACACCAGGTACAGGGCGGAGCCGATCGCGGCGCACCGCAGGACCCAGGGCCATGTCTCGCCCAGCGCGGCGTTCATCTGTCCCTCGGCGATCGGGTCGCCCCATCTCCCGGTGCTGCGTCCCCAGAGCCAGCCGATGCCGCCGGCCACGGCGAGGGCCGGCATGCCGAACACGGCGAGTTTCTTCTGGCCCATGGTGAGGCGCCGGGAGAGGTAGACGACGGCCCAGCCGATGAGGAGCGCGAGTACGTTGCCGAGGACGGCGCCCGCGACGAGGGCCGCGGCGGCGAGCAGGAGCAGCGGGTTGGTCCAGCCGCCGGCCGGGGCGACGCGCGGCACGTTCCGTGGCATGAAGCGCCGCGTGCGGCGCGGCGCGTACTCCTCGGCGTCGCCTTCGTCGTCCCCGTCGCCGCTGCCGCTCGTGCCGCCCGTGTCGCTCGCGGGTTTGCCGAGCGGGACGACCGGCCGGGACGGTGTGGAGGGCGGGGGTTTGAGGATGTCCGGGATCTCGATGCCGCCCGTGAACCCGGGCACGCTGTCGGTGTCGGTGAGCGATCCGCCGCCTGCCCCGATCCGCCACCAGTCGGTCTCCTCGCCGGACGCGCCGAGTTCGTCGGTTCCGGCGAGGTGCGGTGGTGAGGGCAGGTCCGAGGGGGCGCGCGCGGGTTCGGACGTGGGGCCGCGCCGGGGGCGGGGCACGCCCGGGACGCGGGGGATCCTGCGGCGCGGGGAGCGGCTCTTGGGGTCGCCGTCGCGTTGCTCGGGAAGCGGGCGGGTGAGGGGTGCCGCCGGGTCGGTGGCGGGCCCGCCGTTCTGGGCGCCGCTGACTATCCGGTCGGGGGTGCCGAGCCGGTCCAGGATGCGGCGGACGGCGGCCGGGCTGTCGACGGTGGCCCGTGCGCGGTGCCGGTCGATCTCCCCGCGCAACTCCGTCACCAGGCGCATCCGCGTCGCCGACGGGAGTTGCCGCTGCTGGGCCAGGTCGCCGACCCGGCTCAGATAGTCGAAGACGAGCTGATCACTCTCGATCCCCACGAAGTCCCCTCCGGGGTGCAGCAGTTGTTGTCCCGACGGTATCGCGAATGCCGGGGGCCGCCAGAGCGCGCCCCGCAGCGCGGCGGCGAGAGAGCGAAGGCCGCGGGGCCCGGCCCGCTACCGTGGGTCAGATGAGCCCCAACGAGCAGAACCCGGCGGTGACCGCGACGACCCCGTCAGCCCCGCGTTCCCTGGCGGAGGCCCTCCGCGCCAGGGACGACGCCTCGCTGGCCCGCCTGCTGCGTGCCCGCCCCGATCTGCTCGGCCCGGTACCCAGCGATCTGACGCAGCTCGCCACCCGGGCGGGCACCCGTGCCTCGGTGGTGCGGGCGCTCGATCGTCTCGACCGGTTCACGCAGCAGGTGGCGCAGGCGCTGGCGGTGGTTCCGGAGCCGACGGCGTACGGGACGCTGCTGGGCTTGCTGCCGGGTGAGGACGCCGCGCGGGCGTTGCCGGGTGCGGTGGCGACGTTGCGGGAGCAGGCGTTGCTGTGGGGCGGCGACGATCAGCTCCGTCTGGTGCGCACGGCTCGTGAACTGCTCGCGCCGGGTCCGCAGCATCCTTCGCCCACGGGTCTGGGTCCGACGGTCGCGGAGGCCACGGCGGGTATCTCGCCGACCCGGTTGCAGGAGATCGTGGCGGCGGCGGGGCTGCCCTCGACGCACGACAGTGTGTCGGCGGTGGCGGCGCTGACGGAGTTGTTCACCGATCCGGACCGGATGTCGGCGTTGCTGGACGAGGCGCCGACGCAGTCCATCGACGTGTTGAACCGGCTGGTGTGGGGGCCGCCGTACGGGCAGGTGACGGCGCAGCCCGCGGCGCACTTGCGGTGGCTGCTCGACCGGGGGCTGCTGTTGCCCACGTCGCCGGGGACGGTGGTGCTCCCCCGGGAGGCGGCGTTGCATCTGCGCGGCGGCCGGGCGCACCGTGAGCTGGAGCCGGTGGCGCCGGAGGTGCGGGAGAAGGCGGCGCACCGTCCGCAGGTGGTGGACGCGACGGCGGCGGCGCAGGCGTACACGGCGCTGGCGACGGTCGAGGAGCTGCTGAAGGACTGGGACGAGGGCGGCCCGGCGGTGCTGCGGGCGGGCGGCCTGAGCGTGCGGGACCTGAAGCGCACGGCGTCGGCGCTGGACTGTACGGAACCGCAGGCGGCGTTCTGGGTCGAACTCGCCTACGCGGCGGGTCTGCTGGCGGCGGACGGTGAGGCCGACGAGCGGTACGCGGCGACGCCCGCGTACGACGAGTGGGTGGAGCGGCCCGCGGCGGAGCGGTGGGCGCGGCTGGCCGCGGCGTGGCTGCCGGCGACGCGTACGGCGGGGCTGGTGGGCGGCCGGGACGGCAAGGACCGTACGTTGTCGGCGCTCGGCCCGCACCTGGATCGTTCGGCGGCGCCCGAGGTGCGCCGCCGGGTGCTGACGCTGCTGGCCGGGTTGGAGGAGGGTGCGGCGCCCGATCCGGAGTCGGTCCTGGCGCGGCTGACGTGGGAGCGGCCCTCGCCCGCCGCCCGTGAGCTGCGGACGCGGCTGGCGGAGTGGACGCTGTCGGAGGCCGAGTTCCTGGGGGTGACGGGTCGCGGGGCGCTGTCGGCGCACGGTCGCGCGCTGCTCTCGGAGCAGGACCCGGCGCCGTCGGGTCGGGGCGTGGCGACGGCGGAGGCGGAGCGGCTGATCGCGCCGCTGCTGCCCGAGCCGCTGGACCATGTGCTGCTTCAGGCGGACCTCACGGCGGTGGCCCCGGGGCCTTTGGTGCGTCCGCTGGCGGAGGCGCTGTCCGTGCTGGCCGACGTGGAGTCGAAGGGCGGGGCGACGGTGTACCGGTTCACGCCGGGTTCGGTGCGCCGGGCGCTCGACGCGGGGCGTACGGCCTCCGACCTGCACGCGTTTTTGGCTCAGCACTCTCGTACGCCGGTCCCGCAGCCGCTGACGTATCTGATCGACGATGTGGCGCGGCGCCACGGGCATCTGCGGATCGGGGCGGCGTCGGCGTACGTGCGGTGCGACGACGACGCGCTGATGGGCGAGATCCTGGCGGACAAGCGGGCGGCGGCGCTGCGGTTGCGGCGGCTGGCGCCGACGGTCCTCGCGGCGCAGGTGGACCCGGGCACGCTCCTGGAGGGTCTGCGGGCGATGGGTTTCGCGCCTGCCGCGGAGACGCCCGAGGGCGATGTCCTGATCACGCGCGCGCACGCGCACCGCACGTCGGCGCGCACGGCGCCCGAGCCGGTTCCGGACGGGCCGGCGCTGCCCGACGGCCCGCTGCTCGACGCCGCGATCCGGGCGATCAGGGCGGGTGACGTGGCGGCGACGGCGCCCCGCAAGGAGCCGCGGGAGGCGGTGGCGTCGGCCGGTCCTGCGGACGGGTTCCCGCGGACGGCGGCGGCGGAGACGCTGGCCACGATGCAGGCGGCGGTCCTCACCGGCGACACCCTGTGGATCGGCTATGTGAACGCGGAGGGCGCGGCCAGCCAGCGCGTCATCGCCCCGATCCGGGTCGAGGGCGGCTTCGTGACGGCGTACGACCACACGGCCGAGGAGGTCCGTACGTATCCGCTGCACAGGGTGACGGGCGTGGCGGAGCTGGAGCCGGACGCGAACTGAGTCACTCCGCGCACGGTGCGGCATGCGGCACACTGGACGTTTGGCCACACCCAGCCAGGCTGGCCCAAGCAGAAAGGGTGCCGCGTGTGAACGGTCCACTCATCGTCCAGTCGGACAAGACCCTGCTCCTGGAGGTCGACCACGAGCAGGCCGACGACTGCCGTCGGGCGATCGCCCCGTTCGCCGAGCTGGAGCGGGCCCCGGAGCACATCCACACGTACCGGCTCACCCCGCTGGGGCTGTGGAACGCGCGGGCGGCCGGGCACGACGCGGAGCAGGTCGTGGACGCGCTGGTGCAGTACAGCCGCTACCCGGTGCCGCACGCGCTGCTGGTCGACATCGCCGAGACGATGGACCGCTACGGGCGGCTCACGCTCTCCAAGCACCCGGCGCACGGCCTGGTGCTCACCAGCACGGACCGGCCGGTCCTGGAGGAGATCCTGCGCTCGAAGCGGGTGCAGCCGCTGGTCGGCGCCCGTATCGACGCCGACTCGGTGGCGGTGCATCCTTCCGAGCGCGGGCAGATCAAGCAGACGTTGCTGAAGCTGGGCTGGCCGGCCGAGGACCTCGCCGGGTACGTGGACGGCGAGGCGCACCCGATCGAGCTGGCGGAGGACGGCTGGGCGCTGCGCCCGTACCAGAAGCAGGCGGTCGAGGGGTTCTGGCACGGCGGTTCCGGTGTGGTCGTCCTGCCCTGCGGCGCGGGCAAGACGCTGGTGGGCGCGGGTGCGATGGCGCAGGCCAAGGCGACGACGCTGATCCTCGTCACGAACACGGTGTCGGCGCGCCAGTGGAAGCACGAGCTGGTGAAGCGGACGTCGCTGACGGAGGACGAGATCGGCGAGTACAGCGGTACGCGCAAGGAGATCCGTCCGGTCACGATCGCGACGTACCAGGTGCTGACGACGAAGCGGAAGGGTGTCTACCCGCACCTGGAGCTGTTCGACTCCCGTGACTGGGGGCTGGTCGTCTATGACGAGGTGCATCTGCTGCCCGCGCCGGTCTTCAAGTTCACGGCCGATCTCCAGGCGCGCCGCCGTCTCGGCCTGACGGCGACGCTGGTCCGCGAGGACGGCCGTGAGTCGGACGTCTTCTCGCTGATCGGCCCGAAGCGGTTCGACGCGCCGTGGAAGGAGATCGAGGCGCAGGGGTACATCGCACCCGCCGACTGCGTGGAGGTCCGGGTCAATCTCACGGATGCCGAACGTCTCGCGTACGCGACGGCGGAGGCGGAGGAGAAGTACCGCTTCTGCGCGACGACGGCGACGAAGCGCAAGGTGACCGAGGCCCTGGTGCGCAAGCACGCGGGTGAGCAGACGCTGGTCATCGGCCAGTACATCGACCAGCTCGACGAGCTGGGCGAGCACCTGGACGCGCCGGTCATCAAGGGCGAGACGACGAACGCTGTGCGCGAGAAGCTGTTCGAGTCGTTCCGGCAGGGCGAGATCAGCGTCCTTGTCGTCTCGAAGGTCGCGAACTTCTCGATCGACCTGCCCGAGGCGACGGTCGCCATCCAGGTGTCGGGCACGTTCGGTTCGCGCCAGGAGGAGGCCCAGCGCCTCGGCCGGGTGCTGCGTCCGAAGGCGGACGGCCACGAGGCCCGCTTCTATTCGGTGGTCGCCCGCGACACGATCGACCAGGACTTCGCGGCGCACCGCCAGCGCTTCCTGGCCGAGCAGGGGTACGCGTACCGGATCGTGGACGCGGACGAACTGCTCGCTTAGGGGCGCCGGTCACCGCGTCACCGGGTCACCGGGCGGAAACTCCGTAGCCGCAGGCTGTTGCCGACCACGAACACCGACGAGAAGGCCATCGCCGCCCCGGCGATCATCGGGTTGAGCAGACCCGCCGCGGCGAGCGGCAGCGCGGCCACGTTGTAGGCGAACGCCCAGAACAGGTTCGAGCGGATCGTGCCGAGTGTCCTGCGGGCCAGCCGGATCGCGTCGACGGCGACGCGCAGGTCACCCCGGACCAGCGTGAGGTCGCTCGCTTCGATGGCCGCGTCCGTGCCGGTCCCCATGGCGAGTCCGAGATCGGCCCGGGCGAGGGCGGCGGCGTCGTTGACCCCGTCCCCGACCATGGCCACGGAACGGCCCTCTGCCTGGAGCCGCTTGACGACGTCGACCTTGTCCTGGGGCAGCACCCCGGCGATGACGTCCTCGGCGCCGATCCCGACCTCGGCGGCGACACTGCGGGCGACCGCCTCGTTGTCCCCGGTGAGCAGCACCGGCCGCAGCCCCAGCGCCCGCAGCCCCCGCACCGCCTCCGCGCTGGTCTCCTTGACCGCGTCGGCGACTTCGAGGACGGCACGGGCCTCGCCGTCCCAGGCCACGGTGATGGCCGTACGCCCCGCCGCCTCGGCGGCGGACTTGGCGCGGGCGAGGTCCGCGGGCAGGCGGATCTCCCACTCGGCGAGGAGTTCTTCCCGCCCGACGAGGACGGCGTGGCCGTCGACGACGCCCTGGACGCCGCGCCCGACGATGTTGGTGAAGTCCTCGGGGACGGGGAGTTCGCCCACGCGGGCGACCGCACCGGCGGTGACGGCCCGGGCGACCGGATGCTCGGAGGAGTGCTCCAGGGCGCCCGCGAGCCGCAGGACCTCGTCCTCGTCCGTGCTCGCGGCGGTGTGCGTCGCGAGGAGGGTCATCCGCCCGGTGGTGACGGTGCCGGTCTTGTCGAGGACGATCGTGTCGACCGCGCGGGTCGCCTCCAGAACCTCGGGCCCCTTGATGAGGATGCCGAGCTGCGCGCCGCGCCCCGTCCCCACCATGAGCGCGGTGGGTGTGGCGAGGCCGAGGGCGCACGGGCAGGCGATGATCAGCACGGCGACGGCGGCGGTGAACGCGGCGGTCAGGTCCGCGCCGCTGCCGAGCCAGAAGCCGAGCGTGGCGACGGCGAGCGCGATGACGACGGGGACGAAGACGGCGGAGATCCGGTCGGCGAGGCGCTGGGCGGCGGCCTTGCCGTTCTGCGCGTCCTCCACGAGCCGGGCCATGCGGGCGAGCTGGGTGTCGGCGCCGACCCGGGTGGCTTCGACGACGAGCCGGCCACCGGCGTTCAGCGTGGCCCCGGTGACGGTGTCGCCGACCGCGACCTCGACCGGGACGGACTCGCCGGTGAGCATGGAGGCGTCGACGGCGGAGGACCCCTCGACGACCGTGCCGTCGGTGGCGATCTTCTCGCCGGGGCGTACGAGGAAGCGGTCGCCGGTCTGCAACTCGCCGACCGGTACGGTCTCTTCGCGTCCGCCGTCCCGCAGGACGGTGACGTCCTTGGCGCCCAGTTCGAGCAGCGCCTTGAGCGCGGCGCCCGCCTTGCGCTTGGAGCGCGCCTCGAAGTAGCGGCCCGCGAGGATGAAGGCCGTCACTCCGGCGGCGGCCTCCAGGTAGATGTTCCCGGCGCCGTCGCCGCGCGCGATGGTCAGCTCGAAGGGGTGTTTCATGCCGGGGGTCCCGGCCGTGCCGAGGAACAGGGCCCACAGCGACCACAGGAACGCCGCCGACGTGCCGACGGAGATCAGCGTGTCCATCGTCGCGGCGCCGTGCCGCGCGTTGGTGACCGCCGCCCGGTGGAAGGGCCAGGCCGCGTACGTCACGACGGGCGCGGCCAGGGTGAGCGAGAGCCACTGCCAGTAGTCGAACTGGAGGGCGGGGACCATCGCCAGGGCGATCACGGGCACGGCGAGCACGACGGCGGTGATCAGCCGCTGACGCAGCGGCCGCAGCTCGTCGTCCTCGGACGCCCGCGCGTCCCGGGCTCCTTGCGGCCCGTGCTCCGCCGCCGGGGGTGCGGGCTCGCGGGCGGTGTATCCGGTGGCCTCGACGGTGGCGATCAGGTCCGCGACCCGGACGCCGTCGTCGAAGGTGACCTTCGCCTTCTCGGTGGCGTAGTTGACGGTCGCCTCGACACCGTCCATGCGGTTGAGCTTCTTCTCGATGCGGGCGGCGCACGACGCGCAGGTCATGCCGCCGATGGCCAGTTCCACCTGTGCGGGTGGGGCGACGGTCCGCGTCGACATGCTGCCTCCTGGGGACGGGGTGGAACGGATACCCGGGCCGGGTACCCGATGTGGCTTCACTCTATACCCCCGGGGGGTATCAGGAGCAAGGCCCGTCTTCTCTTGACTTTATACCCCCCGGGGGTATCGTGATGGCCCTATGGACGTACCGGACAGGGAGCCCACCATGCACACCGGACTGAGGATCACCGCATTCGCCGCCGCCGTCGCCGCCACCTTCGGCACCGCGTACGGGGTGGGCAGCGGGCTCGGCCCCGACCCCGCCGAGAAGCGCCCGGCGGCGCACCAGGAGGAGCACGGGGCACATGAGATGGACGAGACGCACGAGGTGGAGCCCGTGAGCGGCGCCGTGCCCGGCGGGCTCCAGGTCTCCGAGCGCGGCTACACGCTCGACCTGGAGCGCGACCGGCTGCCCGGCAGGACGGGTGAGCTGCGCTTCACCATCCGCGAGGACGCCACCGGCAAGCCCGTGACCGCGTACAAGAAGGAGCACGACAAGGAGCTGCACCTGATCGTCGCCTCCCGGGACCTGACCGCGTACCGGCATCTGCATCCGGTCCGCGCCGCCGACGGCACCTGGTCCACGCCCGTGTCGCTGCCGAAGGCGGGCGACTACCGGGTCTTCGCGGACTTCACGCCGCGCGGCGAGAAGGAGGGGCTGACGCTCGGCGCGGGGCTCGGGGTCGCCGGGCGGTACGCGCCCGCGCCGCTGCCCGCGCACTCGGCGACGGCGCGGGTGGCGGGCGGTTACGAGGTCCGGGCCGAGGGCCGGCTGCGTCCGGGTACGGCGGGCGAGCTGACCCTGCACGTCAGCAGGAACGGGCGGCCGGTCACCGATCTGGAGCCCTACCTCGGCGCGTACGGGCACTTGGTCGCGCTGCGCTCCGGTGACCTCGCGTACCTTCACGTGCACCCGCACGAGGGCGCCGCGGGGCCCCGGGTCTCCTTCACGGCGACCGCGCCGAGCGCGGGGACGTACCGGCTGTTCCTGGACTTCAAGCACGGCGGCGAGGTCAGGACGGCTGCGTTCACCGTGCACGCGGCGTAGGCTGAGCGGGACATTGGACTAGACCTGTCTCCGGTGCCCCGGGCAGGCCGTCGCGACAGGAGCCTCATGAGCAAGCGTGCAGTCCTGGAGGTGATCGCCCTCGACGTGCGGGACGCGGTCGCCGCCCAGGCCGGGGGTGCGGACCGGCTCGAACTGGTCACCGACATGGCCGCGGACGGGCTGACGCCGTCGCCGGAGACGTTCGCGGCGATCCGCGCCGCCGTGGACATCCGGCTGCGCGTGATGCTGCGGCTCACGGACGGTTTCTCCGCGGGCGGCCCCGAAGGGCTCGATGCGCTGGTGGCAGCGGCACGGGCGCTTCGCGCCGAGGGCGCGGACGAGTTCGTGCTCGGCTTCCTGGACGAGCAAGGCGGCGCCGACCTCGCGGCCGTCGAGCGGATCGTCGCGGAGCTGGACGGGTGCCGCTGGACGTTCCACCGGGCCATCGACCGGGCCGCCGACCGGGACGCCCTGCGCAAGCACCTCGCCGACCTGCCCGGGCTCGACACGTATCTGACGGCCGGGTCCGCGGCCGGGGTCGACGCCGGGCTCGGCGTGCTGGTCGCGGAGGCGGCGCGCGCCGGTGAGCCCGGCTACGAGCAGCAGGTCCTGGTCGGCGGCGGCCTCCGCCTCGACCATGTGCCCGGGCTGCGCGCCGCGGGGGTCTCGGGGTTCCACATCGGCGGCGCGTCACGGCCCGACGGGTGGGACGGGCCGGTCTCCGCGGACGCGGTGCGGGTGTGGCGCGAGGCGCTGGACGGCTGACGCGCGGCCCGCACCCCGCACTTCTACGTGAGTTGCGCCGGGAGTGGGGCCGTGTGCGTCACCACCAGGCCGGACACCGCCCGGGTCAGCGCCACGTACAGGCGGCGCAGACCGGTCCGCTCGTCGGGCTCGCCGTCGACCACGGCGGCCGGCTCGTCCAGGACCACGTAGTCGTACTCCAGGCCCTTGGCCAGCGACGCGGGCACCAGGGTCAGCCGGGACTCGGCCGTCGTCTCCTCGCCCGGGGCGAGGAACGCCAGCCCGGCCGCGTCGAGGGCGGCCCCGAGCACCGCGCAGCGCGCGTCCGCCGCGATGAGGCCGACCGAGCCCTCGTTCCCGAGGGCCCGCTCGCACGCGGCGACGATCTCCGCGGGGTCCGCCACCGTACGCACCTCGAAGGCGCCCGGGTTCTCCCGCACGGACTCCACGGGCGCGAGCCCGGGCGCGATGGACGGCAGCAGCCGCGAGGCGTACGCGATGACGTCCGACGGCACACGGAAACCGGCCGTCAGCTCCTCCACCACCGCGTCCGGTTTACCCAGGTGGGCCAGTGCCTCCTCCCAACTCCGGGTCGCCCAGGGCGTGGTGCCCTGCGCGAGGTCGCCGAGGACGGTCACGGAGCCGGTCGTCGCCCGTCGCCCCACCGCCCGGTACTGCATGGGCGACAGGTCCTGCGCCTCGTCGAGGACGACGTGCCCGAGCGAGTGCGTCCGCGCCACGAGATCGCTCGCCTCGTCGATCAGCACCGCGTCCGCGGCGGACCACCTGGCGCTCTTGACGCTGCGCGCGGGCTTCGCCCACAGCACCGCCTTCTGTTCCTCGGCGTCGAGCAGCCCGTCCGCGTGCTCGGCGAGGAACTCCGCGTCCGAGAGGAGCCGCAGCACGAGCTTGGCCGGGTCGACCGCCGGCCACACCGTCTTGACCAGGGCCTTCACGGCGGCGTTGCGTGCGACCGCGTCCTGCACCCGGTCGTCAGGCGCCTCCCCCGCCCGCTCCATCTGGACGAGCACGGCGTGCGCGACGCGCTGCGGCAGGGCGTCGCGCGCCGCCCCGTACCGCATGTCGCGCTCCATCAACTCGCGGACGATGTCCACCAGTTCGTACGAGGGGACGCGCCAGCGGCGGGACCCGCGCACGATCACGACGCCCTCGGTCGGCAGCGTGATGTGCGAGCGCAGCGCCCGCCGCACCACCTCGGCCATCCGGGCGTCCCCCTTGACCAGGGCCGCCTCGGCACTGTCGGCGCCCCGTACCTCCACCCGCGCGACGAGGTCGTCGACCGTCGCCTGCCTGACCTCCAGCTCGCCGAGCGCGGGCAGCACCTGCTCGATGTAGTGCAGGAAGGACGCGTTCGGCCCGATGACCAGGGTGCCGGTGCGGGCGAGCCGGTCGCGGTGCGCGTACAGCAGGTACGCGACGCGGTGCAGGCCCACAGCGGTCTTTCCGGTGCCGGGCCCGCCCTGGACGCACACCGACCCGGCGAGCCCGCTGCGCACGATCTCGTCCTGCTCGGGCTGGATGGTGGCGACGATGTCGCGCATGGGGCCGACGCGCGGCCGTTCGATCTCCTGCTGGAGCAGTTTGCTGGTCCGCTCGGCCTCGGCCGGGTCGGAGAGGTGTTCGTCCTCGTACGCGGTCAACTCGCCACCGGTGTAGCCGAACCGGCGGCGCAGCGCGACGTCCATCGGGTCCTTCTTGGAGGCCCGGTAGAACGGCTGGGAGACCGGCGCACGCCAGTCGATGACCATGGGGTCGCCGTCGGCGTCGTGCACGTGGCGGCGCCCGATGTAGAACTGCTCGCCGTCGGCGCCCTCGGCCAGGTCGACGCCGGGCGCGTGCAGGTAGTCGAGGCGGCCGAAGAACAGCGGGGTGTGGCTCAGGTCGGCGAGCGCCTTGATCCGCTCGTCGATCTGGCGTTGCAGGACCTCGGCGTTGACCCAGTTGGCGGTGACATCGCGGATGTCCAGGGCCTCGGCGTCCTCGCGCATGGCGCGCAGCGCGGCCCGGGACGCGTGCAGGTGCGCGCGCTCCCGGTCGAGCGGCGAGGAGGAGGCCGCGGGCGTGGACGCGGCCTCGGAGGTGGGCGACGGTGACGGTGACGGGCTCACGGGGTGGTGCCTCCGGCTCCAGGCACACGTACGTGTGCGGGCGCCGGTAGAGGCGGGGCGGCTACCGGTGTCCGCGCGGGTACGCGTACGCGACGGTGGTCCGGCCGGTTTCCGACCGGTCGGCGGCGCTCCTGCTTCGGCGGTCGCGGCGAAGGGAGGCGGGCGGGACGCGCGAGTGTACGGGACGACCAGGTGACCGTGCCAACGGTTTGCCCGCGCGGGGACCCCTCGTCCGAGGAGGTCGAGTTCCGCCCCAGGGGAGGACAGGCCCTAGGCTCGGGGCATGACGCACGAGTACGAGGATCCGCGGGACCTGCGCGAGCACTGGGCCGCCGCCTTGCGCGCGACGACCGCCGCGCGGGACGTCGACCCGTACCCGTACGCCGACAACCTCCTGGCCCGTTGGGCCGAGCCGCAGCGCAAGTACCACACGACCGCCCACCTCGTGGCGGTCCTCGGGCGGGTCGACGTCCTGGCGGACCACGCGGCCGATCCGGCGCTCGTGCGGCTGGCGGCCTGGTTCCACGACGCGGTGTACCGGCCGGAGCGCTCGGAGAACGAGGAACGCTCCGCCGTCCTGGCCGAACGGGCGCTGACCGAGGCGGGCCTGTCGGCGGATCAGGTGGCGGAGGTCGCGCGCCTGGTGCGTCTCACGGTCGGCCACGACCCGGCCGACGGCGACACCAACGGTGAGGCCCTGTGCGACGCCGACCTGGCGATCCTGGCCGCGCCCCCGGAGGCGTACGCCGCGTACACCAAGGCGGTCCGCGAGGAGTACGCCTTCGTCCCGGACGAGGCGTTCCGCGAGGGCCGGTCGGCGGTCCTGCGCCACCTCCTGTCCCTGCCCCGCCTGTTCCGCACCCCGCACGGCGCGGCGCACTGGGAGACGTCGGCCCGGGACAACCTCACGACGGAACTCGACCTGCTGGCACCGCGATAGCGACAGCGGCAGCGCAGGTCACGCGGGGCGGCCCTTGGGGCGTCTCAGCCCCGCCTCCGTGATCCTGCGGACCAGTTCCTTCGAGCCGACCGCGACGGCCCCGGCCCGCAGCGCGTCCTCGTAGCGGTGCGACGGGATGTCGTAGTGGTCGCGCTCGAACGCGCGCCGGGGCGCCCCCAGCCGTTCGGCGAACGTGTGCAGTTCGTCGAACGAGACGTCACTGACCAGGTGGGACCACATACGGCCGTGACCGGGCCAGGTCGGCGGGTCTATGTAGACGGTCACCCGGTCCTCACCCCGCGACCGTGCCGAGCGAGCCCACCGGCGCCACCACGACGCCCGCCTCCGAGCAGACCCAGTGCGGGTCGGGGCCCAGCTCCGGTTCGACGTCCAGGGCGTGCGGGCCCTCGGTGTCCGAGCCGGGCCCGCAGACCGGGCACAGCGGCCAGCGGCCGTACCGCTCCAGGAGTCCGTCCTTGACGTCCTGGGCGACGAGCCCGGCGACGTACTCGACGCCCTCCGGCCACTGCTCGACCCACCAGCGGCGTTCGGCGATCGACTCCTCGACGAGCGAGACGACGTCCGGGTCGGCGACGTCCACCGCCTTCAGGTCGGCGAGGACGAGCGCGCGGGCCGCGTGCAGGGCCTGTTCCAGGGGGCTGATGGTGTCCATGCAGTCAATTGTGCGCCTCTTGACCCCCCACTCTTTTGAAAATATCTTTCAGCCGTGAGCAATGACGTGAAGGAAAGTTTCTCAAACGACGCGCCGCCCGCCCCCGCGGCCCTCGCGGCCAAGGTGCGCACCCTCGCGCCCTCGATGACCCGCTCGATGCAGCGGGTCGCCGAGGCCGTCGCCGCCGACCCCGCGGGTTGCGCGGCCCTCACGGTCACCGGCCTCGCCGAGCTCACCGGCACGAGCGAGGCGACGGTGGTCCGCACCGCCCGCATCCTCGGCTACCCCGGCTACCGGGATCTGCGCCTCGCCCTCGCCGGGCTCGCCGCCCAGCAGCAGTCGGGCCGCGCCCCTTCCGTCACCGCCGACATCGCCGTCGACGACCCGATCGCCGACGTGGTCGCCAAGCTCGCCTACGACGAGCAGCAGACCCTCGCCGACACCGCGGCCGGACTGGACACCGTGCAGCTCGGCGCCGCCGTCAGCGCGCTCGCGAGCGCCCGCCGCGTCGACGTGTACGGCGTCGGCGCCTCCGGGCTCGTCGCCCAGGACCTCGCGCAGAAGCTGCTGCGCATCGGCCAGGTCGCCCACGCGCACAGCGACCCGCACCTGGCGATCACCAACGCGGTGACCCTGCGCTCCGGTGACGTCGCCGTCTCCATCACGCACTCCGGCGCCACCGGCGACGTCATCGAACCGCTGCGCTTCGCCTTCGAGCACGGCGCGACGACCATAGCGATCACCGGCCGCCCCGACGGGCCCGTCTCGCAGTACGCCGACCACATCCTCACCACGTCCATCGCCCGCGAGAGCGAGCTGCGGCCCGCCGCGATGTCCTCCCGCACGAGCCAGCTCCTCGTCGTGGACTGCCTGTTCGTCGGCGTGGCCCAGCGCTCCTACGAGACCGCGGCCCCCGCCCTCTCCGCCTCCTACGAGGCCCTGGCCCACCGCCACCGGGCCGCTCCGCGGGGGAGCCGGTCGTGAGCGCGGGGTTCCCCGCGGCCCCAGGGGGAGACGGCGCACGCGGTGCGCGTCTCAGGGACGCGGGGAACTGCGCGAGAAGCCCCCACCGGCCCGCACCCGCCGACAGACCCGCACCCCGCACACGCCACGCGTAACAGCCACCACCACCCGCCGCACCAGAAAGAGCCGCCGAACATGACCACCACCGACGCCGCCGCCGCCGCCGAGGGCAACTACGACGAGCTGCGCGCCCAGCTCGCCACCCTCACCACCGAGGCCTTCCGGCCGGAACTCGCCGAGATCGACCAGCGCTCCACCCTGGAGATCGCCGAGATCATGAACGGGGAGGACGCCTCCGTCCCCACCGCCGTCGCGGCCCAGCTCCCCCGGATCGCCGCCGCCATCGACGCCACGGCGCAGCGCATGGCCCGCGGCGGTCGCCTGATCTACGCGGGCGCGGGGACGGCCGGCCGGCTCGGGGTCCTGGACGCGTCGGAGTGCCCGCCCACCTTCAACACCGACCCGGGCGAGGTCCTCGGCCTGATCGCGGGCGGCCCGTCCGCGATGGTCACGGCGGTCGAGGGCGCGGAGGACTCCAAGGAGCTGGCGGCCGAGGACCTGGACGCGCTGAACCTGACGGCGGACGACGTGGTCGTCGGCATCTCCGCCTCGGGCCGCACCCCGTACGCGATCGGCGCGGTCGAGCACGCGCGGGCCCGCCACGGCGCGCTCACCATCGGCCTGTCCTGCAACGCGGACAGCGCGCTGGCCGCCGCCGCGGACCATGGCATCGAGGTCGTCGTCGGCCCGGAGCTGCTCACCGGTTCCACCCGCCTGAAGGCGGGCACCGCGCAGAAGCTCGTCCTGAACATGCTGTCGACGATCACCATGATCCGGCTCGGCAAGACGTACGGAAACCTGATGGTCGACGTACGCGCGTCGAACGAGAAGCTGCGGGCCCGCTCCCGCCGCATCGTCTCCCTGGCCACGGGCGCCGACGACGCCGTCATCGAGGCCGCGCTCGCCGCGACGGACGGGGAGGTGAAGAACGCGATCCTCGTCGTCCTGGGCGAGGTCGACGGGCCCACGGCGGCCCGGCTCCTCGCCGAGTCGGACGGCCACCTGCGCGCCGCGCTCGCCGCGGCGGTGACCACCACCCCCTGACTCCCCGCCCCTTCGCACCACCCGCACAGCAAGGCACCACGCACATGACCGAGAACAAGAACCGCGCCATCGCCGCCGCGATCCTCCCCCTCGTCGGCGGCGCCGCGAACGTCACTTCCGTCGTCCACTGCATGACCCGGCTCCGGCTGGGTCTCGCGGACCGTTCGCTCGTCCAGGACGAGGCGCTGAAGGCGCTTCCCGACGTCATGGGCGTGGTCGAGGACGAGACCTACCAGATCGTCCTCGGCCCGGGGAAGGTCGCCCGCGTCACCCCCGAGTTCGAGGCGCTGGTCGCGGAGGCCGATGTCACGCCCTCTGCCCCGGCCCCGGAGCCCTCCCCCGCCCACGGCACGACGGCCGCCGAACTGGCCGACCGCGGAGCCGAGTTGAAGGCGGCGCGGAAGGCGAGGAACGCGACCCCGGTCAAGCTGTTCCTGCGCCGGATCGCCAACATCTTCGTCCCGCTGATCCCGGCGCTGATCGGCTGCGGCATCATCGCGGGCATCAACGGGCTGCTCGTCAACCTGGAGTGGCTGCCCGCCGTCACCCCCGCCCTCGCCGCGATCGCCTCCGGTTTCATGGCGCTCATCGCGGTCTTCGTCGGCTACAACACGGCGAAGGAGTTCGGCGGCACCCCGATCCTGGGCGGCGCGGTCGCGGCGATCATCGTCTACGCGGGCGTCGCCGACATCACGGCGTTCGGCCAGAAGCTGAGCCCCGGCCAGGGCGGTGTCCTCGGCGCGCTCGGCGCGGCGGTCCTCGCGGTGTACGTCGAGAAGTGGTGCCGCAGGTGGGTCCCGGAGGCGGTCGACGTCCTCGTCACCCCGACCCTCACGGTCCTCGTCTCGGGCCTGGTCACGATCTTCGGCCTGATGTACGTCGCGGGCGAGATCTCGACGGGCATCGGCACGGCGGCCGACTGGCTGCTCGACAACACGGGCGCGTTCGCGGGCTTGGTCCTGGGCGGCCTGTTCCTCCCCCTGGTCATGCTGGGCCTCCACCAGGCGCTCATCCCCATCCACACCACCCTCATCGAGCAGCAGGGCTACACGGTCCTCCTCCCCATCCTGGCGATGGCGGGCGCGGGCCAGGTCGGCTGCGCGATCGCCGTCTACAAGCGCCTCAAGCACAACAAGTCGATCCGTACGACGATCAAGTCGGCGCTCCCTGCGGGCTTCCTGGGCGTCGGCGAACCCCTCATCTACGGCGTCTCGCTCCCGCTGGGCCGCCCGTTCGTCACGGCGTGCGTGGGCGGCGCGGCGGGCGGCGCGTTCGTCGGCCTCTTCTCGATGCTCGGCACGAAGGTCGGCTCGACGGCGATCGGCCCGTCCGGCTGGGCCCTGTTCCCCCTCCTCAAGGGCAACCACGGCCTGGGCACGACCTGCCTGATCTACGGCGGCGGCCTCCTCATCGGCTACGCCGTCGGCTTCCTGGCCACGTACTTCTTCGGCTTCAGCAAGCAGATGCTCTCCGAGCTGAACCATGACGTCGACGCGGGCGAATCCCCGACGGCCCGCGCGGAGGCCACCCCGGCGACCCCGGAACCGGCGCGGGCCTGACCAACCCGACCTGCGGCTTCGCCGGTGCCCGGGGCACGGGAACCGCAGGGACGTCTACCGCGACCCGTGACGTCCCGCGCCCCACCCGCTCAGGGCAGCCGCTCCTCCTGATCGACCGCCCGCACACGCGCCCGCAGCTCCTCCGCCACCGGCGCGGGCGCCACCGCCTCCGGGGGGCAGTCCCACTCGCACCCGCCCCCCGGAGGCCGCAACTGCACATACCCGCCCTCCCGCCCCATGACCTGCCCGACGCGCCCGCTCCGCGCGTCGATGACATAGGGACCGAGACTCATCGCGCATGCCTCTCGTGCAGCACGGCCACCATCCGCATCGCCGTGTCCAGGTTCACGCACCCCAGATCGACCAGCGGGTACCGCGCCTCCCCCGCCGCCGACACGGGATCGACCCGCAGGGACGGCAGCAGCACGCCCAGTACCGCGAGTTCGGCCCGTAGTTGGGCGATGACCTCCTCCACCACCCGCAACCGCTCCGCGTCCCGCACGACCATGGCTCCACTCCTTCACGCCGAGTTCCGCTTGCGGCACACAGCGTGACCGGTCCGGCTCTACGCTGACCAGGGGCTCAAGCCCAACAAACTCTTTGTTGCCCTGGGAGTCGACGCACATGACCGGAGCGAAGGAACCCGATCCCTCATCCCGCCGCCTGATGGTCGGCGAGGAACTGCGCCACGCGAGAGAGCGGGCGGACCTGACCCAACAGGCGCTGGGTGAGCGGCTGTTCGTGAGCGGGTCGTACGTCGGCCAGATGGAGGCGGGCACGCGGCGGATCCTGCCGGACATGGCGCAACGGCTGGACGAAGCGCTGGGAACGGCGGGCTTCTTCACCCGGCACGCGGCGAAGGCCAACCAGTCGAAGCATCCCGAGCACTTCGCGGAGGCCGCGGAGGCGGAGGTTCTGGCCATCGAGATCCGGCAGTACGAGTCGCTGCTGATCCCCGGTCTGCTCCAGACGCCGGCCTACGCCCGGGCGGTTTTTCTCGCGTATCAGCCCACGGCGCCGCAGGAGACCATCGACAATTTGGTGGCGGCGCGGATGGAGCGCACCAGACTGCTCACCGATCCAACAAAGCCGTTGTTGTGGACGGTCTTGGACGAGGCCGCCCTGCGCCGGAAGATCGGCGGGCCTTCGGTGATGGCAGAAGCCCTGAGCCACATCACCGATCTGGCCCGCAGACGTCGGGTGATCGTCCAGGTCGTGCCGTTCTCAGCGGGTGCACACGCCGCCCTGGACGGCCCGTTCAAGCTCATGTACTTCCTGGACGCACCACCGCTGTCCTTCGTTGAGGCCCCGAGCACGGGACAGTTGACGGACGATGCGGCCACGGTTGCCCGCCATGAGCTGTCCTACGATCTGCTCAGGGCCGACGCACTCTCCCCGAGGCAATCCCTGGTCTTGATCGAATCAGTGGCGGAGGATTACGCGCATGAAGATCACGCACCCGGAGTTTGACCTCACCTCGGCAACCTGGCACAAGTCCTCTTACAGCGGCGGCCAGGGCGGCGACTGCCTTGAGGTGGCCCGGAACTTCCCTGGCGCCGCGTGGCACAAGTCCAGCCACAGCGGCGGCAGCGGCGGCGAATGCCTGGAAGTCACCTACACCCACCCCGGACTGATCCCGGTCCGCGACTCCAAGGACCCCGACGGCCCGAAGCTCGTGCTCCGGGCGGAGACCTGGTCCGCGTTCATCGCCGACCTGCGGCAACGCTGACCCGAAGCTCAAGCCCCGAGCCCCGAGCCCTGCTTTCAAGGATTGGGTGGTGGGTCTCAACCCACCCACCCTCCCCGCGCGTTGGGCAGCGCGGCCACTTTCCGGGACCGGCTTGCCACGCAGGGTGACGACGCTCTAACGTGCCCGATAACCGAACGACCCCCGCCGGTGCGCCAACACCGGAACGGGGGTCTGTCCAACAAGATCTTCCAAGGAGATCTCGTGGCTGACGCCCACTTTAGTGCTTCCCCCCATGCGCCGCACCCGATGGCCAGCCCGGGCTACGGCAAGCGATCCGCCCCGGACGAACTCCGTCGGAACGGGCACGACTTCGCGCATCTCCCCGAACGGGAGGCGCACATCGCCGCGTTCATCGACCGTCTGCCCGACGGCTCCGACATGTCGGTGAAGCTGCTCTCCCGCTGCCTCCCGTACGGGCAGGCGGCGATGCGTACGGCCCTCAACAACCTGCAACGCGCGGGGCACTTGCGGCGCGGCCGGGAGCACGTCCACGGATCGGGGAGCGCGCGCTGGGTGACCCGGACGTGGTTCTCCCGGACGGCGCGGGACGACGCGTGGTGGACGGCGTACGCGATGGGCGACGTACCGGAGGCGACGCCCGAGCAGGCCGAGCCGACCCAACGCCCGACCCGGACGAGGGCGTTGCTGCTGCTCGCGGCGCTCGGCCGCACCGCGCCCTCGCTCGCGCTGTCCGCCGCCGAGTGCGCGCGGCTCGCGCCGGAGACGGAGCGGTGGTTCACGCGGGGCGCCACCGAGGACGAGCTGACGCAGGCGTTGACGGCCGGGCTGCCCGTGCCGGTCCACAGTCCGGCCGCGTTGATCCGCCGCCGTCTCGTCGACAAGCTGCCGCCACCCGCCCCGCTGGCGACGCGCCCGATCCTGCGCCTGATCGAGTGCACGAAGTGCACGATGCCCGGCCATCCCGAGACGGTGGTGGGCGGCTTCTGCGACGTGTGCCGAGGCGTACGGTCCACGCGCAGGGCGCCCGCCCCCGTACCCCCGGAGATCGTCCGCTCCCGGGTGGCGGAGATGCGCCGGGCGGTGGCGCAGAGCCGGGAGAAGGTACGGAGGTGAGCGCGGCGCCCGCCCGCTCCGCATGCGGCCCGCCGCGCCCTCCCGCATCCTGGGCCCATGGCTGAGAGCACCCTTTCGAAGATCTCCTGGACCGAGTTCCGCCCCGACCGGCGGCGGCTGGTGACCGGCGCCGCGCTGGCCGGTGCGGGCATGCTCGTCGCCGCGGCGGGCGCCGCCGTCCTGACCTACGAGCTGGTCCGCGCGGGCCGCACCTGGACCGGCGGCTGGCAGGTGCCGCCCGCCGAGCTGGCCTCGCGCGCCTTCCACCAGGCGCAGAGCGCGGCGCAGGCCGGCCGCGACGCCTGGACCAGCTACCAGGAATCACCCGTTCGCTAGAGCCCCGCCCAGCGGCAGCAGAAAAACGCCCGAGGGCGGCACCCCCTCGTGAAGAGGAGATACCGCCCTCGGGACGAACAGACCAGCCGAACCGGAGGAATCCGGATCAGAAGTCCATGTCACCGCCCGGCATGCCGCCGCCGGCCGGGGCAGCGCCCGCCTTCTCCGGCTTGTCGGCGATGACGGCCTCGGTGGTGAGGAACAGCGCGGCGATCGACGCGGCGTTCTGGAGCGCGGAGCGCGTCACCTTCGCCGGGTCGATGATGCCCTCGGCGATCATGTCGACGTACTCACCGGTCGCGGCGTTCAGGCCGTGACCGACGGGCAGGTTGCGCACCTTCTCGACGACGACGCCACCCTCGAGACCACCGTTGACGGAGATCTGCTTGAGCGGGGCCTCCAGGGCGAGCTTCACGGCGTTGGCGCCGGTCGCCTCGTCACCTTCGAGCTCCAGCTTCTCGAAGACCGCGGAGGCCTGGAGCAGGGCCACGCCACCACCGGCGACGATGCCCTCCTCGACGGCCGCCTTCGCGTTGCGAACGGCGTCCTCGATGCGGTGCTTGCGCTCCTTGAGCTCGACCTCGGTGGCCGCGCCCGCCTTGATGACGGCGACGCCACCGGCGAGCTTGGCGAGGCGCTCCTGGAGCTTCTCGCGGTCGTAGTCCGAGTCGCTGTTCTCGATCTCGGCACGGATCTGGTTGACGCGGCCCTGGACCTGGTCGCTCTCACCGGAGCCGTCGACGATGGTCGTCTCGTCCTTGGTGATGACGACCTTGCGGGCGCGGCCGAGCAGGTCGAGACCGGCGTTCTCCAGCTTGAGGCCGACCTCCTCGGAGATGACGGTGCCACCGGTGAGGATGGCGATGTCGCCGAGCATGGCCTTGCGGCGGTCACCGAAGCCCGGGGCCTTGACGGCGACGGACTTGAAGGTGCCACGGATCTTGTTGACGACCAGGGTCGACAGGGCCTCGCCCTCGACGTCCTCGGCGATGATCAGCAGCGGCTTGCCGGACTGCATGACCTTCTCGAGCAGCGGAAGGAGGTCCTTCACGTTGCCGATCTTGGAGTTGACGATGAGGATGTACGGGTCGTCGAGCGACGCCTCCATACGCTCCATGTCGGTGGCGAAGTACGCCGAGATGTAGCCCTTGTCGAAGCGCATACCCTCGGTGAGCTCCAGCTCCAGACCGAAGGTCTGGGACTCCTCGACGGTGATGACGCCTTCCTTGCCGACCTTGTCCATCGCCTCGGCGATGAGCTCGCCGATCTGCGTGTCGGCGGCGGAGATGGAGGCCGTGGAAGCGATCTGCTCCTTGGTCTCCACGTCCTTGGCCTGCTCCAGGAGGGCGGCGGAGACGGCCTCGACGGCCTTCTCGATGCCCCGCTTGAGAGCCATCGGGTTGGCACCGGCGGCCACGTTGCGCAGACCCTCGCGCACCAGGGCCTGGGCCAGGACGGTCGCGGTCGTCGTGCCGTCACCGGCGACGTCGTCCGTCTTCTTCGCGACCTCCTTGACCAGCTCGGCGCCGATCTTCTCGTACGGGTCCTCGAGCTCGATCTCCTTGGCGATGGAAACACCATCGTTGGTGATCGTGGGGGCGCCCCACTTCTTCTCGAGGACGACGTTGCGACCCTTGGGGCCCAGGGTCACCTTGACGGCGTCGGCGAGCTGGTTCATGCCGCGCTCGAGGCCGCGCCGTGCCTCCTCGTCGAACGCGATGATCTTGGCCATGTGAAGTGGTCCTCCCGGACGGGGTGGAAACGCAAACGGACCGTGCTGGTGCCCGCGACGGACGGACCTTGAGCCTTGTGGTTCCTTGCCCCACCCGGCTCCCGGACCTCACCGACCCGATCCAAGTTCTGTCACTCTCACCTGGAGAGTGCTAAGCCAATGATTAGCACTCGACCCATGCGAGTGCAAGCGGCTACCACAGATTCGCGGGGGGCGCGCGCAGCACGAAGGGCCCGCGCCCCCGGTGGGGACACGGACCCTGCGTCTCGTACGAAGCCTCAGTCAGTCGCGACGCGCTTCAGCCGGCGGCGGCCAGGCGGACCATGTCGGCCTGCGGCCCCTTCTGGCCCTGCGAGATCTCGAATTCCACTCGCTGACCCTCTTCGAGGGTGCGGTAGCCGTCCATCTGAATCGCGCTGTAGTGGACGAATACATCCGCACCACCGTCGACCGCGATGAAGCCGTACCCCTTCTCCGCGTTGAACCACTTGACGGTGCCCTGAGCCATGCCTAACTCCCCTATTACTGGCCCTTGCACAGACCCGCACTTCGCGGATCCGGGTCAGACCTCACCCCCCCACAAGCGTTGGGGTGTGCGCCGGAACGCGTCGACCGCGGCTGAATGTATCTGCCCAACTGCCGTCTGCAACAGGTCAATCGGACGAGAATTCTGGGCAGCCGCGATCGGGGGAACCGGGCCAACTCACCGGAACCCGGGGCAAGTCGGGCCGGGTAAATGCCATAAAAGGCCCGAAAGGGCGGGGCACTTTGGCTGCTTCTTGTCGCGTCTCGCGCGAGAACTCATATGCGCCCGTCATGCGCCACGGGCGGAAGCGAATCAGCTTTCCCAACTGTACCGCGCTCAACCATGCAGAATTGCCCCCTCCGCTTCTCCGGCGGAGGGGGCAACAAGGAGGACGCGGGGCGGAACGGAAAAGATCAGCCGCCCGCGACGGCGGGAATGATCGAGACCCCGGCGCCGTCCGGCGTCGCCGTCTCCAGGCCCTGCTCGAAGCGGACGTCGTCGTCGTTGACGTAGACGTTGACGAAGCGGCGCAGCTTGCCCTGGTCGTCCAGGACGCGGGCGGCGATCCCGGTGTGGTTCTTCTCCAGGTCGGCGATGACGTCGCCGAGCGTGGCGCCCTCGGCGCTCACCTCGGCCTGCCCGCCGGTGTAGGTACGCAGAATGGTGGGGATCCGGACCTTGACGCTCATGCTGGGTGACTCCTGAGGCTGGGCTGCGTGCGAGTGAGGATGGCTCAGTGGTCCAGGCCGGCGGCCCGGAACGCGTCGAGGGACGGCCGGATCGTCGCCGTGGCCTGCGAGGACTCGGCGACGGCGTCCAGCGTCTTGAGACCGTCACCCGTGTTGAGCACGACGGTCGTGAGCGTCGGGTCGATGAGGCCCGCCTCGATGAGCTTCTTGGTGACGCCGACCGTCACTCCACCGGCCGTCTCCGCGAAGACACCCTCCGTCTGCGCGAGCAGCTTGATCGCCTCGACCACCTGCTCGTCGTCCACGTCCTCCACCGCGCCACCCGTTCGGCGGGCGATATCCAGGACGTACGGCCCGTCGGCCGGGTTGCCGATGGCGAGCGACTTGGCGATGGTGTCCGGCTTCTGCGGGCGCACCACGTCGTGGCCGCCCTTGTAGGCGACGGAGACCGGCGAGCAGCCCTCGGCCTGGGCGCCGAACAGCTTGTAGGGCCTGTCCTCGACGAGGCCGAGCTTGATCAGCTCCTGGAGCCCCTTGTCGATCTTGGTGAACTGGGAGCCGGACGCGATGGGGATGACGAGCTGGTCGGGCAGCCGCCAGCCGAGCTGCTCGCAGATCTCGTAGGCCAGCGTCTTGGAGCCCTCGCCGTAGTACGGGCGCAGGTTCACGTTGACGAAGCCCCAGCCCTCGCCCAGCGGGTCGCCGATCAGCTCGGAGCAGAAGCGGTTCACGTCGTCGTAGTTGCCCTCGATGGCGACGAGGTCACCGCCGTAGACACCGGCCATGACGACCTTGCCCTGCTCCAGGTCGTGCGGGATGAACACGCAGGAGCGGAAGCCCGCGCGGGCGGCGGCGGCGCCCACGGCGCCGGCCAGGTTGCCCGTCGAGGAGCAGGACAGGGTGGTGAAGCCGAAGGCGCGCGCGGCCTCGATGGCCTGGGCGACGACGCGGTCCTTGAAGGAGTGCGTGGGGTTGCCCGAGTCGTCCTTGACGAACAGCTTGCCCGGCTCGACGCCGAGCTCCCGGGCGAGGTTGTCGGCCTTGACCAGCTTGGTCCAGCCGGGGTTCAGGTTCGGCTTCTCGGCGACGTCGGCCGGGACGGGCAGGAGCGGGGCGTAGCGCCAGATGTTGGCCGGGCCCGCCTCGATCCGCGCGCGGAGCGCCTCAGGGTCGCCGACGGGCAGGTCGTAGGCGACTTCCAGGGGGCCGAAACACTCGACGCAGGCGAAGATCGGCCCGAGCTCGAAGGTGGTGCCGCACTCGCGGCAGGAGAGGCCGGACGCGGGGCCCAGGTCGACGGTCTTCGCGGTGGTGCCCGTGGTGGCGACGGCGGTGGCGACGGTCTGTACAGCCATGAGAGGCGAGGCCCTTTCTCCTCATCTTCCTCGCGGCGCATCTCGCCGCGAGACGGATTTGGCACCTTCCCTAGCCGGGAGCCTCGCGGGCGCACTGCGATGCGCGGACGAGACCGGCTGGAGGGTTGCCGGGGCTTCAACGGGCCGTATCCCTCTGCCCCTCTGGATGAGCGGTATTCGATTGTGGGCGGCGGCGACCCCGACATGCGATGGTCACCGACGTTGTTCAAGACTGTAACCGAAGGCCCGGACCCTTGAGATAGTCGTCCGAACCGCGAGATGGATCACATAGGGAAGGACCCTGACCGTGCTGGAAGAGGTCGAGACCTGGCTGAACAGGCGTTCCTGGTCCGTGGCCGACCGCCCGCGGCATCAGCTCGTCGCCGCGAAACGTGCCACAGGACAGCGCGTCAGTGTCGTCCTGCCCGCCCTCGACGAGGAGGCGACGGTCGGTGACATCGTCTCCGTGATCAGGGGCGAGCTGATGACCCCCGCCATGCCGCTCGTCGACGAGGTGGTGGTCCTGGACTCCGGTTCCACGGACCGCACCTCCGAGGTGGCCGCGGCGGCCGGGGCGCGCGTCGTGCACCGCGACAGCGTCCTGCCGCGCATCCCCGCCCTACCCGGCAAGGGCGAGGTGCTGTGGCGGTCGTTGTTCGTCACCTCCGGCGACATCGTGTGCTTCGTGGACGCGGACCTGAAGGAGTTCTCGGCGGACTTCGTCACCGGCATCCTCGGCCCGCTGCTCACCGACCCGGACGTGAGCTTCGTGAAGGCCATGTACGACCGGCCGCTGGGCTCCGCCGCCGGCCAGGGCGGCCGGGTCACCGAGCTGCTGGCCCGCCCGGTCCTGAACATGCACTGGCCGCGCCTGGCCGGGTTCGTGCAGCCGCTGGGCGGGGAGTACGCGGCGCGCAGGTCGCTCCTCGAACGGCTGCCGTTCCCCGTCGGGTACGGCGTCGAGCTCGGGCTGCTCGTGGACGCGCTGCACACCGTGGGCCTGGACGCGCTGGCCCAGGTCGACGTGGGCGTGCGCAAGCACCGGCACCAGGACGGGCAGGCGCTCGGCCGGATGGCGGCGGCGATCTACCGCACGGCGCAGCTCCGGCTGGCCCGCGGCCATCTGGTGCGGCCGGTCCTGACGCAGTTCGAGCGGGGCGACGACGGGTTCGTACCGAGGACGTACACGGTGGACACGGCGGAGCGGCCCCCGATGGCGGAGATCGACGAGTACGCGCGGCGCCGCGTGGCGTAGCCGCGGCGGTACGCCGGACCCCTGACGGAATCCGGCCGTACGTTTGAACCGGGGCGAGCCGGGCTAGCGTGCCCCTATGGCTTCCACGCAAGGTGCTGCTGAGGTTCTCGTCGCGTCCAATCGCGGCCCCGTCTCGTACGTCGTCGAGGACGGTGACGACGGTTCCATCGAGACGAGGCGCGGCGGCGGCGGACTGGTCTCCGCGCTCAGCGTCGTCGAGGACAAACTCTGGGTGTGCGCGGCGCTCTCCGACGGCGACCGCGAGGCGGTACGGCGCGGTGTCGCCGAGCCGGGCGTGCGGATGCTGGACATCGACGCCGCCGTGCACACGGACGCGTACAACGGGATCGCCAACTCGGTGCTGTGGTTCGTGCACCACATGCTGTACCAGACGCCTCTGGAGCCGTCGTTCGGCCCGGAGTTCCGCCGCCAGTGGGCCGCCTACGAGGCGTACAACCGGGCCTTCGCCGAAGCCCTCGCCGAGGAGGCCGCGCCCGGCGCCACCGTCGTCGTGCAGGACTACCACCTGACGCTCGTCCCCGGCATGCTGCGCGAACTGCGCGGCGATCTGCGCATCGGGCACTTCTCGCACACGCCCTGGGCGCCCGTCGACTACTTCCGGATGCTGCCCGACGACATCGCCGAGCAGATCCTCAAGGGCATGCTCGGCGCGGACCGGCTCGGCTTCCTGACCCGCCGCTGGGCGGACGCCTTCACCGACTGCTGTACGCGGATCCTCGGGGGCACGTCGGGGACCCGGATCGGGGTGCACGGGCTCGGTGCGGACGCCGACTTCCTGCGTGAGCGCGCGGGCCGGGAGGACGTCGGGGAGCGGCTGGCCGCACTGCGGGAGCAGGTCGGTGAGGGCCGCAAGGTGATCGTGCGGGTGGACAGGACCGAGCTGTCGAAGAACATCGTGCGGGGCCTGCGCGCCTACGAACTGCTCCTGGAGGACCGGCCCGAGCTGCGCGAGAAGGTCGTGCACGTCGCGTTCGCCTACCCCTCGCGGCAGGACCTCGCCGTGTACCGGGAGTACACCGACGAGGTGTCACGCGTCGCCGAGGCCATCAACGCCCGTTTCGGCACGGAGGGCTGGACGCCGGTCGTGCTGCACGTCAAGGACGATTTCGCGCGCTCGCTGGCGGCGTACCGGCTCGCGGACGTGGCTCTGGTCAACCCGATCCGCGACGGCATGAACCTCGTCGCCAAGGAGGTGCCGGTCGTCTCCGAGGAGGGGTGCGTGCTGGTGCTGTCGCGGGAGGCGGGGGCGTTCGAGGAGCTGGGCGAGGACGCGCTCGTGGTGAACCCGTACGACATCACCGGGACGGCGAAGGCGCTGGGCGCGGCGCTCGACATGCCCGCGGACGAACGCGCCGAACGCACGAAGCGGTTGGCTGCCGCCGGGACCGCGCTGCCCCCCGGGCAGTGGTTCCTGGATCAGCTCGGGGCGCTGCGGGAGTAGTTCTCGGCCGGTCGCCGGGTGCGGGTTCGGTGGGGGCCGGTCGCGCGGTTCCCCGCGCCCCTGAGATGCGCACCGCGTGCGCCATCTCAGGCAGGCGCGCGTAGCGTCAGGCCCCCACGGCCCGGCCCAGGTGGGTCAGGAGGGCCACGACGCCCGCGGGGCCGTCGAGGACCAGGTCCGCTCGCTCGGCCAGTTCGGAGATCACCGTGTCGGCGGCGACCAGCACGCCCGGCATGCCCTCCGAGCGCAGCTTCTCGACCGCCGCGAACGCGGGGAGGTCGCCGAGGTCGTCACCCGCGTAGAGCACCGACTCGGCGCCCGCCTCGCGGACGTACTCGGTGAGCGCCACGCCCTTGTCGACGCCCGGCGGGCGCAGTTCGAGGACCATGCGGCCCGGCTCCACGACGAGGCCGTGCCGCGCGGCGAGCGCGGTCAGCGGCGCGCGCAGCGTCTCGAAGGCGCCCTGCGGGTCGTTGGCGCGGCGGGTGTGGACGGCGACGGCCCGGCCCTTCTCCTCCACGTACGTGTCATGCCACAGGCCCAACTCGCCGAGTACGCCCGGGAGTTCGGAGCGCACGGCGGCGACTCCGGGGTGCGGCGCGGGGGCTCGCACGGTGCCGGTGGCGGCGTCCCAGCGCTCGGCGCCGTAGTGGCCGAGGACGACGAGGTGCTCCAGGCCGGGGACGCCCTCGAACGCGCCGTTGCGCACCGCGACGCCCGCGGGCCGCCCGGTGATGACGGCGACGGAGGCGACGCGGGGCGCCAGCGCGGCGAGCGCCGGTACCGCGTCGGGGTGTGCGCGGGCCTGCTCGGGGTCGGCGACGATGGGGGCCAGCGTCCCGTCGAAGTCGACGGCGATGACGCTCCGCCCGGGGCGCGCGACGATGGCGGCCAGGCCGTCGCGCCCGGCGGTGGTGGTCGGGGTCCAAAGGTCGTCCTGGTGGCTCACCATAGGACCGACCTTATCCGCGCCCGGGGCGGCGCGGGGACCCGGGCTCAGCGCTCGCGGCGCTTGCCGTCCCGCACCCGGCGCAGCCGGTTCACCGTCACCGGTGCCAGCTCCAGGGCCCTGGGATCGTCGAGGAGCGCGTTCAGGAGCTGGTAGTAGCGCACGGGCGCCAGGTCCAGCTCCTCGCGGATCGCCCGCTCCTTGGCGCCCGGCGACTCCCACCCGCGCCCCTCGAACGCGAGCACCGCGCGCTCGCGCTGTCCGAGAGGGGGGCGGGACTCCATGCCGGTCACGTTACTCGGCGGCCTCGGCTGCCGCCGCCTGGTTCTGGATGCGGCCGAGCACGGCGCCCGCGCTGTTGTTCGCGGTGACGGCGGTGCCGACCTGGTCCTTGATCTCGGCGCTGACCGACGCCCAGGACGTCTTGCCGACGGGGTAGATCTCGGCGTTGGGCAGGCTCTCGAGGAACGGCCAGAGCTTCTTGTCCTCCTGGGCGGCCGACATGGCCTCGGAGGCGCTGGTGGTGACGGGCAGCAGGTCGTACTCGCGGGAGAACTCCAGGACGTTCTTCTCGCTGTAGACGTAGTTGAGGAAGTCGCCGACCTGCTCGCGGTGGCCGTTCTGCTTGAAGGCCATCATCCAGTCGGCGACGCCCATCGTGGACCTGGCCTGCCCGTTCGGACCGGGCAGCGGCACGGTGCCGTAGTCGACGCCCTGCTTCGCGGCCATCCCCATCAGCGTGGGGTGGCCGTTGAGCATGCCGACCTCGCCCTTGGCGAACGCGGCGAAGGCGTCGGCCCGGTTCAGCTTGCCGGGCGCGGTGGGGCCGGTCAGTCCCTTGTCTACGAGGTTGGTCTTGAGCCAGTCGAACGTCGCGACGTTCTGCTTGGAGTCGATGGTGTACGAGCCGACGTCGTCGGTGTAGCCGTCCCCGCCGCTCAGCATCCAGATCATGGTCTCGGCCTGGGCCTCCTCACGGCCCAGCGGCAGCGCGTAAGGGGTCTTCACCCCGTCCGCCTTGAGCGCCTTGGCGTCGGCGGCCAGTTCGGCCCAGGTGGTGGGCGGGGTGATGCCCGCGTCCTTGAACAGCTTCTTGTTGTAGAACAGCAGCCTGGTGGAGGAGGCGAACGGCATGCCGTACTGGGTGCTGTCGACCTTGCCCGCGTCGGCGAGCTGGGACAGGAAGTCGGCCTGGGTCGGGACGTTGAGCAGGTCGCCGACGCGGTAGAGCCTGCCGTCCGCCGCGTAGTCCGCGTAGGCGCCGATCTGTGCCAGGTCCGGGGCGTGGCCCTCGTCGACCATGGTCTTGACCTTGGCGTCGACGTCGTTCCACGAGTAGACGTCGACCTGGACGTCGACGCCCGGGTGGTCCTTCTCGTACGCGGCGGTCAGCTTGTCCCAGTACTTCTGCGTGCTGTTGCCCGCGGAGTCGCCGTAGTCGGCGGCGACGAGCTTGAGCGTGACGTCGCCCGAGCCCGAGCCGCCGCAGGCGGTGAGCGCGCCCGCCATGCCCAGTGCGGCCGTCGCCGCTATCAGACCGGTGATGTGCCGCTGCACCGCTGTTCCCACCCTCGTATGTGTGTCACGTGTGATGTCGCGGGTTCTCCGGGGGTCCCCCGGGCCCGCACCGAACCTTAAGGTCTACACCACCCTGATCTCACACCGGCAACAGGGCGGTACCGGCGCAAGATCCATGCGAATGGACTAGACCTCTCAAGGGTCTTCGCGCGACACTGTGCCCCGTGGAACATGTCATCGCCCTGGACGTGGGCGGCACCGGGATGAAGGCCGCCCTGGTCGGGGCGGACGGCACGCTGCTGCATCAGGCGCGCCGAGCGACCCTGCGCGAACGCGGCCCCGAGGCGGTCGTCGAGACCATCCTCGGCTTCGCCGCCGAGCTGCGCGCCTACGGCGAGGAGCACTTCGGGGGACCCGCGGTGGCGGCCGGGGTCGCCGTGCCCGGCGTCCTCGACGAGGCGAACGGCATCGCCCTGTTCGCCGCCAACCTGGGCTGGCGGGACGTGCCGATGCGGGCCCTGCTCAGCGAGCGGCTCGGCGGTATCCCGGTCGCCCTCGGCCACGACGTGCGCACCGGCGGCCTGGGCGAGGGAAGGCTCGGCGCGGGCAAGGACACCGACCGGTTCCTGTTCCTGCCGCTGGGCACCGGCATCGCGGGCGCCATCGGCATCGAGGGGCGCATCGAGCCCGGCGCGCACGGTTCGGCGGGCGAGATCGGCCATGTGGTCGTGCGCCCCGGCGGGCTGCCGTGCGGCTGCGGCCGGCGCGGCTGCCTGGAGCGGTACGCGTCCGCCTCCGCCGTGACCCTGGCCTGGCAGGCCGCGAGCGGCGACGAGAAGGCCACCGCGGCGGACTGCGCACGCGCCGTCGACGCCGGGGACCCGGCCGCCGCGCGGGTCTGGCAGGACGCCGTGGACGCGCTGGCCGACGGGCTCGTCCTGGCGATCACTCTGCTGGACCCCCGCACCCTGATCATCGGTGGCGGTCTCGCCGAGGCCGGGGAAACCTTGTTCACACCCCTGCGGGCGGCGGTCGCCGAGCGCGTGACGTTCCAGACGGCCCCCACGATCGTCCCGGCCGTCCTCGGGGACACCGCCGGCTGCCTGGGCGCGGGCCTGCTCGCCTGGGACCTGCTCGCCGACAGCCGCGACACCCGCAGCACCGACAGCACCGACAGCACCGACAACCCGCCCAACACGGAGGTAACCGCCTGATGGCCACAGCAAAGGTGCTCGCCGGTGCCCGGGTGGTACTGCCCACCGGCATCGTCACCGACGGGCGCGTCGTCGTCGACGGCACGAAGATCGCCGATGGGGATACCTCCCTGCTCCGGCGAAGCCGAGAGCCTGGGGGAGTTCCCGAGGGGGTCCCCGCCGTCGACCTGACCGGCCACTGGGTGGTGCCCGGCTTCGTCGACATGCACAACCACGGCGGCGGCGGCGCCTCCTTCACCTCCGGCACGGTCGAGGAGATCCTCAAGGGCGTCCACACGCACCGGCTGCACGGCACGACGACGCTCGTCCCCTCGTTCGTGACCGGCGAGACGGACTTCCTCACCCAGCGCGCGGGCCTGCTGTCCGAACTGGCCGAGCAGGGCGAGATCGCGGGCATCCACTTCGAGGGCCCGTTCATCTCGCCGTGCCGCAAGGGCGCCCATGACGAGACGCTGCTGCGCGACCCCGACCCGGCCGAGGTGCGCAAACTCGTCGACGCGGCCCGCGGCAAGGCCCGTATGGTCACGCTCGCCACCGAACTGCCCGGCGGCATCGACTCCGTGCGCCTCCTCGCCGAACAGGGCGTGATCGCGGCGATCGGACACACCGACGCCACCTACGAGCAGACGGTGGAGGCCATCGACGCGGGCGCCACCGTCGCCACCCACCTCTTCAACGCGATGCCGCCCCTCGGCCACCGCGCGCCAGGACCGATCGCGGCGCTCCTGGAGGACGAGCGGATCACCGTCGAGCTGATCAACGACGGTACGCATCTGCACCCGGCCGCCCTGCAACTGGCCTTCCACCACAAGGGCGGGGAGAGGGTCGCGTTCATCACCGACGCGATGGACGCGGCCGGTTTCGGGGACGGGCGCTACATGCTCGGCCCGATGGAGGTCGAGGTGAAGGACAGCGTGGCGCGGCTCGTGGAGGGCGGCTCCATCGCGGGCTCGACGCTGACCCTGGACCGGGCGTTCAAGCGGGCCGCGACCGTCGACCGGCTGCCGGTGGAGGACATCGTCCGGGCGGTCTCCGCCAACCCGGCGCGGCTCCTCGGCATCGACGACACGGTGGGCTCCCTGGAACCCGGCAAGGACGCCGACCTCGTGGTCCTGGACGCGGAGTTCGAGCTCAAGGGCGTCATGCGCAAGGGTGAATGGCTGGTCGCACCCCAACAGGCGTGACCAGCGGGGCGGTTGGCCCGGAGCCCGGGGACGGGGCTGGGCCGACCGCCTTGACTTTGGCATGATCAACCCCCGTAACTGAAAGCGTTGCCGCACGTACGCGTATCCATCGGGGGGCGAGGTCCTGTGATCCTCACGGTCACCTTGAACACCGCGCTCGACATCACCTACAAGGTCGACGCACTGCGTCCGCACACCTCGCACCGCGTCACCGAGGTCACCGAACGACCGGGCGGCAAGGGCCTGAACGTGGCCCGGGTGCTCGCCGCCCTCGGCCACGAGGTGACGGTGACGGGCTTCGCGGGCGGCGCGACCGGACGCGTGCTCCAGGACGGGCTCCTCGGCGTCGAGGGCATCGCGGACGCCCTGGTCCCCGTCACCGGCACGACCCGCCGCACGGTCGCGGTGGTCGACGCCTCGACGGGCGACACGACCCAGCTCAACGAGCCGGGCCCGCTGGTCTCCCCCGCCGAATGGGCGGCCTTCCAGGAGGCGTACGCGCATCTGCTGGGCTCCGCCGAAGCGGTGGCCCTGTGCGGCAGCCTCCCGCCGGGCGTCCCGGTCGGCGCCTACGCGACGCTGGTGCGGGCGGCGCGGGCCGCCTCGGTCCCCGTACTCCTCGACACCAGCGGTGAGCCGCTGCGGCGCGGCATCGCGGCCCGCCCCGACATCGTGAAGCCCAACGCGGACGAGCTGGCCGAACTCACCGGTTCGCACGAGCCGGCCCAGGCGATGCGCGACGCCCGCAGGCGCGGCGCGCACGCCGTCGTCGCCTCGCTCGGCGCGCGGGGGCTGCGCGCCCTCACCCCGGACGGCGCCTGGCAGGCGCCCGCGCCCGCCCGGCTCACCGGCAACCCGACGGGCGCGGGCGACTCGGCGGTCGCGGGGCTGCTCTCCGGCTGCGTGGAACACCTGCCGTGGCCGCAGCGGCTCGCCCGCGCCGTCGCGCTGTCGGCGGCGACGGTGGGGGCGCCGGTGGCCGGCGAGTTCGACGCGGCGACCTACGAGCGGCTGCTGTCCGAGGTGACGGTGACGGACCAGGCCGGCGCGGCCTGATCCGCCGACGGCGTCAGTTCTTGGCCAGCCACATCTGGTCGATGTTGGCGTCGCACGTGTTGCCCTGCTCGCAGGAGACCGCGATCGCGTTGGTCCCCTTGGTGAGCTGGACGATGGCCCACGTGTTGGTCCAGCCGTTCGCCCAGTCGCCTTCCTTGGCGTGGGCGAAGTTCGTCATGTTCAACGGACGGGTCTGCTTGGTGCCGTTGACGTTGATCGTGGCGTCGGAGTCCTTGCCGGGCACCCCGTAGTTCACGTACAGCCGGTACTGCCCGTCCTTCGGGATGTCGTTGACGGTCCAGGTCACGCTCGCGCCGACCTTGTTGAACCCGGCGACGTACACCCCGCCGGCCGCCTTCGCGCCCTTGACGTCGGAGGCGGTGACGGTGCCGCCGTCCAGCTTCAGCGCCTTCGCGTCGGTCTTCGGCAGGTCGACCGGGTCGGCCGACGCCGACGTGGAGGGTGTCGCGCTCGGCTGCACCGTCTGCGAGGTGCCGGACGGCTTGTTGTCGGCCTCCGGCTCGTCGTCCCCCGAGTCCTTGCTCAGCATGGCGACGCCGATGCCGATGACCACGGCCGCCACGACGGCGACCGCGCCGATCAGCAGCGCCTTGGTGTTCGGCCCGCGACCTCGGCCACCACCGCCGCGCGGGGGCTGCGGCGAGCCCGGCTGCGCGGGCGCGCCGCCGCCGGGCAGCGTCTCGGGCGCCTGGTAGTAGGCGTTCGGCTGGTTGTACGCGGCCGTCTGCTGCTGCGCCTGCTGCTGCCCGCCGTACTGACGCTCGCCGACCGTGCGGACGTGGTGGTACGAGGAGCGGGGATTCGGGTAGCCGTAGCCGCCACCCCCGCCGCTGGGCGGGGTCGCCCCGGCCGCCTGTCCGTCGGCGTACAGATAGCCGAACGGATCGTCGTCCTCGGGCGTGGTGCTCGCGCCGTTGTTGCCGGGCGCCATCCCTGATCACTCCCTACACGATTGCTTACCGGGGCGAGCGTACCCGCTGCGAGTGACCGCAAGACGTGGCCTTGACCTCACCGAAACCCGGGATTCAGGCCATTGTGCCCGGTCAGCCGGCCCGCCTGTGCTGCTTGGCCCGGGACCTCTTCTCCACGTACATCCGCTGGTCAGCGGAGCTGAGCACTTCCTCGGCCGTCATCCCGCAGTGGGCCCAGCCGATACCGAAACTGGCTCCGACACGTACCGCGCGGCCGTCCACACGGATCGGCGGAATGATGGCGTTCCGCAACCGGACGGCCAGATCCTGGGCGTCCTCGCGGCCGAGTCCGTCGGCGAGGACCACGAACTCGTCGCCGCCGAGCCGGGCGACCGTGTCCCCGTCCCGTACGCCGTTGGTCAGGCGGCGGGCCACCTCGATGAGGACGGCGTCGCCCGCGTTGTGCCCGAACCGGTCGTTGATCGACTTGAATCCGTCGAGGTCGCAGAAGAGGACGGCGAGCCCCTTGGTGCCGTCGTCGGCCACCGGAGCCGTCCCGTCGGGGCCCTCGGGCGCGACCAGGTGGACATGGCGGTCGAAGCCGTCGAACCCGTCGTACAGGCCGGACTGGGGCGGGACGGGAAGGGCGGAGCCGAAGTCGAACCCGTGCCCGTCGGAGGCGGAGGCGAGCTGCGCGCCCTGTGCGCGGTGGTCGCCGTAGGCCGCGTCGAGCGAGTCGATGGCGCTCGGCCTGCTCTCCTGCGGGCGGCGGCACAGCCGGGCGGAGAGGCGGGCGCGCAGTTCGGCCGAGTTCGGCAGACCGGTGAGGGAGTCGTGCGAGGCGCGGTGGGCGAGCTGGAGCTCGCGGCGCTTGCGCTCCTCGATGTCCTCGACGTGGGTGAGCAGGAAGCGGGGCCCGTCGGTGGCGTCGGCGACCACGGAGTTGCGCAGGCTCACCCAGACGTAGGTGCCGTCGCGCCGGGCCAGGCGCAGCTCGGCGCGCCCGCCCTCGGCGGAGGTGCGCAGCAGGGTGCCTATGTCCTCGGGGTGCACGAGGTCGGAGAAGGAGTAGCGGCGCATCGCGGAGGCGGGGCGGCCGAGGAGGCGGCACAGCGCGTCGTTGGTCCGCAGGATGCGGCCGTGCTGGTCGCCGCCCATCTCGGCGACGGCCATGCCGGAGGGCGCGTACTCGAAGGCCTGCCGGAAGCTTTCCTCGCTGGCGCGCAGGGCCTGCTGCTCGCGTTCGAGGCGGACGAGGGCGCGCTGCATGTTGGCCCGCAGGCGGGCGTTGCTGATCGCGATGGCGGCCTGGAACGCGTACATCTGGAGCGCCTCGCGGCCCCAGGCGCCGGGCCTGCGTCCGTTGCGCGGGCGGTCGACGGATATCACGCCGAGCAGTTCGCCACCGGCGGCGCCGGTCGCGTACATGGGGGCGAAGAGACGGTCCGAGGGGTGCCACTCGTCGTCGAAGCGGGGCGGCGGTCCGTCGGTGAACCACTGCGGCACGTCGTCCTCGTCGAGGACCCAGCCCTCGGTGTACGGGATGAAGCGCAGCTCGCCCCAGGCCTCGCCCATGCTCAGGCGGCGCTCCCAGGATTCGCGGGAGCCGACGCGGCCGGTGATGAGGGCCTCGGCCGCCGAGTTCCCCGAGAAGGCGGCGACGACCAGGTCGCCGTCGGGGCGGACGAGATTGACGCAGGCCAGCTCGTACCCCAGCCCGTTGACGACGCCGTCCGCGACGGTCTGGAGGGTGTCGGCCAGACTGCGGGCGGTGTTCATGTCCGCCATCACCTGGTGCAACTGATGCAGGGTCGCAAGACGGACGTACGGCTCCGACTCGGTCTCCATGCTCAGTTCTCCCCGAGACCTCGACAGCACTCCAGAATTCTGATCGGCTCTCTACGCGCACGTGCAGCCGCACGTTCATCTCGCAGTATCAACGCCACTGAATCACAGCGAGCTGCCCACTCGGTACACAGGGTCAACAAAATATGGCTCCTGTGACTCAAGTCACAAGGTGGGAGTGGGGGTTGGGAAGGGATTCCCGGGGAACTCTGTGAGTTTGCTGTGCGGATCAAGGCGTTGGGATCAAGGCTGTGCGGGACGAGGCTGTGCGGGACGAGTGGGGGCCGAGGTCCTAGGTCGCAGGCGCGGGTCCGGTCTCCGTCATCGGTCCGATGCGGGGGGCGCGGGGGCGGGGCTAGCGTTTCGAGGGTGCTGAAGACTTCCCCTGCCACCTCCGCCCGTACTGCCGATTCCTCCCCCTCCGGGCCCGCCGGGCATCCTGAGGGGGTGAGCACCGACGAGTTCCGCGCCGCCCTGTCCCGTCTCGCCTCGGGCGTCGTCCTGCTGACCGCGCACGAGGCCGCGCTCGACCCCGAGGGACCCGTCGGCGAGGACGCCGGTATGACGGTGACCGCGTTCATGTCGGTGTCGCTCGACCCGCCCCTGGTCCTCGTCTCACTGCGCAACGGCTCCCGCATGGACGACCTGCTCGACGACCAGCCTCTGTGGGCGGTGTCGCTCCTGTCGGAGTCGCAGAGCCACATCGCCGGGCGGTTCGCCATGAAGGGCCGGATCAGCGACCGGCTCCTGTTCGAGGACATCCCGTACGTACGCGGCGCGCACACCGGCGCTCCGCTGGTGGGCGGGGCGCTGGCGACGCTGGAGTGCCGCACGGAGCAGTTGGTGCCCGCGGGCGACCACACGCTGGTGATCGGCCGGGTCCTGAGCACCGCGCTGCCCAGCGCGGACGGTGGCCCGCTGACGTATTTCCGGGGGCGGTACCGGGGGCTGGGCTGAGAGGTCGCCGGATGCCGGGGGCCGGGCTGGTCGGCGGCACCCCCGTGGTCGCCTACCAGTCCCGGCCTGCCCGCCCCCGCTTCGTGTCGGACCGCGCCTTCTTCTCGCGCAGCCTGCGCTCGTTGACACCCCGCGACTTGCGGGTGGGCCGCCGCGGCTTGGGCGGCGGCGCCGTGGCCTCCGCGAGGAGCGCCGCGAGGCGGATCGCCGCCGTCTCCCGGTTGCGCCACTGCGAGCGGTGCTCCGAGGAGCGCACCGAGACGACCCCGTCCACGAGGCGGGACGCCAGCCGCTCCAGGGCGCGCGCCTTCCACACCTCGGGCAGCGCCTTCGTGGCCGCCAGGTCGAACCGCAGCTCCACCTGCGAGTCGCTGGTGTTCACGTGCTGCCCGCCCGGCCCCGACGACCGCGAGAAACGCCAGAGGAGCTCGGCCTCCGGAAGGACGACCGAACCGCGGACGGGATAAGGACCGGACATGTGTCCATGGTCGCGTGCCCGCGCCCCGCAGTCACCCGGTTTTAGCGGGCGGGTAAAGAAAGTAAAGGGACCTGGAACCTCCGATACCCGCTCGGCGTTCATAGGGGTACGAGTAGCTTCGGCTACGCACGCACGACTTCACGAAGGAAGGGACTCCCGCAATGGCAGTAAGCCTGTCCAAGGGTGGCAACGTCTCGCTCACCAAGGAGGCTCCGGGCCTGACCGCCGTCACCGTGGGCCTCGGCTGGGACGTCCGCACCACCACCGGCACCGACTTCGACCTCGACGCCTCCGCGATCGCGGTGAACCCGCAGGGCAAGGTCTTCTCCGACGCCCACTTCGTCTTCTTCAACAACAAGGCGACGCCGGACCAGACCATCGTGCACACCGGAGACAACCGCACGGGCGAGGGCGCGGGCGACGACGAGGCGATCAACGTGAACCTGGCGGGCCTGCCCGCCGACGTCGACAAGATCGTCTTCCCGGTCTCGATCTACGACGCGGAGAACCGCTCGCAGAACTTCGGCCAGGTGCGCAACGCGTACATCCGCATCGTCAACCAGGCCGGCGGCGCCGAGATCGCCCGTTACGACCTGTCGGAGGACGCGGCCACCGAGACGGCGATGGTCTTCGGCGAGCTCTACCGGAACGGGGCGGAGTGGAAGTTCCGCGCCGTCGGCCAGGGCTACGCGTCGGGCCTCACCGGCATCGCCCAGGACTTCGGCGTCAACGTCTGATCGTTCGACACCCACACAGGTGCCGGTACGGGCCCCGGGAGCGCCGCACGCGGTGCGCCCGGGGCCCGTCGCGTCATCCCGGCGACGGGCTGTCCGGCCGGGGTTGTCCGGTCGGGGCTGCCCGGCCGCGGCTACCCGGTCAGGGTTGTCCGGTCGGGGTTGTCCGGTCGGGGCTGCCCGGCCGCGGCTACCCGGTCAGGGTTGTCCGGTCGGGGTTGTCCGGTCGGGGCTGCCCGACCGCGGCTGACCGGCCGCGGCTGACCGGCCGCGGCTGCCCGACCGCGGCTGCCCGACCGCGGCTGACCGGCCGGAGCTGCCCGACCGCGGCTGCCCGGCCGCGGCTGCCCGGCCGGAGCTACCCGGCCGCGGCTACCCGGTCAAGGCGAGTCGGACCGCGAGCACCGCGATCAGCGCGCTCGACACAAGGCCCGTCACCAGCCGCCCCCGTACGCCGGTCAGCGCCCGGCCGAGCAGGGCGCCGCCACCCGCGAGCAGCAGTTGCCAGCTCGCCGACGCGGCGAACGCGGCCACGGTGAACGCGACGCGCGGGGCGACGCCGGTGACCGTGTCGCCGCCGCCCAGGACGAGCGCGGCGAAGTAGACGACGGTCATGGGGTTGAGCAGCGTCAGACCGAGGAGCCCCAGGTAGGCGCGGCCGGGCGCGAGTGGCGGGGCGGTGGGCGCGTCGGCGCGGCGGGTGCGCAGGGCCCGTGCGGCGCCGTGCGCGGCCAGCGCCAGCAGCACGGCCGCCGCGCCCCAGCTCAGCGGGGTCCTGGCGGTCCGGATCAGCGGGGCAGCGGCGGCGCCACCGGTCACGGCGACCAGAGCGTAGAGCCCGTCCGCCGTGGCGACGCCCAGCGCGGCGCAGACACCGGTCCGCAGATTCGTGCGGGCCGTCAGGGAGACCAGCAGGGCCGCGACGGCGCCGACCGGGACGGCGATGCCGTACCCGGCGAGCACCCCCGCGACCAGGGCCGCGCTCACGCGAGGCGCGGGATCGGCCTCCGGTCCGGGGCGGTCCGCTGCTGTCGCCGGGCCGGGACGGCCGGGGCGGACAGCGGGCGCGGCAGGTGCACGGACGAGGTCATGCCCGGATTTTGCGGGGTGGCGTGCCGCTCGCGCAACGCATTGACGCGGGGTCCGGGCGGGCGGTCACAGCACCGCGATGCCCAACGGGCGTTCCCCCGCGGCCAGTCGGCGGGTGCCCCCGCTGTCGAGGTCGACGACGGTGAGGCCGTTCCAGTAGCCGTCGCGGGTGAACCCGCCGGTGACGTAGGCCGTGTGACCGTCGGCGGAGACGGTGACGTCCTCGTGCGGGCCGTCGAGCGGGATCAGCTTCTCCCCGGAGCCTCGCGGGCCGCTGCCCGGCGGGCGGACGGTGAGGGACGGGCCCTTGTCCTGGGCCGGGTCGATGGGTCCCGTGCCGACGGCGAGGAGCGTGCCGTCGGGGGTGATCGTGGTGCCGTGCTGGTGCGTGTCGGCCGTCATGCGCTCGACCGTGGAGCGGCCGGTGTCCGGGTCGACGACCACCAGCTTCTCGCCCTCGAAGGGGAGAAGGAGCTTGCCGTCCGACGGCCGTACGGCCGCGTAGTGCGGCTTCAGCCAGGAGCCGAGACCGCCCTCGGTGCCGTACGGCGCCACCTCGATCCGGCGGGTGACGGCGAGGACCGTGGGGTCGGCGGGGGCTGTGGGGGCGGTGGGGGCGACGACAGTGACGTCGAACGAGTCGTGGCCGGTCGCGTACACCTGCTTCCCGTCCCGCGACACGTCCACATCGAAGGGGCGGCGGCCGACGTCGGCGGTGCCGGTCACCTTCAGCGTGCGGGTGTCGACCGCCTCCAACGTGCCGTTGCCACCGGGGACGTTGACGCCGACGTAGACGTGGTCGCCGTCGGGGGCGAGGGCGATGCCCATGCCGCCGCCGCGGTACTCGCCGTGCGCCGGGGCGCCGAGGTTCCTCGTCTCGTACGGGACGAGCGCGGTCCGCGTCCGGCTGCCGGTGTCGACGACCGCGACGCCCTCGGCCGTGGCGACCCAGGCCCGGCCGTCGTCACCGACGGCGAGACCGTAGGGGGCGGTGCCCACGCGTACGGAGTCGACCGGTCCCTCGTCCGGGTCCACGAAGGTGACCGTGTCGGCGCCGAAGTCGGTGACGAGGAGGGTGCCGTCGGGGGTGCGGCCGGTGGGGCGCGAGCCGGCCGGACCCGGGCTCGCGCCCGCACTCTCGCCCTGCCGCGCGGTGCAGCCTGCGAGCAGGGCGACGGCCGTCGCGGCGAGCACGAGGCGCTTCACAGGACCGCCCTCAGCAAAGCGGCGATCTGCTGGAAACCGCGCCGCTCGGCGTGTTCCAGCGCGGTCACGCCGTCGCCGTCCGGGAGGCCGGGTGTGGCGCCCGCCGTGATCAGCAGCTCCACGATCTCCTGGTGCGCGCGCCCGCCGTCACCGAGGATCACGGCCTCCAGCAGGGCGGTCCAGCCGAGGCGGTTGACGTGGTCGACGTCGATGTCGGTCTCGCGCAGCACGGCCCGTACGTAGTCGACGTGACCGCGTTCGCAGGCCGGGATGAGGGAGATGCCGCCGAACCGGTTGGTGCGCCTCAGGTCGGGGCGCGCGGGCAGCAGGGTCCGCATCATGGCGACGCTGCCGGTGACGCCGGTGACCAGCCACGGGCTGTCGTCGCGGTCGTCCTGGGCGTCCGGGTCGGCGCCCGCCGCGAGCAGCGCCGCGGCGACCGGTACGTGGTCCCCGATCGCCGCGAGCAGCAGCGGGGTGCGGCGGTGCCGGTCGCGGGCCTCGACGCGGGCCCCCGCGGCGAGCGCGGCGCGCACGGAGTCGGCGTCACCCTGTTCGGCGGCGGTCAGCAGGGTGCGGTCGGCTTCGCTGAGGGTGGGCATGACGGTACTCCAGGGAGCGCGCTCGGGGACGTACGGGAAGAGGGGCGGCGGCACACGGTACGGGGAGGGGCCGTGTGCCGCCGCTCGCGAGGGGCCTCGGGGCTTGCCGGGGGCTACTTGCCGAGCGCGTCCACACCGGCGCGGGCAAACTTCTCGTCCAGGTCGCCTGAGGGGGCACCGGCCACGCCGACGCCCGCGATCGGGGCGCCCCCGGCGGCCACCGGAGCGCCGCCGCCGAGGAACAGCGTGCCGGGGATGTCCTTGAGGGTCGGCGCCTTGTCCAGCCTCTTGACCAGCTCGGACGTGGGGGCGTTCCAGGAGACGGCGGTGAACGCCTTCTTCTGCGCCGCCTCGTAGGCCTGCGGTCCCGCGCCGTCGCCGCGCAGCGTCAGGATGGTGTTGCCGTCGCGGTCGACGACGGCGACGGAGACCTTCTGGTTCTCCTTCTTCGCGGCGTCGAGCGCGGCCTCGGCGGCCTTGGTGGCGGACGCCAGCGTCAGGTGCGTGGTCGTCGTCGTGGTGCTGCCCTTGGCGGCGGCGGCGGCGGTGGCGGTGGCGGCGGCCGGGGCGGCCGGGGCCGAGGCGTTCGCGGAGACGGCACCGACCGTACCGGCGGCGACGGCGGCGAGGACGGCACCGCCGGTGAGGACGGTGGAACGGCGGGAGAGCTTCTGCACGGTGACTCCTGGGCTCGGGGAGGGCGGGTTCGTCTGCTCTCAAGCCTGGGCCCGCCGACGGGCCCGGGCCGTCGGCGTTCCGGCTGCTCAGGGGCTGCCGAGCGGTCGACACGGGGGTCATCCGAACGGTTGACCCCGGGGGCGGGGACGCCCTCGACAATGGAAGGGTTCGGTCGCCGGAACCGTGCGAGTCGAAGGAGGTGCGGGTGGCCGTGGCCGAGAACCAGCGGACGTCCGTCGACCGGCTCGACGACAGCTTCGAGACGGACACCCGGCGCCTGACGGCCGTCATGCACGCCGCGTTCTGCCTCCTGCTGGCCGCCGCCCTCGCCCGTTTCCTGCTGCGTCACCCCGCCGACGGCCGCACCCCGTGGATCATCGCCCTCTGCGCCCTGCTGGCCCTCGTCTACGTCACCGGGCTCACGCGCGACATCGCGGAGCGGTCCACGGTGGGGCAGCGGATCTGGCTGACGCTCGTGGTCGTCGTCTGGGTGGTGCTCGTCGCGCTCGCCCCGAGCTTCGCCTGGTGTGCGGTGCCGCTCTTCTACACGGGTCTGCGGACGCTCCCCGTGCGCGCCGCACTCGTCCTCGTCACCCTGCTGACCGCCCTGGTCGTCGCGGCCCAGGTGCGGCTGGCCGGCCGCTGGGACCCGGACCTGGTGCTCGGGCCGCCCGCCGTCGTCGTGGTCGCCACCGCCGTCTTCCTCCAGATGCGGCGCCAGGCCGTACGCCAGCGCGCCCTCATCGACGACCTGCTCCGCACCCGCCGCGAACTCGCCGCCGCCGAGCGCCGCGCGGGCACCCTCGCCGAGCGCCAGCGCCTCTCCATGGAGATCCACGACAGCCTCGCGCAGGGCATGTCCAGCCAGCGGATGCTGTTGCAGGCGGCCGAACGGGTCTGGGAGTCCGACCCGGCCAAGGCCCGCGCCCACGTACGCGCCGCCGGGTCCGTCGCCGAGCACAACCTCGCCGAGGCCCGCCGGTTCGTGCACGACCTGGCCCCCGCCGACCTGGCCCACGCCCAGGACCTGGAGGGAGCGCTGCGGACCGTCGCCGCCCGCGAGAGCGGCGAGCACCTCACGGTCCGCGTCCACGTCGACGCGGCGCACGAAGCCGCGCCCCGGCTGCCCGACCGCATCCAGTCGGCGCTGCTGCGGATCGCGCAGGGCGCGCTCGCCAACGTACGGGAGCACTCCGGGGCCGCCACCGCGGCGCTCACCCTCACGCTCCTCGACGACCAGGTCGTCCTGGACGTCGCCGACGACGGCCGCGGGTTCACCCCGGCGTCCCTGCCCGGGACACCGCACGGGGTACGCGGCCACGGACTCCCGGCGATCCGGGCCCGGGTCCGCCAGCTCGGCGGGACCCTCACCGTCGAATCGTCCCCGGGCGAGGGAACGGTCCTGTCCGCGTCCGTCCCCCTGCCCCAGGAACCCGGCCCGACAGACCCCCACGGAGGACCCCGCCCATGACCGGACCGGACACGGCACCGACGACCCGGATCCTGCTCTGCGACGACCACGCGGTGGTACGCGCCGGGCTGCTCGCCCTCCTCGACAGCGCCGAGTCCATCGAGGTCGTCGGCGAGGCGGGCACGGGCGAGGAGGCCCTGGCGCTGGCCGCGCGGCTCACCCCCGACGTGGTCCTGATGGACCTCCAGCTCGGCGCGGGCATCGACGGGGTCGAGACGACCCGCCGGCTCACGTCCGGGCCCGGCGCACACCCGCACGTCCTGGTCCTGACCACCTACGACACCGACGCCGACATCACCCGCGCCATCGAGGCGGGCGCGACCGGCTACCTGCTCAAGGCCGAACGCCCGGAAGAACTGTTCGCCGCGATCCACGCCGCCGCGCAGGGCCGTACGACCCTGTCCGCCCCCGTCGCCAGCCGCGTCATGGCGCAGATGCGCACCCCGCGCCCGACCCTCACCGACCGTGAGCGGGACATCCTCGCGCAGCTCGCGCACGGCCTGGGCAACCGGGAGATCGCCCGAGCCCTGTTCATCAGCGAGGCCACGGTCAAGACCCACCTCGGCCGGATCTACGACAAGCTGGGCGTGGACACGCGGGCGGGCGCGGTCGCCGTGGCCAAGGAGCAGCGGCTGCTGCCCTGAGGGCCCCCTCCCCCTCGTCTCGCGCGGCGGGTCCACCGGCCGGGGCATGACACCATTTCCCCGTGCTCGACATCGGTTACGCCCTCTCCCGCCGCTTCCCGGACCCGCCGCAGACGGACTACCGCCGCGCGGACGTCCACGCGCTGCGCCACGACCTGTTCTGCGGCGACGTGTACCTGGCCGACACGAAGGCGGACCGGGAACTGTCCACAGCCTGGGGATGGGTGCCCGTGCTCGACTTCGCCTGGGCGCTGTGCGACATCGTCGAGCAGCTCGACCGCGACCCGCGCGGCAGCCGCAGCGCCACCCCGCAGTACGCGGACCTGGACTTCACCGAGTCCACGGACCGCATGCTGTTCGAGCGCCGCTTCGGCTGGGTCGACGTGGAGGCCGACTGGATGCCGGGCCACGAACCCCCGCTGACCTTCTCCCACGCCGAACTGCGCCGCGAGGCACGGGACTTCCTCCACGACCTCGTCGCCGACCTCGCCGACATGCATGAGGACCTGGCGGAGAACCCGGTGATCTGGGACCTCCAGGCCCGCTTCCCCCGCGTCCCCGACCGGCCCTGAGAGCCTGTCTAACCGACCACCCGCACCCCGAGCTGCGCCGCGAACGCCGGTGCCAGGTCGAAGAGCTGGGGCGGGGAGATCACCGCCCCGCCCAGCCGGTCCACGCCCCGCGCGATCCCCAGCTCGGCCGCGCCCCGCAGGTCGACGTCGGTCATCGTCACGCCCGTGAGGTCCGCCCCCTTGAGGACGCAGCCGGGGAACTCCACCCGCTCCAGGCGCGCGCCCCCGAAGTCCGGCTCGACCAGCACACAGCCGTCGAACACCACGTCCTTCAGCCGCGCTGTGCGCAGGTTCAGATAGTCGATCTTGCCGCCGCGGACGACCACGCGCTCCAGCACGCCGCCGTGCAACTGCACCCCGCCGAGCCGCGCGTCCGTCACCTCCACGTCCCGCAGCGTCGCCTCCGACAGGTCCGTGCCCACGCCGCGGATGCCGGTCAGCGTCGAGTCCAGGAAGCGCGCACGGCGCAGCGCCGTCCCGTCGAGGCCGCACGCCACGAGCGCGCAGTCCATGAACCGCGCCCCGGCCCCCTCCTGGCCGCCGAGGTCCGCGCCGCCGAACTCCAGGCCGTCGTAGTCCCCGTCCGGTTCGAGCCGGGCGCCGTCCTCCCAGGGCACCAGCGGGGGCAACCGCACCTGCGCCCGCCGCGCCCCACGCACCTTCGCCGCCGCTGCACCGCTCCTGTCCACCATGCCCCCATGCTGCCCGCCGCCACTGACACCGGACCGGGCCCGCCGGAATGTCGGTCACGCCGCCGCCCCCTCCCACGTGCCTGAATCGACCATGCGCCTTTTCCTGCGCCGCCTGCGCACGTCCGCGTGGTCGTACGTCCGCCGCGCCCCCGGCACGTACCTCTGGCTGCTCGCGCTCTGCGTCACCACGGTCGCCGTGCACCACATGGACCCCCACGTCGAACACGACTTCCTGCGGCAGCGCTCCACCAACCTGCACGAGCTGTCGCAGCACCCGATCCGCGTCCTCGTCTCCTCGGCGCTCTGGCTCGACGGCGCCGACTGGTGGCCCTACGCCCTGCTCTACACCCTCCTGCACGCCCCGGCCGAACACTGGCTCGGCACCCCCCGCTGGCTCGCCGTCGTCGCCGCCGCGCACGTCCTCGCCACCCTCATCAGCGAGGGCGCCCTGCTGTGGGCCATCAGCGTCGGCCACGCCCCCGCGTCCGCCGTCAACACCCTGGACGTCGGCGTGAGTTACGCCCTCGCGGGCAGCATCGGCATCCTCACCTACCGCCTCGTCCCACCCTGGCGCCACCTCTACCTCGCCGTGGTCCTCACCCTCTACGCGGCCCCCCTCGTCACCGGCCGCACCTTCACCGACCTCGGCCACTTCACCGCCGTCCTGATCGGCCTCGCCTGCCGGCCGCTCTGCCGGGGCCGCGACCACCCCCTGCCGCGAACCCGCCCCGCCCAGTAACCTCCACCGCCATGAGCAGCGAGAACAGCACCACCGGCGGCGGAACGGGCCCCGTCAACGGCGGCATATCGTTCTGGTACGCCGACGACGGCATCCCCCGGGCCCGCGAACCCCTCACCGGCGACGCGACCGCCGACGTCGTGATCGTCGGCGGCGGCTACACCGGCCTGTGGACGGCCTACTACCTGAAGAAGGCCGCGCCCTTCCTCCGCATCACCGTCCTGGAACAGAAGTTCTGCGGCTACGGCGCCTCGGGCCGCAACGGCGGCTGGCTCTACAACGGCATCGCCGGCCGCGACCGCTACGCCGCCCTGCACGGCCACGACGCGGCCGTCCGCCTCCAGCAGGCCATGAACGACACGGTGACCGAGGTCATCGACGTGGCCCGCGCCGAGCACATCGACGCGGACATCCACCACGGCGGAGTCCTCGAAGTGGCGTACACCCCGGCCCAGTTGGCCCGCCTCAAGGCCTTCCACGCCACCGAGCTCGGCTACGGCGAGAAGGACCGCACGCTGCACGGCGCCCGGGAGACGACCGACCGCGTCCGCGTCGCCGGCGCCGTCGGCTCCACCTGGACCCCGCACGGCGCCCGCCTCCACCCGGTGAAGCTCCTCAAGGGCCTGGCCCGGGCGGTGGAGGCCCTGGGCGTCACCCTCCACGAGTCGACGCCCGTCACGGAGATCAGGCCGAAGCACGCCGTCACCCCCTACGGCACCGTCCGCGCCCCCTACATCCTGCGCTGCACCGAGGGCTTCACCGCGTCCCTCAAGGGCCGCCGCCGCACCTGGCTCCCCATGAACTCCTCCATGATCGCCACGGCCCCGCTCACCCCCGCCCAGTGGGCGGACATCGGCTGGGAGAACCGGGAAACGCTCGGCGACATGGCCCACGCCTACATGTACGCGCAGCGCACCGCCGACGGCCGCATCGCCCTCGGCGGCCGGGGCCGCCCCTACCGCTACGCCTCCCGCACCGACCACGACGGCCGCACCCACCCCGCCACCGTCGACGCCCTCACCACCATCCTCTTCCGCCTCTTCCCCCAGCTCACCGGCGTCCCCGTCACCCACGCCTGGTCCGGCGTCCTCGGCGTCCCGCGCGACTGGTGCGCCACCGTCACCCTGGACCGCTCCACGGGCCTCGGCTGGGCGGGCGGCTACGTCGGCTCCGGCGTCGCCACCTCCAACCTCGCCGCCCGCACCCTGCGCGACCTCGTCCAGCAGGACTCCGGACAGGGCGGCCCCACCGACCTCACCACGCTCCCCTGGGTCGGCCACAAGGTCCGCAAGTGGGAGCCCGAACCGCTCCGCTGGCTCGGCGTCCACGGCATGTACGCCACCTACAACGCCGCCGACCACCGCGAACGCACCACCCACACCCCGCACTCCAGCCGCCTGGCCAAGGCGGCGGACCGCATCGCGGGCCGGGGCTGACACACGACAGAAGCCCAGGTCACGAGGTGACCTGGGCTTCTGGACGGAGCCCCCTATCGGATTCGAACCGATGACCTACGCATTACAAGTGCGTTGCTCTGGCCAACTGAGCTAAGGAGGCGGGGCGCGGCGCGAGGCGGCGCGCGATCCGAGTCGCTCCACCTTACACAGAGAGCTTTTCCCGGTGCCACGACGTTGTGGTGCCACCGGTACGAACCCGGCCGGTCGCGCGGGTTCGTACAACCTTTATCAACTGTGCGCGGTCTCCTGTGCGTCACCTGTTCACCCGTGCATCACCTGTTCGCATGCGTCACGGGTGTCCACAGTTCGCCAGAACCTCCGGAGACCTCTCGTGCATCAACGCTTCCGTACCGCTCTCGCCACCGGCGCCGTCGTCGCCCTGACCGGAGGGCTGCTCGTCGGCGCCGCCGGGGCGGGGTCCGCCGCCTCGCCGAAGGTGGAGAGCGACTTCAACGGTGACGGCTACCGCGACGTCGTGGTGTCCGCACCCGGCGCCCGGGTCGCGAACCTCCCCCGGCCGGGCACCGTCTCCGTGCTGTACGGGTCGGCGAACGGAGCGAGCGCCGCCCACCACCAGACCCTCGACCAGAACACCCCGGGCATCCCGGGCGCGGCCGAGGCCGGGGACTACTTCGGCACGGCGACCGCCGCGGGCGACTTCGACTCCGACGGGTACGCGGACCTCGCGATCGGCGTCACCAAGGAGGACGTCGACGGCGACACCGACAACGGCCTCGTCCAGATCGTGTGGGGCTCGCCGTCCGGGCTGACCGGCGGCGCCGACGTGGTCGACCCGGCACCGACCCAGCACGACCGCTACGGCCAGTCCCTCGCGGCCGGCGACTTCGACGGCGACGGCCGCACCGATCTGGCCGTCGGCACGTCCTCCGGCACCCTGCACGTCTTCTCCAAGGGCATCTCCCGCAAGGGCAAGCCAGGCGCCCGGGCCGCCCTCACCCTGCCCCTGTACTCCAACACCCACGCCGGCATCCTCAACCTGGTGGCCGGCAGCGTGAACAAGGACGGCCGCGCCGACCTCCTCGTCACCGGCCAGAGCCGCAACGTCTCCGGCGGCAAGCACCACGAGGTCAACTACTACCTGCCCGGCGCGAGCGGCGGCCCCAAGGCGTCCGCCGCCAAGCTGATGCCCAGCGGCTCCAACAGCGCGATCGGCGACATCGACGGCGACGGCTACGGCGACATCGCCACCGGCACCTGGTGGGCCACGGCCGGTCCGGACAAGCTCCCCGGCGGCAAGGTCGTCGTCACGTACGGCGGCAAGAGCGGACCCTCCACGCGCACCCAGACCATCACCCAGGCGTCCGGGGCGATCCCCGGCGACCCCGAGGCGTGGGAGAAGTTCGGCGCGGACGTCGCGCTCGGTGATGTCGACGGCGACGGCAGGATGGAGCTGGCCGTCGGCACCCCCGACGAGAACCTGCGGGTGGCCCCCGGCGGCAGCGGCGTGATCTACGGGGCGGGCACCGTGACCGTGCTGCGCGGCTCGGCGTCCGGCGCCGACACCACGAACGCCGTGCAGTGGCTGTGGCAGGGCACTGCCGGTGTTCCCGACAGCGGCTGGCGCTCCGGGAGGTTCGGCGGCGAGGTCCACCTGGCCGACCTGGACAAGGACGGCAAGGCCGACCTGCTCTCCGGCGCGCGCGGCGACAACAACTCGGACGGCTCGCTCACCACGCTGCCCTCCGACGGCACGGCGATCGGGACGGCCGGCGCCCAGTACATCGGCCCGAAGGACCTCGGCATGGACTGGGTCGGCATCCCGCAGCTCGGCACGGCCGTGAACGGCTCGCGCCCGGTGGACACCGTCTACTGACCGTCGCCGAATTCGCCTGCTCCGCACTACTGACAGACGGACCCCCACCGGGTACCGTCCAGATCAGTTCACCCGCGTGGACTACACCAGTTCCTCCTCTACAACGGATCGTCCGGCACGTTCCTGCCGGTGAAGGGGGCTTCACAGCCATGGCTTCTGTCACGTTCGACAAGGCGACCCGCGTCTACCCGGGTTCCACCAAGCCCGCCGTCGACGGTCTGGAGATCGAGATTGAGGACGGCGAGTTCCTCGTCCTCGTCGGTCCATCCGGTTGCGGCAAGTCGACCTCCCTGCGCATGCTCGCGGGCCTCGAGGACGTCAACGGCGGAGCGATCCGCATCGGCGACCGCGACGTCACGCACCTGCCGCCCAAGGACCGGGACATCGCCATGGTGTTCCAGAACTACGCGCTCTACCCGCACATGTCCGTCGCCGACAACATGGGCTTCGCGCTCAAGATCGCCGGTGTGAACAAGGCGGAGATCCGGCAGAAGGTCGAGGAGGCGGCGAAGATCCTCGACCTGACCGAGTACCTGGACCGCAAGCCGAAGGCGCTCTCCGGTGGTCAGCGCCAGCGGGTGGCGATGGGCCGCGCGATCGTGCGTGAGCCGCAGGTGTTCCTCATGGACGAGCCGCTGTCGAACCTCGATGCCAAGCTCCGTGTGTCGACCCGTACGCAGATCGCCTCGCTCCAGCGCCGTCTCGGCATCACCACGGTCTACGTCACGCACGACCAGGTCGAGGCCATGACGATGGGCGACCGCGTCGCGGTCCTCAAGGACGGTCTGCTCCAGCAGGTCGACAGCCCGCGCAACATGTACGACCGCCCGGCCAACCTCTTCGTCGCGGGCTTCATCGGCTCCCCCGCCATGAACCTGGTGGAGGTCCCGATCACCGACGGCGGCGTGAAGTTCGGCAACTCGGTCGTGCCGGTCAGCCGTGAGGCCCTCAAGGCCGCCTCCGACAGGGGCGACACCACGGTGACGGTCGGTGTCCGCCCCGAGCACTTCGACATCGTCGAGCACGGTGGCGAGGCCGCGAAGACCCTCACCAAGGACACCAGCGACGCCCCCGCGGGCCTCGCCGTCTCGGTGAACGTCGTGGAGGAGCTCGGCGCCGACGGCTACGTCTACGGCGCCGCGCAGGTCGGCGGCGAGCACCAGGACCTGGTCGTCCGCGTCAACGGCCGCCAGGTGCCCGAGAAGGGCGCCGAGTTGCACGTCGTGCCGCGTCCGGGCGAGACCCACGTGTTCTCCACCTCGACGGGCGAGCGCCTCTCCGACTAATACGCTTCTCACAGCGAGGGCCCCGCACTTCGGTGCGGGGCCCTTCGCGTGCGCCCGCGGTGTCGACAAATACCCCGGCAAGTAAGACATATAGGCCACTGGCGTCAACGCGTAAGCAAAGAAACCTAGTTACCCGTCCCTCGGTCGAGTGACTAAATGTCGCCAAATCATCACCGACCGCTACGCTCACTCGCGTGACGCACTCCGCTGACTACACCCAGAAGCCGCGCCGAGCCCGGGGCCAGGGCCCCGCCCGCCGCGCCGCCCGCACGCTCGCGTTCGTCCTGCCGGTGATGTTGGTGCTCTCCGGGACCCTAGCGGTCACCCGAGTCAACTGGTCCGGGAGCTCATCGGACTCCATCCTCACGGCTTCCTCACACGATGTCTCGGCCCGCGCCAAGTCGCGCGCCCCCCAGGACGTCCTGCGCGACCGTCTCCTCCAGGAACTTCAGGAGGAGAACCCCGGTGTCGCGCTCACCCATCTCCAGCAGGAGGTCGACCGGCGTCCCTCGCTCGCCAAGCACTGCATGTCGATCGCGAAGGCCCTGGGTCGTGCCGCGGTACAGGCCTACGGTCCGGCGCGCGCCCAGTCGTACGCCCGGCCGGTCTGCGACACCTCCTTCGCTTCGGGGGTGGCCGGTTTCAGGGCCTGAGCCCTCGACAGCCCTGGTGGGCCGTGCGCACGTACAGTTCCGGTCATGACGACCGCCGAACCGGCCGCGCACGGCCCTCACGCATATCCCGACCGGCATGCCCACCGCCCGACGCAGGCCGTCGTCCTGGCGGGCGGCCAGGGCTCGCGGCTGCGCCCGTACACCGACGACCGGCCGAAGCCGATGGTGGAGATCCCCGGCACCGGGACGCCGATCATCGGCCATCAGCTCACATGGCTCGCCGAGGAGGGCGTCACCGACGCGGTGGTCTCCTGCGGGCATCTCGCGGAGGTGCTCCAGGAGTGGCTGGACCAGGCGGACCTGCCGCTGCGGGTCACGACGGTCGTCGAGAAGGAGCCGCTGGGGCGCGGTGGCGGCCTGAAGTTCGCGGCCGCGCACCTGCCGCACCAGGACCGGCCCTGGTACGCGACCAACGGGGACATCTGGACCCGGTTCTCGCTGCGGGAGATGGCGGACTTCCACCATGAGCGGGAGGCGACGGCGACGCTGGCGCTGGCCCGGCCGCGCATCCCGTGGGGCGCCGTGGAGACGGACGCGTTCGGTCACATCACGGACTTCGTCGAGGCACCGCCGTCGCCGTTCCTGATCAACGCGGGTCTGTACGTCTTCTCCGCCGAGTTCGCCTCGCTGCTGCCGGACGTCGGGGACCACGAGCGCACGACGTTCCCGCGCCTGGCCCGCGCCAAGCGGCTCGCCGGTTTCCCGATCCCGCAGGGTGCGTACTGGCGGGCGATCGACACGGCGAAGGACCTGCGGGAAGCCGCCAAGGAGCTTGCCGCGCAGACCCGTTGAGACTTATCTCCCGGTACGTCGACGGGGCCCCGCACGTGGTGCGTGCGGGGCCCCGTCGTCGTGGCGGTCGGGCGGAGTGGGGTGTCAGCCGAGCAGGCCGCCCACGAGCCTGCTGTTGCCGCCGCCCTCGGAGCCGCCACCGCTGCTGCTGCCGCCACCGCCGCCACCGCTGCTGCTGCCGCCGCCCGAGGAGGAGGCGGCGCCGGTGTCGGGGCCGCCGGTACCGGCGCCGGTCGTGCCGCCGGGGGCGGGGCCGCCGGTGGTGCTGGCGGGCGGCTGCTGTGGCGTGGTCTGCTGCGGCGGCGCCTGGCCTGCCGTGGCGCCCTGGGTGGGCGCTGCCGTGGTGCCGCTGGCCGTGCCGGCCTCGCGCGTGGCGTCGGGCGTGCCGGCCGCGTCCGAGGGGCTCGCCGTGGCGCTCTGCGTCGGAGCGTCGGAGGCCGCCGGGCTCTTCGAGTGGCGCTGCTTGTGGCCGGGCTCGGAGGGCAGCGGGGAGCCGGGGATCTCGTTGCGCGGGGTGTCGCCCGGGCCGGGGGCGGTGACGCGGTCGGCGTCGCGGACGGCGCCGCCGAGCAGGGAGCCGATGAGCAGGGTGGAGCCGATGACGAGGGTCGCGATGACGGTGCCGCGGCGCAGCACGTAGCGGCGCAGGTCCCACAGGGTGGTGCGCGGTCCGAGGCGGCGCCAGGCGCCGCCCGCGAGGCGTCCGTCGATGGAGTAGACGGGGGCCCCGGCGATGATCAGCGGTGACCAGGCGGCCAGGTAGATGATGTCGGGCGCGTCGTAGGCGGGGACGGTCTTCCAGCTCACCGTGAGCAGGAGCGCCGCCGAGAGCAGGGCGCCGATGACGGCGGTGACCCGCTGCCACAGGCCGAGGACGGTGAGGACACCGACGATGACCTGGAGGAAGGCGATGACGAGTCCCGCGCCGACGGGGTGCTGGAGCGCCCAGTCCCGCATGGGTTCGGCCATGTCCCAGGGGTGCAGGGAGTTCAGCCACTTGACCATGGAGCCGCGCTCGCCGCCGTCGAAGTAGACGGGGTCGCAGAGCTTGCCCATGCCGGCGTAGATGGAGATGAAGCCGAGGAAGACGCGCAGCGGCAGGAGGACGACGCCGAGGTTCATCCGGCGGCCGGGGTAGTAGGCGTGGCGGACGGGCCCGTAGCGTCGCGCGGCGGTGGTCTCGCCCGCCGTGTCGCGGTCGGAGTCGTCGAACTCGTCGTCCTCGTAGGGGAACTGCTCCAGCTCCCCGGTCTCCTCGAAGGCGCTTCCGGCCTGGCGCATCTGCGGCAGGATCCGGGTGCCGGGGCCGCTGTCGCCCTGGCGGGGGTTGATGATGACGGAGGTCTCTTCCGGGTCCCCCGCGTACAGCCCGTCGGCGAGAGCGTTCGGGTCGACGCGCGGGATGACCTGGGTGGCACCGCCGTCACCGCCGTCGGCGCCGGGGTCGCCCACGCGGCGCGCGGACTCCAGCAGGCCGCTGGCCGCCAGGTCTCCGGCGCCGCTCATGACGACGGGGCGGCGCCGGGCCCCGGGTGTCCCGGCGGCCGTGATGACGGGGACGCGGGCGGTCGTCGCGCCCGCTCCGGCCACGCCCATGGCGCTCACGTGCCGTGCGATGCGCGGGAGTTGTGTCTGCTGCGCCCTGGGGAGCTGCACGCGGAAACTCGCGTGGTTGACGATGACCTGCGCCGGGTCGCACGGAACCTTCACCATGCTCAGCGCGGGAGCGTCGTCGAATCCCGACGAGCGGTCCCCCGAGGGTGTGCGGGGCGTTCTGGTGTCCACACTCATCTAACCGAGTGATGTGTGTTTAGGACACTGCCTTGACCGCACCCAAATGTCCGGGCCCCGTCAAGGTGCGGGGGCCCGGACGGAACGGGCCCGTCAGGCGCGGCGGCGTGCCGCCTCGTAGAGGACGACTCCCGCCGCGACACCGGCGTTCAGCGACTCGGCGCCGCCCGGCATGGGGATGCGGACCCGGTAGTCGCACGTCTCGCCGACGAGGCGGGACAGGCCCTTGCCCTCGCTGCCGACCACGATGACGACGGGCCCGGCGAGCGCTTCGAGGTCACCGATCTCGCGGTCCCCGTCGGCGGCGAGGCCGACGATGGCGACACCGGCCTTCTTGTACTGCTCAAGAGCCCGGGTCAGGTTGGTGGCGCGGGCCACCGGGGTGCGGGCGGCGGTACCGGCCGAGGTCTTCCAGGCGCCCGCCGTCATCCCGGCGGCGCGCCGCTCGGGCACGAGCACGCCGTGGCCGCCGAACGCGGAGACGGAGCGGACGACGGCGCCGAGGTTGCGCGGGTCGGTGACCCCGTCGAGGGCGACGATCAGCGGGTCCTGGCCCTCGTCGAAGGCGGCGGCGACGAGGTCCTCCGGGTGCGCGTACTCGTACGGCGGGACCTGGAGGACGAGGCCCTGGTGGTTGAGGCCGTTGGTCATGCGGTCCAGCTCGGGGCGGGGGGCCTCCATGAGGTGGATGCCGCCGCGCTCACCGGCGAGCTGGAGCGCTTCGCGCACGCGCTCGTCGTTGTCGATGAACTGCTGGACGTAGAGCGTGATGGCGGGCACGCCCTCGCGCAGCGCCTCGACGACGGGGTTGCGGCCGACGACCATCTCGGAGGTGGCCTTGCCGCGCGGGCCGCCGGTGCGGCTGGTGGGGCGGCGGGCGGCCTGCTTGGCCGCGGCGTTGGCGACACGGTTCTTCTTGTGGCCCTTGCGTGCCTCGGCGGGCGGGGTGGGGCCCCGGCCTTCGAGGCCCTTGCGCCGCTGGCCGCCACTGCCGACCTGCGCGCCCTTCTTGCCGGACATGCGGCGGTTGTTGTTGGCGGCCATGACCTACCTGTCTCTTACGTGAATGTGTCTACGTCTAGGGGTGTACGTCTATGCAGTGTGCCGCCCGACGGCGCGGGCGGCACATCCGGGGGCTCAGCGGGGGCCGAGGCTCCAGCGGGGCCCGGTCGGGCTGTCCTCGATGACGAGCCCGGACTGGCCGAGCTGGTCGCGGATGGCGTCGGCGGTGGCCCAGTCCTTACGGGCGCGCGCCGATTCGCGCTGGTCGAGCACGAGCCGTACGAGGGTGTCGACGACGCCGTGCAGGTCCTCGCCGCGGTCGGTCTCACCGGCCCAGTGCGGGTCGAGCGGGTCGAGGCCGAGGACGTCGAGCATGGCGCGCACCTCGGCGAGGCGGGCGACGGCGGCTTCCTTGTCGTCGGCGGCGAGGGCCGAGTTCCCCTGGCGCACGGCGGTGTGCACGATGGCGAGCGCCTGCGGCACGCCCAGGTCGTCGTCCATGGCCTCGGCGAAGGCGGGCGGCACCTCGTCGGCCGGGTCCACGATCCCGCCGGCCTTCTCGGCGACGCGCTGGATGAAGCCCTCGATACGGGCGAACGCGGACTCCGCCTCGCGCAGCGCGTCCTCGCTGTACTCGATGGTGGAGCGGTAGTGCGGGGTGCCCAGGTAGTACCTCAGGACGATGGGCCGCCAGTGCTTGACCATCTCACCGACGAGGACGGAGTTGCCCAGCGACTTGGACATCTTCTCGCCGCTCATGGTCACCCACGAGTTGTGCACCCAGTACTTCGCGAACTCGTCGCCGTACCCCTTGGCCTGCGCGATCTCGTTCTCGTGGTGCGGGAAGATCAGGTCGATGCCGCCGCCGTGGATGTCGAAGGCGGAGCCCAGGTACTTGTGGGCCATCGCCGAGCACTCCAGGTGCCAGCCGGGCCGGCCGCGGCCCCAGGGGGTCTCCCAGCTCGGCTCGCCCTCCTTGGCCGCCTTCCACAGGGCGAAGTCGCGCGGGTCGCGCTTGCCGGTCTCGCCCTCGCCCGAGGGCTGGCGCAGGTCGTCCAGGTCCTGGTTGGACAGCTCCAGGTAGCCGGGGAAGGAGCGCACGTCGAAGTAGACGTTCCCGTCGGCCTCGTAGGCGTGGCCGCGCTCGATGAGGCCGCGCATCATCTCGACCATCTCGGTGACGTGACCGGTGGCGCGCGGTTCGTACGTCGGCGGGAGGCAACCGAGCGCGGTGTAGGCGTCGTTGAACGCCCGCTCGTTCTCGTAGCCGATCGACCACCAGGGGCGGTTCTGCTCCGCGGCCTTCTTGATGATCTTGTCGTCGATGTCCGTCACGTTGCGCACGAACGTCACGTCGTAGCCGCGGTACGTGAACCAGCGGCGCATGATGTCGAAGTTGAGCCCCGACCGGATGTGCCCGATGTGCGGGGCCGCCTGGACGGTAGCGCCACACAGGTAGATCGAGACACAGCCCGGCGTGAGCGGGGTGAAGTCACGAGTCTGCCGGGCGCTGGTGTCGTACAGGCGAATAGTCACCCCTCCAGGGTAGTGGCCCCGGAGGGGTGCCATGGGCCCGCCGGTGACTCAGGCTCTACAGCCCGCCGACGACCTTGCGCGCGCGGACCCGTACGACGACGCGCTCCGTGTCCTGGGCCGAGGCCGGATTGAACTCGGCGTACTTCTTGCCGGTGTACTTCAGGGAGAGCTCGTCGATGAGTTCCTGGCCGCCCTCGGTGGTGAGCTCGGCGGTGCCGCGGATCTCGGCGTAGGTGTAGGGGTTGTCGGCGGGCTGGACGAGGACGGTCACGCGCGGGTCGCGGCGCAGGTTCTTCTCCTTGCGCCGGTCGACGGTGGTGGAGAAGAGGACGTCGTCGCCGTCGCGTTTCACCCAGACCGGGGAGACCTGGGGGCTGCCGTCGGGCTGGATGGTGGCGACGTTGATGAAGACCTTGCTGTCGAGCAGCGCCTTGAGCTCGTCGGACAGGTGGGCGGTCATGGCCTCACTCCTTCTCGGAGAATTCCGTCGGATCGGGCGGGGTCGTCCGACGCCTACCCGATCCTGGGGCAACACCGTGGGGCGGCGCGGCATTTCCGGGAATCGAGTGGCCGGGTGTCGTCGCGCGGGCGAGCAGCGCCCCGGTGAGCGGCACCGCCGCCAGTGCCGACCAGAGCAGCGGCGCGGGCAGGGCGAGGAGCGCGCCGGTGGCCGCGCTGCCGCCGAGGACGGCGAGCCCGGAGACGGAGGAGAGCGCGCCGGTGGCGAGGCCCAGACGGCGCTCGTCGACCAGGTCGGGGACGAGCCCGCGGGCCGCGGGGACCAGCAGCATCTGCCCCAGGGTGAGCAGGACGATCAGCGCGCAGGCGGGCAGGTAGGCGTACGGGCCGCGGTGCGGGAGCCACGCGGCGCTCGCCGCGACCGCGGTGAATCCGGCGGCCACGAGCAGGAGGCCGCGGGTCAGCGCGGTGCGCGGGGCGAGGCGGGCCGCGGACCAGCGGGTGACGGGGAGCTGGGCGCCGACGACGAGCAGCGAGGAGAGCGCGAACAGGGGGCCCACGGCGTCCTGGGAGCCGGTGGTGCGGGTGAGTTCGACGGGCAGGGCCAGGTAGAGCTGGTTGTACGCGATGAGGTAGCCGCTGTAGGCGAGGCAGAGCGCGAGGAAGCGGGGCCGGGCGAGGACGGCGCGCAGGGCGCCGGTGGGGGCGGGGCGCCCGCGGGTCTGCCGCGCGGGCGCCCGGTGGGGCATGAGCCGGGCGTGTCCGGCGAGGACGGCGACGAAGACCAGGGCGCCCGCGAGGCAGGCGGCGCGGAACCCGGCGAGGAGCAGGGCCGTGCCGAGCAGCGGGCCGAGGAAGGCGCCCGCCTGACCGGCGGCGGAGAAGACGCCGAGGACGTGGGCGCGCGGGGTGCCGGTGGCGCGTTCGTGGCGGACGGCTTCACGGGCCGTCTCGGACTCGACGGCCGGGGAGAACAGGGCGGCGGCGAACCCGATGAGGACGACGGCCGCGACGACGGTGGCGGTGCGGTCGGCGAACGCGAGCCAGCCGAACCCGGCGATGCGCAGCGCGCAGCCGGTCAGGACGACGGGCCGGGGCCCGAACCGGTCGGTGAGCGCGCCGCCGACCACGAAGAGTCCCTGCTGGCTGAAGGTGCGCAGGCCCAGGATCAGCCCGACGGCCCAGCCCGTGAGGGCGAGGCTGTCGGTGAGGTGCGTGGCGAGGTAGGGCAGGACGGCGTAGAAGCCGATGTTGAAGGCGAGCTGGGTACCGGCGAGCAGTCGCAGGTAGGGCGGGAGTTCGCGCGGGCGGAGCCGGTGGGAGCCGCCCGTGGGGGGCGTGAGGGCGGGCCGCTTCACCGGCGGCGCCCCGCGGACGCCAGGATCGCCAGCGCGCCGACGCAGGCCAGGGCCGCCGCGGGCGCGAGGACGGACCAGGGGGCGCGTTCCGCGTAGGGAAGGTTCTCCGTCAGGAGGCGGCCCCACTCGGGGGTGGGCGGCTGGGTGCCGAGGCCGAGGAAGCTGAGGGAGGCGAGGGCGAGGGTCGTGGGGGCGAGGCGGAGCACCGCGTGACGGGCGACGGGCGGCAGGACGCCGCCCAGGACGTGGTGGCGCAGGATGTACAGGCGCCCCGCGCCGTGCACGGTCGCCGCTTCCACGTGGCCGGACGCCCGTTCCGTCTCGGCGAGCGCGGCGGTGTGGGCGGCGAGCGGCGCCCAGCCGACGGCGGCCACGGCGACGGCGGCCCCGGCCTGGCCCGCGCCGAAGAGGCCGGTGACCAGGAGCCCGGCGAGGATCGCGGGCATGGCGTTGGCGACCTCGGTGAACCCCGCGCTCCAGCGGACGAGGCCGATGGCCACCCCGGCGACGAAGCTGAGCGCGCACACCGCGGCGGCGACGGCGAGCGTGCGCAGGGCGCCGTGGCCGAGCCGGGCGAGGACGTCCCGGCCGAGCGCGTCGGTGCCGAAGGGGTGGGCGCCGCAGGGCGCGGAGAGGCGGGCGGCGAGGTCGACCTGGAGGGGGTCGCGCAGCAGCCCCCAGATGATCACCGCGAGGAGCGCGGCGGCGAGGGCCCCGGCCGCGTAGAGGCGCGCGGGTCCGGCGCCGGGGGTGCGGGCCAGGCCGGGCAGCGCGCCCGCCTCCAGGGCCGGTCCGAGGAGGCGGCGGCGCAGCAGGCCGACGATGACGGCCGCGGCGGCGCCGAGCGCGAGCAGGACGAGGAGGCAGCCCTGGAGGAGCGGCAGGTCCAGGTCGAGGGCGGCGGCGACGGCGGTGCCGCCGAGCCCGGGGATCGCGAAGACCGCCTCGACGGCGGCGGCTGCTCCGGTCAGGCCGACCACGGTGAGGCCCGCCTGGGGCAGGACGGCGGGCAGGGCGCGTCGCGCGGCGTGCCGGGCGATACGCGCGCGGGGCAGGCCGTTCGCCCGCCAGGTCCGCACCCAGGGTTCGGCGAACGCGGCGGGCAGCGCGTCCTGGCCGAGCCGCCCGAGGACGGCCCCGGCCGGGATGCCGAGGGCGAGGGCGGGCAGCACGGCGGAGGCGGGGGACTGCCAGCCCTGCGCGGGGAACCAGCCGAGCCGGACGGCGAGGAGCGTCGCGAGGACGGAGGCGAGGAGGAACTCGGGGAGCGCGGCGAGGACCCCGGCGCCGACCCCCGCGGGCGGCCGGGTGGCGCCGCGCCGCAGGGCGGGCAGGCACAGGGCGACGGCCACGACGACGGCGACGACCATCGCGTACCCCATCAGCGACAAGGACACGCCGAGGGCGGCGCCGACGTCCGCGCCGACGTCGGCACCGGTCACCCAGGAGGCGCCGAGATCGCCGTGGAGCAGGCCCCGCGCCCACTGCCCGAGGAACGCGAACGGGCCCTCGCCCAGACCCAGTTGGTCGCGCACCTGGGCGAGCTGACCGGGGGTCGTGGGCGCGTCGCCGTAACGGGCGTGGAGCACGGTCAGCGCCGGGTCGGTGCGGGTCAGCCAGGGCAGCAGCGCGGTGAGCAGGAGCAGCCCGGCCGCCGCGGCCACCCGGCCGGCGCCGACGCTCGCGTTCTTCATCGGGCGCGGGTCTCCAGACCGACGAACTGTCGCTCGTAGGGGTCGAGGACGACTCCGCGCACCCCGGCGCCGACGCCCTGGAGATGTTCCTCGTGGACGACGGGCACGGCGGCGTCGGTGCGCAGGATGGCGGCCTCGGCGACGAGCACGGCCCGCTGCCGCGCGGTGCCGTCGAGCGCGGCGGCCTTCCGCACGGCGGCGTCGACGGCCGGGTCGCTGAGCTGGGAGACGTTGAAGCTGCCGCCGCTGGTGAAGTCGGAGGCGAGGTAGGAGACGGGGTCGCCGGTGTCGAGCGCGGTGGAGCGCGACATCAGGAACGCGTCGTACTCCCCGGCGAGCGCCCCGGACTCCAGACGCGCGTAGTCCTTGACGACGAGCCGGACCTCGAACCCGGCGCGCCGCAACTGCTGCTGGAGGGCCGCGGCCACCTCGGGCAGTTCGGCCCGGTTGGTGTACGTGGCGAGGGTGAGGCGCTGCCCGCGCGGTGTGGCGGCCCGCGCGCGCCCGGTGACGGGGAGCTGTTGGCCGTCGGCCCAGGCGAATCCGGGGCCGAGGAGGCCGGTGGCGCGTTCGGCGTAGCCCTCGTAGACGCTGCCGGCGAGGGCGGAGGTGTCGATGTGGTGGCGCACGGCGGCCCGCAGCGCGGGGTCGGCGAGCGGCCCGCCGCGGGTGTTCAGGTACAGGGTGGTGGTGCGTACGGTGGCGACCTTGCGGGCGCGGTCGCCGAGGTTCAGGGCCTGGGCGGCGGGGACGAACTCGGCGAGCTCGATCTGGCCCGAGCGCAGGGCGTTGGCGCGGGCGTTGTTGTCGGCGACGAAGGTCACGTCGACGCCGCGCGCCGCCGCCTTCCCGCGCCAGTGCCCGTCGAAGCGGTCGAGGGTCGCGGACACGGCCCCGTCGAGCCGGACCAGCGTGAACGGGCCGGTGGCGTGCCCGACCGGGTCGACCGCGCCGTCCTTGCCGAAGGCGGCCGGGGAGAAGACGGCGAGGGAGGGGTTGGCGAGCCGGGCGGGCAGCAGCGGGTCGGCGGTGCCGGTCGTGATCCGCACGGTCCGCTCCCCCGCCGCGCGGACCGTCAGCCGCACGTCGCTGAGCACGCGCGGCGTGACCTTCGCCCGCCCGGCGGCCCGCAGCGCGCCCACGACGGCTTCGGCGGTGACCCGGCGGCCGTCCTGGAAACGGGCGTCCCGCAGCGTGAACTCCCAGGTGGTGGCGGTCGTACGGGTCCACTCGGCGGCCAGCGCGGGGTGGATGACCCCGTCGGTGTCCATGCGGGTCAGCCCGTCGACGACGGCGAGCCGGCTGAGGAGGAGACCGTCGTCGCCGTACGGGGACAGGCCCTGGGTCGGGGCGAAGGCGAGGTCGACGGCGATCCGGCCACCGCGCGCGGTGCCGGTGAACGAGCCGCAGGCGCTGGTGAGCCCCGCCCCGGCCGCCGCCAGCAGGAAGCCGCGGCGGCGCATCACAGGGCGGCGGCGACGGCGGGAACGCGTGCGGGCAGCGGCAGTTCGAAGTGGACGATGCCCTGTCCGCCGCCGGGCAGGTCGCGCTCGTCGCAGACCTCCTGGGCGAGGGAGCGCCAGAACGGTTCGGCGCCGGGCACGGCCGGGTCGGTGTGCAGGTAGAGCGAGGTGTAGCCGCCGACCGACGCGGCGAATCCGGTCAGCTCGTGGACGAGGGCGCGGGCGAGGCCGTGGCGCCGGTGCTCGGGGCGTACGTAGACGCGGCTGAGCTGGGCGGTGGTGCCGGCGGGGAAGCGGTGGGCGACCGAGGGCGGGTTGGGCGGCGTGGCGGGCGCCCGGTCGCGGACCCCGCCGGTGGCGACGATTTCCCCGCTCGGCAGGTGCTCGGCGACGAGCAGGGTGCAGCGTGCGGGGCGGAGGTAGGCGGCGGCCGGGTCGATGATGTCGGCGTGCCAGCGCGGCACGTACCCGGACCGCAGGTCGCGGTAGACGGTGTCGAGCATGACGGCGCGGGCCCCGTCCACGTCGCCGTCACCGGCCACGCGGATCTCGTACTCACCCATCACCTGACACTGCCTTCACCACGACCGGACACTTGCACACCCATGCTAACTGCAACAGATATGCAGTAAGAGTCCGGCCGGGGGTGACGCCTACGCCCGCACCACCAGCGCGGTGGCGATCGCCATCAGGCCCTCGTCGCGCCCGGGAAAGCCGAGCCCGTCGGTGGTCGCGCCCGACACGGAGACCGGCGCCCCGGCCGCCTCGGACAGCACCTTCTGCGCCTCGTCGCGCCGCTTGCCGATCTTGGGCCGGGGACCGACGACCTGGACCGCGACATTGCCGATGACGAATCCCGCCTCCCGCACGATGCGCGCCGCCTCGGCGAGCAGCGTCAGGCCACCGGCGCCGGACCACTCGGGCCGTCCGGTGCCGAAGTGCTGCCCGAGGTCACCGAGCCCGGCGGCCGAGAACAGGGCGTTGCAGGCGGCGTGCGAGACGACATCGGCGTCCGAGTGCCCGGCGAGACCGGGGCCCTCGCCCTCCCACAGGAGCCCGGCGCACCACAGCTCCCGGCCCTCCTCGAAGGCGTGGATGTCGGTGCCGATGCCGACCTGCGGCAGCACCGGCACGGGCCGCGCCCGCTGATCAGAACCCATCGGTGGCCCTCCTGCGGGCGAGTACGGCCTCGGCGAGCAGCAGGTCGAGCGGCCGGGTCACCTTGAACGCCTCTTCGTGCCCCGGCACCAGGACGACCTGGAGGCCGAGCTTCTCGACCATGCCGGCGTCGTCGGTGACGTCGTCGGTGACGGTCTCGTGGGCGCGTACGAGCGTGGCGTGCTCGAAGCCCTGCGGTGTCTGGACGGCGCGCAGCCGGGCCCGCGGCGGCGTGGCGACGACGGGCTCGGGCGAGCCGTCGTCGGCCGGCCCGACCTCCTTGACCGTGTCGACGAGCGGCAGGGCGGGGACCACGGCGGGCGCCCCGTCGCGTACGGCCTCGATGACCGCGTCGACGGTGTCGACCGGGACGAGCGGCCGGGCCGCGTCGTGGACGAGCACGATGTCGATACCGGGCGGCAGCGCGTCGAGCCCGAGCTTCACGGACTCCTGGCGCGTCCTGCCGCCGGGCACGACGACGATGTCGGTCCTCTCGGGAAGCGCGTGATCGGCGAGCAGCGTCTTGACCTCGGCGGCGCCGTCCGGTGGTGCGACGACCACGACGAGGGAGACGGAGCGGGACGCCGCCATGGCGCGGACGGCGTGAATCAGCATCGGTGTGCCGCCCAGCGCACGGAGCGCTTTGGGAGCGCCAGGACCGAGGCGCACGCCCCGTCCGGCGGCCGGAATCACGGCTGCGGTGCGGGCGCCACCAGCAACGGGACGCGTTTCGTCAGACATCGGTTCCGTTCAGGTTTGTACGCTCGGGGGTGGTGGGTATGGCCACATCGTGTCGGGCGCGACTACTTGACCGGACCCTTCCGTGACACTGGTCGAGCCAGGTGCCCGGGCCCGGCACACCCGGTCGGGGGTACGAACATGCCGCAGCGCCCGGCGACACCATAAGGGTCAGCGGGCACCACGGCATTGTTCTTACGCGACAAATGTCTTATGGGACAACGACGCGTATCAGGACGCGAGAACCTCGTCGAGCAGGGCCTCGGCCTTGTCCTCGTTCGTGTTCTCCGCGAGAGCGAGCTCGCTCACCAGGATCTGGCGAGCCTTGGCGAGCATGCGCTTCTCACCCGCGGACAGTCCGCGCTCGCGCTCCCGACGCCACAGGTCACGCACGACTTCCGCGACCTTGATGACATCGCCGGAGGCGAGCTTCTCCAGGTTTGCCTTGTAGCGGCGCGACCAGTTCGTGGGCTCCTCGGCGTACGGCGCGCGCAGTACCTCGAAGACCCGGTCGAGCCCGTCCTGACCGACCACATCACGCACGCCGACGAACTCCGCATTGTCCGCTGGCACACGCACCGTCAGATCGCCCTGGGCGACCTTCAGCACCAAGTAGGTCTTGTCCACGCCTTTGATCTGGCGAGTTTCGATAGCCTCGATCAGCGCGGCCCCGTGATGGGGATAGACCACGGTGTCGCCAACCTTGAACGTCATGTGACAGGTACCCCTTCCGTGGCTATCCAGGGTAACACGGAAACTGCGGGTTCTGAATGGCGTTTTCGCAGGTCAGGGCATATCTCGGGGCTTGACAACAACAACAGGAACGTGCTGCGAAGGGGTAGCGGAGCACGGTATTCGCAGGTCGGAGCCGCTCTCCCGCGGCCCCGAAAGACGTGCGTCACAGACGCCGGAACGCGGCCCCGCAGGGGCAAACATCCCATTTTGCGTAGTTCGAAGCGATGAACTTCCGCTGCTCCGTTCGGGACGGCGCACACCCGCTCGAGGGGATTCCGGAATTGATCACCGTGATTCCCGGCATCGGATGATCGTTTTTCTGGACCCCCATGCATTCCTTACCGGAAATCCGCACACGCCGGTGGACAGCGGCTTTTTGAATGGTGAACGTGGTGCCAATGGTGACGGTGAGGAGCACGAGGAACACGGTGAGCGCGGGGAAGGCGACACGCGTGCGTGCCGGTCTCTCGACGGCCCGGAGGCCCATCGGAGGCGCTCCGGGGGCGGGTCGGGTGCGGTGACGTGCGAAGGGCTCGGTAGCCTAAGGCCGCTGACAGTCCCTTAGGACGGCTTTACGACCCGTGCAGCCGTCCGCTCCGCCCACGTTCAAGGAGATGCCGCCGCCGTGAGCAGCAGCCTTCGACGCGGCGCCCTCGCCGCCGCCTCCCTCGCGTTCTCGATCGCCTCCCTCGCTGCGTGCGGCGCCGGCAACGACGCCCAGACCCTTCAGGTCAAGCCGGACAACGCCGCGGCCACGGTCGGTGACATCAAGATCCAGAACGCCACCGTCATCACGCAGCCGGACCGCTCGTCCAAGGGCCCGGCCGTCGTGACGGCCACGCTCTTCAACAACGGTTCCGCCGACCAGACCCTCGACTCGATCAAGGTCGCCGGTGTCGACAAGACCGCGAAGCTGACGGGCGCCGAGGGCGGCTCGAAGGTCACGGTCCCGGCCGGCGGTTCGATCATCCTCGGCGGCGAGGGCAACGCCACCGCCGAGCTGCCCAACGACCGCACCGCGATCCTCGACGGGAACGCCCAGTCGGTCACCTTCGCGTTCAGCAGGACCGGCGACGTGAAGCTGAAGGCGTTCGTGGTGCCCGCCGAGAGCTACTTCGAGAAGTGGGGGCCGAGCGAGGTGCCGTCGACGCCGACCGCCTCGACGTCCTCCTCGCCGTCCGAGGGCGCATCGGGCTCCGCCTCCCCCTCGGACACGGCGTCCCCCTCCGACAAGGCCTCCGACAAGGCCTCCCCCTCGGACTCCGCGTCCGGCTCCGCCTCCGCGGACACCGAGGACCACTGAGTAGCCGGGGCGGGCCCGTACGCACCGCCCCGCGTGCCGCACAACGCCTGAGGGCGGACTCCCCGACCGGGGAGTCCGCCCTCAGGCGTTGTGCGCGGGCTGAGCCGCCGGTGGCCTACGGCTCGAACTTGTAGCCGAGGCCGCGCACCGTCACCAGGTAGCGCGGCGCCCCCGGGTCCGGCTCGATCTTGGCGCGCAGGCGCTTCACGTGGACGTCCAGGGTCTTGGTGTCGCCGACGTAGTCCGCGCCCCAGACCCGGTCGATGAGCTGCATACGGGTCAGGACGCGGCCCGCGTTGCGCAGCAGCATCTCCAGGAGGTCGAACTCCTTGAGCGGCAGGTCGACCTTGGAGCCGGAGACCGTGACGACGTGCCGGTCCACGTCCATCCGGACCGGGCCCGCCTCCAGCGCCTGCGGGGCGACCTCCTCGGGCTCGCCGCGGCGGCGCAGGACGGCCCGGATACGAGCGACCAGCTCACGGGAGGAGAAGGGCTTGGTGACATAGTCGTCGGCCCCTATCTCCAGACCGACGACCTTGTCGATCTCGCTGTCCTTGGCGGTCACCATGATGACCGGGACGTTGGAACGGCCGCGCAACTGGCGGCAGACTTCGGTGCCCGGCAGGCCGGGCAGCATCAGGTCGAGCAGGACGAGGTCGGCGCCGTTGCGCTCGAACTCGTCCAGGCCGTCGGGGCCGGTGGCCGCGATGGCGACCTCGAAGCCCTCCTTGCGGAGCATGTAGGACAGGGCGTCGGAGAAGGACTCCTCGTCCTCGACGACAAGCACTCGGGTCACGGAAGGACCTCCGGGGCAGGGGCGGCGGGAATGGATTCGTAGGCGGTGGAGCGGTCGGGCCCGTGTGCGGCGTGTTCGTCGTGTTCGTCGCGTACGTCTCCGGGGCCGGTGGCGAGTGAGGTCTTCTGCGGGGCGCGGGTCGCGGCGGCCTCGGGCAGCCGCAGCGTGAAGGTGGAGCCCTGTCCCTCGGAGCTCCACACCGTGACCTCCCCGCCGTGCGAGGCGGCCACGTGCTTGACGATGGCGAGGCCGAGGCCGGTGCCGCCGGTGGCCCGGGAGCGGGCCGGATCGACGCGGTAGAAGCGCTCGAAGACGCGCTCCTTGTCCTTGTCGGAGATGCCGATGCCCTGGTCGGTGACGGCCACCTCTATGAGGTCGCCGCCCGGCGCGTTCACCCGGCGTGCGGCGATGCCGACGCGGGTGCGGGCCGGTGAGTAGTTGACCGCGTTCTCGACCAGGTTGCCGAGGGCGGCGGCGAGCTGGCCGCGGTTGCCCCAGATCTGGAGGTCGGCCGTGCCACCGGCGGCCATGGTGATCTGCTTGGTGGCGGCGGGCTGGCGGCAGCGGTCGATGGCCTCGGCGACGAGCTCGTCGACCCGGACCGGTTCGGCGTCCTCCAGCGGGTCGTCGTTCTGCACCCGGGACAGGTCGATGAGCTCCTGCACGAGGTTGGTCAGGCGGGTCGCCTCGATCTGCATGCGGCCCGCGAACCGCTCGACGGCCTCGGGGTCGTCGGAGGCGTCCATGACCGCCTCGGAGAGCAGCGACAGCGCGCCCACCGGGGTCTTCAGCTCATGGCTCACATTGGCGACGAAGTCGCGTCGTACGGCCTCGATGCGCCGGGCCTCCGTCAGGTCCTCGACGAGGAGCAGCACCAGGCGGGAGCCGAGGGGGGCGACCCGGGCGGAGACGGCGAGGGCGTCGCCGCGGCCGGTGCCGCGCCGGGGCAGGTCCAGTTCGACCTGCCGTATCTCGCCGTCGCGCCGGGTGTCCCTGGCCATGTGCAGCATGGGTTCGACGGCGAGTTTCCCGCCGCGTACGAGTCCGAGGGCGTACGCCGCCGAGCTGGCCTTGACCACGCTGTCGCCCTCGTCGAGGACGACGGCGGAGGAGCGCAGGACCGACAGGACCGTGTCGACGCCGGGCGGCAGGACGGGGTCTGTGTGCAGGGAGGTGCGGGTGGGGCGTTTCTGGTCGCGTTCGCTCCAGCGAAACGCCAGCATGGCGATGACACCGGTACACACTCCGGCGATCGCTGCCGCTGCGGCGACCGCCGCGTTCACGTCCATGTCTTCAGGTTATGCGGCCCGACCAGGTCCTCCACAGCCGTCCGGGTGGTAGCTCGAACACTCGTCGCCCAGAGTTCACCTTGGATACGGGGTCGGTTCACTTCAGATGCCGGATCCCGACGCGTACGGCGCCCACCGTGGGACCGTGAGGCTGACCCGGGCTCACGACAGAGAGAGGGAACGTTCGTATGCGTGACGCGTACCACGAGGAACTTGACTCGATCGGCGAGGGCCTGGTCGAGATGGCCCGTCTTGTCGGGTCGGCGATCGGGCGCGCCACCACGGCCATGCTCGACGCCGACCTGAAGCTCGCCGAGAACGTGATCGCCGCCGATCAGAAGGTCGACGATCTCCAGCACGACCTGGAGGCGCGGGCCATCGCGCTGCTCGCCCGGCAGCAGCCGGTGGCGACGGATCTACGGATCGTGGTCACCTCGCTGCGAATGAGCGCGGACCTGGAGCGCAGCGGCGACCTGGCACAGCACGTCGCCAAGCTGGCGCGGCTGCGCTTCCCCGAGCGGGCCGTGCCGCACGACCTGCACGCGACCATCCTGGAGATGGGCCAGTTGGCACAGCGCCTGATGGCGAAGGCCGCCGAGGTCATCATCACCAAGGACGTCGATCTGGCGATGCAGTTGGAGCAGGACGACGACGAGATGGACCTGCTGCACCGCACGCTCTTCCAGCACCTCATGGACGAGAAGTGGAAGCACGGCATCGAGACGGCCGTCGACGTGACGCTGCTCGGCCGCTACTACGAGCGCTTCGCGGACCACGCGGTGTCGGTCGCCAAGCGGGTCGTCTACCTGGTGACGGGCGAGCACGCGGATGTGCAGGCCGCCTCCTCGTCGGTCTCGGCGGTGGAGAGCGCCTGACGCCTCTCGGCACCTGTGCGCAGCGGGGCCCCGCACCTCACCGGTGCGGGGCCCGTCGTGTCAGCCGCTGCAACCGCCGCACTGGCAGGGCGCGCCGGACTGGCAGCCACAACCGCAGCCCGAGCCGCAGCCGCAGGCGCCGAGCAGTGTCGTCTGCGGTGCGGAGCGGTTCACTTGACCGGAGCCGACGGGCACTTCGGGTGTCCTGTCGGGCCTGGGGGACTCGGCAGCCATGGGTTCCCTCCTCGGTGGGCCTCCGCGGTGAAGGACCTCACCCATTGCATGCCCGGCGGGGCGGGCGCATCAACGGCGCACACGGGCAGGCCGGGCCGCCCCGCTCACCCCCTGCCCCACCGGAAACCCCCTCCCCGTCTGTCACTGCCACGTCATACGCTGCGCCATGGCAGCCGCGCCCCGGGCTCCGTCCGTGCGACTCGACCCGGGCGCCGCGCGGCGCTCTCATCTCCCGGCCGTCCACCGCAATTCCTTGCACTTCTCCAAGTAACCGCTCGCGGTGGCAGGCGCCCCGGGCCCGGACGTGCCGTGTGCCCGGGAGCGCCGAGGGCCGAGGCGCCGGAGTGCGCCCGGGCCTCAGTCCTGATGGACGACGTTCGTGCCGGGACCACCGGAGAGGGTGTCCCGGCCCGGGCCGCCGTACAGCTTGTCGTTGCCGCTGTTGCCGTACAGGGTGTCGTCGCCGCTGTTCCCGTACAGGATGTCGTCTCCCTTGCCGCCGTACAGGAAGTCGTTGCCGGTCCCGCCGTGGATCTGGTCGTTGCCGTCGTCGCCCGACAGGTTCTGGTCGTCGGCGCCGCCGTGGATCACGTCGTTGCCGGGGCCGCCCGCGACGGAGCTGGAGTCGCCGTCGGCGTCGAGCGTGTCGTTGCCGAGCCCGCCCTGCACGACGGCCTCGCCGCCACCGGCGTGCACGGTGTCGGCGCCGTCGTCGCCGAGGACCACCGCGGCGACGCCGACGGTGACGATGTCGTCGCCCGCACCGCCCCGGACGGAGTTGCCGTCGACACTGCCGGTGTCGGTCAGCCGGTCGGCACCGGCGCCCAGGTCGACCGAGGCGAAGTGGTAGGTCTGACCGGTGGCGTTGTCGTAACGGACGACGTCGTTCCCGTCGCCGAGGTGCAACTCCAGGGTGGCGTACGGGTCCTGGCTCTCCAGAGTGGTGACGGTGCAGCGCACCTTGGTGCGGTCGGCGGCATCGGGGTACGCGCAGCCGTCCCCGGCGTCGACCGGGACGACATCGTCGATGACATAGGTGATGTCCGCGGAGCCGTCGGCCCCGGTCGCGGTGACGACCGCCTGGTTGGCCTGGCCGGAAGCGGCGGTGTAGGCGACGAAGTGGCCGCTGGGGTCGAGCGCGGCGGTGGCCGACGGGGTCGCGGCACCGGCGGTGCCGACGAGGACGACCGGGGCGACAAGGCCCAGAGCGAGCGCCGAGGCACCGCGTAACATCCGGCGGCCGACGAGGTGAGAGGAGACTGAGGACATTGCGGGACCTCCGTGGGGTGGGTGTGCAGCACGCTTACGTCCTCAAGTGACCGCGCCTCCAGGCGATCGGTTGCATGCCACACAAACCCGCCGACGGGCGCCCATACCTCGCCTGACCTGCCCCGATTCCCGTCTCGTCGCCGACGGTACAGCTATGCGCCGGACACGCTTCGGCGGAAGTTCATGCCCCCGGAGGGGATTTGGGGCGGCGCGGCCGTCCCGGTCCGCGAAACCCGGTCGACGCCCCTGTCGGATGCCTGAGACGACGCGCCTTCTGGCAGGGGGCCGTCACCAACCTGCTCAACCAAGGTAGGAGGGGGCGGGGGCGTGCCATGAAAATGCCTCCCCTCTGCGCTCTCGGCGCAGGTGGGAGGCATGATCGTTGCAGCTACTTCTTCTTGCCCTGGTTCTTGACCGCCTCGATCGCCGCCGCGGCCGCGTCCGGGTCCAGGTACGTGCCGCCCGGCTTGACCGGCTTGAACTCGGCGTCGAGTTCGTAGGAGAGCGGGATGCCCGTCGGGATGTTCAGGCCCGCGATGTCCGCGTCCGAGATGCCGTCGAGGTGCTTGACGAGGGCGCGGAGGCTGTTGCCGTGGGCGGCGACGAGGACCGTGCGGCCCGTGAGGAGGTCGGGGACGATGCCGTCGAACCAGTACGGGAGCATCCGGACCACGACGTCCTTGAGGCACTCCGTCTGCGGGCGCAGCTCCGGCGGGAGCGTCGCGTAGCGCGGGTCGGAGAACTGCGAGTACTCGGCGTCGCGGTCGAGCGGCGGCGGCGGGGTGTCGTAGGAGCGGCGCCACAGCATGAACTGCTCCTCGCCGAACTCGGCGAGGGTCTGGGCCTTGTCCTTGCCCTGGAGGGCGCCGTAGTGGCGCTCGTTCAGGCGCCACGAGCGGTGGACGGGGATCCAGTGGCGGTCGGCGGCCTCGAGCGCGAGCTGCGCCGTGCGGATCGCGCGCTTCTGGAGCGAGGTGTGGACCACGTCAGGGAGCAGGCCGGCGTCCTTCAGCAGCTCACCGCCGCGGACCGCCTCCTTCTCGCCCTTCTCGTTCAGGTTGACGTCCACCCAGCCGGTGAACAGGTTCTTCGCGTTCCATTCGCTCTCGCCGTGGCGGAGGAGGATCAGCTTGTACGGTGCGTCGGCCATGGGGCCAAGACTAATCGGCCCGCCTAGGTCGTGCCGATTGACGGTCCCCGTCAATTGACTGGCACGCGCGCGTGCCCGGGTCGTAAGTTACGTAAACCTTCCGCACCACTTACATCACCCCCGGGGGACGCACCCATGTCAGTCACCGCGCTCAGACGTGCCGCCAAGGAGTCCGTGGCCGGTCTCCCCCGCGCGTTCTGGTGGTTGTGGACCAGCACCCTCGTCAACCGGCTCGGCGGGTTCGTCCTCACCTTCCTCGCGCTGTACCTGACGGCGCAGCGCGGTTTCTCGGCGGCGTACGCCGGTCTCGTCGCCTCGCTCATCGGGCTCGGCGGGGTCATCGCCTCGATGCTGGGCGGGGTGCTCGCCGACCGGCTCGGGCGGCGGCCGACCCTGCTCGGCGCGCAGCTCGCGACCGCCGTGACCGTCGCCGTCCTCGCCTTCGTGCGCGACCCCGTGTCGATCGCCGTGACCGGTTTCGCGTTCGGCCTCGCCTCGAACGCGTCGCGGCCCGCGATCCAGGCGATGATGGCCGACATCGTGCGCCCCGAGGACCGGGTGCGGGCCTTCTCGCTCAACTACTGGGCGATCAACCTCGGGTTCGCGATCTCCTCCGTGTACGCCGGTTTCCTCGTCGCCCACAGCTACACCCTCGGCTTCCTCGTGGAGGCCGTCATGACGCTGGCCTGCGCCTGCGTCGTCTTCGTGAAGGTGAAGGAGTCGCGGCCCGAGCGCACCGTCGTGGCCGGCGCCGCCCCGCGGACCACCGTCACCATGGGGACCGTCCTGCGCGACCGGCGCTTCATGCTCATGGTCGGCCTCTCCTTCCTCGTCGCGGTCGTCTTCACGCAGAGTTCGGTCGGGCTGCCGATCGTCATGGGCCAAGAGGGGTTCTCCAGCGCGGACGTGGGTCTGGTCGCCGCCGTCAACGGCGTCATCATCGTGGCCCTCCAGATCCCGCTGACCCGCTTCATCGAACGCCGCGACCCCGGCCGCCTGCTGACCGTCTCCTCGCTGCTCATCGGCTACGGATTCGCCCTCACCGCCTTCGCCGGGTCCCTCGCCGCATACGCGCTGACCGTCGCGGTGTGGACGCTGGGCGAGATGGTCAACGCGCCCACCCAGTCCGGGCTCGTCGCCCGGCTCGCCCCCGCCGAGGGCCGCGGCCGGTACCAGGGCGTCTATACGACGTCGTGGTCGGCGGCGGCGCTCGTCGCACCGCTCGCGGGCGGCTGGGTCCTCGACTCCGCCGGGGCCGGCTGGCTGTGGGCGGGCTGCGCGGTGCTCGGCACGGGCACGGCGGTCGGGTACTGGGCGCTGATGCGCGGGCTGTCCGGGCGGACCGAACCGGCACCCGTGCCGGTCCCCGTCGCCGACCCGGCGCTCGAAACGGACCCCGGCACCGTGCGCCAGGTGGCCTGAACCAGGCCGCCGCCCCTGCGTACTTGGCCCTCACACCGTGTCAGGCGCTGGACTCGGAGACACCATGTTCACCATCGGGGACTTCGCCCGGCACGGCCGCGTATCGGTCCGGGTGCTGCGCCACTACGACGCCACCAGCCTGCTGCGCCCGGCCCATATCGACCCGGCCACCGGCTACCGGCACTGCCACGCCGCCCAGTTGACCCGTCTCAACCGTGTGATCGCTCTCTAGGACCTCGGCTTCACCCTCCGGCAGGTGCGGGACATCGTGGACGAGAAGGTCACCACGGAGGAGCTGCGGGGCATGCCGCGGCTGCGGCGGGCCGAGTGGGAGAGGGCCATGGCCGCCGCGGTGGCACGGCTGACGCGGGTCGAGGCGAGGCTCCGAGCGATCGAGAGCGAGGGGCAGATGCCCACGAACGACATCGTCGTCAAGGACGTCCCCACCGTGCGGGTGGCGCACCTCACCGCGACCGCCGCGAGTGACGAGCCGGAGGCCGTCGGGCCCGTCGCCGGACCGCTCTACGACGAGCTGTTCCGGCGTCTGGACGTGGCGGGTATCGCGGTCGGCGGGCCCGGGGTGGCGTATTACGAGGACGCGCCCGAGGGGGACGGCCGGATCGTGGTCCACGCCGCGGTCCAGGTCTCCGCCACCCTCCCGGAGGGCCACCGGGAGGGCGAGGCGGGTCGGGCGGGTTCCCTCCAGGTCGTCGATCTGCCGTCCCCGCACCCGGCAGCGACCATCGTGCACCGCGGCTCGATGGACGGTGTGGTGCCCACGGCGCAGGCGCCGGCGCGCTGGATCGACGCCAACGGCCACCGGTCGGTGGGCTACCCGCGCGAGGTCAGCCTGGAGTGCCCGGAGAACCGTGCCGACTGGGTCACGGAACTCCAGGCGCCCGTGGTGCGGGCTTGACGCGAGCGCGCGACGGGTACGGGACCGTACATGTCCGACGTCTCCAGGACCGACGAGCCGCCCAGAACGCTGGTGGGCGGTGTCGAGGTCTCCGTGCCCAACAGCATCCCCGCGATCCGGGCGGCGCTGCCCCTGCGGCGCCGCCCGGAGTTCGACCGGGCCATCAACGCGGCCGGGGTCGATGAGATCCACGCCGTCATGCGGCACTGGATGCTGGAGGCGGTGCCCGATCCGGAGGCCGACGCGATCCTCGCCCGGCTCGCCCGGGACGAGGCGGAGAGGCGGGGCCCGGCTTGAGCCGTCGCCGCAGGCGCAGCGCCTGCCGTATCGCGTACGCCCCGCCCGCCGACGATACCCTGGCCAAGATGGCGGACCCGGACGGGTTCCGCGAGGAGATGGCCCGCACGCTCGCCCATGACCCGTACGGGCACGGTTCCACCTCGGTGGCCGGTGAGCGCGACCGCCGCGAGGCGACGGTCGGCGGGGCGATCGTCCTGTACTACGTGTCGGGGACCGTGCTCACCGTGACCGTCGTCCGGATGGTCGCGCTGGGCTGACCGGCCCGGCTCAGAGTCGCCGTTGGGCCTCGTACAGGTTCGCCGGCCGGACCTCGTCCGTCGTCCCGTACAGCTCCAGCCGGGAGTGGAGGTCGCCGGGGAAGTCCGGCACGTCGATCTGGCCGAACTCGCGGACCGTGTTGAGGCCGACCGTCGCGCTCCACGGCGCGAGCCCGTCGATCTTCATGAGGCCGGCCCGTTCGTTGGTGACCCTGATGTTCCAGTGGGTGAAGCGGGCGCCGAACAGGGGCCCCGCGGAGGCGTCACCGCCGTGCTGACCGGTGTTGTCGACCGTGATGTCCGTACGGACGTTCGCGAACGGCATGCCCCGGTGCGAGTCGAAGGTGCCCATCTCCATCCGGCCGCTCGACCAGACGTTGTACGAGGACAGCCCCTCCACGTTGATGCCGTGGAGCTGCGTGCCCGCGGGCGCGTCGACCGTGCGCCGCTCGATCACGAAGTCCTCGACCAGGTTGTCGTGCGAACCCTCGCGGCAGTAGTACGGGTGGTGCGCGCCGCGCCCGGTGACCCGGGTGCGGCGCAGGGTCGAGGCGGAGGCGGCGATGAACCCGAAGCCGTTGTCGACGTTGCGCACGGTGACGTCGTCGACCCGGCAGTCGTACGTGCACTGGAGGGCGAGCCCGTTGTAGCCCTTGTCGAGCAGGTGCGGCGCCTGCGGGGTCTCGACCGCTTCGAGCGTCAGGCCCTCGACGCCCGCGCCGGTCAGAGCGGTGACGTGGGTGGTGAGCCGCGGGTCCCATTCGGGGCGTACGTCGAGGGGCAGCGGGCGTTCGAAGGTGACCCGGTTCCGTCGTACGGAGGCGATGCGCACGGGCCACTCGTAGGGGACGTAGGAGGTCAGTTTGGTCTTGTCGTCCCAGGTGTAGGACTCGGGGCCGGGGCCGCCGCCCGCCATGTGCTCCAGGAGCGTGTGGTCCGCGTCGTCGGCGAGGCGCAGCAGGACGAGGTCGCCCGCGCGGAGTCGGCGGGCGTCGGCGACGGTGACGGACCAGGAGCCGCGCCCGGCGGGCTCGACGGTGGTCAGGGTCTGCCAGGCGTCGCGCCTGTTGCCGGTCCAGCCCTCGAACGGCCAGGTCTTCGCCCTGATCGCGGCGGTGAGCGTACGGAACCGGTCCTCGGGGCAGAGCCAGATCAGGCCGCCCGCCCAGGACCAGGACGACTTGTCGCCGCCGTAGCGGGAGCCGTAGACGCCGATGAGTTCGGTGAGGTTCTTGGTGGCGTACAGCGTGGTGCGGCTGCTGCCCGCGCCCTTGAGCACCACGTCGTCGTGGCCGATGTGGATGAGGTCGTCGATGCGGTACGTGCCCGGGCGCAGGAGCACCGTGCCCCCGCCGGCCCTTCCGGCTGCGGTGAGGGCACGGTTGATCGCGGGGGCGCTGTCGGTCGTGCCGTCGGCGACCGCGCCGTAGGACTCGGCCCGCAGGACGCGGCCCGGGCGGTCGGAGCGGCGGCGGCCCGCGCGGCCGACGTACGGGATCTGCGGGTGGGTGAACGGGGTCTCGGTGAACTCCCGCCAGATGTGCGGGACTTCGCCCACGGATTCGCGCCCGGTCGCGGCTGCCGCTCCCGTCCCGGTCACGGCGGTGGCGGCCACCGCGATCGCCCCGCCCAACACGCCGCGTCTACTGAGGTCCCGCACCGCTGCCACCCTTCATCGACCCATGCGTCCGCGAACGTACATGTACATGAACGACGTTCACGTGAGTGCCGGGCGCGAGCATGCCACGGTGCCCGCTGGCGCGGAAGAGGTCGTGCAGCGGTTACGCGTGGACGGTGAGGCGGCGTCGGGTCACGAGGAAGGGCGCTCGATCAGATGAGTGAACGCATCCAGGTTGCGGGTCGATTCGCCGCGCGCGACCCGCCACTCGTACTCCTTGCGGATCGCGCTCGCGAAACCGAGCTCCAGGAGGGTGTTGAACGCGCCGTCGGCCGCTTCCAGGACCGAACCGAGGAGCCGGTCGAGCTCGTCGGGTGTGACGGCGGCGAGCGGAAGCTTGCCGGTGACGTAGATGTCACCGAGCGGGTCGACCGCGTAACTCACGCCGTACAGGCGCAGATTGCGCTCCAGGAGCCAGCGGTGGACGCCGCTCTCGTTCTCGTCCGGGTGCCGGATCACGAAGGCGTTCAGGGAGAGACTGTGGCGGCCCAGGCGCAGCGAGAGCGTGGTGGAGAGCTTGCGCGTGCCCGGGAGTGTGACCACGTAGGAGCCCGGTTGCGGGCACTCCCATTCCAGCTCGGCGTCCTTGAGCGTCGCCTCGATGATCTCCGCGGCCTTGGGGTGGTCAGCCATGGTGCGAGGGTACGTGACGGCGGTGTTCCTGCATGGCGGCGGTGTAGACGTCGGCCGTAGCGGAGGCCGCCGTGTCCCAGCCGAAGTTCTGGGCGTGCCGGGCCGCGGCGGCGCCCAGGCTGTCCACGAGGTGGGGATGGTCGGCGAACTCCCGCAGCACGCGCGCGTAGTGGGCAGGTTCGTGACCGTCGACGAGGAAGCCGGTCTCCTCGTGCCGTACGGCTACGGGAAGGCCACCCACCGACGCGGCGAGGACGGGCGTCCCCGCGGCCTGCGCCTCTATGGCGACGAGCCCGAAGGACTCGCTGTAGGACGGCATGACCAGGAGGGACGCGGCGCGGAACCAGTCCGCGAGCTGGTCCTGGCCGACCGGCGGATGGAAGCGGACCACGTCCGCGATGCCGAGCCGGGCCGCGAGCTTCTGGAGGGCGGCGGGCTTGGCGAGGCCGCTGCCGCTCGGGCCGCCGACGACCGGCACGACGAGCCGCGACCGCAGCTCGGGCCGCTCGTCGAGCAGCACGGCGACGGCCCTGAGCAGGATGTCGGGGGCCTTCAGCGGCTGGATGCGGCCGGCGAAGAGCGGCACGAGGGCGTCCTGCGGCAGGCCGAGCCTGGCCCGGGCCGCGGCGCGCCCGTCGGCGGGTCGGAAGCGCTCCAGGTTCACCCCGGGGTGCACGACGGCGACCTTGCCGGGGTCGGCCTCGTAGTGGCGGACGAGTTCGTCGGCCTCCTCGGCGGTGTTCGCGATGAGGCGGTCGGCGGCGCGCACGATCTGGGTCTCGCCGATGACGCGGGCCGCGGGCTCGGGGGTGTCGCCCTCCGCGAGCGCCGCGTTCTTGACCTTGGCCATGGTGTGCATGGCGTGCACGAGCGGCACGCCCCAGCGCTCGGCGGCCAGCCAGCCGACGTGCCCGGACAGCCAGTAGTGCGAGTGCACGAGGTCGTAGTAGCCGGGGCGGTGACCCGCCCACGCCTGCATCACGCCATGGGTGAAGGCGCACAACTGGGCCGGCAGCTCCTCCTTGGCGAGCCCTTCGTAGGGCCCCGCGTCCACGTGCCGGACCAGCACGCCGGGGGCCAGCTCGACCTCGGGGGGCAGGCCGCCGGTGGTGGCCCGGGTGAAGATCTCCACCTCGATGTTGATGGCGGCCAGGCGCTTGGCCAGCTCCACGATGTACACGTTCATACCGCCCGCGTCGCCCGTCCCGGGCTGGTGCAGGGGTGAGGTGTGCACGCTCAGCATGGCGATCCGGCGGGGACGCCGGAAGCCGCCGGGGAACCTCAGCCGGGCCGGCGGAGCCCCGGAACGGCGGAACCTGGTCACGTACTGGCTCACGTGGCGGGCCCTCCTCGATGGGGCGTACAAGCGGTACAGCGGGCACGGCTCGGGGAGGGCAGGGGCCCTCCTCCAAGGGCGGCAACGCCGGAGCACGCTCCTCCATTTCCAGTTTGCCGAATCATTACCGTTCGGGCCTCAACCAAAGTGCGTTCCCGCGCACCGCATACCCTCGTAGCCATGAGCCCGCGTACCCCTTCCCGACCCGTGGGAACGGTGACGCGCGGAACCACCAACCCCAACCGGCTACGCCGCATGGACCGCTGGATCGCCGCCACGCACGGCGCCGCGCTGCGCCGCGCCGCCGACCCGGTCGCCGTCGACCTCGGCTACGGCGCCGCGCCCTGGACGGCTGTGGAGCTGCTCGCCCGATTGCGTGAAACCGCGCCCCACGCGCGCGTGGTCGGCATCGAGATCGACCCGGCGCGGGTCGCGGCCGCGAAGCCCTACGAGCGGGACGGGCTCACCTTCCGGCACGGCGGCTTCGAGCTGCCCCTCCCGACGGCGCCCGTACTGATCCGCGCCGCGAACGTGCTGCGCCAGTACGACGAGGACCAGGTCGCCGGGGTCTGGGAGCGGCTGTGCGGGCGGCTCGCGCCGGGCGGTCTGCTGGTGGAGGGAACCTGCGACGAGATCGGGCGGCGGCACGTGTGGGTGGCGCTCGATCCGCGCGGGCCGCGCACGGTGACCTTCGCGACCCGGCTCGGCTCCCTGCACGCCCCCTCCGACCTCGCCGAGCGGCTCCCCAAGGCGCTGATCCATCGCAACGTCCCCGGCGAGCCGGTCCACGCCTTCCTGCGGGACTTCGACCGGGCCTGGGCGGCAGCCGCGCCCTACGCCTCGTACGGGGCGCGGCAGCGCTGGATCCGTACGGCGCGGGACCTGTCGGCCGACTGGCCCGTGGCCGACGGGCCCGCGAGGTGGCGGCAGGGTGAACTGACCGTGACCTGGGCGGCATTGGCTCCGCGCCCTCCGTTCACCGGCTGATCGGCCGCCGCTCATCGGTTCGGGGGAACGATCACGGCGGTCCGTTCGTCACACGGTGCGGGGTCTGTCGCATTCGGCGCTCACGTGGCACCATCCCCGGAGCACACGCATGTTACTGACGGTTAATCAGGTTGGTCGTGGTTGGTCGTGGTTGTGGGGGCGGAGCGGATGAGCAAGCGGAGCACGTGGACGATGGCGGCCGTGGCGCTGGTGTGCGCCGTGACCGTACTGACGGCCCCCGGCGCGGCCTACGCGGCGCCGATCCCCGAGCCGACCCCGCCGAGCGGCGCGGCATCCGCCCCGAGCGCCGCGGAGACGCGTGACCTCGAAGCCGTCCGCAAGAAGATCGAGAAGCTGTACCACGAGGCGGCGGTCGCCACCGACGCGTACAACGCGGCGGAGGAGAAGGCCGACAAGCAGTCCGTCGAGATCGTGAAGCTGGCCCAGAAGATCGCGGCGGGCCAGAAGAAGCTGGACCGCATCAAGGGCGGCGCGGGCGCGGCGGCCCGCGAGCAGTACCGCTCGGGCGGGGTGCCGCGCGAGGCCCGGCTCATGCTCTCCGGCGACCCGCAGCAGTTCCTCGACAACGCGGGCCGTATGTACCAGGGCCAGCAGGCCACGAAGAACCTGCTCTCCGAGCTGAAGCGCACCCAGAAGGACCTCGCCGACTACGCCGAGGACGCCTCCGCCAAGTGGAAGGACCTGGAGGAGGGCCGCAAGAAGAAGGCCGCGGCGAAGAAGCGGGTCGAGAAGCAGATCAAGGAAGCGCAGACCCTGGAGAACCGGCTCGAGAAGAAGGAGCGCGAGCGGCTCCAGAAGCTGGAGGAGGAGGCCGAGCAGAAGGCGCAGACGGCCTGGCTCTCCTCGGGCGTCCTGAAGGAGATCGACGGCAAGGCGACGAAGTCCGGCAAGGCGGCCGTCGCGTTCGCCACCGCCCAGCTCGGCAAACCGTACGTGTGGGGCGCCGAGGGCCCGAAGTCGTACGACTGCTCGGGGCTGACCTCACAGGCGTGGGCGGCGGCCGGGCGGCCGATCCCGCGCACGTCGCAGGAGCAGTGGAAGCAGCTCAAGCACATCGGCGTCGCGGACATGCGCCCCGGCGACCTGATCATCTACCACGACGACGCCAGCCATGTCGGCATGTACATCGGCGAAGGCGCGATCATCCACGCACCGCGCCCGGGGCGCAGCGTGACCGTCGCCGGGGCCGGGTCGATGGCGATACTCGGAGTGGTGCGCCCGGACGCGTGAGTCGCCGCGAGCCGCCGCTGGGCCGGTGACCTGGGACACGTGACCCACCGCACGCGCCCCGTGGCGGTTCCGGCGCCCCGGCGTGATGTTCGTCATCCCCCGGTGGCACCCGCGGCTCGCGAACCCGCCCCATTCCGGTACCGGACGCGGCATATGACTCCGGCCGACCGGCGTTCACCATTCCGTTGAAGCGCCGGGTACCGCTAAGGTCCCCGTCTGGTGGACGAGGACCTTCGTCCCACCGCGCCCTCGGGGGAGGGAAGGAAACCGAGCGATGCCCGTACCCGTACCGCGGCAGAGAGCCATCCCCGCCGTGGAAGGTGGCCAGGCTGCGCCGACTGCACCCGATACACCGCCCACGACGCCCACACGGAACACGACGCACACACCGATCACGCCGCACCCACCGCGCCCGACGGCCACGCCGCACGCGTCGGCCGCCACGACCGCACCCGCCTCGGCGACCGCACCCGCCTCGGCGGACCGTCAGGGCGCGCCGGTACGTCAGAGCGCACCGGCCCGTTCCGGCTCCTCGGCGACGACCGGTTCCTCGACGCTGACGTTGCTGGTCATCGAGGACGATCCGGCCGGTTCGTTCAGCATCCCCGAGATGCCGGACGCCGCGGGCAGGCCGATCCGGGTGCGAACCGCCCGCAACCTCACCGAGGCCGAGCGGCTCCTCACCCATGACGTCAACTGCGTCCTGCTCGACCTCGCGCTGCCAGGTCCGAAGGCCGACGCCGACGCGGACACCGACGAGCTGGAGACCCTGCGGCACGTGCTGCGCCTCGCGCCCCGGCACGCCGTACTCGCGCTGACGACGTCGGGCGACGCCGAGCGCGCCGCCGAGGCGGTACGGGTGGGCGCCCAGGACTATCTGTTCCGCGACGAACTGGACGCGCGACTCCTGGGCCGCGCCGTCCGCTACGCCGTCGAACGCAAGCGCGCCGACATCGCCCAGCGCAAGCTCACCGAGTCCCGTATCCGCGCGCAGGAGAACGCCCGCCTGGAGCGCGGCCTGCTGCCGACCCCGCTGCTCGACGGCTCGCCCCTGCGCTTCGCGGCGCGCTACCGGCCCGGCCGCTCGCGCGCGCTGCTCGGCGGCGACTTCTACGACACGGTGCGCACGTCCGACGGCACCGTCCACGCGATGATCGGCGACGTCTGCGGCCACGGCCCCGACGAGGCGGCGCTCGGTGTGGAACTGCGGATCGCCTGGCGGGCGTTGACCTTCGCGGGCCTGTGCGGCGACGAACTGCTCTCCACCCTCCAGCAGGTCCTGGAGCACGAGCGGGAGAACGACGAGATCTTCGCGACGCTGTGCACGGTGGACATATCGCCGGACGGCCGTCGCGCGGGCCTGTGCCTGGCGGGCCATCCGGCACCGCTGATCGCGAGCCCGGAGCGAGCGGCGACACTGCTCCCGCACGAGAACGGCGGTCCGGCGCTCGGACTGCTGCCGAGGGCCCGCTGGCCGCGTACGCAGGTGGAGTTGGGGGCGTCCTGGAGCCTCATGCTCTACACGGACGGTCTGATCGAGGGTCGGATCGGCGAGGGCAACCAGCGCCTCGGCCAGGAAGGGATGCTGGAGCTGATCCGGCGTCGGCGGGCCGACGGCCTGGGCGGCGAGGAGTTGCTGGAAGCCGCCATGAACGAGGTGCGTGACCTCAACGGCGGCGACCTGACGGACGACGTGGCGATCCTGCTCCTGGACCGCTGAGCCCAGGGCGCCTTGCCGGGGCTCAGCGTCCGCCGTTGTAAGGCCCGTACGGTCCGTCGCTGCTGGAGCCGCGTCCCCTGCGGCCCCCGCCACCGGAGATCTGCCGGACGGCGGGCCGCACGTCCACCATGTACACGATGGTCGCGACGAGACCGATGATCGGCAGGAACGACAGGATCGGGAACAGCAGGTTCACGACGAACACGAGACCGAGGATGATCAGCCAGAACGGCTTGGTCTTCTTGTCCGCCGCTCGGTAGGCGTCCTCGCGCCGGACAGCGGCGTCGATGAGCGCGAAGCCGCTGAAGACGATCAACGCCATGCTCAGCAGCCACATGAAGTTGGCGAACCCCTGCATCAGCACAACGCCACCACCAAAATCGTCTTCTTCAACGGTCCTACGGGTTCCTGACCGGGTCCCCGTGTCCACGGGGCCCACGGCCTCTGGCCACCGTACCCGGCCGACGAGCCGGGCACGCGGTACGTGCCCGGCTCGTGATGCGGCGGGTTACTTCTCGGGCGTCGCGGGGTCCGTCGAGGCCGTGGTGGCCGTGGGAGCCGGGCCGTCGGCGGAGGAGCCCGTGTCCGTGCTCTTCTTCGCGGTGGCCGTCTTCTTGACCGGCGCCTTCTTGGTGGTGGTGGCGGCCTTCTTCGGGGCCGGGGCGGCGGCGGCCCCGGACTGCGGGCCGGGCTCGGGGTCGGGCTCGACGGCCACGGCGATCTCGTTGATCTCCTCGGCGGCCTCACCGCGCCAGGCCTTCACGGCCTCCTCGCCGTGTTCGGCGACCTTCTCGTAGGCCTCGCGGGCCTTGACGGCGGCTTCGGCGGCCAGGCCGACACCGCGCAGGGCGAGGTCCTGGGCGCTCTCGCCGAACTTCTTGAGGTCGGTGTCGAGGACGGCGACGAGTTCGCTCACCTTCGCGGCGACCGTGGCCTGGGCCTCCTTGGCCCGCGCCGCCGCCTTGTCCTGCACTTCCTTGGGGTCGGTGTTGCGCACGGCCTCGAAGCGCGCGGGCGCCTCGGCCCGCAACTGCTCGACGAGCCCCGGCACCTTCTTGGCCTGCTGGAACGCCAACTCGGCGGTACCGGCGGCGAAGTAGAGCGGGGTCGGGTCGGAGAAGGTCTTGCGCAGGTCGTCCTTGATGGCCATGGCGTGGTCCTCCGGGATCACATGTCTACTGCTTGCTCGAGGGCTCGGCATCGCCTTCGTCGCCGCCTTCGTCGCCGGCGCCGGCACTGGTTCCGTTCTCGTGCCTGAATGACTCGTAGATCTGCAACATGACGTGCTTCTGACGCTCGTTGAGGGAGGGGTCGGCGAGAATCACCGCACGCGTCTCCACCTCGTCCCGCTCCCGCTCCGCGTCGAGGATGCCGGCGCGCACGTACAGCGTCTCGGCGGAGATCCGCAGCGCCTTGGCGACCTGCTGCAACACCTCCGCGCTCGGCTTGCGCAGCCCGCGCTCGATCTGGCTCAGATAGGGGTTGGACACACCGGCGGCATCGGCGAGTTGACGGAGCGACAGTTGCGCGTTCCGACGCTGTTCACGCAGGTACTCGCCGAGACTTCCGACGTTGAGCGATGCCATACGTGGATACTGCCCCATCCCCGCTAACTCTTGCAAGCATTTGCTTGCAAAAGTGTTCCATGCCACGTGCCGGCCCATGGTGAGCCCCGCCCACTTCTCCAGGTCTTCCCTCTCCGCGCTCTCGCGCGGCGCCCTGCGAGTTCATCGCCACGACCCCGGGCCCGGAGGTCAGCGCTCCGTTCGGGCCGTTCCTGCCCGTCGACCTCGGCAACGGCGTGACGCTCGACTACTACGAGAAGCACGACGAGCCGATCCAGCCCCAGCACTCCGCGTTCCTCGTTCCCGACGAGCGGTTCGACACCATGGTCGCCCGTCTGGAGGTGGTCGGCGTCGTTCACTACGCCGACCCTCATCACACCGAACCCGGCCGGATCAACCGCCTCTTGCTACCGAGCCGGTTCCGGCCGGGCGGGGGCCGGGTGGCGCAGGACCAGGAGTGCCACCGCGAACGCCGCGCCGATGAGGGCGGCGCCGACCGCGAAGGCGAGCCGGTAGCCGTCGGTGAGCGCGGCCTCGCGTGAACTCCCGGAGGACAGCAGGGACTTCGTGCGGGTCGCCGCGAGCGTGGACAGGACGGCGACGCCGAGGGCCATGCCGATCTGCTGGGTGGTGTTGAAGAGGCCGGAGGCGAGCCCCGCGTCCTCCTCCCCCGCGGCGGACATGCCGAGCCCTGCGAGCGCCGGGAGGACGAGGCCGCCGCCGGAGATCAGCAGCATCACGGGGAGCAGGTCGAAGACGTAGGAGCCCTGGACGGGGACCCGGGCGAGGTAGCCGAGGGCGGCGGCGAGCAGGACGAGGCCCGCGAGGAGGACCTGGCGCTCTCCGAACCGCTGGGAGAGCCGGGCCGAGACGCCGAGGGATACCACCCCGATCATGAGGGCGGCGGGCAGCATCGCGAGGCCCGTCTCCAAGGCCCCGTATCCGAGCACCTGCTGCATGTAGAGGGCGGCGAGCACCTGGAAGGCGAACATCGCGGCGAGGGTGAGGATCTGCGTGACGCCGGCGCCGACGACGGCCCGGGTGCGCAGGATGCGCAGCGGCATGAGCGGGGTACGCGCCCGGGCCTGCCGCACGACGAATCCGGCGATCAGTGCCGCCGAACCGCCGAGCAGCCCGACCGTGCGGCCCGAGCCGGCCCCGTACTCCTCGATCTTGACGACGCCGTAGATCCCGAGCATCAGTCCGCCGGTGATCAGCAGCGCGCCCCACGCGTCGGCCCCGGCGCGCAGTCCGAGGCCGCGGTCGGCGGGGAGCGCGGGCACGGCGAGGGCGAGGACGGCGGCGCCGATGGGCAGGTTGATGAAGAAGATCCAGTGCCAGTCGAGGGCGTCGGTCAGTACGCCGCCGAGGACCTGCCCGATCGAGGCCCCGGCGGCGCCGGTGAAGCTGAACACCCCTATGGCGCGGGCCCGTTCGCGCGGGTCGGTGAAGAGGGTGACGAGGATGCCGAGGCCGACCGCGGCGGCCATGGCGCTGCCGACGCCTTGCAGGAACCGGGCGGCGAGCAGCACTCCCGGGCCGGTGGCGACGCCCGCGAGGAGCGAGGCGGCGGTGAACACGGCGGTGCCCGCGAGGAACATCCGCTTGCGTCCGACGAGGTCGCCGAGGCGCCCGGCGAGCAGCAGCAGGCTGCCGAAGGCGATGAGGTAGGCGTTGACCACCCAGCTCAGGCCGCCGGGCGTGAAGTCGAGGTCGTCCTGGATGGCGGGCATCGCCACGGTGACGATGGAGCCGTCGAGAATGATCATCAGGGTTCCGGTGGCGATGACGCCGAGGGCGAGCCAGCGGGAACGGGTGCGAGGTGTCGCGGGTGCGTGGAGTACGGCGGACACGGCGAGGGCCCTTCCGGTCGGGCCGCCGCCCACTCCGGGCGGCGACAACGGCACGACCGTAGCAGATAGTTTTGTTGCAGACGATATTTCTCGGAACCAGTTGTGAACTATCCTGGACGCCATGACCGCCATGACGCCCGCGCCCACCCGGACCAGGCCGGACCTCTCCTACCTCCTGGACCACACCAGCCACGTGCTGCGCACCCGGATGGCGGCGGCGCTCGCCGAGATCGGGCTGACGGCACGCATGCACTGCGTCCTCGTGCACGCGCTGGAGGAGGAGCGCACCCAGAACCAATTGGCCGAGATCGGCGACATGGACAAGACGACGATGGTGGTGACCGTCGACGCCTTGGAGAAGGCGGGGCTCGCCGAGCGCAGGCCGTCGAGCACGGACCGGCGGGCGCGGATCATCGCGGTGACCGAGGAGGGCGCCCGGACGGCCGCGCGCAGCCAGGAGATCGTGGACGGGGTCCACGAGGAGGCGCTGGCCTCGTTCACGGCCGCCGACCGGGAGGTCTTCCTGCGCCTGATGAACCACCTCGCCACGGGCCACCTCGCCACCCCGGCCCCGGGCCCCACCCCGGCACGGCGCCCACGTCAGCGCGGCTGAGAGCCCTTCGCCCCGGCCCTATCCGGCCGCGAAGGGCAGATCCCGGGCGCACACGACGTCTAGGCGCGACACCGCCCGGGTCAGCACGACGTACAGCCGCTCCATCCCCCGGGCCTCCGCCTCGGTGATCGCGGCCGGTTCGACGGCGACGACATGGTCGTACTCCAGCCCCTTGGCGACGGCCGCCCCGAGCACGGTGACCCGGGCCCCCAGCTCCTCGGGCCCCGCCGTCGCCACACCCGCCGAGTCCAGCGCGTCGCGTACCCGCGCCACGTCCGCCTCGGCCGCGATCACCCCGACCGATCCCTCGTGCGCGAGCGCCCGCCGCACGGCCGCGACCGCCCCGGCCACCACGTCCGGCACCCTCTCGACACGCACCTGCCCGTCGCGGCGCAGGGACCGCGCGGCGGGCACGTCGACGTCGATGTGGTCCAGGACCCGGTTGGCCAGCGCGACGACGGCGGCCGGGACCCGGAACCCCGTCGTCAGCGGCACCACGGTCGCCCCCGGTTTGCCCAGGTGGTCCAGCAGCTCGCCCCAACTCCGCGCCGCCCACGGCGTGGTGCCCTGGGCGAGGTCACCGAGCACGGTCAGCGAACCGAAGGCTGCGCGCCGCCCGACGGCCCGCGCCTGCATGGGTGACAGGTCCTGCGCCTCGTCGACGACGATGTGCCCGAACCCCTCGGGGTGATCGAGCAGCCCCGCGATCTCGTCGAGCAGCACGAGGTCGGCGGCGGACCACTTGGCGGACTTGTACGAGCGCGGGGGCCGCGCCCAGAGCAGCGCCTTCTGCTCCGCACCGTCCAGCACCCCGTCGGCCGCCCGGCCCAACTCCTCCGCGCAGGACAGGAGTCGGCACAGTACTTCCTCCGGTCGCACCCGGGGCCAGGCGGCGTCCACGTAGGCGCTCATCGCCCGGGACCGGCCGATCTTGTGCAACCAGAGGTGCGTCGCGGTCACACCCCGGCGCTCGGCCCGCTCCTGGATGTACCGCACGGCCCGGCTGCGGACGCGCTCGCGGCCCACGGCGTACGGCGGGTCCTCCTCCCGTACGGTCTCCACGATCCGCCGCAGCTCCGGGAGCGGCACCCGCCACCGGTACGCGCCGTCCGGCACGGCGAGTTCGCCCGCGGGCCCCTCGGGCGAGACCCGCGCGTACAGCGCGCGCCGCACCACCTCCGCCATCCGTACGTCGTGCTTGACGACGGCCGCCGCCTCCTCGTCCCGGCCGCGCGCCTCGCCGCGGGCGAGCAGTTCCTCCACGGTCGACTGGCGCACGCCGCCCTCGCCGAGCGCGGGCAGGACGGCGGAGATGTAGGAGAGGAAGGTCCGGTTGGGGCCGAGGACGAGCAGGCCGCTCCGCCGGAGCCGCCGCGGGTAGGTGTAGAGCAGGTACGCGGCCCGGTGCAGGCCGACAGCGGTCTTTCCGGTGCCGGGCGCGCCCTGCACGCACAGGGAGGTGGCGAGCCCTTCGCGGACCAGGTCGTCCTGCTCGGGCTGGATGGTGGCGGCGATGTCCCGCATGGGGCCGACGCGGGGACGCTCGATCTCCCCGGTGAGGATGCGGCTGCCGGTGCCGCTCTCCCCGGCGGCGAGCCGTTCGTCCTCGATGCCGGTCAGGTCGGCCGAGTCACCGAGGCTGCCCGGTGCCCAGCCGAACCGGCGCCGTACGTCCACACCCTGTGGATCCGCGGCACCGGCCTGGTAGAACGCCCGCGACACCGGGGCCCGCCAGTCGACGACGAGGGGCGGGGCCGCCGGATGCTCGGAGATCCGCAGCCGCCCCACGTGGTAGCTCTGCCCGGCGTGCTCACCGGACGGCCCGAAGTCGAGCCGGCCGAAGAACAGCGGGGCCTTCGGGAGTTCCCTGAGTTCCTTGGCCTGGCTGCGCAGTCGGTGGCCGAGCACTTCGGCGTCGGCGCCGGACGCCGAGGCGTTCTCGCCGATGACGACCTGTTCGTCGGCGCCCTCGATCATCGCGGCGAGGGCGGCGCGGCAGGCGTCGTGGAAGCGGCGTTCGGCGTCGAGGGAGGGCTGGCTCATACAGCCAGGCTAGCCTAAAACGTAACCGAGTTACGTTTGTGACCGATCTCCACTATCGCCCGCACGAGCCCTCACCCCGCGTGAACCCTCACCCCGCATGAGCCCTCACCCGCGGAACCTGTCCGGCAAGCCGTCCGCCAACTGCCCGAACCCCAGCTCGGCGGCGCGCACCGCGTCCGCCTCCACGTCGTCGGCCGACTCCCCCGCCCGGATCCGCCGCACGTTCTCCTCGGCCAGGATCCGCTGCACCGCCACGATCTGCCCGGCGGCGAGCCGCGCCTGGACCGGCGGCCCACCGAGCGCCTCCGCCAGCGCCCGCTCCGAGCGCTCCTGGTACCCCAGCAACCTCGCCACCAGGGACGGCGTCCCGTACAGCAGCCGCTGGTAGGCGAGCACCGCCGGATGATCACAGAGCCCCGTCACCGGATCGCGCCGCCCGAGCCCGGCCAGAAAACGCTCCCGCAACGCCTCGACCGGCGCCTGCCCCTCCGCCCGGCCCGCCACGACCCGGGCCGCCTCGTCCTCGTGATCGGCGAACCGGTGCAGCACCAGGTCCTCCTTGGCCGGGAAGTACCGGAACAGCGTCGGCTTCGACACCTCCGCCGCGGCGGCGACCTCCGCGACCGACACCTTGTCGTACCCCTTCTCCAGGAAGAGCCGGACAGCGGTGTCGGAGAGGACCTGCCGGGTGCGCTGCTTCTTGCGCTCACGCAGGCCGGGGGTGGGGGCGGGGTCGGGGGCGGTGGGGCTGGTCATGGTTGTGCAGGGTAGCCGCGACACCACTGCGCGAGCGCGGCGGAGATGTGCCGTACGGAGGGGACGCCCTCAAGACCCAGCGGCAGGGCACCGTGCGCCAGCACCCCGTGCAGCCCGAGCGCCGCGCGCCACAGGCGGGCCGCCTCCGGCGTGCCCTCGGCGCGCAGCTCCAACCCGCGCCGGATCACGTCGGTGAACACCGACTGCGCGCGCTTGAACCCCAGCAGGAGCGGGAGATCGCGGCGCCATCCCGCCGACGCGCCCGGCCTGACCTCCTCCACGGCCTCGCACCACAGCCGGGTCACCTCCCGCTCCTGCGGCAGCGGGTAGCCCATCAGGTGCAGATGGGTGGCCAGGTCATAGAGCGGATCGCCGATCATGGCCAGCTCCCAGTCGATGACCCACAGTTCGCCACCGGCGTCGACGATGAGGTTCCTGCGGTGGAGGTCGCCGTGGACCAGGCACAGGGGGCGCTCGCGCAGGCCCGCGACGAAGCGGCGCAGCCTTCGCAGCGCGTCCCGGTCGACCCCCAGGGCGAGGAACAGTCCGCCGAACGCGTCGGCATGGGCCTCGTAGACGCTCTCCTCCACGAAGGACATGAGGCCGTCGAGGCAGGCGCCGGTGTCGCGTTCGTCCGCCCGGCCCGGCGGGGTGTGCCCGCGCTCCATGCCCACCGTGCGGTCGGTGACCGAGACAAGTTCCCGGAACACGTCCACGATCTGGAGCACCAGACGGCCCGGCACCGGGTCCCCCGGGGGACAGAGCCGGGCCAGCGTCTCGCCCTCGATGAAGCGCTGCAGTCCGGCGCCGCCGACCTCGATGAACTCCGGCACCCGGCGCACCCGCCGGCTCACCGCGCGGACGACGTCCGCCTCCGAGGCGAAGCACCGGCGGTCGAACCGGACGAGACCGGCCCGAGCCGCCCGGCTCTTCCAGCGGACCTGCCGCGCGCCCTGGCCCGCCCGCAGCGGAAAGACGTAGGTCTCGTGGTGCGCGCCCGTCAGCGGCCCCTCGACCACCGAGGCGTCACCACAGAGCTCCACCGCCGACCGCCAGGCCGCACTGGTGCCGCCGTTCCCGGAACCCCCCATGGGAAGTCAGCATCGACGCCCCGGCGAGCGGCCGCAACGGTGTGGTGAGCCACCCCTCACACGTCGGCGGACGGCTGGATCCCTCGGTCGGCGTGCCATGCGTACAGCGCGGCGCGCCCCGTCGCCAGGTCCGGGCTCTCGCCGTCGAGGCCCAGCGGCTTCCAGGCCCGTTCCATCGCCCGGCACACCCGCCGCGCGGCCTGGTCGACATCGTCCTCCGTCGGCGCGTCGCCCAAGGAGAGCGCCGCGCGCATCACGTCCGGGAAGACCGACTGCACATGCTCGAAGTCCAGGTACCACGACAGGTCGGTCTCCATCCCGCGTGTCATGGGCTCGTGCCCCGCCTTGCACATGGCCTCGGCCCAGAAGTCCGTCATGGCCCGCCGCTCCGCGTCGTCGTACTCCATCCGGACGAGATGTGTGGCCAGCTCATGGAGCGGGTCGCCGTAGCACGCCAGCTCGAAGTCGATCACGCACAACTGTTCGCGTCCGCCGGGTGCCCGCGCGACCACCACGTTGCCCCGGTGGACATCGGTGTGCAGCACGGCGAACGGACGGTGCGTCAGCCCGTCGCGCGGATCGTCGGGAAGGCGGCACATGAACTTCTCGATCGCGTCGCCCGGGATCCCCACGGCGTGGAACAGCGCACCGAAGGTCTTCTCGTTGACGCGGTGGACCTTGTCATCGGCGAACTTGGCGAGCCAGCCGAGGAACTGGCGGCTGCTGCCCGGCTCCGGCCAATAGGACTCGGGCAGCTCCGGCAGCGCGTGGACGGGCACGGAGGCCAGCCGCGCGAAGAAGTCCGCCAGGGCCCTCAGCCGCTCCTCGCCCACGGGACCGGACGGACGGACCACCGACAGCGGGTCCCCGACCAGATAGGAGTGCAAGGACCACTCCCCGAAGTCGGCGAGGCACCGCGGGACCTGGGTGAGGCTGCCGTCCAGTGCCCGCAGCACCTCCGACTCGCGGCGCCACAGTCGCGGCACCACCTCCACGGTCTCCACAGGGGTACGGAACTTGCCGCTGACCCCGAACACCCGCCCGCCCACACCGAGCAGCACAGCCAGGGGGAATCCCAGCGGCGCGATCAGGTTCTGGTTGTGATAACCCGCGGTGATCTCGCCCTGCCGGGCACGTCGCCGCCCCTCCGCGAGCTTGCGGACCAGCGCCTGACGGGCCCTGCGGCGCAGAGGTGACGACATGAGCGCACAGAGTAGCGGCTGGTGCTGCTGGTATCACGGCGTGTCACTATGTGGACGGCATCGATTCTTGTCGTCCGGCGACGTGTCTTCCTGCCTCCCGCGGCGGCGCCTCCCGCCCGATCGGGCACCGGTTCATTTCACCGGCCAGGCGACCTCTTCCCAGACCCGGTCGAACGTCAGTTGTTCGGCCTCCATCAGCGCCTGTCCCTGACCGCCGTCCGCCTTGTCGAAGACGAACATCTCGGTGTCCGCGCCCTCCACGTCGCGCAGCATCACCGGCTCCGGATAACCGTCGACGTCCCGCAGGTACTTGCCGGGAATGTAGTGGCCGAGCAGGAGTTCCCGCCGGTTCAGCAGATACACCTTGCGTATCGGGGTGCCGCGCAGTGTCCGGAACTCCACCCGCACCTTCACACCGACGTCCTCGCCCAGCTTCATGAGCACCTGCTGGAGGATGGTGCGGTGCGAGCTGCCCTGGATGCGGTTGCGCAGGTCTATCGCCTCGTCGAGGGCGGCGTCGTGGCCCCAGCCCATCGCCGGGGAAGGGTAGTCCAGGCGCTGGTCGGCCCGCGGCAGCATCACGCGCACCTCGATCGACCGGGGCACGAACGTCCGCTCGTAGACCTCCCGCAACGGCTGCCCGAGCGAGAGCACCAGCGTCTCCGCCGTCAGGCTCACCACATCGAGCCGGACGTCCCGCGCCTGGAAGGCGGTCACCAGACGCGGCCCGAGGATGCTGCGCGCCGACTGCACCACATGCGGGCGCGCACCTGCCACCGGGGCGACCTTCGGCGGCGATCCCTTGCTGACACTCGTCAGCATCCCGGCGGCCTGGAGTCGCTGCAACGCGGCACGCACCGTGCCGCGTTCCACGCCGTACCTCTCCGCCAGCGCGGCCTGGGTGGGCAGCCGGTCGCCGGGCTTGAGCTCTCCGGACCGGATCCGTTCGCGCAGGTCGTCGGCGATCTCTTCGGGAGTGGTGAGGGGGGCGGTCCTGATCTTGTCGTTCACCGCGACCTACTTCCCTACCGCCGTGCCAAGGTGCCTCGACCTTACGTCAGTTGGCAGCCAACTCGCCCGGCCTTACCGGCCCGGTCCGGAACTGTCCCGTCCGGGCAAGGAGCGCACGATCTCCAGGACCGGCGCCAGGGTCCTCACCACATGAGCCGCCCCCACCGCTCGCAACCGCGCTTCCTTCTCGTCATTGCGCGCGTAGCCCAGGAAGGGGACGCCGGCCGCGTGCGCCGCCGCGTGGTCCGAGGGTGCGTCGCCGATCATCAGGGCGTCGCCGGGCGCGGCACCCATGGCGGCCAGCGCCTGGCGGAGGCGGTGCGGATGGGGCTTGAGCAGGCTCAGGTCCTGCGTACGGCCGTAGATGTGCTGCTCGAAGCAGCCGGACAGGCCGCGGCTGTCGATGTACTGCCGCGCCGCCTCGGGCGAGTTGTTGGTCGTGACGGCGAGCCTGGCACCGACGGCGTGCCAGGTCAGGATGAGCGGGTCGGCCCAGGGCGTCGGCCAGGCCGTGGGGACGGCTTGCAGCTCCTTCTCGGTGAGACGTTTCTCCAGGTCCCGTACGAGAGCGCGGTCCGGCTGCGGGCCCTGCCCCTCGCGCTCGTCCGCACAGAGCGCGCCGCCCAGCCTCCGCGCCTCCAGCCATTCCTCCTCCCACTGCGCCTTCACCGGCTCGTCCAGTCCCGCGAACAGGCGACAGATCGGGCCGTCGAAGTCGAGGAGCACATGGTGTGCGCCCCTGACCAGCTTCGCCGTAGCCGGGGTCACCGCGTCTGAAGTCGTCGCATCTGAGGTCACTAGGAGAGTGTCAGGTCGGACGTGATGGTTTCCCAGAGGGCGGTGAACCACTTCTGCGACTCCTCCACGAACGCCCGGTCCCGGTGGCCCGCGCGCTTCTCGAAGGAGAACAGCAGGGCCTGGGAGCCGGTGGCCGCGTACATCTCCAGCTTGGTGCCGCTGTCGATCTCCTCCTCGCGGCGCGTGACCATGTAGTAGGAGAGGAGCGCCTCCGCGTCGTTGAGCAGGTAGAGCTTGACGGGGGGCGTGAACGGCAGCGCGCGGAAGGTGACCTGGACGTCGATGCCGTGGGAGGAGCGCAGGGAGCGCAGGTTGTGGCGCAGGACCTGGCCCTGGGCGTTGCGGGTGGCGAGCCAGCGCTGGTGGACCGCGGCGTCGTCGGCCCGGTCGGTGCCGTCGGTGCTGTCGGGGACCGGGACCGGGAAGGCGAGGTCGATGTCGCGGCTGGGCAGGAGGATACGTACGTCGATGGACTCGGGACGCATGCGGCCCTCGTGGATGAGGCGCAGCGGTTCACCCAGTGCCAGCATCAGCGTCTCGGAGGTCATGCAGACGGCGTCGATGCGCACCTTGGGCGAGGCGAACGCCTCCACCAGGCGGGGGGCGAGCGCGACCATGGTGGGCTGTGGTTCGTCGCGGCTGGGGGCGGCGGTGGCGACGCGTGGCGGGCTGCCCTTGCTGACGTTGCTCAACAGGCCGTCGGTCTGGAGGAGTTGGAGAGCCTGGCGGACCGTGCCGCGCTCCACGCCGAACTCGTCGGCGAGGGTGGCCTGGGTGGGCAGCCGGTCCCCGGCCTTGAGCTGGCCGGCCCTGATCCGCTCCCGCAGGTCGTCGGCGATCTCCCGAGGCGAGAGCCTTCTGCTTCCGTTCAGCGTCGCATCCACCATGTCAGCCATGTCTCCCACGCTCCGGGGTCACGACCAAATGGTACAACTGCCTGCCACTTGGCGGGAGTTGTTGGTGACTTGTTTATTTCTCTCGACCAAGTGGGGACAACAGTAGTGTAGTTGGTTGCCAACTTCGACCAACCAGCACCAGGCGATGCCGTCGTCGAAGAAGGAGGAAACGTCATGGCCTTCCTGAGCCTCCTCTCCGCGGTGTTCGTGATCACCTTCGAGCAGCTCGTCCAGTGGCACTACGGTCCGGCCGGCATCGCCGGTCTGCTCCTGCTGGCCATCGGCGCCAAAGCCAGGAACGCCACGTGCGGTTCCATCGGCGGTGTGCTGCTCGCGATCATGGTGGCCGGCCCCGCGCTTCAGTGAGGACCCGAGAAGCGTTGTCTAGGAACCGAGCGTCAACTCCGAACTGATGGTGTTCCAGAGGCTGTTGAACCACAGGTGGGACTGCTCCGTGAACGTCGTGTCCCGCAGTCCCGCCCCCTGGTCGAAGACGAACAGCTTCTGCCGGACCCCCTGCGCGTCGTAGACGTCCACCCGCTCGTGGTCGATCTGCTCCCCGTGCCGCGCCAGCGTGTAGTACGCGAACAGCGCCTCCACGTTGTTGAGCAGGTAGAGCTGGACCGGCGGCGTGAACGGCAGCGCGCGGAACGCCACCTCGACGTCGATGCCGTGGGTGGAGCGCAGCGCCAGCAGGCCGTGCCGCAGCACCTGCCCCTGCGCGTTGCGCTGCGCGAGCCAGTCGCGCTGGATCCTGGTGCCCGTCACCCCGTCCGCCTCCACCGCCGCGTCGGCGGGCGCCGGGAAGGCGAGGTCGATGTCCCGGCTCGGCAGCAGCACCCGCACCCGCACCTTGGCCGGTTTTATGCGCCCCGCGTGGATGTGGCGCAACGGTTCGCCCACCGCGAGGGTCAGCGAGACCGACGTCAGGCACACGGCGTCTATCTCCACGTCCGGCTGCCGGAAGGCGGCCGCGACCTTCTGGGACAGCGCCACCATCGTCGACTGCGGAAGCGCGCCGGGGCCGCCGGACGCGAGCTGGGGCGCCTCCGCGACGGTGGCCGGGCTGCCCTTCGAGACGTTGGCCAGCAGATGCTCGGACTGGAGGATGCGCAGCGCCTGCCGCACGGCGGACCGCTCCACCCCGAAGTCGTCCGCCAACTGCGCCTGTGTGGGCATGCGTTGGCCAGGACGGAGATGCCCGGAACGGATCCGGGCGCGCAGCTCGTCGGCCACTTCACGGTATGTCCACCGCGTCGGCCGCGGCTCGGGCCGTCCATTGACGGCGGCATGTTCCGCGCTCACAGCACAACGCTACAACTTCCCGCCATCTTTGGGGAGTTGAGGAGAAGGTGGTTATGAGTCGTGTCAGCGGAGATAAGTAACAGTGAGTTGGTGACCAACTTGAGCGACATGGTCGGACAACCTCGGGGGTTGGCGTCGGCCACACAGGTTGGTCTACGTCACCACCATGGCGTAGGAGTTGGTCACCACTCGGACCCGAAGGAGGTAAGTCCCATGCCGGTCTTCGCCATCCTCATCGCCGCTCTTGCCATCGGATTCGAGCAGCTCATCCAATGGAAGTACGGTCCGATGGGCATCATCGCCTTCGTCGTGCTCTCCGTCGGACTCAAAGCCAAGAACACCATGATCAGTGGCATCGGGGCCGCCATCCTCGTCATGCTGCTGGCCCAGAGCGGCTGACCGGGCTCCCTTCCGGAGGGGAGCCGGGAGCCCGGTCGGTCTTCCGAGGAGAGGTCTCTCGGAGAAGCTCTCAGAACACGTCGGGGCACCACGGTCGCCGCGGCGTGCGCAACAGGGCGTCGGCCGTCGCGGCGGCGCCCGCCTCCTCCTCCACCACGCGTCCCAGGGCGGCGAGCCGCACCGCGGACGCGTCACCCAGCCACAGCGCCCCCAGTTCACCCACGTCCAGGGTGAGATGGGGGCTCCTGTCGCTCGGCTCGCACACCGCCCCCTCGGGCGTGGCCGCAAGGCGGAACCGGCCCTGCGTGAACCCGGCCGGGTCCCGCACGTCCAGGACCAGTTCCCCGCTCGCCCCGTAGGACCGCGCCTCCAAAGCCCGTACGACGTCCAGGATCCGCACCCACAGGAGGTCGGCCTGCGTCACGATGCGGGCGGCGCGCGGGTCCGGCAGCAGATGCGGCAGCAGGTCGTCGGGGGCGCGGTCGTCGGACCTGACCGCGGTGACCCAGTCGACCGAGCAGAGGTAGTGCCACAGCGCCCGCTCGGCGGCCGGGGTCACCCCGGTCAGCTTCAGCACGGTCGCCGTGTTCCCCGGCATCTTGGCGTCGCCCCAGTGGCCGTCGGACCGGTAGGCGACCAGCCCCTCGACCTCGCCGCGCGCGTTGCGGTACACCGCGTAGAAGGGCTCGGTCCAGGGGTCCTCGGGCGTCGGCCACAGGCCCGTCTCGTACTCCCACCAGAAGTCGTCCCGGGAGACGACACCGGCGACGCGGGCGCGCAGCCGCTCGTGCAGCGCGGGCCCGATCGCGCGCACCTCGGCGGCGTCGGCGGGGTCGATCCGCCCGCCGTCCCCGGGGCCGGACCAGCGCGGGTCGAGGCCGGCCCGCGCCACGTCGATCTCCCACCGCGTGGTGGTGGCCGCGGGCCCGAACCCGTAGCGCCCGTAGATCCGGTACTCGGCGGCGATCAGCGTCGCCGCGACGTCCCCGCGCTCCTTCGCCTCGGCGAGGTCGGCGGCCATCATGCGGCTGAGCAGGCCGCGGCGGCGGTGGGTGGGCGTGACGGTGACGTTGGTGATGGCGTCGGTGGGGACGGTGGCGCCACCGGGGACACTGAGGTCCTGCGCGAACGAGCGGAAGGTGGCGACCTGCCGTGTGCCGTCCCCACCGCCCGCCGGGGCGAAGGCGGCGCGGGTGCGGGCGAGGTCGAAGAACGCGAGCCGCTTGGCGACCGTCTCCGGCGACGCGATGGGAGGCCGCAGGAAACCGGTGTTGAGGGCACGGCACCACGCGGGCAGCTCGTCCTTGGTGATGGGCCGTACGTCGATGTCTTCGGTGGCACGGGAGATCATGCCGCCACGCTAAGCCGGGCCAGGCCGCGATGTCGCCCGGTTTGTCACCGCGGCCCGCGGCCCACGGCCCAGGCGCTCAGCCTCGGCCCACCAACAGGTCCTCGATCTGTGCCTCGCCCTCCCGGTACCGGCGCGCGATCTCCGCGCTGCAGTCGTCCGCCGTGCGCTGGAGGAGCTGGCGGCGCCGCGAGACCTGCTGCTCGTAGCGGACCAGGCGGCCCATCGCCGCGCGCAGTTCGTCGTCGGTGCGGGCCGCGAGGTCGGAGAGCTCGACCTCGGCCAGCATCTCGGCGGCCAGGCGCCGGAACTCCTCGCTGTGCGGGGTGCCGAGCGTGACGTGCCGGGCCGAGGAGCGCTGCTGTGTCGGCTGGTCGCGCAGGATCTCCGAGAGCCGGTCCACGACGGGCGACTCGGGATCGCGGCGCCGGCCCAGCTCGGCCCGCAGGATGTCGATACGCCCCTGGAGCAGCCGCCGTACGTAACTCAGGTCCGCCTCGTCCTGCTGCGACTCGCGGCGCACCCGGCGCAGCTCGGGCAGGCGCAGGCCCGACAGGTCGTGCTCGGGGACGGCCGGCAGTGCGGGGCTGTCGACGCGCTGCACGGGCGGCCGGGCCGGCGGGGCGACCCTGCCGGTGTGCGTCAGGGAGACAGGGCCCCCGGGCGGGCTCGTACTCGACGCGTGGCTCATGGCATGAGCATCCATGGTGTGCTTACCGTCCCCTCGACCGGACCGACGCCGCGCGCCACCGGCGCACCACGTGTGAGCATGGTGCCACTCCTGATGCCCGCTCTGTGCGCGAGTACCCCATATCGGCCCCGGATGGGGGGTTCGGGAGCACGGCATGATGGCCGTATGCGAGCAGTGGTACAGCGAGTGGACGGCGCGAGCGTCGTCGTGGACGAGGACGGCGAGCAGCGGACCGTCGGCGAGATCAAGGGCGAGGGCCTGTGCGTCCTCGTCGGCGTCACGCACGAGGACACCAAGGAGAAGGCGGCCCGACTGGCTCGCAAACTCTGGACGGTCCGGATGCTCACCGACGAGAGGTCGTGCAGCGACATCGACGCGCCGCTGCTCGTCGTCAGCCAGTTCACCCTCTACGGCGACGCCCGCAAGGGACGGCGCCCCACCTGGAACGCGGCGGCGCCCGGTGAGGTCGCCGAACCGCTGGTCGACGAGGTCGTGGCGCAGCTCCGCGCGCTCGGGGCGACCGTGGCGACGGGCCGGTTCGGGGCGCGGATGCGGGTGTCCCTGACGAACGACGGCCCGTTCACGGTGCTGCTGGAGATGTAGCCGCGAGGGCTACGGCTCGACGACGACCTCCTGCGCCGCCGCCGTGGACTCCGCCATCAGCTCGGCGTCGAGGGGCACGTTCCGCTTCACCAGGGCGAGGGCGATCGGCCCGAGCTCGTGGTGGCGTACGGAGGTCGTCACGAACCCGATCTTGCGGCCCTCGGGGCCGTCCGCCGCGAGCCGCACATCGGCGCCGTGCGGCGGCAGATGGACCTCGCTGCCGTCCAGGTGCAGGAAGACCAGGCGGCGCGGCGGCTTGCCCAGGTTCTGCACGCGGGCGACGGTCTCCTGCCCCCGGTAGCAGCCCTTCTGGAGGTGGACGGCCGTGTCGAGCCAGCCCAGCTCGTGCGGGATGGTGCGGTGGTCGGTCTCGAAGCCGAGGCGTGGCCGGTGCTGCTCCACCCGCAGGGCCTCCAGGGCGAGGAGCCCGATCGCCGGCCCGTTCTCCTTCGCGTACGCCTCCAGGTCGGCGCGCGGCAGGAACAGGTCGCGGCCGTACGCCGTCTCGCGCACGGCCACCCCGTCGGGCACCGGCGCGATCGACCCGGCCGGCAGGTGCACGACGGCGAACTCGCCCGTGCTGTCGGCCACTTCGACCCGGTAGAAGAACTTCATCGACTCCAGGTACGCGAGGAGGGCGCCCTGCGTGCCGGGCTCCACGTGCGCCCACGTCGTCGTGCCGTCGTCGACGAGGTACAGGGCGTGCTCGATGTGGCCGTTGGCGGAGAGGATCAGCGCCTCGGTCGCCTGCCCCGGGGGCAGCTCGGAGACGTGCTGGGTCAGCAGCAGGTGCAGCCAGCTCAGCCGGTCGTCGCCGGTGACCGTGATCACGCCGCGGTGCGACAGGTCCACGATGCCCGTCCCGTCGGCGAGGGAGCGCTGTTCTCGGAACAGGTCGCCGTAGTGCGCGGCGACGCCTTCGTCCACGCCTTCGCCGGGGACGGCACCGGGCAGGGTCAGCAGAGGGCTGCTCGTTGAATGTCGCTGCATGTTCACCAAGGTTACGACGAGCGGCCGGACCCGCTTATTCCTGCTGCTCGCGGGCGGCTTCGCGATCCTTGGTGCAGTTCTCGCAGCGGCCGAAGATCGCGAAGTGCTTCAGGTCGGTGTCGAAGCCGAAGCGCTCGCGCAGCTTGGCGGTGAACTCGGCGGCCACGTCGACATCGGCCTCGATCACGTTCGTGCAGTCCCTGCACACCATGTGGATGTGGTGGTGCCGGTCGGCGAGGTGGTACGTGGGCGCCCCGTGGCCGAGATGCGCGTGGCTGACGAGCCCGAGCTCCTCCAGGAGTTCGAGCGTGCGGTACACCGTGGAGATGTTGATCCCCGACGCCGTCCTGCGCACTTCGCTCAGGATGTCGTCGGGGGTCGCGTGCTCCAGGGTGTCCACGGCTTCGAGAACAAGCTGGCGCTGCGGCGTCAGCCGGTAGCCGCGCTGCCGCAGGTCGCTCTTCCAGTCGGTGTTCACCACACCGGCCAGTGTAGAAGCCATACCGCTCTCTCAAGGGCTCATGGGTAGACGCCCGGTCATCAAAAGGTCCGAGAGGGTCTCCCGCAGCTCGGCGGTCGCCCGCACGATCTCCGCGTGTGCCCTGATCTTCTCGTCGACCGCCTTGAGCGCGGCTCCGATCTCCCGTTGCCGGTCGAGCGGCGGCAGCGCCACAGGAAGCTCCAGCAGGGTACGCAGGGTGATCGACCGCATGCCGGTGGTCCCGGCCGCACGACGCACCAGCCATTCGGCGACCCGGCGGCTGGAAAGGAAGGCGCACAGATAGGGGGCGTCCGCCGGATCATGGGCCCGCACGCGCAGGAGATGGGTGTTGTACAACCAACCGCTCTCGTCGGCGGTGACAAGCGCCACCCGCCCCACCGTTCCCGTGCGGGACACCAGGATGTCGTGCGTGGCGATCCGGTATTTGCGCATGTCCCGCGCTTGGTCCGGACCGATGTGCACCATCGCGGACCCGGCCGAGATCCTCTGGTGACGCAGGTCAGCGGGGCGCACCAGCGGAACGCCCCTTTCCACGTGATCATTCCTGCGCACGGAAGGGCCGCCCGCCTGGACTTCACAGAGGTCACCGAGCGGGGCACGCCGCCAGTCCCTCGGCTGTCCGTCGATCTCCTCGTCGCTCACAGTCCGTACCTCCCCAGCAGCTCCGCCACCGCGGCATCCGCCTCCCGGGCCCGCTCGTCCAGCTCGGTGAGCTGTCCGGCCAGGGCCATCAGGTCAGCGGGGTCCGCGGCCCGGTTCTCGGACGGTTCTCCGCTCGGCACATAGAAGGCCGGGCTGAGGACGTAGTCCTTCTCCCTGATGGCCTCGACAGGAACCGCCCTGCTCAGACCCTCGGCCCCGGCGAACACACGGCCGGCCGCACGGGCAGCGGTCCAGGCGCGGTATGCGTCGAGGACACGCCGGGTCTCGTCCGGAGTCAGTTCCCGGCGAGTACGGGAGACGAGCGAGCCGAGACGACTGGCGTCGACGAAGAGGATGTCGTCGCACGCCCCTGTCGGATGCCGTAGCAGCCAGACCGACACACGGATGCCCGTCGTCGTGAACAACTGGGCGGGCAGCGCGATCACCGCTTCCACGGCGCCGTCCTCCACCATGGCCGCTCTGATCCTCCGCTCCGAGGGGTTCGCGGAGAACGCTGCGATGTCGGGCATGAGGACGGCCGCACGGCCGCCCTCCCGCAGCCGGGTCACCGCGTACTGGAGCCAGTCGAAATTCGCGTTGTGCAGCGGGGGTGAGCCGTATCGCCAGTGTCCTTCTTCGACGGGACGTTCGAGCCTCACGTTGAACGGGGGGTTCGTCACGATGCGGTCGAAGCTCTGCCGCTCCTGGTCGGTCCCGGCCGAGGGCGTCGTGCCTCCCGGCACGAGGTGGGCCGCGGACACACCGTGCAGGGCGAGGTTCATGGCGGCCAGCGCCAGCGGATGCTCGCCCACCCCCGCGCCACTCGCTCGCGGGGCAGTCCCTTGCGCCTGGGCCACGGCACCCCACGCGGCCGACAACAACTCACCTGCCCGGACGAAGGGGTCGTGCACGCTTGCGACGTCGTCACTGCCGTCGGCGACAAGCGTGGCGAGCACGTCGACGGCGGCCCGAGGCGTGAAGAAGTCACCCGCTCTTCTGCCCACGAGATCGCTGTACCGGCTCAGCAGTCTCTCGCCGGCCTGAGCGTGTTCCGCCCGGTCCACCGGTCCTGTGTCGTCCAGCAGTCGGACGATGTCACACACACGGGAGTCACCGAGGTTCTGGGAGAGAGCGAGAAGCAGGCGCTCGTGCGCGTCCCCCAGCTCTCGACCGACCGACCGCGCCAGTATCCGCACCAGCAGTTGGCCGGAGTGGGGAAACTGCGGCCGACGGGACTCGCTCAGGATCCTCTTCCACTCCTCGGGCAGGCAGGCGCGGACGTAGACGAGCGTGAGCAGCACGGTGAGGTAGTCGGCGTGGGACAGTCCTCCACGCCATCGCTCCGTCTGCGCGTCGCTCAGCCGGTCCACGGCCTTGAGCAGGGCACCGGTACTTGTTCCCCCGAGGGAGATCCGAAGCCGGTCACCGTAGGTGGTTCCCGCGGGCTCCTCGGCCCGTCTGGCGTTCGCCGGGACGACGCGCCGGTCGAGCCAGGCCAGCACCTCAGCCGCTGAGAAGACCTCCGGGTCCGCGGATCCTCCGGAGCGCGTACCGACAGGCCGGGGGAAGTCCGCGTGCCGACGCTCCCAGTTCGTCACCGCGGGCCGTTTCACTCCGGCCCCCCGGGCGATGTCCGCCCTTGCGACGAAGACTCCCTCGAATTCCCGCATCGTTCGCCCGCCCATCAGAATCGCGCGGGACGGGAACCACGCAGGGCTTCCCGCCTGCCGTCGAGAACGGCCGGGAATCGGTCCATGGCCTGGGCCTCCTTGGCCAGTTCGGCATTGACGTACCCGAGCACGCGGTAGACCTTGGCATGGTCCGCGGCGAGGTCACGGTGGTGGATCGGCTCGTGATGCATGATCCGGTTGCGCAGCAGCACCAGCGACCACAACTGGTCGTACAGCACGTCGCGACGGCCTGAGTAGTGCGGAAACGCCTTGTGCACGGCCGGCACCCAGAACAGGCGGTCGTAACCCGATCCCCCACTGACCAACGATGCCCAGAAACCGAAGGACAGCTCGGCCACCATGCTGTCGGCCGGCGCCGGCCGAAGGCCACGGCGCTCGCACTTGCCGCGTGCCTTGGCCACGAGCCGCTGCCCGTTCTGGTTGAGAGGGGCCGTTGCCCACCAGTCGTCCCGGCCGCCGTGGAGAGCGAGCTGATCGTGGATCGCGTTGCGCGCCGCGAGTTCCAGGCAGTGCAGAGAGCCGTAGAGCGCAGCCGAGGCCTCGACGTTCCACCAGTACAGTCGCTGCGCCACCGCGGCATCGCCGCGCGCCGCACGGACGTAGGGCGCCAGGCGCAGCGTCGAGAACGCTCGCCGCGCCCATTCCGGCACCATGTCGTTCATCAGGATCCCCCCCTCGTCCGGGCATGCGAGGGCCCGGCAGCACCTCGGTACAGGAACGAGCACCGGTGATACGGTGAGTAGTGAACGCCTTGGGCTCGCCTCTGCGTAGCACGCCACCCAAGGCACGGATGTACAGGCCCCCGGCGCCCTTCAGGGAATGCCGGGGGTTCCTGTTTTCTCGCGTCTCATTGCCGCACAGTGGCGGCACATCGGCGCCGCACCGTTGCCCCGACCGTAGCGACAGCCACCACCGCGGTGCAAGCGCAGTGCACTGCGCAAGCGATCTGTTAACCCCTACGAGGCTGCCGCTGATACGCGGAGTCGCCCGAAACGGCTGATGGCCCCGGCGCAATGCGCGGGGCCATCGGTGTGCCGTCCGTCCGTCCGTCCGTCCGAACGGTAGGGGCTACTTGAAGAAGGCGATGCCGTCGTCGGGCATGTCCGGGAGGTTGCGTGCCATCTCGGCGACCTCCTCCGGGGTGACGACCTTCTTGAGCTGGGCCGACATGTAGGGGCGCAGCGGGACCTCGGGGGTCTGCTTCTCGCCGACCCACATGAGGTCGCCCTTCACATAGCCGTAGAGACGCTTGCCGCCGCTGTACGGGCCGGAGGCCGCGGTGCGGGCGACCGCGTCGGTGGCCAGGTCGATCTGCGGCTTCTTGTCGGCCAGCTCGCCGTACCAGACCTCGACGACGCCGTCGTCGCGGGCCATGACGATCTCGACCTTGCGGTCCTTGTCGATCCGCCAGTAGCCGGACTCGGACTCCAGCGGCCGGACCTTGTTGCCGTCGCTGTCGAGGATCCAGCTGTGGGAGTGGTACTCCAGGAAGTCCCGCCCGTCATGGGTGAAGGAGATTTCCTGACCGAAGTTGGCCTTCTCGGCGCCCGGGAAGTCGGTGACGCCGGCGCCCGCCCAGTCGCCCAGGAGGAACGCGAGCGGGACGAGATCGGGGTGCAGGTCGGACGGAATCTGGATCATGAGCGGTTCAGACGTCTCTCGGTGGACTGTCGTACGGGGAGTACGGGGGTCAGCGCTGGCCCTGGTACAGCTTCTTCACGGTCAGACCGGCGAAGGCGAGGACGCCGACGCAGACCAGGACAAGGAGAGCGGAGAAGAAGGCCTCAAGCACGGGGTGCTCCTCGGTGCGCGGAAAACGTTTCGGGTTACATACAGAGCCGGACCCCACTCTAGTCGGGTGGGGCCCGGCCCTCTCGGTGAGGTCCGCCGCACGGGCGGCGGGGCTCAGCCGAGGAGCTGGTTCTGGAGGGCGACCGTCTGCCGGAAGGGTGTGCTCGGCGTGGCGCCCTTGCCGGACTGCACGACGAGGGCGACCAGGTCACCGGCCTGGATGTAGGCCTGCCGGACCTGCTCGGCGCCGTAGGGGCGCGTCTCCTCGTAGACGTTCAGCTTCGTGAACTGCACGGGGGTGCCGACCTCTCCGGTCCAGGAGAAGTCCTCCTCGGTGAGGGGGGCGCCGGTCAGCGCGGCGGCGTTGCCCGCCACGTGCGCGGCGTACTCGCGCGCGAAGGCTCCCGTCCCGAAACGCAGCACATAAATACGGGTGTGCGTGCCGTCCGGCATGGTCCAGCCGCGGGCCGCCACATGCCGCAGGCCGCCCTCGTCGAGGAACTGCGCGAGGTCGCCCCGCGCGTCCTTCTCGTAGGCCTTCAGGTAGGTCGCGGTGGGCAGCCAGCCGTCCTTGCCCGCGAGCCGCTTGTCCTCGCTCGCGCCCTTCGGCGCGGGCAGGACCAGCTTGCGCAGGTCGGCGAAGTGCTCCTCGCGGGTGTTCCGCTCGGCGAACGCGGCCGGAGCCCCCTTTGGCAGCGGCGGCTTCTCGAGCGCCGGGTACTCCCAGCGGCCGTCGCTCTCGGTGGCGAGACCCGGCAGGTCGCCGCGGGTCTGCTGCGTGACGCCGTACGCCGCCCCGGCGCCGAAGGCCGCGAACACGACGACGGCGGCGGTCCAGCGCAGCGCGGCCCGCAGCACGCGGCGGTCCTTCGATGCCCTGGCGGGCGCGGGCTCGGTCGCGGGCGGCAGCTCGGGCACCGGCCCGGGCTGCTCGGTCAACTGGGTCATACGAGTTCTCCCCGCGACGAGATGTGGTCGAGCTGTTGGCCGAGGAGCGTGGCGACGGCCTTGGCGTCGATCGCCTTGGTGCCGTACGCGGTCACGGTGACCAGGACGTCGTCCTCGTACGCGCTGCACAGCAGCAGGTCGAGCTTCGTCTCCTTGCCACGGGGCGCCAGGAAGCAGTCCGCGTTCTTGTGGCCCTTGATCTTCGGGCCCTTGGTGAAGCCGCCGAACGAGTGCAGGAACTCCGAGCGGAACGACTTGAGCTCGCGGCCCACCCGCCGGTTCTGCAACTCGGCGAGCTGGATCTCGACGACGGCGTAACCGGCGTCGTCATCGGCCCAGGAGTGGGAGAAGTCGCCTGCGGCGTAGCTGCGCACCGCCAGGCCCTTGAGCTTCAGCTTGTCGATGGCCTTGCGCTGGGCGTCGCGCTGGCGGGCGGGCAGATCGTCGGCGCCCCGCTTGAGACGGGCCACGGCCTCCGGACCGGTGATCGCCTTGTCGTTGCCGTATTCGTCGATGTCGGGCCCGGGGATGTATCCCTCGGGCATCGGCAGCAGGCGTCCCATGAGGTCGCCCTTCGCACCGGTCTCCCCGCCGGCCCGCTGCTCCTGCTGTTTCGGCGTGCCCCACACCGCGGTGGGTACGGTGCGGTCGGCGTCGTCGACCTTCGTCGCGGTGTAGCCGGTGCCGCCCGCGACGGCGAGCAGGACGGCGCAGGTGACCGCCACGGCGGGCCACCGTCTCCTCTTCGGCGCCGGGGGTGCCTCCGGGGCGTCCTCCGGAGCCGGGAACTGGTCGCTCACAGACGCTCCAACTGCTGTTCGGCGAGGTCCATCGCGGACTTCCTCGGGATGGGCTTGGTGTCGTAGAGCCAGATGTCCATGACGATGTCGCCGCGCGCGGCGAGCGCCCTCGCCTCGTACAGCGGCAGGTAGCCGGGTTCGGTGCGGGGGTGGTCGAAGACGTAGACGCGGCCCTCGGAGCTGCCGGGGAGCGGCTCGCCGTCGTTACCCGCCCACTTCGCCTCGCTCATGTAGTCCTGCTGGCCGGAGAGGAAGGTCCGGGAGCCGAGCTGTTCGGCGTCGCGGAACTGGATGAGGTGCACCTCGGTGGAGGCCTGGCCCTTCTTCCACGCGGTCACCGCGGCCCGGCGGAAGGAGCCGATGGACAGCTCGCGGAACATGTAGTCCGGCGACTTGTAGTCGTTCGCGTAGCCGTACAGGTTGCGCCAGCCCTGCGTGGAGTCCGCCTTCTGGGTGCCCGCGGGGCGCCGGACGAGGAGCTTGCGCAGATCCCCGTCGGTGCGGACCCGGGGGTCCCCGGTGGTGGCGAACGCCTGCGCCGCCGAGCCCTTGGCCTGCGCCACGGTCTGCGCGGCGAGCGGCGGCAGCGAGTCGGGGTCGCGTCCGGCCTGGACGACGTAGCCGGTGCAGACGCCCGCGACGACGCCGAGGGCCGCGGCGCAGGCGATCAGCAGGGTGGTGCGGCCACGTCCGCGGCGCTCGGGCCGGGACGGAGTTCGTGCGTGATCCAACAGGTCCCCCCACGGAACGAGAGGCGCGGATTCCGTATCCGCGCGCACAGGAGACCCACAGCGGCCGGTGCAGGTTGCACGGAGATCGATAACGAAAGGGCGACGCCGGTGCGGCTACGGCTCGCGGCGTCGTTTCTTGCCGTCCAGTTCGTCCCACCACTCGTCGGACCGGGCGTCACCGGAGGGGTCGTCCCACCAGCGGTCGTCGGGGCCGCGGCGGTTGGCGACGATGGCGGCGACCGGCGGGATCACCATGGCGACGACGCACATGGCGACGGCGGCGGGCACGGACCAGAGGCGCACCACGGCCCAGGCGAGGACGAAGAGCCCGACGCACAGGCCCATCATGGCGAAGTACAGATGCTTCCGCCGTGCGTACATGCCTCCAGCGTAGGCCCGCCCGAACGGCTCCGCGCAGACCGAAGGGCCGCACCCCGTACCAGTGGCGTCCAACCCCCGGGGGTGCGGCCCTTCAGCCGTTCGAAGCGCGTCGCGGCGCCGCCGTCACACGGCGATCGCGACCTCCGCGAGTCCGCCGGTCTGCGCGACGACCGTACGGTCCGCCGTGCCGCCCGGGACGAGCGCGCGCAGCGTCCACGTGCCCTCGGCCGCGTAGAAGCGGAACTGGCCCGTGGCCGAGGTGGGGACCTCGGCGGTGAACTCGCCGGTCGAGTCCAGGAGGCGGACGTAGCCCGTCACCGGCTCGCCGTCGCGGGTCACCTGGCCCTGGATCGTGGTCTCACCGGGCTTGATCGTCGAGGCGTCCGGACCGCCGGCCTTCGCTCCACACATACGTCACTCCTAGGCAGGAAAGGTCAGTTGGTTACTTGTTGGCGCCGAGCTCGATCGGCACGCCGACGAGGGAGCCGTACTCGGTCCACGAGCCGTCGTAGTTCTTGACGTTCTCGACACCGAGCAGCTCGTGGAGCACGAACCAGGTCAGCGCGGAACGCTCACCGATGCGGCAGTACGCGATGGAGTCCTTGGCGAGGTCGACCTGCTCGTCGGCGTACAGCTTCTTCAGCTCGTCGTCCGACTTGAAGGTGCCGTCGTCGTTGGCGTTCTTCGACCACGGGATGTTGCGCGCGGACGGGACGTGGCCCGGGCGCTGCGACTGCTCCTGCGGCAGGTGGGCCGGGGCGAGCAGCTTGCCGGAGAACTCGTCGGGCGAGCGCACGTCGACGAGGTTCTGGCTGCCGATCGCGTTCACGACGTCGTCGCGGAAGGCGCGGATCGAGGTGTCCTGCGGCTTGGCCTTGTACTGCGTGGCCGGGCGGCTGGGGACCTGGGAGCCGTCGACCAGGTCGCGGGAGTCCAGCTCCCACTTCTTGCGGCCACCGTCGAGGAGCTTCACGTCCTGGTGGCCGTAGAGCTTGAAGTACCAGTAGGCGTAGGAGGCGAACCAGTTGTTGTTGCCGCCGTAGAGGACGACGGTCGTGTCGTTGGCGATGCCCTTCTTCGACAGCAGCTCCTCGAAGCCGGCCTGGTCGATGAAGTCACGGCGGACCGGGTCCTGGAGGTCCTTGGTCCAGTCGATGCGGATCGCGTTCTTGATGTGGTTCTTGTCGTACGCCGACGTGTCCTCGTCGACCTCGACGATCGCCACGTTCTCGTTGTCGAGGTTGGCCTCGACCCAGTCGGCATCGACCAGGACGTCGCTGCGGCTCATGCTGTCTTCCTCCGGGGCAGTTGCGGCGGGGCATGCGGAAATCGGGTGCGCACGAAGAGCGCGGGGTGACCCCGAGTCGAGCTCAAGGGGTCCGGGGAAGGCGGGCGGTGGCCCGGTGGCCGGCTCCCGCTAGACCGTGCGACAGAGCATGGCGGCGACGCGGCACAGGTCTACTGCCCGCCGCTTCGTGAGGTCCGCCTGTCGCTTCATGCCCCCGATCGTAAGGACGCATCGGCGGCCGTGTCACCGCCATGTCGAATACTGAGACGTATTCATCCATATGCTGAGAACGATCGACGTTTCGAGTCGCGTCCGCCGGGCTCCCGGGCCGCGTACGGCCCGCCTGCCTCTGCTCTACGGACAACGCCGTCTCGCAGTGCGGACACTCGGGCGCGGGCCGGGCGTCCGGTCCGCCGCTGCGTCCCTACCCGACGAGGTCGAGCTTCGAACCCTTCACCGTGATCTCGACGCCGTCCCGCACGGCCTGGACCTTGTCCAGCTCGATGCCCGCGGGCAGGTCGTCGATCGCCTGCTGGAAGTCGGTGACGGCACGGATCCGGCCCTCGGCCAGGTCGAGCGCGCCGGTCTTCGGCAGATTGTCGGCGCGGGCCGAGACCTTGCCGTCGGTGACCTCGACCGAGCTGAGCACGGTCGGATGCAGGGTGACCACCGGCGTCTTCACGGTGACCGCCACCTTGACCTTGTCGCCACCGCCGTACGAGAGTCCGACGATCTCGGCGGTCACCCCCGGGGCAACCTGGGCGACATCCTGCTTCTTGACGGCCTTGAGCAGCTCGTCGTAGGAGATCCGGGCGGTGCCGGTGGCCGTGTCGGCGGTGGCGGAGCTGAAGCTGCTGTCGAACTTCACGCTGTGCATCTCGGCGTCCAGGTCGGCGATGCGGACGCTGTCGCCGCCGCTCTTGGCCTCGTAGTCCTTGATGCCGATCTCGACGTCGTCCAGGCTGCCGCCCGCGACCTGGGTCAGGAACGGGAAGCCCTTGATGTTCACGTCGGGCGTGGCGGAAAGGCCCTCGCTGGTGCGCAGCTTGTCGGCGGCCTTGTCCTCGGCGAAGTTGACCGCGACCCGGTCGGCGATCACGAAGAGGCCGCCCACGATGACGACGAAGATCAGCAGTATTCGCAGTGCGCGCATGGCCTTGAGGCTCCCCCACGTCCGACGTCCCCGGCGCCTCGTGTCCCCCGGCCGGGAATGATTTCTGCGGCCGAGCGTACGTGGCCGCGCCCGGGGGAGGCGGCGGAGGGCCGAGTTGTTCCCAAGTTGTCGATCAACGCGGGGAACCGGCGCGTCCGGCCCCCGCGGTCAGATCAGCGCGCGGCCCAGCAGGTAGACGGCCGGGGCAGCCGCGGCGAGCGGGAGCGCGACGCCCGCCGTCATGTGGACGAAGCGGGACGGGTAGTCGTACGAGGCGACGCGGTGGCCGATCAGCGCGCAGACACCCGCGCCGAGACCGAGCAGCGCACCGTCCGTCCCCAGGTCGGTCACGCCACCGGCCGCGATCCCCGCGCCGGCGGCCGCGACCAGCGCGACCACCACGGAGACGGGCGTCGGCAGCGGCAGGGCGCGGGCGACGACCGTGACGGCCACGGCGACCGCGCCGACGGTGACCGCGTCCGGCTCGGCCGCCAGGTGACCGGTGGCCACGATGGCGAGCGCCGCCGAGGTGACGGTCGCCATGAGGCCGTACATCCGCTCGTCCGGCGAGGCGTGCGAGCGGAGCTGGAGGACGAGCGTGAGCAGGACCCAGACGCCGAGTGTGCCGAGGATCGCGGCGGGCCCGTGCTCGCGCCCGGCCGTGAGCAGCGCGATGTCGGCGACGACGCCGCCGAGGAAGGCCAGCGCGATGCCCTGCCGGGCGGGCCACATGCCGTTGAGCCGGAACCAGCCCGCGGCCGTGACCGCCTGGAGGAGCAGCAGCGGCACGAGCAGCGCGTACGGGCCGAGGGCGGCGCCGCCCGCGAGCAGCAGGCCGAGGACCGCGGTGAGCGCGGCGGGCTGGATGCCGGGCTCGATGACCGGCGAGCGGCCTTCGGCGCGGGCGCGCTGGGCGTCGGTGACGCGGGGGTTGCCGGTGGTGGTGGCGGGGCCGTACGACGGACCTGCCGACCCGGCGGCGGGGGCCGGGGCGGGGGCCGGCTCGGGCCGGGGCGCGGGCTCGGGCGTCGGCGTCGCGTCGCGGGCCGCCCACTCCTGTTGCTGGGGTGGCAGGTACGGCTGCTGGGCGGGTTGCACCTGGGTGTCCCAGGTCTGGCCCTGCCACTGCTGCGTCTGCGGACCGTCGTCGTACGGCTGCTGCCCGAACTGCGGTTGCCCGTACTGCGGTTGCTGTCCGTACGACTGTTGCTGTCCGTACGACTGCTGCTGGCCGTACGACTGTTGCTGGCCGTACGACTGCGGGGAGTAGTACTGCTGGGACTGCTGCTGTTGCCCGTACTGGTCGTACTGCCCGGACGGGTCCTGCCGGCCGTACGGGTCGTACGTGTCGTGGCGGGGCTGCTGCGGATACTGCGGGTCGTTGGTCATCGGGGTCACCCTCCTGCGAACGGCGGGAGCACCTCGACCGTGCCGCCCTCGGCAAGCCGTACCGTCTCATGGCCGCGGGTCCCCACGGGGTCCCCGTCGATCAGGAACGAGGAACGCTCCAGCACCCGCACCAGCTCACCGGGGTGCCGCGAGCGGACCGCTGTCAGGGCCGCGGCCAGGGTCTCCGCGTCGTACGGTTCCTCCGCGACGCCGGCGGCCGCTTTGGCCGCCGCCCAGTAGCGGATCGTGCCCTGAGCCATGGCAGCGGCTCCTCTCCTCGTGTGCGGTCGGCGTCCTATTGTGCGGCACCCGCGGTGGCGACCCACGCCCCGATCCGGTCGAGCAGGGCGTCGCTCGCCGCGTTCTCCGCGTGCCCCATGCCCGGCTCAAGCCACAACTCGGCGCCGCCGTCCGCCGCCTCGGCCAGCATCCGGGGATGGTCGAGCGGAAAGTACGGGTCGCGGTCGCCGTGCACCACGAGCAGCGGTGTCGGCGCGATCAGCGGCACCGACTCGACGGGCGACAGCGGCACGGGGTCCCAGACGCCCGCCGACCACGGCTGGATGCGTGTCCGCAGCCCGAGCCGGCCGACCATCCTGCCCGTCGGCCGGCTCACCACCCAGTGCAGCCGCCGCATCGGGGCCGTACCCCGGTAGAACCACCGCGCCGGGGCGCTGACGGAGACGACCGCGTCCGTCCGCGCTTCCGTGCGCCCCCTGTGCGACGCCGCGTGCCGCAGCACCACGGAGCCGCCCATCGAGAACCCGACCGTCGCCACGCGCGCGTGGCCGAGCGAACGCGCCCACTCGACGGCCGCCGCGAGATCCAGCACCTCCCGGTCGCCGACCGTCGAACGCCCGCCGGAGCGCCCGTGGCCCCTGAACGAGAACGTCACCACCGCCGCACGCTGCGCGAACACGCCCGCGGCGCGGCGGACGTGCGGTCGCTCCAGATCACCGGTGAAGCCGTGCGCGAGCACGATCACGAGGCCGTCACCGGGCGCGGGACCGGGGTCGTACGACGCGTCGATGGCGATGCCGTCCTGTGCACGAAGCATCACGCGCAGTCGTCGTTCAGTGATCGGCCGCACAGAAGATCCGCTCTCTTCATCTGCCGGACCCCAAGTCATGTGGGCTATTGTGCTGGGCAGAGGACTCGGGCAAAGCAGCCCCCGGGTCCTTTTGTGCTTTCAAGAGCGTTGTATACGAAGGCGCGGGGTCCGGGGCGCGGACCCACGCAAAGCACAACAGAGCACCACCGAGCAACACCAAGCACCACGAAGCAGTGCCGCAAACGTCCTCGCAGGGACCGAGGAGGAACCAGACGTTATGGGCGAGCGAACCGTGCACGAACGTATGACGACCCGGGCAGGTGGGGCGCGATGAGCTCTCTGCTGCTCCTCACCAACGCCCTCCAGCCGTCGACGGAGGTGCTCCCCGCCCTCGGTCTGCTCCTGCACACCGTGCGGGTGGCTCCCGCCGAGGGCCCCGCTCTCGTCGACACCCCCGGTGCCGACGTCATCCTCATCGACGGGCGCCGCGACCTCCCGCAGGTCCGCAGTCTCTGTCAGCTTCTCCGCTCCACCGGACCCGGCTGTCCGCTGGTCCTCGTCGTCACGGAGGGCGGCCTCGCCGCCGTCACCGCCGACTGGGGCATCGACGACGTACTCCTCGACACGGCGGGGCCGGCCGAGGTCGAGGCGCGCCTGCGCCTCGCGATGGGCCGTCAGCAGATCGTCGCCGACGACTCCCCCATGGAGATCCGCAACGGTGACCTCTCCGTGGACGAGGCGACGTACAGCGCGAAGCTCAAGGGCCGGGTCCTCGACCTGACCTTCAAGGAGTTCGAGCTCCTGAAGTACCTGGCACAGCACCCCGGCCGCGTCTTCACGCGCGCGCAGCTCCTCCAGGAGGTCTGGGGCTACGACTACTTCGGCGGCACCCGGACCGTGGACGTCCACGTGCGACGGCTGCGCGCCAAGCTCGGCCCCGAGCACGAGTCGCTCATCGGCACCGTGCGCAACGTGGGCTACCGCTTCGTGACGCCGGAGAAGCCGGAGAAGAGCGCGGAGAAGGCGGAGAAGGACGACAAGGGTGCCGGTGAGGGCGAGAAGACGGCGCACTCCGCCGCCAAGGCGGACGAAGCGGACAGCCCCGCCGCGGTGAGCGCCCGGGCGGTCACGGCGGAGCCTTAGGAAGGGTCCTCACGCCCTGCCCAGGAGCAGGTCCATCCGCGTAGACTCCGCGCGTGGCCAAGGTGACTCGGGACGACGTTGCGCGACTGGCGGGTACTTCGACCGCCGTCGTGTCCTACGTGATCAACAACGGACCCCGGCCGGTCGCCCCGGCCACGCGTGAGCGCGTGCTCGCCGCGATCAAGGAGCTGGGGTACCGGCCCGACCGGGTCGCCCAGGCGATGGCGTCGCGCCGTACCGACCTCATAGGCATGATCGTGCCGGACGCGCGCCAGCCGTTCTTCGCGGAGATGGCGCACGCGGTGGAACAGGCGGCGTCCGAGCGCGGGAAGATGGTCCTCGTCGGCAACTCCGACTACGTCGGCGACCGCGAGGTCCACTATCTGCGCGCCTTCCTCGGCATGCGGGTCTCCGGGCTGATCCTCGTCTCCCACGGCTTCAACGACCTGGCCGCCGCCGAGATCGAGGCGTGGGACGCCCGCGTCGTCCTCCTGCACGAGCGGCCCGAGTCGATCGACGACGTCGCCGTCGTCACCGACGACGTGGGCGGCGCCCAGCTCGCCACCCGCCACCTCCTGGAACACGGCAACGCGTACGTGGCCTGCCTCGGCGGCACCGCCGAGACCCCGTCCGTCGGCGACCCGGTCTCCGACCACGTCGAGGGCTGGCGGCGCGCGATGCAGGAGGCGGGCATCCCCACCGAGGGCCGGCTGTTCGAGGCGCCGTACAACCGCTACGACGCGTACCAGGTGGCGCTCGGGCTGCTGGCCGGGCCCGACCGGCCGCCCGCGATCTTCTGCTCCACCGACGACCAGGCCATCGGCGTGCTGCGGGCCGCGCGCGAGCTGCGCATCGACGTGCCGGGCGAGCTGGCCGTGGCCGGGTTCGACGACGTGAAGGAGGCGGGTCTGACGGATCCGCCGATGACCACCGTCGCCTCGGACCGCTCGGCGATGGCGCGGGCCGCGGTGGACCTCGTCCTCGACGACTCCCTGCGCGTCGCGGGCTCCCGGCGCGAGCGCCTGAAACTGTTCCCGTCGCGGCTCGTCGTCCGTCAGTCCTGCGGCTGCGCGTAGCGCCCGCACTCTTTATTTCGGGCAAACAGGGTTCTGCCGGGACTCTCAGGGCACGCTCAGGCAGCTCTCATGTACGCGCCACACGCTTGGCTCCATGACCGAGAGCTTCCGCCACAGCGGCGAGTCCCCCCAGTACGGCACCGACGGCACGGGCGGCGCCGCCCCGCAGCAGCGCCCGTACGCCGGGGGCGCCTACCCGCCTCCGCCGTCGTACGAGCCCGAGCAGCCCGGCGCGCCGAGGAAGAGGAAGCGGCTGCGCGGCCCGGCCGGACTGCTCGCGGCCGTGGCGGTCGCCGCGGCGGCCGTCGGCGGCGGCACCGCCTACGCCTTCCAGGAGCTGAGCGGCCCGGACACCACGGCCTCCAGTGCCACCAGCACCACCGTCGTGCCCAGCAGCCAGAAGGGCACCGTCTCCGGTGTCGCCACGGCCGTCAGCCCCTCGATCGTCGAGGTCAAGGCGGCCCTGTCCTCTGGCTCCTCGACCGGCTCGGGCGTCATCACCACCAGCGACGGCGAGATCCTCACCAACAACCACGTCATCTCCGGCGCCTCGTCCATCAAGGTGCGGACGAGCGACGGCAAGTCCTACACCGCCGACGTCGTCGGCACCGACGCCAAGAAGGACCTGGCGCTCATCAAGCTCCGCGGCGCCTCAGGGCTGAAGGCCGCGACGCTCGGCGACTCCGACGGCGTCAAGGTCGGCGACCAGGTCGTCGCCATCGGCTCCCCCGAGGGCCTGACCGGCACCGTCACCAGCGGCATCGTCTCCGCGCTCGACCGCGACGTCACCGTCTCCACCGACGAGGGCCAGCAGCAACAGCAGGACGACAGCGGCCAGTGGCCCTTCGAGTTCGGCGGCCGGGAGTTCAACGGCGACACCGGCTCGTCCACGACCACGTACAAGGCGCTCCAGACCGACGCCTCCCTCAACCCCGGCAACTCCGGCGGCGCCCTCATCGACATGAACGGCAACATCATCGGCATCAACTCCGCGATGTACTCCGCCGGTTCCGGCTCCTCGGGTTCGTCGGGGGACTCGTCGAGCGCGGGCAGCGTCGGCCTCGGCTTCGCCATCCCCATCAACACCGTCAAGGCCGACCTCGACACGCTGCGCGCCGGAGGCGCCGACAACTGACGCCTGCCGGGGAGAAGCACGAGCTCGGCGCCGCCGGTGACGCGCCGTACCGCCCGTGGCCGTCGCACCGCCGTGCGAGGCTGAGAGCCTGTCCCTCGCACGGCCCGCCCGCACACATCGTTAAGGAAGCGCAGCCCATGAGCCCCGCCGAAGGCGACCGCGACCCGCAGCACCGCATCCTCATCGTCGACGACGAGCCGGCGGTGCGGGAGGCACTTCAGCGTTCCCTCGCCTTCGAGGGCTACGGTACCGAGGTCGCCGTCGACGGCGCCGACGCGCTGGAGAAGGCGGACGCCTACCAGCCGGACCTCGTCGTCCTGGACATCCAGATGCCGCGCATGGACGGTCTGACGGCCGCGCGACGCCTGCGCTCGGCCGGGTCCACGACCCCGATCCTCATGCTCACCGCCCGCGACACCGTCGGCGACCGGGTCACCGGACTCGACGCGGGCGCCGACGACTACCTGGTCAAACCCTTCGAACTGGACGAGCTGTTCGCCCGGGTCCGCGCGCTGCTGCGGCGCAGCGGGTACGCCTCCGCGGCCGTGGGGGCCGCCGACGACTCCGACGTGCTGTCCTTCGCCGACCTGCGGATGGACCTGGCGACCCGGGAGGTCACGCGGGGCGCGCGCACGGTCGAGCTGACCCGCACCGAGTTCACCCTCCTGGAGATGTTCCTGGCCCACCCGCGCCAGGTCCTCACGCGCGAGCAGATCCTCAAGGCGGTGTGGGGCTTCGACTTCGAACCGTCGTCGAACTCGCTGGACGTGTACGTGATGTACCTGCGGCGCAAGACCGAGGCCGGCGGCGAGCCGCGGCTCGTCCACACGGTGCGGGGCGTGGGGTACGTGCTGCGCTCCGGTGGGGCCGAGTGAGCGGGGGGCTCCGCCGGTTGCGCGGGTTGCCGTTGCGGTCGCGGCTCGCGCTGCTCGTCGCGGTGGCGGTGGCGGCGGCGGTCGCGGCGGTGGCGGTGACGTGCTGGTTCATCACGCGGGATCAGTTGTACGGCCAGATGGACAACAACCTGCGGACCGAGGCGACGTCCGTCAAGCCGCAGCAACTGCAGTTCATCCTGGCCACGTGCCACTCCGAGACGTCGCCGGGCAGCCAGGGCTTTCCGGGCCCGACGGTCCAGATCATCCAGTCCGACGGCACCGCCTGCACCTCGCCGACCGACTCCAAGATCCCCGTGCAGAGCTCCGACGTGGCCGTGGCGAACGGCACGAGCGACTCGGCGGCCCACACCACAGAGGCCGAGGACGGCACGGCGATGCGCGTCGTGACGCTCCCGGCCGTGGACGGGGACCGCAACCGGCTGCCGCAGGCCGTGTCGATCGCCAGCCCCCTCCACGAGGTCACCAAACCCCTCACCACCCTGGCCTGGGTCCTCCTCCTCGTAGGCGGCATCGGCGTGCTCGGGGCCACCGCCGCCGGGCTGTGGATCGCCCGCGCGGGGTTGCGGCCCGTCGACAAGCTCACCGAGGCCGTCGAGCACGTGGCCAGGACCGAGGACCTGACGGTCCGCATCCCCGTCGAGGGCGACGACGAGATCGCCCGGCTGTCCGCGTCGTTCAACTCGATGACCGCCTCCCTCGCCTCCTCCCGCGAACTGCAGCAACAACTGATCGCCGACGCCGGGCACGAGCTGCGCACCCCCCTCACCTCGATGCGGACCAACATCGAACTGCTCACCCGCAGCGAGGAGACGGGCCGCGCCATCCCCCCGGACGACCGCAAGGCGCTGATGGCGTCGGTGAAGGCGCAGATGATCGAACTGGCCGCGCTCATCGGGGACCTGCAAGAGCTGTCGCGTACCGGGCTGAACGGGAGCGACGGCCCGCTCAAGGTCGTCTCGCTGCACGACGCCGTCCGTACCGCCATCGAACGCGCCCGGCTGCGCGGCCCCGAGCTGACGATCGAGGCCGAGCTGGCCCCCTGGTACGTGCGGGCGGAACCGGCGGCGCTGGAGCGGGCCATCGTGAACCTGCTGGACAACGCGGTGAAGTTCAGCCCGGACAAGGGCACCGTCGAGGTGCGGCTCATGCGCGGCACGCTCACCGTGCGGGACCACGGTCCCGGCATCCCCGCCGACGAACTCCCCTACGTCTTCGACCGGTTCTGGCGCTCCCCGAGCGCCCGCGCGCTGCCGGGCTCGGGGCTCGGCCTGTCGATCGTGGCCCGTACGGTCCAGGCGTGCGGCGGCGAGGTGGCGCTCGCCGCAGCGGACGGCGGCGGCACGGTCGCGACGATGCGGCTGCCCGGCGCCCCGACCCCGCCGCCGGAGATCCCCTGACTCACGTGCCGACGGAGAGGCCCGCCCCCGACAGGTCCACGCGGATGCCGTCCTTCTCCACGGTCACGTCGCGCAGGCGTACGTAGCCGTGGTCGCCCGGCAGCTTCGGCAGCCGGAAGGCGAGGGAGAGGCGGTCGGCGAGTTCGGGGCGGGTGAGCCGGGTGAGGCCGTCGAGCAGGGACGGGTCGAGGCCGAGCTTCTCCAGGAGCCAGGGGTGGTCGAGCGCGATGTCGACCAGGTTCATCCCCATCAGGCTCTTGACGAAGCGGGGCGAACCGGTCACCTCGCTCACCTTCTTGTCGCCGTGCAGCGCCTGGCGCACGACCGAGTCCGGGACGCCTGCGCGGTGCACGACGGCGGGGATCGCCAGGAGCCGCCTCGCCTTGTCGGTCTCCTCGGTGATCCGGCGCACCGACGCGGCCGTCAGGTGCAGTCCTTCGGACGGGCCGGTGCCGGGCCGGTAGGTGGCGAGGTCGCCGATGTCCAGGCGCATCCCGTCGATGTCGGTGGAGATGCCGGACGCGCCGAGGCGGCGGATCGTGGCGTCGGCCCGCACCCTCAGCTCGTGCCCGGCGACGGGCAGGGTGCCGCGGGCCAGCACCCGGTCGTGGCCGTGGCCGCTGAACGTGACCTGGGACGCGCCCAGTTCACGGTTCATGTCGGCGAAGCTGAGCAGGACCTCGCCGTGCAGGGCGTCGACGTACGCGCCGCTGATGTCGGTGGGGCCCGAGCCCTCGATCCGTACGTCGTGCGCGGTCGCCGAGACCTCGGCGAGGGTGACGCGGTCGGCGGCGACGTCGGGGACGGTCACCTTCATCTCGTCCACACGGCGGTCGGCGAGCTGGGTCAGGAAGGGGAAGCCCTTGATCTCGACCTCGGGGGCCGCGGTCAGCTTCAGCTCCTTCTTGAGCTGCTGCGCGGCGCGGTGTTCCGCGTAGAGAACGGCCCAGCGGTCGGCGAGGGCGAGGAACGCGGTGAGGACGACGACCGCCACCACACCCTTGGCGGCGATCGACACACCCGCGAAGCGGTGGCGGCGACGGCGCCCGCGCCGCCGGTGGCCGGGCGGCGGCCAGGGGTCGTCGGGCCGGTCCGGGGCGGAGGGCTCCGCGTACGGGTCGGCCCGGCGTATCGGTTCCGGTGGAACCGATACGCCGGGCCAATCATCGGACGGGGTACGGTCGTTGATCATGCGGTGGGGGGTACGCATCGGGTGATTGCACCACATACCCCCAGCTCAACCGCAAGCCTTACTCGCAGTAGTGGCGTCAACGTGTCGTTTCCCACCCGGCCACCAGGGCATGGTGATCACTTCACAATGGTGATCCGGTCGGCCTTCGGCGGCGCGATCGGCCGCGACGCCGAGGAGTTGGCGGTCAGGTAGTCGTTGAGCGCCTTCAGGTCGTCCGCGCCGACCAGCGGGTTCTTGCCCTGGCCGAGCGCCGCGAAGCCGTCGCCGCCGCCCGCGAGGAAGGAGTTCATCGCGACGCGGTAGGTGGCGGCCGGGTCGATCGCCGCCCCGTTCAGCCGGATCGAGTCGACGACCACGCGGGCCGCGCCGGTCTTCGTCATGTCGAGCGTGTACGTGAGCCCGGCCGACGGCTGGAGGATCTTCGGCGACGCCTCGTTGACCCCGCTGACCTGCTGCTGGAGCGCCGCGACGAGCTGGGCGCCGGTCAGGTCGGTCAGGTTGACCGTGTTGCTGAAGGGCTGCACGGTGAACGCCTCGCCGTACGTGACGACCCCGTCGCCCTCGCCGCCGCTCGCCTTGAACACCAGGTCGGAGCGGACGCCGCCCGGGTTCATCAGCGCCAGCGACGCCTTCGGGTCCAGCGACTTGGCGTGCGCGAGCTGCGCGTCCGCGATCAGGTCACCGAGCGGCTCCTCGGGCGTACCGGCACCACGGCCCGCGATGTCACCCGCTATGTAACCGACGGCCTGGTTCGAGACGGGCGCGGCGAGCTTGTTCCACCGGCCGATCAGCGCGGTCATGTCGGGCGCCTTGGCCTGCGTGCGCGTCACGACGTGGTTGGCCGACTTCACGGAGGTCCGCACGATGTCCTTGGTGCGGCGGTCGTACGTGAGCGCCGTGTCCGTGTAGAGCTTCCCGTAGGAGGAGGCCGAGGTGACCATGCGCGGCTTGCCGGACGGGTCCGGGATCGTGCAGACGTACGCGTTGTGCGTGTGGCCGGTGACCAGCGCGTCGACCTTCGGCGTGATGCCCTTGGCGATGTCGACGATCGGACCCGAGACACCGGAGCCCGCGGCCGGGGAGTCGCAGTCGTAGTTGTACGAGGAGGAGGCCGGCACCCCGCCCTCGTGGATGAGGGCGACGATCGACTTCACACCCTGCTTGTCGAGGATCTTCGCGTACTTGTTGACCGTCTCGACCTCGTCGTGGAACTTCAGGCCCTTGACGCCGTCCGCGGACACGATGTTCGGCGTGCCCTCCAGCGTGACGCCGATGAAACCGACCTTCACGCCCTTGTGCTTCCACACCCAGTACGGCTTGAGGATCGGCTTGCCGGTCTTCTCGTCCGTCACGTTCGCCGCGAGGTACGGATAGTCCGCGCCCTCGAAGGTGCGGTCCTTCTCGAAGCAGCCGTCCTTGGGGTGGCAGCCGCCGTTCTGGATGCGGGCCAGCTCGGTGGCGCCCTCGTCGAACTCGTGGTTGCCGACGCCGGTGACGTCCAGGTCGAGCTTGTTCATCGCCTCGACGGTCGGCTCGTCGTGGAAGAGACCCGACAGCAGCGGGCTCGCCCCGATGAGGTCACCGGCGGCCGCCGTGACGCTGTACGGGTGCCCCTTGCGGGCGGTGCGCAGCGACGTGGCGAGGTACTCCGCGCCGCCCGCTTCGACCTGCTTCGTGGTGCCGTCGGCCTGCTTCTCGGTGACCTGTCCCGACGAGCCGGCGGGCGGCTCCAGGTTGCCGTGGAAGTCGTTGAACGACAGCAGTTGTACGTCCTGGTAGCGGCCCTGGTCCTGGTGCCCGCCGCCGTGCTGTCCGCCGTGAGCGGCGCTCGCGGGCAGCGCGGCGATCAGCGCACCGGCGGTGGCGAGGGTGGCGACGGCGCCGAGCGCCGCCTTGGTGCGGCGGCGGAGCGGCCGGGGTCCTGTTCTGAATCCGTGCGGCGTGGCGGGCATGCGTCCCCTCGAAACCGGAAGTGTGGCGGCAACGGGTGCCGGGTGTGGTGCTGTGGCTGGCGGAAGCCTATGGTCAACGCGCGTAGCGCAACAGGGGTTTGCCGGTTACGAGCTGGTTGCCGCCACCTGGCCGGGGGTGCGCCGTACCCTCGTCCCCATGACGACCGATCCCGCCCCCGCCAGCGATCCGGCCCTTCTGGGACGCCGGATCGACACCCTCTCCGCCCTCTCCGACACGCAGTCCGCCGCCGTGCTCGCGCTGCTCGCCGAGGCCGCCCGCGCCGACGGCCGGCAGGCCGTCTCCGAGCAGGGGCGGCTCCAACTGCGCGGCGGGGAGCGCGACGGCGTGCACCACCTGCTCCTGGAGGTGGACGGGGAACTGCTCGGGTACGCGCAGTTGGAGGACACCGACCCGATCGAGGCACCGGCCGCCGAGCTGGTCGTGCACCCCGCGCACCGTGGCCGCGGACACGGGCGCGCCCTCGGCACGGCGCTGCTGGCCGCCTCCGGGAAGCGGCTGCGGGTGTGGGCGCACGGCGGGCACGGCGCGGCGCGCCACCTCGCGCAGGTGCTCGGCCTGTCCCTGTTCCGGGAGCTGCGCCAGATGCGGCGCCCGCTGACCGGCCTGGACCTGCCCGAGCCCGTCCTGCCCGCCGGTGTCCGCGTCCGCACCTTCGTGCCCGGTCAGGACGACGCTGCCTGGCTCGCGGTCAACGCGGCGGCGTTCGCGCACCACCCGGAGCAGGGCTCCCTCACCCAGCGCGACCTGGACGACCGCGAGGCCGAGCCGTGGTTCGACCCGGCGGGGTTCTTCCTCGCGTTCAAGAACGACGAGCTGGTCGGCTTCCACTGGACGAAGGTGCACGCCGAGGAGGGGCTCGGCGAGGTGTACGTGGTGGGCGTCGCCCCCGGCAACCAGGGCGGCGGCCTCGGCAAGGCGCTGACCACGATCGGGCTGCGCCACCTGGCGGCGGCCGGGCTGCCGACGGCGATGCTGTACGTCGACGCCGACAACACGGCGGCGGTCAGCGTGTACGAGCGGCTGGGCTTCACGACGCACGAGACGGACCTGATGTACCGCACGGAGTCCTGACCAGCGCCTTGACCAGGAGGGGGTGACGTCACTTGACGTCACCCCCTCTCTTGCATCACCCTTTCACTACTTGATTAGTGAAAGGGGGGTACGCCGGTGGCCGAGGACAAGACGGAGCGCGAGTACGTGATCGAATTCCGGATCGACCGCCACAGCGGCGTCGCCACCTACCTCCAGATCGTCCACCAGACCGAGCAGGCCCTGCGCATGGGCATGCTCGAACCCGGCGACAAGCTGCCCACCGCCCGCGAGGTGGTCGAGGCGACGGCCATCAATCCGAACACGGTGCTCAAGGCGTACCGCGAGCTGGAGCGGGCGGGGCTCGTCGAGGCCCGCCGCGGTCTCGGCACGTTCGTGCGCAGATCCCTCGGATCCGCACCGGCCGACTCGCCCCTGCGGGCGGAGCTCGACGACTGGACGAGACGGGCGAAGGAGGCGGGGCTCGACCGCGAGGACGTGGCGGCCCTGTTCGGCCACGCGTTGGAAGCACGTTTCAGCACCACCAGCACTACCGGCACCACCGACACCGCCCGGACCACCGGCACCACTGACACCGCCGGGACCACCAGCACCACCAGCACTTCCGGCACCACCGGCGAGGGGACAACATGAGCACGGCCATCGAGGCGACCGGCCTCGTCAAGCGGTACGGGCGGCACGGCGAAGCCGCCCTCGACGACTGTTCCTTCCGCCTTCCCACGGGCCGGATCAGCGCGCTCGTCGGACCCAACGGGGCGGGCAAGTCCACCCTGCTGTCGATCGCCGCGGGCCTGCTGCGCCAGACCTCCGGCCGGATCGAGGTCCTGGGCGCCACCCCCGGCGACCACCGCGCGAAGGTCTCCTACCTCGCGCAGGACAAGCCCCTGCACCCCCAGCTCTCCATCGCCGACACACTGCGCATGGGCGCCGAGCTGAACCCGGGCCGCTGGGACGCGGCCTACGCGGCGCGGATCGTCGAACAGGGCGCCCTGGACCCGAAGGCCCGGGTCCGCTCCCTCTCCGGCGGCCAGCGCACCCGCGTCGCGCTCGCCCTGGCCCTCGGCAAGCGGCCCGAGCTGCTGCTCCTCGACGAGCCGATGGCCGACCTCGACCCACTCGCCCGGCACGAGCTGATGGGCACCCTGCTCGCCGACGCCGCCGAGCACGGCACGACCGTGCTGATGTCCTCGCACATCGTGGCCGAGCTGGCCGACGCCTGCGACCACCTGCTGCTCCTCGGCGGCGGCCGGATCCGGCTCGGCGGCGGCCTGGACGACCTCATCGGCGCGCACAGCCTGGTCACCGGGCGCGGCGACCTGAGCGGGCACACGGTGATCGAGTCCCGCGCCTCGGGCCGCGGCATCACCGCCCTGATCCGCCGCGACGGGCCCCTGGGCGACGACTGGCAGATCCAGGAACCCTCCCTGGAGGAGCTGCTCCTGGCCCACCTGCGCTCCCCCGACGCCCCGCCCCTGCTCAGCCCGGGCACCACCGCCCGCACGAGCGGTCCGGCGGTGTCCGCATGAGCACGCCGACCCTGAACAGGCCCACCCCCGAGAGCGGTGTCCGGCGCACGACCCCCGGCCCCGACGGCCTGGTGTGGACCGTGCTGCGGCTGCACCGCACCGCCCTGTGGGTGTGGGCCGCCTACGTCGCGATCAGCGCCGGCCTGCTGTTGTGGCTGTGGGGGCCGGGGGCGTCGGCGGCCCAGAAGGCGTTCGACACCTTCGGCTACGCCGGGGCGCAGGAGAACGGGTGGGCGGGCCGGTCCGTCCTCGTTCCCAGCCTCGGCCACTCCTTCGACACGCTCTTCTACGACCCCCTGACGCTGACCCGGATCGCCGCGGTCGCCGTCGCCGTCTTCGCGGCGGGCCCGCTGATCGCGCGCGAGCTGGAGTCGGGCACCGCCCGGCTGGCCTGGACCCAGTCGAAGTCCCCCGCCCGCTGGCTCGCCACCAAGCTGGCCGTGCCCGCCCTGCTCATCACCGTCGGCACCGGCCTGGTCGTCATCCTGTACCGCCTCGTGTGGGACGCCCACAACCACCTCCTGATCGCCGGTATCGGCCCGCGCGACCTCGCCTTCTCCATCGGCCCCGCCACGGTGGCGAACGCCCTGTTCGGCCTCGCGCTCGGCGTGCTCGCCGCCCTGCTGCTGCGCCGCACCCTGCCCGCGATGGCGGTCGCGGGCATCGGCCAGTACCTGGCCGGCGCGCTGCGCGGCAACTCCTGGCCGTTCCAGGGCGCGTACCAGCAGCCCGAACTGCCGGTGCACAGCAAGGCCCTCACCTCCGGCGGCACCGAGGTCACGGACCCCGGCTGCTACCTGGACCGCGCCTGCCTCGCCCAGCACCACATCACCGGCTTCACCCGCCACTACCTGCCCTCCCCGGACTACTGGCCCCGCCAGCTCACCGAGACGGGCATCCTGCTCGGCCTCACCGCGCTCGCCGTCGCCGCCGCGTTCCTCGTGCTGCGCCACCACCAGCCCAGGCGTCAGAGGCCCACCACGAAGAGGACCACCGCATGAGCATCGCGTTCGCCCGCCCGACGGGCCTCACCTGGACGGTGCTGCGCCTGCACCGGGTCGCCCTGTGGCTGTGGGTCGGCTACGTCACCGTGGCGGCGGGCATGCTGCTGTGGCTGTGGGGGCCGGGCACGGACGGGCTGAGGACCAGCGCGCATTGCGTGACCGGCTGCACCGCCGAAGGACCGACCGCGTCCACCTACCGCCAGGCCCTCGCCCTCGTGGACATGACCCTGGGCACCGCGCCGCTGGCCGTCGCGGTGTTCGCGGGAGGCGTCCTCATCGGACGCGAACTGGAGCGCGGCACGGCCCGGTTGGCGTGGACGCAGTCGGTCTCCCCGGCCCGCTGGCTCGCCGCCAAGCTGGCCGTGCCCGCGCTGTTCCTCACCGTCGGCACCGGCCTGCTGGTGGTCCTGCGCCACGCGGTGGCCGCGCGGACACATGGCCTGAACGAGAACGAGTGGTTCTCCGGCGGCTACAACCTGCTGGGACCGACCGCGGTGGCACTGCCCCTGCTGGGCCTGGCCTGTGGCGCGCTCGCCGCCCTGCTCCAGCGGAAGATCCTGCCCTCGGCGGTCTTCGCCGCGGTGCTCACGCTCCTCCTCGCCCTGTGCGTGAGCGTGCTGCACCCCCACCTCTGGGCCACCCGCACCGTCATCGGCTCGACCACGCAGGGCTACCGGGGCTACGCGGGCGAGTCCGTGTCCGAGGGTGCCGTCACGTCCACGGGCGCGCACATCTCCGACCCGATCTGTGTCGACGACAAGCGGTGCCTGACCGACCACGACGTGGTCGGCTACTACAGCACCTTCCACCCGGCCTCCCACTTCTGGCCGCTCCAACTGGTCGAGACAGGCGTGCTGTTGGCGCTCATCGCCCTCGTCACCCTCCTCGCGTTCCGCCTCCTGAAGAAAAGACACGCCGCATGAACCCGACGCCCCGCACCCGCTTTCTCGCAAGGCCGGCCACCCGACTGATGTCACTGGCCCACACCGTCGCCCAGGCGGTCCAACTGTGGACCCAAGGCACGACCCAACCGCCCTCGTCCCCCCGCTCCGCGCGAACCGACGGGAAGAGCACCGCCTCATGACCTGTGCGCTCGGGGGCCGCCCGGGTCGGCCACCCGCCCCGGAACCGGAAAACGCCCCGGAGCCGTCTGCCCATAGCCCGGACGTCATGTCGCCGTAACCGGTGATTCAGAAGGGCTTGCGAGGCTCGCGGGATGCAGCCCCCCGCGTCCGAACCGTCGAAGGCCCCGCCGGAACCGGCGGCCGGGCCCGCTCCCCAGGGCCGGCTCCGCCTCGCGCCCGCGGTCTCCGATCTGCCCAGCGGGCCCGAAACGGCCCGCGCGCGGAAGAATGGGGCCATGAGCCAGCCGAAGCCCGCACAGGACACGAACGCGACCGCCGCCGCCTCCGGGGCCCAGCCCCAGCCGTCCGTGGGTTCGCTCGCCGCGCACCGCCCCCAGCCCGTGGCGGGGGGTGAGTACGACCGGGCGGCCGCGAAGCTCGCCGGGATCGTCGCCGACATCGACGCCGACCCCGACGACTACGAGGGCGAGTACGCGGGCCCGGACGGCGCCGAGCTGCCGCAGGGCCGCTTCCTGGACCGGGAGCGTAGCTGGCTGGCGTTCAACGAGCGGGTGCTCGAACTGGCGGAGGACCCGAGCACCCCGCTTCTGGAGCGGGCCAACTTCCTGGCGATCTTCGCCTCGAACCTCGACGAGTTCTTCATGGTCCGCGTGGCGGGACTCAAGCGCCGTATCGCGACCGGCGTCGCCACCCGCTCCGCCTCCGGTCTCCAGCCCCGGGAGGTCCTGGAGCTGATCTGGAACCGGTCCCGCGAGCTCATGGCCCGGCACGCCGCCTGCTACCAGGACGAGGTCGCTCCGTCGCTGGCCGACGAGGGCATCCACATCGTGCGCTGGAACGAGCTGACCGAGAAGGAGCAGGCCCGGCTCTACACGCTGTTCATGCAGCAGATCTTCCCGGTGCTGACGCCGCTGGCCGTCGACCCCGCGCATCCGTTCCCGTACATCTCGGGGCTCTCCCTCAACCTCGCGGCGGTCGTCAGCAACCCCGTCTCCGGCCACCGCCACTTCGCCCGCGTCAAGGTCCCGCCCCTCCTCTCCCGCTTCCTGGAGGCGTCGCCGCACCGCTACGTCCCCATCGAGGACGTCATCGCCGCGCCCCGGCACCTGGGCGAGCTGTTCCCCGGCATGACGATCGAGGAGCACCACATGTTCCGCGTCACGCGGAACGAGGACCTGGAGGTCGAGGAGGACGACACCGAGAACCTCCTCAAGGCGCTGGAGAAGGAGCTGATGCGGCGCCGCTTCGGGCCGCCGGTGCGCCTGGAGGTCGAGGAGACCATCGACTCCGAGGTACTGAGCCTGCTCGTACGGGAGTTGAAGATCAGCGAGGCCGAGGTGTACCCGCTGCCGGGCCCCCTCGACCTGACGGGCCTCTTCTCGATAGCAGGCCTGGACCGGCCCGAGCTGAAGTACCCGAAGTTCGTGGCGGGCACCCACCGCGACCTGGCCGAGGTCGAGTCGGCCTCGGCGCCCGACGTCTTCGCCGCCCTGCGCACCCACGACGTCCTGCTGCACCACCCGTACGACAGCTTCTCCACCTCCGTACAGGCGTTCCTGGAGCAGGCGGCCAACGACCCGGACGTCCTCGCCATCAAGCAGACGCTGTACCGGACGTCGGGCGACTCCCCGATCGTGGACGCGCTGATAGACGCGGCGGAGTCCGGCAAGCAGGTCCTCGTCCTGGTCGAGATCAAGGCGCGCTTCGACGAGCAGGCCAACATCAAGTGGGCGCGGAAGCTGGAGGAGGCGGGCTGCCATGTCGTCTACGGCCTCGTCGGCCTGAAGACGCACTGCAAGCTGTCGCTTGTCGTGCGCCAGGAGGGCGACCAGCTCGTCCGCTACTCGCATGTCGGCACCGGCAACTACCACCCCAAGACGGCCCGCCTCTACGAGGACCTGGGCCTCCTGACGGCCAATCAGAAGGTCGGGGCCGACCTCTCCGACCTCTTCAACCGGCTGTCCGGCTACTCGCGCCGTGAGACCTACCGCCGCCTCCTCGTCGCCCCCAAGTCCCTGCGCACGGGTTTGATCACGCGGATCGACAAGGAGGTCCAGCACCACCGCGCGGGCCGCCCCGCGTACGTCCGCATCAAGGTCAACTCGATGGTCGACGAGGCCGTCATCGACGCGCTGTACCGGGCCTCGCAGGCGGGCGTCCCGGTCGACGTGTGGGTGCGCGGGATCTGCGCGGTCCGGCCCGGCGTCCCCGGCCTGTCGGAGAACATCCGGGTCCGCTCGGTGCTCGGCCGCTTCCTGGAGCACTCCCGCGTCTTCGCCTTCGGCAACGGCGGCGAACCCGAGGTCTGGTTCGGCAGCGCCGACATGATGCACCGCAATCTCGACCGCCGCATAGAGGCCCTGGTCCGCGTCGAGGACCCGGCGCACCGCGCGGCCCTCAGCCGGCTCCTCGAAACGGGCATGTCGGACACCACCGCCTCCTGGCACCTGGGCCCGGACGGGAACTGGACCCGGCACGCGCTCGACACCGACGGGCGCCCGCTGCGCAACGTACAGGAGATGCTCATAGACGCCCGGAGGCGCCGGCGTGGCACAGCGACACCTTGATTCCGGCCCGGCCCGCACCGCGGACTCCGTCCTCGCGTGCTACCTGCGGGCGCAGGCGACCGAGTTCCTGCGCGCGCTACGGCAGCACCGCGAGAGCGGCGCGGCCGAGGAGACGGCGGGCGCGGCCCGCGCCCTGCGCCGCGCGGCCCGCCGCATCAGCGGCACCCTGCACACCTTCCGCCCGCTCCTCGACGCCGACTGGTCCGACGGCCTGCGTCCCGAACTGGCGTGGCTGTCCGGCACGTTGGCGCAGGAGCACGCGTACGCGGACCGGCTGCTGCGGCTGAACGAGGCGCTGCACCGGCTCGCCGCCGTGCAGGGCGGTCGGGCAGGAACCCCGGCGCCGCGCGCGCAGGAGGCGGCACCGCCCGCCCGGGAGACGCTCACCCTCGGCGCCGCCAAGGCCGCGGCCCTCCTCGACCGCCAGCTCACCCTCGCCAAGACGCGAGCCCACAGCTCCGCGCTCGGCGCCCTCGGCTCGTCCCGGTTCCACGCCGTGGCGGACAGCGTCGCCGTGCTCGCCAGCGAGGTCCCGCTGCGCGGCGCGGACACGGAACTGAAAAAGCTCGCCCTGGCCGCCGAGACCCGGCTCACCGAGGCGATCGCCGCCCTGCACCACACCGGCCACCCCTACAACCCGGACGCCGACACGCCCTGGCACCACGTACGCCTGCTGCTGCGCCTGCACCGCTACGCCCAGGAGGTCGTCGCGGACGGCCTGCCCGGCGGCGTGCACCGCGACGAGATCGAGGCGGCGCGCGCCCTGGACGCGCACCGGGACGCCGCCGAGGCGGCCGGTGCCGCGGCGCACGCGGCCCGCACCCCGCGCATCGCCCCGGCCACGGCGTACGCCCTCGGCGTGCTCCATGCCGACCAGCGCCATCAGGTGGAGGCCGCGAGGACCACGTTCCGGCAGGCATGGCACCGGGAGGCGGTGGGCACCCCGTGAGCGTGCACCCCACCGAGAACGCCGCCTCGAACACCGTCCGCGCGGCGGGCTGCGTCCTGTGGCGCCGCTCCCCGGTCGACGGCGGCCTGGAGATCTGCCTCGTGCACCGGCCCAAGTACGACGACTGGTCGCACCCGAAGGGCAAGCTGAAGCGCGGGGAGAGCGCGCTGAGCGGCGCGCTGCGCGAGGTACGGGAGGAAACCGGCCAGAGCTGTGTCCCGGGAGCCACACTGCCCACCGTCCGTTACCTCGCGAACGGCCGTCCCAAGCAGGTCGACTACTGGGCGGCGCAGGCCACGTCGGGCTCGTTCACGCCGAACGACGAGGTCGACCGCGTGGTGTGGCTCCCGCCGACGGCGGCCCGCGACCGCCTGACGCAGAGCCGCGACCGCCTGCTCGTCGACGCCCTCCTGGCCGCTCTGCGCACGAACCTGACGTAATCGCTCCGTGACCTAACCACACCGCCTGCTGAGGTTCACCCTCCGTTCACTCATGGCCATCAGCCGCTTCACCTGTTCTGCCTAATTTCGGCCGTGGACGGTGAGCCCCCGCGACACGGGACCGCTTCACCGTTCAAAGACAGGCTTGGAAACATCCGCAGACCTCGCACGCCGCCACGGACGACAAGCGGCCGGCGGCTCCTGGAAGGAACATCCGAAGGTGAAGCTTCAGCGCAAGAACCGGCTCCGCGCCCTCTCTCTCGGCGCTCTCGCCGTCTCCGGCGCCCTGGCCCTCACGGCGTGCGGCTCCGACGACACCAACAGCACGGGCGGTGGCGGCTCCAGCTCCTCGGCCAAGGCCGGCAACATCAAGTGCGACGACGCCAAGGGCCAGCTCCTGGGCATCGGCTCCTCCGCCCAGGCCAACGCGATCGACGCCTGGCGCCAGGCCTACTCGCAGACCTGCTCGGGCGTGCAGATCAACTACAAGCCCGACGGTTCCGGCGCCGGTGTCACCGCGTTCAACCAGGGCCAGGTCGCCTTCGCCGGTTCCGACTCCGCGCTCAAGCCCGAAGAGGTCACCGCCTCCAAGAAGGTCTGCAAGAGCGGCCAGGGCATCGACCTGCCGATGGTCGGCGGCCCGATCGCCGTCGCGTACAACGTCTCGGGCGTCGACAACCTCGTCCTGGACGCGAAGACCCTGGCGCAGATCTTCGACTCGAAGATCACGAAGTGGAACGACCCCGCGATCGCCAAGCTCAACCCCGACGCGAAGCTGCCGTCCACCAAGATCCAGGCGTACCACCGCTCGGACGAGTCCGGCACCACGGACAACTTCACCAAGTACCTGAAGGCCACCGCCCCCGGCGACTGGAAGTACGAGGGCGGCAAGGCGTGGCAGGCCAAGGGCGGCCAGTCCGCGCAGGGCTCCTCCGGCCTGGCCCAGCAGGTCAAGCAGACCGACGGCGCCATCTCCTACTTCGAGCTGTCCTACGCCAAGGACGGCGTGAAGACCGTCGACATCGACACGGGCGCCTCCGCCCCGGTCAAGGCCACCACGGAGAACGCCTCCAAGGCGATCGCCGACGCCAAGATCATCGGCACCGGCAAGGACCTCGCCCTGGAGCTGAACTACGCGACCAAGGCCGACGGCGCCTACCCGATCACCCTGGTCACCTACGAGATCGTCTGCGACAAGGGCAACAAGGCGGACACCCTGGCCGCCACCAAGTCCTTCCTGACCTACACGTCCTCCGAGGAGGGCCAGGCGGCCCTGGCCGACCTGGGCTACGCCCCGATCCCCACGGAGATCAACACCAAGGTCCGCGAGACCGTCGCCGGCCTCAGCTGACCCGCGTGCGGGCCGCCCGGGCCACGAGCCCGGCGGCCCGCACCGTCCGGTGCACCGCCGCCAGAAGTCCCCGCGCCCCATCCCCTGACGCGGCCCGGGACTTCGCAGACCGGAGAACTCATGGACATCGCCACACAGCCATCCGCGCCACCCGCGCCCGCCGATCGCCCCACCCCGGCCCAGCAGAAGCGCGCCGCCCGCGGCGCCACCCGCCCCGGCGACCGGATCTTCCTCGGTCTCTCGCGCGGCTCGGGCATCCTGCTTCTCGTGATCATGGCCGCCATCGCGGTCTTCCTCACCTACCGCGCCTCGCTGGTCCTCTCCGAGAACGAGGGCAACTTCCTCACCACCTTCGAGTGGAACGCGACCGCGACCCCACCCGTCTTCGGCATAGCCGTCCTCGCCTTCGGCACGATCGTCACCTCGATCATCGCCATGCTGATCGCGGTCCCCGTGGCCGTCGGCATCGCGCTCTTCCTGACGCACTACGCGCCGAAGAAGCTGAGCGGACTCATCGCCTACGTCATCGACCTGCTGGCCGCCGTGCCGTCCATCGTGTACGGCCTGTGGGGCGCCCTCTTCCTGGTGCCGCACATGACCGGCCTGTTCAGTTGGCTCGACGACTACCTCGGCTGGACCGGCGTCTTCTCCTGGCAGGACGGCCCCCCGCGCGCCCTGTTCACCGTCGGCGTCCTCCTCGCGGTCATGATCCTGCCGATCATCACCAACGTCTCCCGCGAGGTCTTCCGGCAGGCCCCCCTGATGCACCAGGAGGCGGCCCTCGCCCTCGGCGCCACCCGCTGGGAGGTCATCCGCATGTCGGTGATCCCCTTCGGCCGCTCCGGAGTGATCTCGGCGTCGATGCTCGGCCTCGGCCGCGCGCTCGGCGAGACGATGGCCGTCGCCACGGTCCTCTCCCCCGACTTCCTGATCCACCTCAGCCTGCTCGACGCGGGCGGCGGCACCTTCGCGCAGAACATCGCCGCGAAGTTCTCCGAGGCCAACGACCAGGGCCGCGACGCCCTCATCGCCTCCGGCCTCGTCCTGTTCGTCATCACCCTGCTGGTCAACGGCGCGGCCCGGTACATCATCGCCCGCCGCAAGGAGTACTCGGGGGCCAACGCATGAGCCACGCCACCGCACCCGCCCCCGCGCCCGCCAAGCGCCCCTCCTCCCTCAGCGCCGCGCGCCTGCCCCGCTGGTCCCCCTGGGCCATCGCGCTCGGCTCGATCGTCGCGGGCTGCGGGATCGGCCTGGCCGCGGGTCTCGACAGCCGCATCCAGTGGGGGCTGCTCGCCGCCCTGCTGTTCGTCCTCGTCACCTACGGCCTCGCCGCCAAGATCGAGGGCACCCGCCAGGCCAAGGACAGGACCGCGACCAGCGTCGTCTGGGTCGCCTTCCTGCTGGCCGTGCTCCCCCTCGCCTCCCTCGTCCTGGAGACGGTCAAGCGCGGCGTCAAGGTCCTCGACCCGTACTTCCTGACGCACTCGATGGGCTTCGTCACCGCCTACCAGCCCGGCGGCGGCATCTACCACGCGATCCTCGGCACCCTGGAACAGGTCGGCCTCGCCACCCTGATCTCGGTCCCGATCGGCCTGCTGACGGCGATCTACCTGGTCGAGTACGGCCGCGGCAAGCTCGCCAAGGCCGTCACCTTCTTCGTCGACGTCATGACGGGCATCCCGTCGATCGTCGCGGGCCTGTTCGTGCTCTCCTTCTGGATCCTCATTCTCGGCTTCGGCTACTCCGGCTTCGCCGGCTCGATGGCGCTGTCCATCCTGATGATCCCGGTCGTGGTCCGCTCCACCGAGGAGATGCTCAAGCTCGTACCCAACGAGCTGCGCGAGGCCTCCCTCGCACTCGGCGTCCCGAAGTGGCGCACCATCCTGAAGGTCGTCCTGCCGACGTCGCTCGGCGGCATCCTGACCGGCGTGATGCTGGCGGTCGCCCGTATCGCGGGCGAGACGGCCCCGGTGCTCCTGCTGGTCTTCGGCAACCCGCTGATCAACACGAACCCCTTCGACGGGCCGCAGGCCTCGCTGCCGCTGTACATCTACCAGCAGTACGCGAGCAGCGGCGGCAACGAGGCGGCGTACGACCGCGCCTGGGCCGCGGCCCTGGTCCTCATCGCCTTCATCATGATCCTCAACCTCGTGGCCCGCGGCGTAGCCCGCTGGAAGGCCCCGAAGACGGGCCGCTGACGCGGCACCTGTGTCCTCAGCGACCCGAACACCGGAAGTGAACCCACCATGGCCAAGCGAATCGACGTCAGCGGACTTACCGCCTTCTACGGCTCCCACAAGGCGATCGAGGACATCTCGATGACGGTCGAGCCCCGTTCGGTGACGGCCTTCATCGGCCCCTCCGGCTGCGGCAAGTCGACCTTCCTGCGCACTCTCAACCGGATGCACGAGGTCACCCCCGGCGGTCGCGTCGAGGGCAAGGTGCTCCTGGACGACGAGGACCTGTACGGCTCCCACGTCGACCCGGTCGCCGTGCGCCGCACCGTCGGCATGGTCTTCCAGCGCCCCAACCCCTTCCCCACCATGTCGATCTTCGACAACGTGGCGGCGGGCCTGAAACTGAACGGCCAGTACAAGAAGTCCGAACTGAGCGACGTCGTCGAGAAGTCCCTCAAGGGCGCCAACCTCTGGAACGAGGTCAAGGACCGCCTCAACAAGCCCGGCTCGGGCCTCTCCGGCGGTCAGCAGCAGCGTCTGTGCATCGCCCGCGCCATCGCGGTCGAGCCCGACGTCCTCCTCATGGACGAGCCCTGCTCGGCCCTCGACCCGATCTCCACCCTCGCCATCGAGGACCTGATCGGGGAGCTGAAGGAGCGCTTCACGATCGTCATCGTGACGCACAACATGCAGCAGGCGGCCCGCGTCTCGGACCGCACCGCGTTCTTCAACCTCGCGGCGGTCGGCCAGCCCGGCAAGCTCGTGGAGATCGACGAGACGGAACGCATCTTCTCCAACCCGTCGGTCCAGGCCACGGAGGACTACATCTCCGGCCGCTTCGGATAGCCCACCCGCCCCATCGACTCCTCGTGGCGCTGCATGGCGGTGCCGCCACGAGGCACGAGAGCCCGCCCCCGGTAGGGGGGCGGGCTCTCACTTGTCCAAGGGGCCTGGGCAGCGCTTAAGCGAAGGCCAGCCAGACGATCCCGTAGCTCGCGGCGGCGACGAGCGCCGCGGCCGGCATCGTGATGAACCAGCCCACCACGATGTTCTTCGCGACACCCCAGCGCACGGCGTTGACCCGCTTCGTGGCGCCCACGCCCATGATCGCGGAGGTGATGACGTGCGTGGTCGAGATCGGCGCGTGGAACAGGAAGGCCGACCCGAACATGATCGAGGCCCCCGTCGTCTCCGCGGCGAACCCCTGCGGCGGGTCCAGCTCGATGATCTTGCGACCGAGGGTCCGCATGATCCGCCAGCCACCGGCATAGGTGCCGAGCGACAGCATGACGGCGCACACGATCTTGACCCAGACCGGGATCGGGTCCTCGTAGGTCTCATGACCGCCGATGACCAGCGCCATGACGACGATGCCCATGGTCTTCTGCGCGTCCTGGAGGCCGTGGCCCAGCGCCATACCGGCCGCCGAGACGGTCTGCGCGATCCGGAACCCGCGCTTGGCCTTGTGCGGGTTGGAGCGCCGGAACAGCCACATGATGAGGGTCATCACCAGGTAACCGACGACGAGACCGATCACCGGCGACGTGAACATCGGAATGACGATCTTGTCGAGCACCCCGGACCAGTAGACGGTCGTGCCCCCGGCCGTCGCCGCGCCGACCATGCCGCCGAACAAGGCGTGCGAGGACGACGAGGGCAGCCCGAAGTACCAGGTGATGAGGTTCCACACGATCGCGCCGGCCAGCGCCGCGAAGAGGATGCCCATCCCCTTCTGCCCCTCAGGGGTGGCGATGATCCCCTCGCTGACCGTCTTGGCGACGCCGCTGCCCAGGAAGGCACCGGCGAGGTTCATCACCGCGGCCATGGCGAGCGCCGCGCGGGGCGTCAGGGCACGGGTGGAGACGGAGGTGGCGATGGCGTTCGCGGAGTCGTGAAAGCCGTTCGTGTACGTGAATCCGAGCGCGACGGCGATCGTCACGATCAGCGTGAAGGTGTCCATGAGCCGGCCTCAGGACTCCTTCACGGCGATGGTCTCCACCGTGTTGGCCACGTGCTCGAAGGCGTCGGCCGCCTCTTCCAGCACATCGACGATCTGCTTGAGCTTCAGGACTTCCATGGCGTCGTACTTGCCGTTGAAGAGCTGGGCGAGCAGCTTGCGGTGGATCTGGTCGGCCTGGTTCTCGAGGCGGTTGACCTCGATCCAGTACTCGGTGAGGTTGGCCATGGTGCGCAGGTTCGGCATGGCCTCTGCGGTCAGCTCGGCAGCGCGCGCCAGGACCTCGATCTGCTGCTCCACACCCTTCGGAAGCTCCTCGACCTGGTAGAGGACGACCAGGTCGACGGCCTCCTCCATGAAGTCCATGATGTCGTCGAGGGACGAGGCGAGGTTGTAGATGTCCTCGCGGTCGAACGGCGTGATGAACGAGGAGTTGAGCTGGTGGAAGATCGCGTGGGTGGCGTCGTCACCGGCGTGTTCGGCTGCCCGCATCCGCTCCGCGATCTCGGCCCGGGCGGAGGAGTCCGCGCCGAGCAGTTCCATCAGGAGCTTCGAGCCCGTGACGATGTTGTCCGCGGATGCGGCGAACATGTCGTAGAAGCTCGTCTCCCTGGGGGTCAGACGAAAGCGCACGTGGGGTCCTCGGGGTGCTCTGGATTCGGTCAGGCTGATGCTAGGCGCATCATCCGGCCACGGCTAACCGGCGTTCCCCCAGTGTCGCCCATCGGGCACAGTGATCAGCACTGGGTCCCGGGAACCGGCCGGACCCGCCGAAAATTCGGTACCATATACCCACCGGGGGTATATGCATCCACAACGGGAGGTCGGACACGATGACCACGGACGCGAGCCAGACGGCGGCCGACGCCGCACAGCCGGTCTCGGCCGGCGCCGCCGAGATCGTGACCGACCACGACCGGGGCATCCACGGCTACCACCACCAGAAGGACGAGCACCTCAAGCGCCTGCGCCGCATCGAGGGCCAGATCCGCGGCCTCCAGCGCATGGTCGAGGAGGACGTCTACTGCATCGACATACTCACGCAGGTGTCCGCCTCCACCAAGGGCCTCCAGTCCTTCGCCCTCCAGCTCCTGGAGGAGCACCTGCGGCACTGCGTCGCCGACGCGGCGGTCAAGGGCGGCGACGAGATCGACGCCAAGGTCGAGGAGGCCACCAAGGCGATCGCCCGGCTGCTGCGCACCTGAGGAGTCCCGCGGGCGGGGTCCGGGCCCGGGTCCTTCCGCTCAGTCCCGGCCCTCGCCGTTCGACCCGCCGGGCAGCGCCTCGGCGACCCGCAGCACCTCGTCGATCCGGTCCACGCCCAGCCGCCCCTCGGGAACGGCCGACGCCGCGATGATCAACTCACCGCACAACTCGATCTCGGCGAGGGCGACGTGGTCCTGAACCGCCGTACCTACGGGAGCCACGCTCATCACCTCTTCCACCATGGTCGGTCGACTTCCCAGAGTAGGGAGCGCCCTACGGACCGCGCATGGCACGGAAGAACCATTTCCGGCCCCTCCAGAACCCCTATTTCCGGTACCCCTCGGCGACCTCGCCCGCGAAGATGTCCGCCTTGCGCGGCAGCCGGACGCTCGCGGGCGCCCCGAACCCGGACAGCAGGGTCGTCGACGCCACCGCGACGCCCTTCTTCTCCTGCGCGTTGGCGAAGCTGAACCGGTGCCGCAGCTTACGGACGAGCCCGTCGCCGTCCAGGTACACGTCGAACGGCACCGGCCCCTTGCCGAACCCTTTCGCCGCCGCGGCGATCGCACCCCGGCTCCCCGCCGACGCGGCCCTGGCGGCGGCGCCGAGATCGACGACCCCCTTGTAGTGCCGGGTCCGCACACCCGCGACGTCACTCTCCCCCTCGTACGTCACCTCGCGTGCGCCGCGCAGCAGCTCGGCCGCGACGAGCGGGTCGGTGGCGCCGCCCGTGACCAGGTTGCCGTCCGTCAGCGACGCGGTCTCCACCCGCACCCACTTGTCGGCGGGCACCCCCGCGCCCCGGTTCTTCATGAACAGGGCGCCAGGAGCGAGGAGTTCGGTGATGGGCCGGTGCTCCTGCGCGCCCGCCGCGTCCTGCGGCAGCCGCACCTTCAGCTCTCCGAGCCCCTTGCGGTAGTCGTAGACGCCCTCGCCCCGGACGGTGACCCGGGTGCCGCCACTGGCCATCTCCATCGACGTACGCGCCTGGGAACTGCCCTCGCGGACCAGCCGGTCGGCGGCCTGGCGCACGGCCCGGGCCGCATCCGCGTCCCGGTCACCCGCCTTCGCTCCGCCGCCGCACCCGGCGGCACCCGCCATGAGGGCCGCCGCGGCCACGGCCGCCGCCGCTCTGCCGGCCGGGCGCCTGTGCTGCACCACCATCGCTTGTCTACCCCCAAGCCCGTCCGTGCGTATGCGGCCCCGCTATGCCCGGTTAACGACGAGTAGGGACGCCCGTCACGCGGCCGGGGAGTTCACGTGGGCCCGCTACCGTGGCCGGGTGGCACAGCAGCGGCACGAGCACGAGCACACGACGACGGTCACGGAACAGGGGCGGTTCTGTCTCGCCCGGTGCACCTGCGGCTGGCGCGGCCCCGCCAGAAGGGCGCGCAGCAAGGCCCGCTCGGACGCGGCGGACCACGTCGAGGGGAACCCTCCGCTCCCGGATCTCGTCTCGTAACCCGGAAGGCATCCGGTGGCCGAGGGAGACACGGCATGCAGCGGCGTACGTTCATATCGGCCACGACGGCCGCGCTCACCGCGGGTCTGACCTCCGCCTGCACCTCGGGCGGCGGCGCCCCGTCGGCGCCCGCGTCGTCAGCGGCATCGGCGCCGCTCCGCTCCAGGAGCGCGAGCGCCTCCACGACGACCCGCGCCGCCGCCGACCTGGCCGGACTGGCCAAGGACCTCGACGGCACCCTGACCCGCCCCGGCGAGTCGGCGTGGGCGGCGGCGCGCCAGCTCTACAACACGCGCTTCGACACGCTGCGGCCGAGCGCGGTCGCGTACGTCGCCGGACCCGACGACCTGCGGACGAGCCTCGCGTACGCCCGCGCCCACCACATACCCGTCGCGATCCGCAACGGCGGCCACTCGTACGCGGGCTGGTCCTCGGGCGACGGGCGGCTGATCCTCGACGTGTCCCGCATGAAGACGGTCCGCGTCTTCGGGAACGAGGCCGTGGTCGGCGCGGGCGCCAAGCTCATCGACGTCTACCGGGCGCTCGCCGCCAAGGGCGTCACGATACCGGCGGGCTCCTGCCCCACGGTCGGCATCTCCGGCCTCACCCTCGGCGGCGGCCACGGAGTGGTGTCCCGCGCCTACGGCCTGACCTGCGACAGCCTCACCCGGGCCACACTGATCACGGCGGACGGCACCCAGCTCACCGCCGACCGCACCACGAACAAGGACCTGTTCTGGGCGCTGCGCGGCGCGGGCAACGGCCAGTTCGGCGTGGTCACCGAGCTGCGCTTCAAGACCCACCCCGCGCCGCAGGGCGTCTCCGCGTACATGACGTGGCCCTGGTCGAAGGCGGCCACCGTCCTCAAGGCGTGGCAGAAGTGGGGCCCGGACCAGCCCGACGAGATCTGGTCGTCGCTGCACGTGGCGAACGCGGCGAACGGCCGCCCCACCGTCTCGGTCGCCGCCTTCTCCCTCGGCACCTACACCGAACTCCAGAACGCGGTCGACCGCCTCGCCGACGGCCCCGGCGGTCCGGGCCCGGCCGCCTCGGTCTCGCTCAGGCGCCGCTCCTACGAGGAGTCGATGGAGGTCTACGCGGGCTGCTCGGCGTTCTCCTCCGACGCCCAGTGCCATCTGCCGGGCGCCACCCCCGGCCGCTCCCCGCAGGGCGCCCTGCAACGCGAGACGTACGCGGCGCACTCCGACTTCTTCGACCGCTCGCTGTCGGACGCGGGCGTGCGCGCCCTGCTCCGGCAGATGGAGACGGTGACGGCGGGCGCGGGCTCCGTCGCCCTCACCGCGCTCGGCGGCGCGATCAACCGGGTCGACCCGACGGCCACGGCGTTCGTCCACCGCCGCTCGCGGATGCTCGCGCAGTACATCGTGTCGTGGCGGGCCGGCACCTCCGGGACAGCCGCCCGCGACTGGCTGAAAAAGGCCCACACGGCCATGCGCCCCTACGCCTCCGGGGCCGCGTACCAGAACTACACCGATCCGACCCTGACGGACTGGAAGCGGGCCTACTACGGCGCCGCCGCCGACCGCCTGACGAAGGTGAAGCGCCAGTACGACCCGTCGGGCTTCTTCAGCTTCCCGCAGGCGCTGTAGCCGCCCGGATGGACCACCCGCCACTCCCCCGGGTGGCCCGGAGTCCGGCGCGGGGGTGCGCTGGACCCATGAACACTCCCCGAATAGTCGCGGCCACCGTCGCCGTCCTCACGCTGGGCGCCACCACGGCCGCCGTCCTCGACGACGGCGCGCCGCACTCCGCGGCCGGGCCCCTGGCGGCGGCCTCCGCCACCCTGGCCCTGGTCGCGGGAGCCACGGGCCTCGCCCTGCTCCGGACCACGAAGGACAGCTCCTACGACCGGCACGACAACGACAGGTACGACCGGTACGACCGGTACGACGACTAGGCGGCCAGGTCCCGCTCGGCGGCGGAGCCCGACGAACCCCGCGCCTCAGGGAACTCCACCGCGCCCCGCGCCGGTGCCGCGGCCCTGGGCGACCACACCAGCCAGGCCGCACGGGAGCGCCCGATCGCCCTGGCCACCGGCGTGAGCAGCGCCGACGCGAGCGGCGAGAGCAGCAGCGCGACAGCGGTGCCGAGCGCGAACCCGCCGATGACGTCGGTCGGGTAGTGCACGCCCATGAACACCCGGCAGAACCCCTCGATCAGGGCCAGCGCGATTCCGGCCAGACCGAGCTTGCGGTTGGCGACGAACAGCGCGGCGCCCATGGCCATCGCCAGCGTCGCGTGGTCACTGACGAACGAGAAGTCGTTCTTCCCGTCCACGAGGACGGTCAGGCCGTCATGGTCCTTGAAGGGCCGTGGCCGCTCGACGAAGGACCGGATCGGCACGTTCACCAGGACCGCGACGCCCGCCGCGAGCGGCGCCCACACCACGGCGGCCACCGACGAGGCGGCGTCGTCCAGGGCGCCTCGCTTGCGCGCGCCCCACCAGCACCACACCGCCACCAGCACGAGCCCGAGCAGGATCCCGTACTCGCCGACGAACTCCATGGCCCGGTCGAGCCAGCCCGGGGTGTCGTCCGTCAGCCCGTTGATGTCGTAGAGCAGCGAGACGTCAGGGTTGGATCCGGAACTCTCGAGCGCCTCGAGTCCAGCCATGGTTCAACGGCCCCTTCGTCCTCAGCCACCCCCGTGGTCTTTTTCCGGTTCAGCAAAAGGAACGCACGGTCCCACTCCCTACGTTCCACACTCCACCGAATGATCACGCAGACGTTACCGAAGAGAGATGCAAAGCCGCAGCTCAGGACCGGGCGTTAACGGAGAGTTCAAGCCACGTCACACTTCGGGCGACTCGCTCGGAAGTGCCCGCGCGCCGTCCTCGGTGACCCGGGTCGCGCCGAAGTAGTCCGGCGTGTCGACAGGGTCGAAACGGATGACCGCCCCGGACCGCGGCGCATCGATCATGTATCCGCCCCCGACGTAGATCCCGACATGCCGGATGGCGCGGCTGTTGCTCAGATCGTCCGAGAAGAACACCAGGTCCCCAGGGAGCAGTTCGTCCCGCTTGGGGTGCGGCCCCGCGTTGTACTGGTCGTTGGCGACGCGCGGCAGCCCGACCCCCACCGACGCGTACGCGGCCTTGGTCAGCCCGGAACAGTCGAACCGCCCGCCCTGGTCGGCCGTCCCGTTCCCACCCCACAGATACGGCGTCCCCAGCTTCTTCTGCGCGTAGTAGATCGCCGCCGCGGCCTGCTGCGACGGCTGCACCCGCCCCACCGGCCGGGCGAAACTCCGCTCCAGCGTCGTGATGGTCTTCACGTAGTTCTGCGTCTCGCGGTACGGCGGCACGCCCTTGTACTTGATGACGGCGTACGCCCCCGCGTTGTACGCGGCGAGCATGTTCTTCGTCGCGTCCCCGGGCGCGTCCTTCACGTACGAGGCGAGCTTGCAGTCGTAGGAGGCCGCCGACGGGATCGCGTCGTTCGGGTCCCAGATGTCGCGGTCCCCGTCCCCGTCCCCGTCCACGCCGTGCGCGGCCCAGGTCCCGATGATGAACTGCGCGATGCCGTACGCCTTCGCCGGCGACTTGGCCCGCGGGTTGAACCCGCTCTCCTGGTAGAGCTGCGCGGCGAGCAGCGCCGGATTGATGGCGGGACACAGATTGCCCCACTTCTGCACCAGTGGCTGATAGGCGGCGGGTACCGCCCCCTTGGCCAGCCCTACGGCCCCCTGCCCCACCCCGTTGGTCAGGCTTCCGGCCGCCATGTACGTACCGAGGACCAGAAGAGTTACGAACCCCGTCCCCCCGGCGACAGCCGATCCCGCGACGATCCAGGCCTTACGCACCGTCAACCGCCTCTCGCCGCACGGGAGTCCACCGCTCCACAGCATAGAACCGGTCCGTCCGCCTGACCGGCACTTCACCGAGCCACCCCCGACCGGAGCCCGACGGCGGACACCGCGGACCGTCATTGCCCGGCGTGACCAGGCGTGATACACAGAGTGACCATACATTCCCGCGTATACGGAACCGCCTCGCGAGACGGCCCGTCACATGCGGGAGCGTAGGAACTCGGCCAACGAATGGCGCCAAGTGTGCAGGCATCGGCGCCGATCTGGTCCAGAATGGGCCTGACCTCTGCGCTGCGGCGGGGGCGACAGAACTACCCACATGGGGCGGTGAGTTACACATGCTGCTGGCAGCCGAAAAAGGCGACATCACGACCATCATCGGCGGGATCGCCCCCGACTGGGGCCCGTTCGGGAGCCTGGGCAACGAGGCACGCGTAATGATCGAGGTGGTGATGGCGGTGGCCATCCTGCTCTGCCTCGGCATCGCGATCTGGGGCGCGGCCAAGCAACGAATCGGGGCGACGGCACTGCGCGACACCTTCAGCGCCGAACAAGGCAAGGGCCTGATCATCGCGGGCCTCACCGGGGTCTTCATCATCGGATCCCTGGGCACCCTCTTCACGATCGTGTACGGCATGGCCGTCTAGGGCACAACCATCTCCCCCACTCCCCCACTCCCCCACTCCCCCGGACACCCCACACCACCCGTCCCGTCGTGCCCACCGGCTGAGGTTGCGTCTCCCTGATGTCGAGTCACCACTCCGCGCCCGCGCGGGAACCAGCACGGCTACCGTCGTATACGGCGGTTCGGCACAAGGTTGAGGGGACGTGCGCACGATGAGTCTCGACGACCGGCATGACGACGACCTCTACGGCGGTTCCGGCCAGACCCGGACCCGGCTCCCCGAGGGTGGCGACGGCTACGGGGGCCCGCGCAGATCTGGCCGGTCGCCGTCCCGCTCCGTGGTCATGGTCGTCGGCGTCGTGGTGCTCCTCGTCGCGGCGATCGCCTTCGCCAACCGGGGCGGCGACGACCCTGCCTCCGGCGGCTCCGGCAACTCCGGCGCCAACCCGAAAGCCTCCCCGACGGCCCCGACCGGCACGAAGCCGGTGAGTTCGGGGTTCGCCCATGACGAGCAGGGGGTGCAGTCGGCTGCGGCGAATTATGCGGTGCAGTTGGGCGGGGACGGGATGTTCCGCGCGGATGAGCGCCGCAAGATCGTCCAGCAGTTGTCCGATCCCAGTGCCCGCGACCGCCTCCAGGCCGGTTTCGACGCCGACTACTCAACTTCGTTCCTCAAGTCTGTCGGTCTCGATGCGGACGGGCGTGCCCCAGCGGGCACCACGTTCGTGAACCGCACTTTGCCCGCCGGCACCAAGGTCACCGGGTACACCAGCAACCGGTCCACCGTCGAGGTCTGGTGCAATGGTCTGTTCGGCCTGACCGGCGCTTCTTCCAAGAACCCGGTGACGAGCAGTTGGTTCACGGTGACCCTGCAACTGCAGTGGAGCGACGGCGACTGGAAGATCCTCAAAACGAGCCAAAAGACCGGTCCCACACCGGTCAATGGTGACAACCCCATTTCCGGCTCCGACGAGATCGGCGACGCGGTCAAGGACTTCGGAGGGTTCACCTATGCCCGATAGCCCACGCCGCGCCCTCAAGTTCGTCGCCGCTTTCAGTGCCGTACAGACGGCGGCGTTCCTCCTGTCCGCCCGTGCCTTCGCGGCGCCCGAGGACGACCCGTGCAGTCTCATTGCGGGCCCTGCCAAGAAGTACTGCACCCGCGACGACAACGGCGGCGGCACCGGTGGGACCTCTGGCGGCGACATGCCCCCGGACACCACCAACCCCCTGGACCCCCTCGCCAGCCTGGCCAAGGGATGTGCCGAGGCCGCCTCGTGGACCGTCGACAAGCTCAGCGAAGCCGTCCGTGAGACCGCCGACGTCGATTTCACCAACCCGAAGTTCCTCCAGCAGTACGCCGTCGTCTTCGCCGCGTCAGCCGTCCTCACCCTCCTCCTGTGGCTGATGGCCGTCGCGAAGCGGGCCGTGCGCGGCGTGCCGCTGGGCACGGCGATCTCGGAGGCGGTCGGGTTTCTGTGGCTGACCGTCCTCGCCTCGGCGTTCACGCCCCTCATCCTGTACACCGTCGTGTCCGCCACCGACGGCGTCACCGACGTCCTGGCGAAGGCGACGGGGAACCAGACGGAGACGTTCTTCGGCACGTTCTCCGAGGCCCTGAAACAGGGCAACGACATCGGCGGCGGCCCGATCATGCTGATCGTCGTGTCGCTGGTGTCCATCGTCGCGGCCGGCGTGCTCTACCTGGAGCTGTATCTGCGCGCCGTGCTGCTGTACGTGGGCGCTCTGCTCGGCGTCGTCGTGTACTCGGGGCTCGTCGACAAGAACCTGTGGGGCCATGTCCGCCGCTGGGTCGGGATCATGGTCGCCATCATTCTCGTCAAGCCGGTCATCGTGATCGTGCTAGGCCTGGCGGGCGCGCTGTCGAGCAGCGACGAAGGCCCCGACTCGCTGGCCGCCATCGTCTCCGGCCTCGCCATCGTGCTGCTCGCCATCTTCGCTAGCTCCATGATCTACCGCTTCGTCCCGGGCTTCGGCGACGAGATGGCCAACGTCCGCAAGAACCGCATCATGCAGGGCGCCGAGGGCAAGGCCGCCGCCGCGTTCACCTCACCCGCCTCGCTCGTCTCGCAGGGCATCAAGACCCACAGTGCCCGTTCGGACAGCGGCGGCGGCAGCCAGGGCGGGTCGGCCCAGGCCCGCCCCGGCAACCCGCTGTCCGGCGGTGTCGCCGCGCACAGCACACGTCCGGCCGGTGGCGGCGGAGCTGTCCCCTCCGCCGCTCCGCCGCCGCGTACGAGCCCCACGAACACCCCCCACGCCGGTAACCGCGGCGGCGGGGGAGGCAATTCAGGTCCCACCAGCAATGGCAATCCGCAAGGAGGTGCAGGGCGTTGACGACCCAGTCCCATGTGTCCCCCCCGGTCACGCCCCGCCGTACATATCTGATCGGCCGGGCCCGGCCGAACGCGATCGTCGGCAGGAACCGCGAGTCCGGCGAGATCGCCCTGATCATCGGCGGGGCGTTCCTCGGCATGATGTGCGGGCTGCTCGTCCCCGTCCTGTCCCTGCGGATCGTGCTGCTGATGGGTTTCCCGCTCATCGCGCTCGCCGCGGTCTACGTCCCGTACAAGCACCGCACCTTCTACAAGTGGTTCGAGATCAACCGGAGTTACAAGCGCTCCCTCAAGCGCGGCACCACCTATCGCTCGCGGGCGATGGAGGCCGGGGTCCGGCTCGACGGGCGTGAGGTCGAGGTCGGGCCGCCGCCGGGGATCGGGCGCCTCACGTGGCTGGCCGCGCCGTTCGGCCCGGACGAGATCGCCGTCCTGCTGCACGCGGACCGGCGCACCGTGACCGCGGCCATCGAGATCGAGGGCCCCGGCGTCGGGCTGCGCGACTCCGAGGACCAGGAGGCGCTGGTCGACCGGTTCGGCACCCTGCTGAAGCACGTGGCCAACGGCGACGGGTTCGTCACCCGCCTCCAGATGCTCGCCCGCACCCTGCCCGCCGACCCGGACGCGCACGCCAAGGACGTGGCCGTACGCGGCGACGACCGCGCCCCGGGCTGGCTCCAGGAGTCGTACGACCAGCTCCAGTCCATGGTGTCGACCAGCAGTGAGCAGCACCGCGCCTACCTCGTGGCCTGCATGCACTTCACCCGCGAGCTGGCCGCCGAGGCCAACGCGATGGCGCGTGCCACCCGCCCCAAGGCCGGAAAGAAGATCGACCGGGACGCGGGTCTCGCCGTCGTCATGGCGCGCGAGCTGACCGACATCTGCTCGCGGCTCCAGGAAGCCGACATCCGCGTACGGCAGCCGCTGGGCCAGGGACGGCTCGCCTCCCTGATCCACTCCATGTACGACCCGGACCACCCCATCGACCACATCCAGGCAATGACGAAGCGCAACGCCTGGCCGGCCGAGCTCGACGCGATGGAGCCCACCTACCTCCAGGCGAAGACGCGGGAGTCGTCGACGCGCGCGCCCTGGTGCCACGCCACGGCCTGGGTGAAGGAGTGGCCGATGACGCCGGTCGGCGTCAACTTCCTCGCGCCGCTCCTCGTCCACACCCCGGACGTCATCAGGACCGTCGCCGTCACGATGGACCTGGAGCCGACGGAGGTCGCCATCGAGCGGATGCTGACGGAGAAGACCAACGACGAGGCGGAGGCGTCCCGCGCCGCCAAGATGAACCGGACCGTCGACCCCCGCGACATCGCCGCCCACGGCCGCCTCGACCAGCGCGGCGAGGACCTGGCCAGCGGAGCGGCGGGGGTCAACCTCGTCGGCTACATCACCGTCTCGTCCCGCAACCCGGACGCGCTCGCCCGCGACAAGCGGACCATCCGGGCGTCGGCCGGAAAGTCGTACCTGAAGCTGGAATGGTGCGACCGGGAGCACCACAGGGCGTTCGTGAACACCTTGCCGTTCGCCACCGGCATCCGACGGTAATCCCGTGTCCCCCAAGGCCAGAAGGTAGGCGCTGCACATGCGGGATCCGTTGTCCCTCCTCACGGATGCCTTCACCTCCTTCCTGTTCGGGAAGGTGGAGACGTCCCGGCTGCCGGTGCGTACGTCGACGGGCCAGGCCCAGGCCGTCTACCTGCCGACCGCCGCCCCCGGCCTCGGCGACTCCGGCGTGATCATCGGCCGCGAGGTGTACTCCGGCAAGGGCTACATCTACGACCCCTTCCAGCTCTACGGACAGCAGTTGCCCGCCCCGCACTGGCTGGTCCTCGGCGAGTCCGGCAACGGCAAGTCCGCGCTGGAGAAGACGTACGTCATGCGGCAGTTGCGGTTCCGCGACCGGCAGGTCGTCGTCCTCGACGCGCAGGGCGAGGACGGGGTCGGCGAATGGAACCTCATCGCGCAGGAGCTGGGGATAACTCCCATCCGGCTCGACCCGACCGCCGCCCTGGACATGGGCATCCGCCTCAACCCCCTCGACCCGGCGATCACGACGACCGGCCAGCTCGCGCTGCTCCGCACCATCATCGAGGTGGCCATGGGCCACGGTCTCGACGAGCGGTCCGGTTTCGCGCTGAAGGTGGCCCACGCGTACGTCAACGAGACGATCACCGAGCGCCAGCCCGTCCTGACCGACATCGTCGAGCAGCTCCGCCACCCCGAGCCGGAGTCGGCCGAGGCGATGAACGTCGCCATAGAGGACGTACGGGCCTGGGGCCTGGACGTCGCGCTGGTCCTCGACCGCCTTGTCGACGGTGACCTGCGGGGCATGTTCGACGGCCCGACCACGGTCGGCATCGATCTCGACGCCCCGCTGATCGTCTTCGACCTCTCCCACATCGACCGCAACTCGATCGCGATGCCGATCCTCATGGCGATCGTCGGCGTCTGGCTGGAACACACCTGGATCCGCCCGGACCGCAAGAAGCGCATCTTCCTGGTCGAGGAGGCCTGGCACATCATCAACTCGCCCTTCGTGGCGCAGTTGTTCCAGCGCCTGCTGAAGTTCGGGCGGCGCCTCGGCCTGTCCTTCGTGGCCGTCGTGCACCACTTGAGCGACGTGGTGGACGGGGCGGCGGCGAAGGAGGCGGCGGCGATCCTCAAGATGGCGTCGACCCGCACGATCTACGCCCAGAAGGCGGACGAGGCGCGGGCCACCGGCCGCGTCCTCGGCCTCCCCCGCTGGGCCGTGGAGATCATCCCCACCCTGACGCCCGGCATCGCGGTCTGGGACGTCAACGGCAACGTCCAGGTGGTCAAACACCTGATCACCGAGACGGAACGGCCCCTGGTCTTCACCGACCGCGCGATGACCGAGTCCTCCGACGCCACGCTCGCCGAGGACGCGCTGCACGCCGCGGAGCTGGAGGCCGAGGAACGGGCGGCGGCCTTCGTCGAGCAGCGGCTCAACGACACCTCCGAGTCCACGGTGGCATGACGATGCGGGACGAACGGCGCTATCGCGACGAGCAGCGCGGCCGGGGTGTTCCCGACGGGCTGCTGATCGGTGTCCTGGCGTTCCTGCTGGGCATGACGATCATGGTGTGGTCGGCGACGGGCCTCGCGGGCCTGTTCACCAAGGGCGCGTGGCCGAGCAATGTGACGTTCGGCCATACGCCGCTGGCCATGCGGTACCTGATCGCCAAGCCGCACGACATCCCGGGCGCCTGGCCGAACACCCCGAGGGCGGAACTCTCCGGGTACGGGCTCTTCTGGGGCCTGCTCATCGGACAGTTGATGATCCTGGTGGTGCTGGCCATCTTCGTGGCCGGGACCGTGGCGAGATGGCGCGCGGTACGGCGAGCGGACCGCACCCCGAAACCCGAGCCGACAGTGACATCGGCAACGACAACGACATCGACATCGACATCGACATCGACAGCGGCAACGACAGCGGGCCCGGTGCCACCGACCCCGGCGACCCCGGCGGTCACCGCGGTCACCGCGGTCACGGCCTCCACGGGTGCGGCGACGGCGCCGCCGCCCGACCCTCCCACCCCGTCCGCCGCGCCCGAACCGACGCCCCCGGTCGCGGTCGCCGCCCCCACCCCCGTCCCCGGCCCACGCAGTGCGAGAGGCCCGCTCCTCCTCGGTCCTCCCACCGATCGGCACCCCCTGGCCGTCCAGGCGATCCACGACGCCGAGGGCCCCGCCCTCGTCGTCACCTCGGCCCCCAGGGTCTGGGAGGAGACCAAGGACGCCCGGGCGAAACTCGGCCCGGTCCTCCTGTACGACCCGACCCACCGGTGCGACACCCCGGCCCGTATGCACTGGAACCCCGCCACGGGCTGCGAGGACAGAGCGACGGCCACCAGCCGGGCGGCAGCGCTCCTCGCCCCGACGAGACCGACGGCGAAACTGGACTCCGCGGTGGCCGAGACCGCCGAAACGCTGCTGCGCAGCTACCTCCACGCGGCGGCAGTCGACGGCAAACCGTTCCGGCACGTCCACCGCTGGGCCCAGGGCAACCAGATCCAGGACGCCGTACGCGTACTGCGCACCAGCCCCAAGGCAGCCGCGGGCGCGGCCGGCGAACTGGAGGCGGCTCTCACCTCGCACCCCGAACGCCGGGACATCGCGCAGGAGTTGACGGCCCGCGCCCTCTCCGCGCTGTCCTCCATCCACATCCGGGAAGCCTGCACCCCAAATCGAACCGATTCGCTCACCCTGGATTCTTTCGTGGACGAAGGGGGCACGCTTTATGTGGTGGGTGAAGCCATCGAGGACCCCAAGGCGAACCCGGGCGCGATGCCCCTGCTGACGGCCCTCGTCTCAAGCGTGGTCGAGCACGGCCGCCGGATGGCCGAACGGTCAACCGCCGGTCGGCTCGACCCACCAATGACGCTCGTCCTGGACGACGTCGCGGCAGTGGCCCCGCTCCCGCAGCTCCCGGAGCTGCTGGCCACCGGAGCGGACCGGGGCCTGCTGACCCTGGCCCTGCTCCGCTCCCGTGAGCAGGGCCGCAGCCGCTGGCCCGACGCCGACCTCCCGGCCACCCAGGGCTGAGGCACGAGCAGCCCGCCCCGGTCAGGGGGCGTACAGCCGAAGGAAGACGCGCACTCCGCTGTCCACCCGGGCCCCGACTTCCTCCGGGGGCATCGGCACGACCCCGAAAAACGTGTCCACGGTGACCGAACCCGCGGTCAGCAGGGTGAAATACCGCGCGGCCTCCAGCGCATTGGACTCGTCGACCGCCAACAGCCCCTGCCGGCCCAGCTCCACGAACCGTTCGCGCACCGCCTCCGTCACCGCGCGCGGCCCGATCCGCTGCCACTCCTCGACGACGTCGGCCGGAAGATGCGGGCCCTCCGAGATGATCTGCCGCACGAGCAGCATGTGCGGCGCGTGCTCGCCGCGCCGCCCCAGCCATTCGTGCGCGAGGGCGGCGATGTCCTGCTCGATGTCCGTGACCTTGCCCAAGTGCCGCTCGATCAGGGCGACATGGGCCGCGGTGACGCTCGCCGCACTGTCCAGCAGTACTTCGCGGAACAGGTTCTTCTTGCCGCCGAAGTGGTTGTAGAGCGTACGGGTCGAGACACCGGCCTCCGCCGCGATCTCGTCGATGCCCGCGCGCGTGTACCCCTCGCGCCCGAACACCGTACGCGCCCCACGAAGCAGCGCCTCCCGCTTCTCGGCCGTGCCCTTGCGAGCGCCGCGCCCGTCCTGATCCGCCATCCCGCTCTTCGTCTCCTTCGTCCCCGTCCGTCACCGCCCGCCCAGCCTAGGCACGGAGACCTAGGTACAACGACCGTTGCACTTATTACAACGACGGTTGTACTTTACTGCCATGGCAACCGAACCCCAGGCTTCGGCGGTCCCCGCCTCCCGCGGTCGCCGCCCGGCCGTCACGCTGTCCGTCGTCCTGCTCGGCATGCTGACACTGCCCATGGCCATGTCCGGCACCACAGTGGCCCTCCCGCGCATCGGCGCGGACCTCGGCGCGAGCGGCGCGGCACTCCAGTGGGTCGTCGTCGGCTACTTCCTCGCCGCGTCCTCCTTCATGCTGGTCGCGGGCTCGCTAGGCGACCTCTACGGCCGCCGCCGCATCCTCAGCGCCGGCGCCGCGCTCTACACGGCCGCGACCCTGGCCTCCGCCCTCGTCCGGCACATCCTGCTCCTGGACGCGGCCCGCGTCCTCGCCGGCGTCGGCGCCGCGGGTGTGATGGCCGCGGGCGGTTCCCTGCTCGCCGCGACCTTCACCGGCGCCGCCCGCACCCGCGTCTTCGCCTCGCTGGGCACCACGGCAGGGCTGGGACTCGCGTTCGGCCCGACGTTCTCCGGCTGGCTCGTCGACGCGCTCGGCTGGCGCGCCACCTTCCTGTCCTACGTCGCTGTCGGCCTGGTCATCCTCGCCGGAACCCGTCTGATGGCCGAGTCCCGCGCCGAGACGCGGCCCCGCGTGGACAAGGGGGGCGCGGCCACGTTCATCGCGGGCCTCGCTCTCGCCCTCTTCACCGTCACCCAGGGCTCCAAGTCCGGCTGGACTGCGCCAAAGACGCTGCTGCCGGCCCTCACCGCCCTCGCCCTGCTCATCGCCTTCGTCCGGATCGAGCAGCGCCTCACCCGCTCCGGCACCGGACGCCCCGTCCTCGATCTGGCCCTGGCCCGCAACCCGGCGTTCCTCGGCTGGGCGGTCGGGTCCTTCGGCCTCGGCGCGGGCACCACCGGCGTCCTCACCTTCCTGCCCACCTACCTCCAGGGCGTCAACGGCACCACGGCCCGCGCGGCAGGGCTGACGCTCCTGCTGATGACGGTGCCGATCCTCGCCCTGCCCCCGCTCGGCGCCCGCCTGGTCAACCGCGGCACACCGGCCCGCCGCCTCCTGGTCCTGTCCCTGCTCCTGATCGCCGCGGGCAACGCCTGGCTCACCACCCTGCACCCCGGTGTGTCCGTCGCCGCGCTCGCGGGCCCGCTGCTCACCATCGGCACCGGTCAGGGCCTGTCCCTCGGCATCATCGACGCGCAGGCCATGTCGATGGTCGCCCCGTCCGAGGTCGGCATGGCGTCGGGCTTCCTCAACACGGTCCGCGGCGGCACCGGCGCCGTCACGCTGACAGTCTTCGGCGCACTGCTGCTCGCCTCGGTCGAGTCGCGGGTCGGTTCCAGCTCGCTGGCGGCCCGGGTGACAGCAGGCGCGGGTGGCCATGCGGAGGAGTTCACGGCGGCGTGGCGCATGACCCTCTGGACAGTGACGGGCCTGCTGACAGCCTTGGCGGCCCTCACCCACTCCCTGCTCACCCGCAGAGTGGCCCGCACACCATCCGCCCCCCTCCAGACAAGGACCCCACCATGCCCCACACCGACACGGACACCGACACGAACACCGTCACGGGCACCGGCATCGGCACCCACGCCCCGCTCCGCGTAGCGATCGTCATCGGCTCCACCCGGGACGGCCGCCTCGCTCCGACGGTGGGCGCCTGGTTCACCGAACAGGCCCGCACGCACGCCCCCGGCACCCACTTCGACGTCATCGACCTGACCGACCTGAGCCTCCCCGACAACCACCCGGGCTGGGACCACGTCCACACTCCCGAGCAGGCGGAGCTGGCCGCCCGCGTGGACGCCGCCGACGCCTACGTGATCGTCACCCCTGAGTACAACCACAGCTTCCCGGCGCACCTGAAGCACTTCATCGATCTGCACCGCACGGAATGGCAGGCCAAGCCGGTGGGCTTCGTGTCGTACGGAGGTCTTGGCGGCGGCCTCCGCGCGGTGGAGCAACTGCGCCTGGTCTTCGCCGAGCTGCATGCCGTCACAGTCCGCGACGGCGTCAGTTTCCACCGTGTCACCGCCGACCATTTCACCGAGGACGGACCGCAGGGCGCAACCGAGGCCGCCAAGGTCCTGCTCGACCAACTCGACTGGTGGGCCCAGGCTCTGCGAACGGCCCGCTCGGCACGCCCGTACCACTAGGCGCGACTAGGCGGACCGCCTCGCCGGATCGAACACCATCTCATAGTCCACTGTGAACCTTACGGCCGTCTTGTTCGCAGGTGCCGTAAACGCAGAAAACCCCCGCCCGGTATCCCCGGACGGGGGTTCTCTGTTTATCAAAATTAGTTCGGCGGCGTCCTACTCTCCCACAGGGTCCCCC